>JAJDAJ010000051.1 GCA_029261925.1 Deltaproteobacteria bacterium | reverse complement strand
GGCGAGCGCCTGGCGCTGGCCGGGCGCGTCTCCTGCGATCTGATCGGGATCGAGGCGCCGGCGGCCTGGCGCGACGAGCTCGGCGAGCCGGTGCTCATCTTCGGGCGGCACGGGGGCATGGAGATCGGCGTCGACGATCTGGCCGACGCGGCGGGCACGATCTCGTACGAGATCCTCACCCGCATCGGTCCGCGCGTGCCGCGCGTGTATCCCGCCGGCTGCTAGCCGCCTGCTAGCATCCCGGCGCGGAGGTGTCCCGATGCGGGTGATGGTGCTGGGCAGCGGCGGCCGCGAGCACGCGCTTTGCTGGGCGATCGCGCGCAGCTCGCAGGTCGACGAGGTGATCTGCGCGCCGGGCAGCGACGGCATCGCCCGCGTCGCGCGCACGCTGCCCGTGGACCTGGCGAGCGTCGGGGCCGTGGTCGACCTGGCCAAGCGCGAGGGCGCGGGCCTCGTCGTCGTCGGTCCCGAGGATCCGCTGGTCGCCGGCGTGTCCGATGCGCTGGCCGGCGCCGGGATCCCCGCGTTCGGCCCCTGCGCGGACGCCGCGCGGCTCGAGGGCAGCAAGGCCTTCGCCAAGGCCTTCATGGCGCGTCATGGCATCCCGACCGCCGCCCACGAGCTCTTCGACGATCCCGACCGCGCCGAGGCGCATGTGCGCGCGCTCGGCGGCCCCGTGGTCGTGAAGGCCGACGGGCTCGCCGCCGGCAAGGGCGTGACCGTGTGCGACGACACCGGACAGGCGCTCGCCGCGATCCGCGAGGTCATGCGCGAGCGGCGCTTCGGCGACGCCGGTGCGCAGGTGCTCATCGAGGAGCGATTGCTCGGCGAGGAGGTCTCGTACTACGCGATCTGCGACGGCGAGCGCTTCGTGCCCTTCGGCGCTGCCCAGGACCACAAGCGCGCCCTCGACGGCGATCGCGGCGAGAACACCGGGGGCATGGGCGCCTACTCGCCGACGCCGGTGATCGACGCAGCGGTCGAGCGCAGCATCCTCGAGCGCGTCGTCCGCCCGACGTTCGACGGCCTGCGCGCCGACGGACACCCGTACCGCGGCGTGCTCTTCTGCAATCTCATGATCCGCGACGGCGAGCCGCGCGTGATCGAGTACAACGCGCGCTTCGGCGATCCCGAGACGCAGCCCCTGATGCTGCGCCTGCAGTCCGACCTGGTGCCGCTGCTGCTCGGCGCCGCGCGCGGGCGCCTCCCGGCGGACGCGCGCGTGGAGCTGGGTGAGCCGGCCGTGTGCGTGGTCCTGGCCAGCGAGGGCTATCCGCGCAGCTATCCGACGGGTCGCGAGATCCGCGGGCTCGAGGCTGCGGCCGCGGCGGGCGCGACGGTGTTCCACGCGGGAACCGCGCGCAGCGGCGACGGCTGGGTCACGGCCGGCGGGCGCGTTCTCGGCGTGACGGCGCGCGGAGCCGACCTGGCCAGCGCGTGCGAGCGCGCCTACGCCGCCGTCGATGCGATCTCGTTCGAGGGTGCGCAGCACCGCCGCGACATCGCGGCCCGGGCCCTCGCGCGCCCGGCTTGATCGTCGACGTCGCGGTGGCCGTCGACCGGCTGCGCGCCGGCGAGGTGGTCGCGTACCCGACCGAGACCGTTTTCGGCCTCGGGGCCGACGCCCGCGATCCGGCCGCGGTGGCGCGGCTGCTGGCGCTGAAGGGCCGGGAGGCCGAGCGGGCTCCCCCCGTGCTGATCCCCGACGCGCTCTCGCTGCGCCGCTGGGTGCCCGAGCCCCCGGCCCGGGCGCTGGAGCTGATCGAGGCCTGGTGGCCCGGGCCGCTGACCCTGGTGCTGCCGGTGGCGCCCGGCGTGCTCGAGGCGGTGGCCTCGGGGCTCGGCGTGGGCTTCCGCTGCTCCGCGCATCCCCGGGCCGCGGCGCTGGTCGCGGCCCTGGATGGCCCGCTGGTCTCCAGCAGCGCCAACCGCACGGGCGAGCCCCCCTGTGCCGACGCCGCGGCCGTCCGCCGCGTGTTCGGGCCGGGGCTCCCCGTGCTCGGGGGCGAGGCCGGCGGCCTGGCGCCCTCGACGGTGGTCGCGGTCGCCGCGGACGGCGAGATCAGGGTGCTTCGCCCCGGTCCGATCGATCCCGGAGATCGCTGAAGGGGCGGGCACCTGGGTGCGTTCTCCCCAGCTTCTCCACCGCGTCTCCACCGGCTTTTCCACGGGGGCCTGGACCCCGCGGGGCGGCGGCTCAGCCGGGATCGACCGGGCCGATGCGCAGGCGCAGGCGCAGCAGCTTCGAGGTCCCGCTCAGGGTGCGCAGGCGCTCGAGGATGCCCGGGGACTCGAGCTGCACGCGCTGCATCCAGGCGGAGTCGCGCACCAGGGCGACCACCTCGTCGCGGCGCAGGCCCTCGGGACGGCAGTGGGTCGCGAGCTCCGGGCCGACCGCCTCGTCCCAGGCACCCATGATGCGCACCGACTCCGAGGCAGCGTCGAGGCCCAGATCGTCGAGCATGCGCGGCAGCAGCTGCCCCAGCGACTCCGCGGGGCCACGGCGCCCCCGCGCGCCCACCGGCACCGGGCGACCCCGACCCGCTGGACGACCCCGGTTGTGCATGCCCCGAGTCTGTCGGATCGCCGTGACGGGCGCACGCCCCCCGGCCGTCGCTACCCTGGACGCGTGCCCCGCCTCTGCTGTGATTTCTGCGGTCGCGAGACCGATCGCGTGCGCCGGGTGGCGCTGGATCGCGACTACGACCGCCTCGGCGTGCGCCACGCGGTCCGCTACGCCTGCGACGAGTGCTCGCGCAGCAAGGATCGCCAGCGCTCGGGCGCGCTTGACGGTGGAGCGGGCGCGGCCTAGCCTGCGCATCCCTTCGCCATGGTGATCATCCGACTGTCCCGCGCGGGCGCCAAGAAGCGCCCCTTCTACCACGTCGTCGCGGTCGACTCCCGCAAGCCGCGCGAGACGCGGGTGCTCGAGCGGCTGGGGACGTACTCCCCGGTCGAGGACGGTCGGTTCACCCTGCGCGAGGACGCCTTCACGCGCTGGGTCAAGCAGGGCGCGCAGGTCTCCGACACGGTCGCCTCGCTGCTGCGGCGCAAGCGCCGCTCCGCGGGCGAGCCGGACGCCGGCGCGGCGAGCGCCGGGACCGCCGAGGCGTAGGCCCCGCCGGGGCGTGGCCCCCTTCGCCGCCCGCGACTGGATCGAGATCGGTCGCGTGCGACGCGCGCACGGCCTCGAGGGCGCCCTGCTGATCGCCCTGCACGGGGCCGAGCCCGACACGCTGCTGGGGCTCGACGAGATCGCGCTGGTCGGTGACCCGGGGCGGATTCCCTTCGCCGTGGTCTCGGCGACCGATCGCGGTCCCGGCCGTGACGGGCGCGCCCGGGTCGAGCTGCGGCTGCGCGGGCTGGGCTCGCGGGACCGCGCCGAGCGCTTCCGGGGCTGCGCCGTGGCGGTTCCGCCGGGCGCGCTGCCGCCGCTGCCCGAGGGCGAGTTCTACCACCGGGACCTGATCGGCCTGCGCGTCCGCGGGGTCGACGGCGCCGACCTGGGCGAGATCGAGGAGCTGCGCTCCACCCGGGGGCCCGACCTGCTGGTCGTGCGCAGCGGCCGGCGCCGCCTGCTGATCCCGGCGGTCGACGAGATCCTGGTCCGCATCGATCCCGGAGCGGGAGAGGTCGTGATCGACCCGCCGTCCGGTCTGCTCGATGCCGAGGAGCCCGCGTGAGGATCGACGTGGTCAGCATCTTTCCGCAGCTCGTCGCGGGCTTCCTGGAGGCGTCGCTCCTCGGCGCGGCGCTGCGCGAGGGCCGGGTGGAGGTCTCGGTGACCGACATCCGCGACTTCGCCCCCGACCGCCACCGGAGCGTGGACGACGCCCCGTACGGCGGGGGCGACGGCATGGTGCTGCGCTGCGAGCCCACCGTGGCCGCGGTCGAGTCCGTGGTGGGTCCCGGGAGCCGGGTGCTGGCCCTCGGCCCCAGGGGCCGCCCGCTCGATCAGGTCGGGGTCCGGGAGCTGGCCGGGCTGGACCACCTGGTGCTGCTCTGCGGGCGCTACGCGGGCTTCGACGAGCGGATCATCGAGCTGACGGGGGCCCGGGAGCTCTCGATCGGCGACTACGTCCTGGCCGGGGGCGAGGTGGCGGCCCTGGTCGTGATCGAGGCCGTCACGCGCCTGCTGCCGGGGGTCGTGGGCAACCCGGTTTCGCCCGAGCAGGACTCCTTCTCTGACGGAATCCTGGAATTTCCTGTATACACGCGTCCCCGCGAGTTCCGCGGGCACGCCGTCCCGGAGGTGCTGCTCTCGGGGGATCACGCGGCGATCGCGCGCCACCGACGCGCCGAGTCGCTGCGTCTGACCCGTCAGCGCCGGCCGGAGCTTCTGGAAAAGATCGACCTGACCGAAGAGGATCGAGAGATCCTGCGGGAGCTGGATCATGAACGAGCTCGACGCACTGACGAACGCCGCTAGCGACCTGCGCGCCGATCACCCGGACTTCCGGCCGGGCGACACGGTGGGCGTTCACGTCCGCATCCAGGAAGGCGAGAAGGAGCGCATCCAGGTCTTCCAGGGCGCCGTGATCCAGGTCCATCGCGACGGCATCCGCTCGACGTTCACGGTTCGCAAGATGTCGTCGGGTGTCGGGGTGGAGCGGGTTTTCCCCCTGCACTCGCCGATGATCGCGCGGATCGAGGTCAAGGCGCGGGGTCGGGTGCGCCGATCGAAGCTTTTCTACCTGCGTGATCGCACGGGCAAGAAGGCGCGCATCCGTGATCGTCAGGACTTCGGAAAGAAGGAGCGCGAGGGCGCTTAGGGGGGGCGAGTGAGGATTCGCGGACTGCAGCTCCGCGGATTCACACGACCCGCGGGCGAGCACCAGCTCGATTTCGAGTCGGGGTTCACCTCGCTGGAGACCCGCGACGCTGCTGGCGCGCATGAGCTCGCCTCTCTGCTCTGTTCGCTCCTGTACCCGGAGGACGCCTTCCACTGGGTCGACCTGCACACGGCGGATACCGGCGCGCGGGCGGTCCTGTCGCTGGCCGTCGGCGGCGAGTCCTACCTGCTGGTCATCGATGCCGGGCGGCAGCGCATGAACCTGGGCCGCTGGGACGCGGCGACGCGCGGCTACCGGCCCCTGACCTCGCTGCCCGCCGAGATCGCCGGCTGCTTCCGCGACTTCTGCCCGCTGGAACGGGCCGACTTCCGCGCGCTGCACACGCTGGGCCTGAGCGGCCTGCCTGCGCTGCCCGAGGAGGACACCCTGCCGACCGAGGTCTCGGAGCTCCCGGGCCAGGGTGACGAGCCGCTCGCCGCTCGCCGCCGCCTGGAGATCGAGCTCGAGCGAGCGCACGCCGCGTGCAGCGCGCGGTCGGCGGCCGCCGCCCGCGCCGGGCAGCTGCGGGCCGCGCGCGAGGCGGCCGACGCCGCCGGGCGGGAGGCGGCGAGGGCAAGCGCCGGGGTCGAGGCCTGCGCGGCGCTCGGCGAGCTTCGCGAGGGACTGGACGCGCGCATCGCGGCGTTCCATGAGGCGCTCGCGGCGCGCGAGGCGGAGCGCCACGAGACCGAGAAGGAGCGCCGTGGTCTGCTCACGGAGCGCGCCCGGCTGCGCAACGCACCGGGTCGCTTCACCGTTCCGTCGCTGCTGGGCACGGCGCTGGCCGTGGCCGGCGCGGGCGTCGCGGTGCTCGTGCACCCCGCGGGGGCGGGCGCCACGGCGGTGGGTGCCGGCATGCTGGGCACCGCCTGGGTGCGCGCGCGCGGCGCACGCCGGCGCCTGGGCCGCGTCGAGGCGATCCTGGGCGCGCTGCGCCTGCGCGATCGCACCTGCGAGCAGCGCTTCGACTCCGAGACCTCCGCGGTGCGCGTCGCCATGGAGGCCCTGGAGCTGGCCGAGGTCGAGGAGCTTCGAGCCGCCGTCGAGAGCTGGGAGGCGGGGATCGAGCGCGCCAAGCAGCTCGAGGAGGCCGCGGCCGAGGCCCGGGCCGCCTTCGGCGCGGAGTCCGCGGACGAGCTCGCCGAGCTCGAGGCCAGCCTGGCCGCGCCCGATCCCGCGGCGCGGGTCGCGGAGCTGGAGCGCGAGCTCGGCGCGGTCCTGGCGCGCCTGGCCCGCGAGCAGCCCGCGCCCGCCGCGATCCCGGCGCGGGCGCCGCTCCCGGCCGCCGAGCCCGACGATCTGGTGGCGGCTGCCGGCCGCTGCACGGGCCTGGGTGAGGCGGAGGTCCGCGGCCGCCTGGGAGGCTCGCTGCCGCTGTACCTGCGCGCCCTGACGGACGGGCGCTACACGCACGCACGTCACCGGCCGGGCGAGGGCTGGCTGCTGCGCGGTCCCGGGAGCGAGGCCGAGGCCTGGGCCTCGATCCCCGCGACGCTGCGCGAGAGCGTGGCCCTGGCCTTCCAGCTCGCCCTGCTCGAGCGCCTGGGCGACGACCGCCGCGTGCCGCTGATCGTCGGGCCGGACGCCGCGGCGACCCCGGCGCGCGCCCGGGTCCTGGCCCGCGTCCTCGGCCGGCTTGCCAGCGTGATCCAGGTGCTGCGCGTCGGCGCGCCCGACCCTGCGTGGGCCGCGCACGCCGACCGCACGCTGCGCCTCGACGCCTGAGCCCGGGGCGCGATCGGCGCGCGGGCCTGCCCGCAGCTGCGATCGCGCGCTCAGATCTGGTCGAGCGCGAATGCGTCGCGCAGGTGCTCGATCCGCGGGGGCTCGACCGAGGCGTCGATGGCGACCACGTCGAAGCGCACGCGCGCGAAGCGCGGCAGGTCGTCCCGTGCGAGCAGCTCCCGCGCCGCGCCCGCCAGGCGACGCCGCTTGCGCGTATCGACCGACTCGGCCGCACCGCCGAAGCCGCGGCCGCTGCGCAGCCTCACCTCGACGATGCACAGCGCGTCCCGGTCCAGCGCCACCAGATCGATCTCGGCGTGACGGAGGTGCACGTTGCGGGCTACGATCCGCAGGCCGCGCGCGCGCAGGTGCCGCTCGGCGAGTCGCTCGCCGCGGCGTCCGAGCGCGCGTCGCGTCGCGGGCCCGCCCCCGGGGCGGTGTGGCATCGGGTCTCCGGCGCGGGACCGTCGCCGGCGCTGCCGGCGGCAGGGGGTGAGCGAGATGACCGTAACCGACGCCCGGGGTCGCGTCTACGTCGTCGCCACGCCCATCGGCAACCTCGAGGACCTCGCACCGCGTGCCGTGCGCGTGCTGGCGCAGGAGGTGGCCCTGATCGCCTGCGAGGACACCCGCCAGACCGCGAGGCTCTGCACGCGCTTCGAGATCGACACGCCGCGCCTGTCGCTGCACGCGCACAACGAGGCGCGGCGGATCGACGGGCTGCTCGAGCGCCTCGAGCGCGGCGAGTCGATCGCGCTGGTCAGCGACGCCGGTACGCCGCTGGTGTCCGATCCGGGCGCGAGACTCGTGCGCGCGGCGATCGACGCCGGCCTCGAGGTCGTGCCCGTGCCCGGGCCCTCGGCGGTGACCGCCGCGCTGGTCGCCAGCGGCCTGCCGGTGCACCCGTTCGCCTTCTTCGGCTTCCTGCCCCGCAAGGGGCGCGAACGTCGCGAGCGGCTGGATCAGCTCGCGGCGTTCCCGGGGGCCATCGTGCTCTACGAGGCGCCCGGGCGCGTCAACGCGACCCTGGCTGACCTGCACGCGGTCGCAGGAGCGCGTCGTGCCGCGATCTGCCGCGAGCTGACCAAGCGCCACGAGAGCGTCGTCCGCGGCGTGCTCGGCCAGCTGCACCTCGAGACCGAGAAGGGCGAGGTCACGCTGGTGATCGATGGCCCGCCCGGAGACGCCGCGGGGGACGGCGATGTCGACGACGCCGCACTCGACGCGCGCATCGACGCCCTGCTCGCCGCGGGCCACAGCGCCCGCGACGCCGCGCGCCTGCTCGCCGGGGAGACCGGCCTCGCGCGCAGCGACGCCTACGCGCGCGTCCACGCGCGCCGCGCGTAGCGCGGGCGCGGGCGCGGCCCGAGCGGCCGCCTACGCGTCCGCGAGCAGCGCGTCGAGGCCCGCCTCGTCGAGGATCTCGACGCCGAGCTCCTCGGCCTTCTCGCGCTTGGAGCCCGGGTTCGCCCCGCAGACGAGGTAGTCGGTGCGCGGGCTGACCGAGCCACGCAGCTTGCCGCCCGCCGCCTCGATGCGCGCCTTGATCTCGTCACGCTTCGCGCTCAGCGTGCCGGTGACCACGAAGTTCTTGCCGGCCACCGCACCGTCGCCCGCCGGCAGGGGCTCGGGAGTGCGCAGACGCAGCTGGCCGCGGAGACGCTCGAACTCCTCGCGATTGTGGGGCTCGTCGAGGAACTCGCGGACGCTGCGCGCGATGATCGGGCCGACCTCGTCGACCGCCTCGAGGTCGTCGACGGGGGCCGCGAGCAGGGCGTCCAGGTCGGGGTACGCGCGCGCCAGCACCTCGCCCACCGCCTCGCCCACGTGGCGCATCCCCAGCCCGTAGAGGAAGCGCCCGGCCGGCACGTCGCGCGCGCGCTCCAGCGCGTCGAGCAGGTTCTGCGCCGAGCGCGCGGCCATGCGATCGAGGCCCTCGAGCGTCTCCAGATCGAGCTCGAAGAAGTCCGACGGGCGGCGCACGAGGCCGCGCTCGACGAGCTGGTCGACGATCTTCTCGCCCAGGCCGTCGACGTCCAGCGCGCCGCGGCTGGCGAAGTGGCGCAGCCGCTCCTTGACCTGGGCGGGGCACTCCAGGTTCGGGCAGCGGTGCACGACCTCGCCCTCGAGCCGGGCGACGGCCGCGCCGCACACGGGGCACCCGGTCGGCATGCGAAAGCGCCGCGGACGCCCCTTCCGGGCCTCCTTGACCACCTTGACGACCTTGGGGATCACGTCGCCCGCGCGCTCGACGAAGACGCGATCGCCGACGCGCACGTCGAGGCGCTCGATCTCGTCGGCGTTGTGCAGCGACGCGTGCACGACCGTGACGCCGCCGATGCGCACGGGTTCGAGCACGGCGACCGGCGTCAGCGCGCCGGTGCGACCGACATTGACCTCGATCGCCCGCACCTGCGTGGTCTCCTGGCGTGCCGGGAACTTGAACGCGATCGCCCAGCGCGGGGCGCGATTGACCACGCCGGCGCGCTCGCGCAGCGCCAGGTCGTCGAGCTTCACGACCGAGCCGTCGATCTCGTAGGGCAGCTCGTCGCGCTCCGCCTCGATCCGGCGATGGAAGTCGATCGCGCGGTCCACGCCCTCGCAGCGCTCGAAGCGCGTGTCGACCTTCAGGCCGAGTGCCGCCAGGGCGGCGCGCTGGTCCGTGAAGGTCCTCGCGTCCAGCTCGCTCTCCCCGCGGCCGACGCCGTAGCAGAAGATGTCCAGGCCACGTGCGGCGGCGACCTTCGGGTCGAGCTGGCGCAGGGTGCCGGCCGTGCAGTTGCGCGGGTTCGCGAACGGCTCCTCGCCGGCGTCGAGGCGCCCGGCGTTGATGCGCGCGAACTCCGCGAGCGGCAGGAAGACCTCGCCCCGCACCTCCAGGAGCGGCGGCGCAGCGCCGGCCAGCACCAGCGGGATCGCCCGGACCGTGCGCAGGTTGTGCGTGACGTCCTCGCCGACGTGGCCGTCGCCCCGGGTCGAGCCGACGCTCAGGCGCCCCGATTCGTACAGCAGCTCCACGGCCACGCCGTCGTACTTGGGCTCGACCGTGTAGGTCAGCGTCTCCACCTCGAGCAGGCGGCGCAGGCGCTCGTCGAAGGCGCGCAGCTCGTCGTCGTCCACGGCGTTCGAGAGCGAGAGCATGGGCACCGCGTGGGGCACGTTCCCGAAGCCGCTGGCCACCTGGCCGCCCACGCGTTGCGTGGGCGAGTCCGGCGTCACCAGGTCCGGGTGCGCGGCCTCGAGCTCCAGCAGCTCCCGGAAGAGCCGGTCGTACTCCGCGTCGGAGATGCCGGGATCGTCGAGCACGTGGTACCGATGGTTGTGCTCGGCGATCAGACGGCGAAGCTCGGCCACCCGGGCGCGTTCCGACATGGCCCGGGAGTTTAGCGGCAGCCGACGCGTCGCAGCTGCCGCGGCGCTGCGCGCGCATGGACCCGTCGTGGGTAGTCGGGGTGTGTTTTTGGGTAAGCTGTTGCCGTCGCCGTCCGATAGGTGCGTTCATGACGGAGCCACGCCGGCCGGGCCAGGGACTCGCCCACCGCAGCCTCCTGGGGGCCCTCGAGGAGGGGGTCCTGCGGGTGCGGGAGGGGCGGGTGGTCGAGGCGAACACCGCTCTGCGCGGCCTGCTGGGGCGGGGCGACCTGCTCGGTCGCCCGGCCACGGAGCTCTTCGTGGACGCCTGGGGCGGCCCCCTCGAGCTCGAGTCCACCGAGGTCGCCCGGGCCCGCACGGCCGACGGGCGCCTGCGCCCCGTGTCGATCCGTCAGGTCACCGATGAGATCTTCCTGGTGGTGGATCGCTCCCGCGAGCGCGACCTCGAGGAGCAGGTCGGGCAGCTCGCGGGGCCGGTTGCCCCCGCGGACCCGGCGCAGCCGCTCCAGCGCGAGGCCGTGGCCATGGTCGAGCACGAGCTCGCCACGGTGCACACGGTGGTGCGGGGCTACCTGCGCCTGCTGCTCGACGACCCGGCGGCACCGCTGACCGGCGGGCAGGCCCGGCACGTGAACGCGGCGCTGGGCGCGCTCGAGCGCAGCACCGAGCTGCTGCGCAACCTGATGGCGCTCGCCCGCGACGGTGCCGACGAGCTGCCGCTGGAGAGCAAGCCGCTGGCCCTGCACGCGCTGATCGAGCGCGCGCTGGCCTCGATCGCACCGCTGCTGCAGGCCGCGCGCATCGAGGTCCGGCTGGAGCTCGATGCCGACGAGGACCGCGTACGCGCCGATGCCGCGCGCCTCGAGGCCGTCTTCACGAACCTGCTGTCGAACTGCTGCCGCTTCGCGCCCGCCGCGAGCACGGTGTGGATCCAGACCAGCGTCGCGCAGCTCGCCGGGGACCGGCCCTTCGTCTGCGTCGCCGTGCGCGACCAGGGCCCGGGCCTGAGCGAGCAGCTCGCGACCGATGCGTTCAAGCCCTTCGTGCGCGGCGCGAGCGGCGGCGGAGCGGGCCTCGGGCTCGCGATCTGCCGGCGCGCCGTCGAGGTGCACGGTGGGAGCATCGAGGCGGTTGCGGACCCGGCGGGCGGGCTGTTCCGCGTGCTGCTGCCGCTGGAAGCCTAGACGAGGAGACCTGGTGCCCAGGACGGAGACACGCATGGTACCGACGCGCCGCAAGGTGCTGGTGATCGACGACGCGGAGGTGATCCGGACCTACCTGCAGAGCCTGCTGCCCACCCGCGGTTACGACGTGCTGCTCGCTGCCGACGGACCGGCCGCCCTGGCGCTGCTCGAGGGAGGGACGCGGCCCGACGTGATCATCTGCGACATCATGATGCCGCAGATGGACGGGATCGAGACACTGCGGCGCATCAAGGCGCTCGACGCCTCGCTGCCGGTGATCATGCTCTCGGTCGTGGGCAAGGCCGGGACCGTCGTCGAGGCCATGAACCTGGGCGCCGCCGACTATCTGAACAAGCCCTTCGAGGAGGAGGAGCTCGAGATCGCTCTCGGGCGCCTCTTCCAGACCGAGGACCTGCGCGCCGAGAGTCAGCATCTGCGCGAGCGCCTGCGCGAGGTCGAGGGCCGCGAGCGCGGCGGCTCGCTCTGGGTCTCCGAGAGCATGCAGCGCGTGCACGAGGTGCTCGAGCAGGTCGCCGACGCCGACGTCACGGTGCTGATCCACGGCGAGAGCGGCGTCGGCAAGGAGGTCGTCTCGCGCACGGTGCACGAGCTCTCGACGCGCCGGGACCAGCGCTTCGTCAAGGTCAACTGCGCGGCCCTGCCCGAGGAGCTGCTCGAGAGCGAGCTGTTCGGCTACGAGCGCGGCGCGTTCACCGGCGCCTCGGCGCGCAAGGCCGGCAAGTTCGAGGTGGCGAGCGACGGCACGATCTTCCTCGACGAGATCGGCGAGATGAGCCCCAAGCTCCAGGCCAAGCTGCTGCAGGTGCTCCAGGACGGCGAGTTCTCGCGCCTGGGCGGCGACCGGGACGTGCAGGTGGACGTGCGCGTGATCTGCGCGACCAATCGCAACCTCGAGGAGATGGTCGCGCGCCGCAGCTTCCGCGAGGACCTGTACTACCGGATCAACGTGGTGAACGTCTGGGTCCCACCGCTGCGAGAGCGCGTCGAGGAGATTCCCGTGCTCGCGGAATACTTCCTGCGCCGCTACTCCGAGCAGTACGGGCGCGACCCCGCGGGCATCTCCGACGGCCTGATGCGGGCCTTCGTGGGCTATGCGTGGCCGGGCAACGTGCGCGAGCTCGAGAACCTGATCAAGCGCGTCGTGGTGCTGCAGGACGAGGGCACGATCGCCGCCGAGCTCTCGGGCTCCAGCCGGACCCCGGAGCCGGCCGCCTCGGCGCCCTCGACCCGCGAGATCGAGCAGATGGTGGACGGGCTCGACCCCGACGGGGGCACGATCCCGCTGCGGGAGATCGGCCGCAGGGCGGCCCGGGATGCCGAGCGCGAGGTGATCAAGCGGGTGCTGGACCAGACCAACTGGAACCGCAAGAAGGCGGCCCAGCTGCTCGAGGTCTCCTACAAGACGCTCCTGCAGAAGATCAAGGAGTGCGGGCTGGCCGAGTAGGGGCCGCCCGACCCGACCCCCGTCCCCTCCGCCCGGCCCCGTCCGGGGTGTCGTGCGCGGCCCGGCCGCAGCTCGCCGGCAGCGGGTGGAAGGGAAATGGCCACAAGTGTCTCCGCGGCCCGCCCCGGCGGGCCCCCCCGCGGCAGCGCCCGGCCCCGGTCCGCGGCGGGCCGGCCCGCACGGCGAAGCCCGTCCACGCGTGTGCAGGGTCTCCGCGGAAGCTTCGCTTTCGTGGCGCGAAATCCGCAGTTCGCGCTGGACGTCCTTGCCCATGATGTAGTCTCATCGAGCAGTCCCCCCACGGGGCGGCGCGGCGCCGTCCGGCCCTTGGCACGCTTGTGGCATGATCCGCGGCCGGGTCGAGCCGGTCCGCCTGGCGAGCCTTTTCGGCCCGAGAAACGGCGACTTCCGCCGCCCGTGGGAGATCGCGGGCAGGGCAGACGAGGTAGCAATGGCAGTGGAAGAGGTTCAGGAACAAGGCCTCAATCTGAGCGACGTGCTGGCGGTTGCGCGGCGGCGCGCAGTCTGGCTCGGGGCGCCGATCGTGATCGGTCTGGTGCTGGCGCTGATCGCGGTGCTGGTCCTGCCCCGCGAGTACGAGTCGGCCGCCACGATCGTCGCCGAGAGCGAGGAGATCCCCGACGAGATCGCCCACACCACGGTGACGGCGACCGCGGAGGAGCTCTGGGAGAACCTGCGCGTCGAGATCCTGGCCCGCGACAGCCTCAGTCCGATCATCGACGACTACCAGCTGTTCCGCGGCAACGGTGCGTCCCGCGAGGAGCTGGTGGACAACATGCGCGAGCGCATCGCCATCGAGCCGCTGCCGCCGGCGATCGTCGATCCGCGCAAGCCCGTCGAGCTGAACTCCTTCCGCATCGCCTTCCGCTGGCCAGTGCCCGAGGAGGCCTCGGGTGTCGCGAATCGTCTCACGCGCGACTTCATCTCCGCCCACCTCAAGCAGCGCTCCAAGCGGGCGGAGGGCGCGAGCGAGTTCATCGCGCAGGAGCTGAACAAGACGCGTGCGGAGCTCCAGCGGGTCGGTCAGGAGATCACCGACTACAAGGAGAACTTCCAGGGCGAGCTGCCCGAGCAGCTGCAGCTCAACCGGGAGCACCTGCAGCGGTCCCAGGTCGCGCTGGCGACCAACGAGGCCATGCTCGAGACCGCGCGCGAGCAGGTCCTCCAGATCCGCCGCGAGATCGAGGCCATGATTCGCGCCGCGACCGGGAGCGCCGATCAGGACCCGGTGGTGCGCAAGCAGGCCCTGGAGCTGCACCTGAACCACCTGCTGTCGACGGGCAAGACCGAGAAGCATCCGTCGGTGATCCGGACCCGGGCGGAGGTCGCAGCCCTCGAGGTCGTGATCGAGAGCCACGCCGACGACCCGGGCCCGTCCTCCCCCGATGTCGTGAAGCTGCGCCACGAGCTCCGCGGCTACGAGGTCCAGGCACAGGTGCACGCCGGCGAGATCGAGCGGCTCAAGGCCGACATCGCCGAGTACGAGCAGCGCATCGAGAACACGCCGCGCCGCGCCGCGGAGCTCGCGCACATGGAGAGCAGCTACGAGAACCTGGCGCTGGGCGCCGCGGAGCTGCAGCGCAAGAAGCTCGAGACCGACATGGCGCGCTCGATCGAGCTGTCGAACAAGGGCGAGACCTTCCGGATCGTGGAGTCGGCGGTCCCCGCCGACTCGCCCGTGAGCCCGAACATTCCGCTGCTGCTGGTCGCCGGGCTGGCGCTGGGTGCCATGACCGGGCTGGCGCTGGCCGTGGTCCGTGAGCTGATGGACGCGAGCTTCCACACCGTGGCCGACCTGCAGCGGGTGCTGGGCCTGCCGGTGCTGGCGACCGTGCCCATGATCGAGCTGCCCGCCGAGCGCGCGCGCCGGCGCCGCGCCTTCTGGCGCCGCGGCGGGGCCGCCGCCGGCGTGATGCTGCTGCTGCTGGCGGGCCTGGCCTTCTACCGGCTGGCGCCCGGAGCGATCGACGGCGCGCGCGAGGCGCTCTTCGCGCCCGAGGCCCGGGAGCCCGGGGCGTCGGATGTATAACGCCTTCTTCGGTCTCGACGCGGACCCGTTCCGCGTCAATCCCGATCCGCGGTTCCTCTACCTGTCGGAGAGCCACCGCGAGGCGCTCGCCACGCTGATCTACGGCGTTCACGAGCGCAAGGGATTCATCGTGATGACCGGCGAGGTCGGCACGGGGAAGACCACCATCCTCAATGCCCTGCTCCAGAGGCTCGATCCGAAGGTGCAGACGGCGTTCATCTTCAACACCGCGCTGGGCACCGAGGACTTCTTCGCGTACCTGTTCGAGGAGCTCGAGCTCGAGCCGGTCGAGCCGTTCCGCAAGAGCACGGCCCTCAAGCGCCTGAACACCCACCTGATCGAGCGGCTGCGCAACGGCCTGCAGACGGTGCTGATCATCGACGAGGCCCAGAACCTGACCGACGACGTGCTGGAGGAGATCCGCATGCTGTCGAATCTGGAGACCCCGCAGAGCAAGCTGATCAACATCGTGCTGGTCGGTCAGCCCGAGCTGGCGGAGAAGCTGGAGCGGCCCGAGCTGCGGCAGCTCCGGCAGCGCGTGGAGCTGCGCCACCGGATCCGGCAGCTGACCGAGGACGAGACCGCGGCCTACGTCCAGGAGCGCCTGCTGGTCGCCGGACACGACAAGGGCGACCTCTTCAGCGGGGGCGCGCTGCGCGCCGTGCACCGCTACACGGCCGGCATCCCGCGCGTGATCAACGTGCTGGCAGACAACGCGCTCCTGCTGGCCTACGCGCGGCAGTCGACCCGGGTCTCGAACGCCCTGGTGCGCGAGGCGGCCGCCGACGTCGGCCTCGCCGGTGGGCAGGAGGCCGCGCCGGAGAGCCCGCAGCCGGGCACGGAGGCTGCAACGGAAACGGGCGACGGGGCCGCGCCGGTCGCCGGGACGCGGGAGCGTCCGGGCTGGCTGAGGCGCCTGTGGCCGGGACAGCGAGCGGACCGCGACACCCGCGGCGCGCAGAGTTGACTCCTCTGGTGGGAGAGTACTGATGGGCAAGATTCACGACGCGCTTCAGAGGGCCGAGGAGGAACGCGCGCAGCGGGGAGGGCCGCCGGTCGGGCCGACCGCTCCGGACCTTCTCGAGGAGCGCTCGGGCTCGGGCCAGGGCCTCGAGGGCGCGCTCCGCGCGGGCCGACGCTCGCGGATCGTCACCGCCGGCAGCTCCGCGGTGGCCGAGGAGTACCGCACGCTGCGCGCGCGCATCCAGTCGATCCGCCGCAGGCGCCCGCTGCGCACCCTGGTCGTCACCTCCGCGCGCCCCGGGGAAGGGAAGACCACCACGGCGGTGAACCTGGCGCTCTCGTTCGGGCTCGACCTGGGCACGAACACCTGCCTGATCGACGCCGACCTGCGCACCCCCAGCGTGCATCGCGCCTTCCCGCAGCTCCCCGACGCCGGGCTCGCCGAGGTGCTCGAGACCGACGTCAAGGTCGACGACGCGCTGCTGCAGATCCCGGACACGCGGCTCTGGGTCCTGCCGGTCAAGGCGATGCCGTCGCAGCCGGCCGAGCTGCTCGGCTCGCGCCCGATGGGCGAGCTGCTCGAGGAGCTCTCGGCTCGCTTCGACACCGTGATCATCGACGCCCCGCCCGTGCTGGGCCTGCCCGACGCGGTGACGCTGGTCGACCAGGCGGATGCGGCGCTGCTCGTGGTCGGAGCAGGCGAGGTGGCCCGTGGCGACGTGATGTCCGCCCTGGAGCGCCTCGATCGCTCCAAGGTGATCGGCTCGATCTTCAACCGCTGCGAGTCCGCGCAGAACCAGGCCTACGCGGGCTACTACGGCCGCGCGGACTGACCTGGGAGCGGACCGCGGCCCTGCGGGTCGCCGCAGCCCGGCTCCTTGTGGCATTCGCGCCGCCCGTGAGACCCTGACGCCGGATGCTGATGTTCGCCGCGATCCTGATCGTCCCCTGGCTGCTCGCGCTGCTGCTGACGCCGCTCGTGATCCGCTGGGCCACGGCGCGTGGCTGGGTCGATCACCCCGGTGGGCGCAAGATGCACGACCGCCCGGTCGCGATCCTCGGGGGGCTGGCGGTCTACGGGGCCATGCTGGGGGGCCTGTTGCTGCTGGCCCCGTTTCTCGCCCCGGTCCGCGAGGGCGCGGCCGAGCTGGCCCTGCTGATGACGGGCGGTGGGGCGATGCTGGCGCTCGGCCTGCTCGACGACCTGCGCGACCTGGCGCCCGTGCGCAAGCTCGCGGCGCAGACCGCGGTGGCGGTCGCGACCTGGGCCGTCGGCTTCCGCGCCTCGGGCGAGCTGCCGCTCGCGGCCGAGGCCCTGGCCTGGTCGGCCCCCGTACTCTCGTTCGTGATCACGGTGGGCTGGATCGTGGTCGTGACCAACGCGGTGAACCTGATCGACGGCATGGACGGGCTGGCCTCCGGGATCTCGGTGATCGCCATGCTCACCATCTTCCTGCTGGCCTTCGACGCCGGGGCGACCGTCCCGGTCATCGGCACGCTGATCCTCGCGGGGGCCCTGGCGGCCTTCCTGCGCTTCAACCTGCCCCCGGCCCGGATCTTCCTGGGCGACGCCGGCTCGATGCTGATCGGCTACCTGACCGCGGTGCTGGCGCTGGCCTCGTACCAGAAGGCACCGACGGGCGTCGCGCTGATCGTGCCGCTGCTGGTGATCGGGTTGCCGATGCTCGACACGGCCCTGGCCATCCTGCGGCGCGGCATCGGCTACCTGCGGCGGCGGGACGACGAGGGCTTCCATCCGATCCGCGTCGCCCGGGCGGTCTTCTCCGCGGATCGGGGCCACATTCACCACCTGCTGCAGCGCACCGGCCTCGGCGTGCCGCAGGTGCTGGCCGTGCTCTACGGCATCTCCGGCGCTCTCGCGGCGCTGGGCTTCTACACCCGGGGACTGGGTCAGCTGGCGACGTGGAGCCTCTGGCTCTCCCTGCTCGCCGTGGGCTTCGCGCTCCTGCGCCTGCTCGAGCGCCGCGTCGAGCGGATCGAGCGACAGAGAGCCCGGGCCGACGCGCTGCCCGCTCCGGTGCAGCAGACGGGCCAGCGGGCGGCCGGCTGAGCGCGCACGCGTCGAGACAGGCGGCCCCGGGGGCGCGGCGCCGCGCACGCGGTGCACCTGCGCTGCACCCGGCAGGGGGGACCCGGGCGAGCATCTGCCCGCGTCCGGAGCGGCGCCGCCACGCGCCGGGCTCCAGGGCGACTCAAGAGGCGAGGGGCCTGCCCGGGGGTCCCGTGCCGCCGGTAGAATGGGGCGGGAAGTCCTGGTCCACCTGAGCGAGGCGCCGTGAATCGAGATGACCGGATGCTGCAGACCCTGCTGATCGTCGCGCCGGATTCCGGCACGCGAGCGGGGCTCTGCGCGCTGGCGGTGGCCGCGGGGTACGTGGCCGCCCACGTCTCGAGCGCGGAGGAGGCGCTCGAGGAGCTGGCCGGCGGGCAGGCCCCCGCGGCGCTGCTGATGGACCGCGAGCTGCCCGGCCTCGATGCGCTCGACGCGACCAAGCAGATCCGCGCCCGCTGCCCGGAGCTTCCCCTGGTGGTGCTGGGGACCACGCCCGGCGCCCGGCCGGTGGTCGAGGCGCTGCAGGCCGGCGCCGACGGCTGGCTGCACATGCCCTTCGAGGTCGCGGAGCTGGCCCGCACGCTGGCGCGCGCCACGGCCGCGCGTGCCGCCGCGCGCGCTCCCGCGCCGCCCGGCGTACTGCTGGGCGAGAGCCCGCGGATGCGCGCGCTGGCGCGGACGGTCGAGCGGGTGGCCGACACCGACCTGACGGTGCTGATCCGGGGCGAGAGCGGCTCGGGCAAGGAGCTGGTGGCGCGCTGGCTGGCGCGGCGCTGCTCGCGGCGCGGCGCCTTCGTCAAGATCAACTGCGCGGCACTGCCCGGTGAGCTGCTGGAGAGCGAGCTCTTCGGCTACGAGAAGGGTGCATTCACGGGCGCGGACGAGCGCCGCGGCGGCCGCTACGGCCAGGCGGAAGGCGGCACGATCTTCCTCGACGAGATCTCGGAGCTGGATCTGCGGCTGCAGGCGAAGCTGCTGCAGGTGCTCCAGGAGGGACGCTTCTCGCGGCTGGGCAGCGAGGGCGACGTGAGCGTGGACGCTCGCGTGATCGCGGCCACGCACGGGGACCTGGGGGCGGCCGTGAGCGAGGGCTCGTTCCGTGAGGACCTGTTCTACCGCCTCAACGTGGTGACGGTGGAGGTCCCCCCGCTGCGTGAGCGTCGCGACGAGATCCTGCCGCTGGCGCGGCACTTCGCGTCGCGCTTCGCCGCCGAGGCAGGACGCCCGGTGGCGTCGTTCTCGGACGAGCTGCTCGAGCTCTTCGCCACCCACGCCTGGCCCGGCAACGTGCGCGAGCTCGAGAACCTGGTACACCGCGTCGCGCTGCTGGGTGCCGAGGCCCCCGTGATCGACGAGCTGCGCGAGCGCGTCGAGCGGGCGCGGCAGGCCGGAGAGACGCGCCCGGAGCTGGCTCGCTTCCTGGCGGGAGAGCTCCCCAGCGTGGATCTCAAGGGCGTCGGGCGCGAGGCCGCGCGTGTCGCCGAGGCG
The DNA here is from genome assembly GCA_029261925.1 of Deltaproteobacteria bacterium. Lineage (GTDB taxonomy): Bacteria > Myxococcota_A > UBA9160 > SZUA-336 > SZUA-336 > JAGWBS01. The sequence continues at coordinate 22,288 of JAJDAJ010000051.1, read as the reverse complement.
CGACTGATCCGCACGGTGCTCGCTCGCACGCGCTGGAACCGGCGGGCCGCGGCCGAGATCCTCGAGATCAGCTACAAGGCCCTGCTCTACAAGATCAAGGATGCGGGACTGGCCAGCTCGGCCTGATCCCCTGGAGGCTCCCATGCGAGAACCCCTGCGCCCCTGGCCCCTGGCGGCCGCCCTCCTGCTGGTCGCGGCCGGATGCGCGCAGAACCTGCGCGAGGTTCCCAGCGCCGTGCAGCTCGAGGACGCGGCGATCGAGGCCAGCCAGGAGTACGTGATCGGCCCCCGGGACCGGCTGTCGATCCGCGTCTGGAACGAGGACGAGCTCGACGTGGACGTCGAGGTCCGCACCGACGGCAAGATCTCCGTGCCCCTGCTGGACGACGTGCAGGCCGCCGGCCTGACGGCCGTCGAGCTCAAGCAGGTCGTCACCGAGCGGCTGTCGGAGTTCATCACCGCGCCCCACGTCACGGTCGTGGTCGGAGAGATCCGCTCGAAGGTCGTGTACCTGATGGGGGAGATCGCGCGCGAGGGCGTGGTACCGTTCCAGCCCGAGATGCGCGTGATCGACGCCATCGCCCTGGCCGGCGGCTTCAATCCGTTCTCGGGCAAGAACCGCGTCAAGATCATCCGTCGCTCGGGCGACGGCAGCCCCCAGGAATTCACCTTCGACTACGACCGCTACGTCAGCGGCCGCAACCTGCAGCAGAACATCCTCCTGCTCCCCGGAGATCGAATCATTGTCCCCCAAGAGAGCCCCTTCTGGAGGTAGCACCGCGCGTCTCGCGCTGGTGCTCATCGTCGCGCTCGTCCCGCTCTCGCGGGCCGCGGCGCAGTCCTTCGAGGCGAAGCCCTCGCTGAACGTCAGCCAGGAGTGGGACGACAACGTCCTGTCCCGGGAGACCGACGAGCGCTCGTCCTGGGTCACACGTACGCGTCCGGGCATCACGCTCAGTGCGCGCGACGAGAAGGGCACGCTCGACCTCGATCTTGGCCTGACGTTCCGGAACTACTGGAGCCTGCGCGACATCGACGGCATCGACCAGCACTACGCGCTGCGCGGCAAGCGCAAGCTCAGCGATCGCTTCGAGATGGACCTCCGCGCTTCCCATCGCGTGGCGGACAATCGCGACGACATCTTCGAGAACGTGGACGGCTCCGACTTCCTGATCCAGTCGGAGCGACCCGACGTGATCTACGACGAGGCCATCGTAGGCGCCCGCTACGCCCTGACCTCGCGCACGAACCTGGTGGGCAGCTTCGACTACGAGAGGCGCGAGTACGACGACAACAGGCTGATCCGGGATACCCAGGTGCGCGACCTCGACACCGTGGGCGGCAGCATCGGCCTCGAGCACGTCCTGACGCCGCTCGACCAGCTGAGCCTCTCCTACGGCGTGAGCCGCTCGGACCAGGACCCCGCGTCAAGCGTCTCGAGCGTTCCGGACCAGCGCGACGAGCTGGGCACGCTGACGCTGGCCTGGACGCGCGCGTGGTCGCCGAAGTGGAGCTCGCGCGCCTCGGTCGGTCAGCGCTGGATCGATGCGGAGCGCTTCGACGTGCCGGTGGTGGTCTTCGACGTCCAGGAGATCGTCATCCCCGGCAGCGGCTCGGTGCGCCTGCTCACCAACCCGCGGGCCGTCGAGCTCGACGAGTCCGACAGCAGCTCCGGGCTGGTCGGCTCCCTCTCGCTGACGCGCCAGCTGCCGCGCGGCGATCTGACCTTCGGGCTGTCGCGTGACGCGCGGACCGGCGGTGCCGGGGCAACGACCTCGTCGAGCATCGAGATCCACACGTTCTTCGCCCAGCTCTCGCACCGGCTCAGCGACCGCGTGAAGCTGCGCCTGTCCGGCTCCTTCTCGGACTACGAGTCGATCGGCGAGTTCGACGTCCCGATCCTGCCCAACGCGCAGTTCGACGATTTCTGCGTGCCCGGCAGCCGCCGCAGGCAGGTCCCGGGGGCCACCGGCAACGAGGCCATCTGGTGCACGGTCGAGGCGACCTCCGAGGTCGACCTCGAGCAGCTCCGCCTGGATCTGCAGGTCGACTGGCGGATGCGCAAGGATATCAACGCCTACGCCCGCTTCTCGCTGATCGACCAGGACTCCAAGGGCCGGACCCTGCGGAGCTTCGAGCGGCACCGGATCTCGGTGGGATTCCGCTACCAGTTCGACCCGGAGTAGCGCGAGGCGCGCGGCCGGGCTATACGCCCCCTGGATGGGCCAGCGCTGCGCACTGATCACCGGGATCACCGGCCAGGACGGCTCGTACCTGGCCGAGCACCTCCTGGCCCGGGACTACCGCGTCGTGGGCATGGTGCGGCGGGCGAGCACCGAGAGCTTCGAGCGCATCGCCCACCTCGTGGACCGGATCGAGCTCGAGCAGGCCGATCTGCTGGACCAGCTCTCCCTGGTGAACCTGCTGCAGCGGGTCCGCCCGGCCGAGGTCTACAACCTGGCCGCCCAGTCCTTCGTGCCCACCAGCTTCTCGCAGCCGCTGCTCACGGGCGAGTTCACGGCCCTGGGCGTCACGCGCATGCTCGAGGCCGTGCGCCTGGTGGATCCGGAAATCCGCTTCTACCAGGCCTCGTCCAGCGAGATGTTCGGCAAGGTCCAGGAGACGCCGCAGACCGAGCAGACGCCGTTCTATCCGCGGAGCCCCTACGGGGTGGCCAAGCTCTACGGCCACTGGATCACGATCAACTACCGCGAGAGCTACGGCATCTACGCGTGCAGCGGCATCCTGTTCAATCACGAGTCCCCGCGCCGCGGGCGTGAGTTCGTGACCCGGAAGATCGCGGAGGGCGCGGCCCGGATCGCGCTGGGGCTGCAGGAGGATCTGCGGCTGGGCAACCTGGATGCGCGTCGCGACTGGGGCTATGCCCCCGAGTACGTCGACGCCATGTGGCGCATGCTCCAGCAGGATGCCCCGGCCGACTACGTGGTGGGCACCGGCGAGTACCACAGCTGCCGCGAGTTCTGCGAGATCGCCTTCGGCCACCTGGGGCTGGACTACCGCGATCACGTGCGTCTCGATCCCGAGCTGCTGCGGCCCGCCGAGGTCGAGACGCTGCTCGCCGACCCCTCGCGGGCCCGCGAGAGCCTGGGCTGGAGCCCGACCACGAGCTTCGAGGAGCTGGTCCGGATCATGGTCGACGCCGAGACGGCGCACTGGCGGGAGCACAAGGACCCCGCCGGGCGCTGAGCCCGGGAGTCCTCCGATGCGCGTGCTCGTGACCGGCGGCGCCGGAGCCATCGGCTCGCACCTTGTGGACGCGCTGCTCGCGCGCGGCGACGAGGTCGCGGTGATCGATTCCTTCCACGACTTCTATCCCCGCGCCGTGAAGGAGCGGAACCTGGCGGGTGCCCGAGCCCGGCCCGGATTCCGCGGCCTGCACGAGCTCGACGTGCGCGACGGCGAGCGCGTGGCGGCGGTGCTCGACGAGCTGCGGCCGGCCGCCGTGGTCCACCTGGCGGCGCGGGCGGGTGTCCGCCCGAGCCTGGACGATCCTGTGGGCTACGTGGACTGGAACGTCACCGGGACCGCGGTCGTGCTGGATGCGGCGGCCCGCCACGGCGTCGAGCGCCTGGTCTTCGCGTCCTCGTCGAGCGTGTATGGCGAGCGCCCGCGGGGGCCGTTCGTCGAGGACGCCGCGGCCGACCGGCCGCTTTCTCCCTACGGCGCGAGCAAGCGCGCCGGCGAGCTCCTCTGTCACGCGGCCTGGCACACCACGGACCTGCCCGTGACCTGCCTGCGCTTCTTCACGGTGTACGGACCGCGACAGCGCCCGGACCTCGCGATCCACAAGTTCGCTCGCCTGGCCCTGGCGGGCCGCCCGGTGCCCGTGTACGGCGACGGCAGCGCCGAGCGCGACTTCACGCACGTGGACGACATCGTCGACGGCACGCTGCGCGCGCTGGACCGCTGCAGCGGCTACGAGGTGTACAACCTGGGTCGCGGCGAGCCGGTCACGCTGGCGGCGACGATCGACGCGCTCGAGGATGCCCTCGGCGTGCGCATCGAGCGCGAGCCGCAGCCGGCGAAGCTCGGCGACGTGCCCCGCACCTGGGCCTCGATCGATCGAGCGCGCGCGGCGCTCGGCTACGAGCCGGCCGTGAAGCTCGGCGACGGGATCGCGTCGTTCGTGCGCTGGCTGCGCGAGGTCGAGCCGGCGTGAACGTGCTGGTCACGGGTGGCGCGGGCTTCATCGGGTCGCATCTGGTCGAGGCCTGCGTGGCGGCGGGCGACCGGGTGCGCGTCCTGGACGACCTGCGGTCGGGCCGGCGCGAGAACCTGGAAGCGGTGGCCGGGGACGTCGAGCTGATCGAGGGCAGCATCACCGACGCCGCTGCGCTGCAGCGGGCCGTGCGCGGCTGCGACCGGGTCTTCCACCAGGCCGCGGTGGTCTCGGTGCCCGAGACGGTCGCCGATCCCCTGGGCAGCCACCGGATCAACGCCACCGGGACGCTCCAGGTGCTGCTCGCGGCGCGCGCGGCCGGTGTGGCGCGCGTGGTCTTCGCGTCGTCGTGCGCCGTGTACGGCGACGACCCGCGCCTGCCGAAGACCGAGGACATGGCGCCGCGACCCCTGTCCCCCTATGCGCTGCAGAAGTGGATCGGCGAGCAGGAGTGCGCGCTGGCGGCGCGCGATGGGCTCGAGACGGTGGTGCTGCGCTACTTCAACGTGTACGGGCCGCGCCAGGACGAGCGCTCGTCGTACGCCGGCGTGATCCCGCGCTTCGTCTCCGCCCTGGCTCGCGGCGACATCCCGGTCATCTTCGGAGATGGCGCCCAGACGCGCGACTTCGTGCACGTCTCCGACGTGGTCGCCGCGAACCTCGCGGCGGCCGCGGCGACGGGCGCCTCGCCGTCGCCCCTGAACGTGGGCCGCGGCGCCCGCACGAGCGTGCGGGAGCTGCTGGACGCGATCGCCGCGGAGCTGGGCGCGGAGGGGATCGAGCCGCGCCGGGAGTCCGGGCGCGCGGGAGACGTTCGCGACAGCGAGGCCGACCCCTCGCGGGCCCGCGAGGCTCTCGGCTGGACGGCCGGCGTGGGGCTGCGCGAGGGTCTGCGCGACACCGTGGCGTGGTACCGCCAGCGCGCATGCTGATCCGGCTCGATCCGGTCCGTGCGCTGGTCGCGCTGGCGTACATGGGCGGCGTCTACTGGCTGTCCTCGAAGCCGGGGCGCGAGCTGGCCTCCTGGGGCTGGTCGGCCTTCCTGCTCGACCTGGGGCACATCCCTCTTTTCGCGGGCCTCGCCTTGGTTACCCTCTGGGCGCTCGTCGGGCCGCCCCGGCCCCTGCGCATGCTGATCGCCGGCGTGCTCTGCCTGGTCTTCGCGGCGACCGACGAGTGGCACCAGCGCTACGTTCCCGGGAGGGTCGCGTCGCTCGCCGACGTTCGATCCGACGCCATCGGGATCGCGCTGGGCCTGGCGCTCGCCGAGATCCTGGCCCGGCTCGCGGGCCTGCGCCGGAGGCTCGGGGGCTCGCGAAGAGGAGACGCGGGAAGGTGAACATCTCGGTCATCGGCACCGGCTACGTCGGTCTGGTCACGGGTGCGTGCTTCGCGGAGTTCGGGATCAACGTGACCTGCGTCGACAAGGACGCCGCGAAGATCGAGGCGCTCGAGCGGGGCGAGATCCCGATCTTCGAGCCGGGGCTCGAGGAGATCGTGCGCCGCAACGCGCGCGCCGGGCGGCTGCACTTCACCACCGATACCGGGAGCGCGGTCAAGGACTCCCTGGTCGTCTTCATCGCCGTGCCGACCCCGCCCCAGCCCGACGGGGCGACCGACCTGAGCTACGTCGACAGCGTGGCCCGCGCCATCGGCAGCCACCTCGACGGCTACAAGGTCGTCGTCACCAAGAGCACCGTTCCGGTGCGCACCGCCGAGCGGGTGCGCGCCGGCATCACGGAGGCCGCGCGCGCGTCGGGCAAGGACAGCGTGACGTGCAGCGTCTGCTCCAACCCCGAGTTCCTGCGCGAGGGCTCGGCGGTCGAGGACTTCCTGCGCCCCGATCGCGTGGTGATCGGCGCGGACGACGAGCAGGCGATCGCGATCCTGAAGGACCTCTACAAGCCCCTGAACCTGATCGAGGTACCGTTCGTCGTGACCAGCGTGGCGGCGGCCGAGATGATCAAGCACGCCTCGAACGCCTTCCTCGCGACCAAGATCACCTTCATCAACGAGATCGCGAACCTCTGCGAGAAGGTCGGGGCCGACGTGCACGACGTGGCGCGCGCCATGGGCCTCGACGGGCGGATCGGGCGCAAGTTCCTGCACCCCGGGCCCGGATACGGCGGCTCGTGCTTCCCCAAGGACACGCTGTCGCTGGTCAGCTTCAGCGAGGAGCTCGGCGTGGAGCAGCGCGTGGTCTCGGCCGTGATCGAGGCGAACGAGTTCCAGCGGCGGCGCATGGTCGAGAAGATCGAGGCCATGACCGGGGGCATCGAGGGCCGCACGCTCGCGGTGCTCGGTCTCTCCTTCAAGCCCAATACCGACGACGTGAGGCTCTCGCCCGCGATCGACGTGATCCGGCTCCTGCAGGAGCGCGGTGCCTCCGTGCGCGCCTACGACCCGCAGGCCATGGAGCGGGCGGCTGCGGAGCTCGAGAACGTGGTCTTCGCCTCCGACGCCTACGATGCGGCTCGAGGTGCCGACGCCCTCATCCTGGCCACCGAGTGGAACGAGTTCCGCCGCCTCGATCTCGCGCGCATCCACGAGGCGCTTCGCGAGCCGGTCATCGTCGACATGCGCAACATCTACGAGCCGCCGGAGATGGAGCGGCTCGGCTTCCGCTACGCCGGCGTCGGTCGCTGAGCCGATGGCGAGGCTCCACCCCGTGGTGCTCGCCGGGGGCGCGGGCACGCGCTTCTGGCCCGCGAGCCGGCGGGCCCTGCCCAAGCCCTTCGTCCCGCTGGCCGGGCGACAGACGCTGCTCGAGGCGACGCTCGAGCGCCTGGAGCAGGTCGCCCCGCCCGGAGATCTGGCGATCCTCACGGCCGAGGACCTCGCGCCGCTGGCGCGCGAGGCGCTGGCCGGGCACCCCGGCGTGCAGCTGCTGGCCGAGCCCGAGGCGCGCAACACGGCCGCCGCGATCGTCTGGGCGGCGGCCTGGGTCGCCGGCAGGGATCCGGAAGGCCTGCTGGGCATCTTCCCGGCGGATCACCACATCCCCCGCCCGGCGGGGTTTGTGCGCGCGGTCACAGCCGCCACCCGCGCCGCTGCCGATGGTGACCATCTGGTGCTGATCGGAATCGAGCCGACGAGACCCGACACGGCGTACGGGTACCTGAAGCTGGCGCGTACGCGCGGGCGCGGGGCCGCGCGGGTGGATCGCTTCGTCGAGAAGCCGGGGCCCGCCGAGGCTCGCCGCTACCTGGCCCGCGGGGGCTACCTGTGGAACGCCGGGATGCTGGTGGCGCGGCCGCAGCGCGTGCTCGACGAGGCCAGGACGCACGCGCCCGAGATCTGGCGGGGTCTGGGCCCGAGCCTGGATCGCATCGCTGCCGGGCAGCGGGTGCCGCGCGACACGCTGGCGCGCGCCTACCGGCGGGTGAAGCCGATCTCCTTCGACTACGCGGTCCTCGAGCGCAGCGAGCGCGTACGCGCGGTCCGCGGGCGCTTTGGCTGGTCCGACCTGGGGTCGTGGGACGCGCTGGGCGAGCATCTGCCGCGGGCCGGCCGCAACCGGGCGCTGCGGCCCGAGCGCCTGACGGCGCTGGACTCCGAGGGCAACGTGGTGTGGACCCGCGGCGACAAGCAGGTGGTCCTGCTCGGCGTGGAGGACTCGATCATCGTCGAGACGGAGGACGCCATCCTGGTCTCCGCCAAGGACCGCGCGCAGGACGTGCGCCGCGTGATCGACCGGCTCTCGCGAGCCGGGCGCAAGGAGCTCACGTAGAATGGGGGGGATGGAAGAGCGAACCCAGGCGCTGCGGGCGATCCCGCTGTTCGCGAGCCTCGACGAGACCGACCTCGCCGAGATCGCGGACCTGCTGATCGACCGCAAGTTTCCGAAGGGCTCCGTGATCTTCGAGGACGGATCCAGCGGCGACTACATGTACGTGATCCGCACCGGCGAGGTGAAGATCACCAAGATGTCCGAGGACGGCCGGGAAAAGATCCTCGAGATCCTCGGCGAGGGCGAGTTCTTCGGGGAGATGTCGCTCCTCGACCGCGAGCCGCGCTCCGCGTCCGTCAAGACCACCCGCGCGTGCACGCTGCTGGCGCTGTCGCGGCAGGACTTCATCGCGCTGCTGCGCCGCAATCCCGACATCTCGCTCGACGTGATCCGGGAGCTCACGCGGCGCCTGCGCGAGACGGACGAGCAGATCCGGGGCCTGCTCTTCGAGCGGGTCGAGGGTCGCACGCGCCGGCTGCTGCGGCGCCGCGCGAGCGAGGCCGTCGAGGGTCGCCCCGACCGCCGCGCCACGCCGCCGATCACCCACCAGCAGCTCGCCGATCTCGTGGGCACCAGCCGCGAGACCATCACCCGCGTGATCAAGGAGCTCAAGGACGAGGGCTGGCTCGACCAGGAGGGCAAGCGCTACCTGATCCCGGTCAGCGAGGACTGAGCGCCCGCGATTCAGCGCGCACCCGGGCCCGCCGATAGCGTCGGGGGGTCCGGTAACCATTGCGTACTCCGGTTCAGCTCACGGGAACCAGCGCGGCGATTCGCGACATTCGCGACCGGATCGCCCGCGCGGCTCGCAGTGAGGCGACGGTGCTCATCAGCGGCGAGACGGGCACCGGCAAGGAGCGCGTGGCGACGCTGCTCCACGAGGGCTCCGGGCGTCGCGACCGTCCGGTGGTGCGCGTCAACTGCGCGGCACTTCCCGAGTCCCTGCTCGAGAGCGAGCTCTTCGGCCACGAGCGCGGCGCGTTCACCGGCGCCGAGCAGCGCCGCATCGGCCGCTTCGAGCAGGCGGACGGCGGAACGCTCTTCCTCGACGAGATCGGGGACATGCACCTGCAGACGCAGGCGAAGCTGCTGCGGGCGCTCCAGGAGCGCGAATTCCAGCGCCTGGGCGGCGCGGGAACCATCCGCGTGGACGTGCGGCTGATCGCCGCGACCAACCAGGACCTGGCCGCCTCGATCCGCGCCGCTCGCTTCCGCGCCGAGCTCTTCTACCGGCTCAACGTGGTGCCGATCACCCTGCCGCCGCTGCGCGAGCGCCGCGAGGACGTCCCCGGCCTGGTGGCCGCACTTCTCGACGAGCTGGCGGGACCGGAGGCTGTGCTCGAGCTCAGCAAGGCCGCCGAGCGTGCGCTCATGGAGCACGACTGGCCCGGGAACGTGCGCGAGCTGCGCAACGTGCTCGAGCGGGCCGCGCTCATGGCGGCCGACGGGCGCGTCGAGCTCGACGATCTCGACCACGACACGGGGCTGCTGGCGCCGCACGCCGCGGCCGCGGCTGCGCCCGGGGCCGCCCCCCTGGTCTCGCTGCCGCCCGGGGGCGTCGACTATCGCGAGGTGGAGCGGGCCATGCTCCTGGCGGCGCTCGAGCGCTCCGGCTGGGTCCAGAAGCGGGCCGCCGAGGTGCTGCGGATGAGCCGCCGGCGCCTGAACTACCGCGTGCGTCACCTGGGGATCCGGCACCCGTCCTGGCGCGCGAATCGGCCCGGCGGCGCTGTCCAAGGCCCGGGTTCCGACGTATCCTAGCCGGCCCGCGGCGGCCCGGAGCGGAGCGCGGGAGCCGGACATGCCCTCGGAGGTCCTCTCGATGAATCGCCCGAAGATCCTCATCCTGCTGGCTGCGCTCGCCGCCCTGGGAGCCGTCTGGGGCTGTGGCAGCACCGAGGAGCGCATCGCGGAGCACCGCGCGAAGGCGAACGAGTACTTCGAAGCCGAGCAGTGGGCCGAGGCGAAGATCGAGTTCCTGAACCTGCTCGACGCGGCGCCCGACGACGCCGAGGCGCACTACAAGATGGGCCAGGTGCTCTTCAACCTGGAGGATCCGCGCGAGGGCCTCTGGCAGTACCGCGAGGCCGTCCGGCTCGCGCCCGACAACAGCGAGTGGCGCCTGGCGCTGGCGCAGATCCTGTTCGTCTTCCGCAGCTACGACGACTCCCTCGACCACGCCAACGCGGTGCTCGAGGAGCAGCCCGAGAACGTGGATGCGCTGCTGCTGCGCGCGGGGCTGAGGAACGTGCGCGGCGAGTCCGACGGGATGCTCGAGGACATCGACCGCGCGCTCGGGGTCGATCCGGACCACAAGAGCGCGCTCGCCATCAAGGCGCAGGCGCTCGCGCGCAAGGGCGACACGGCCGGTGCGGAGGAGTTCCTGCGCCGGCTGATCGAGGTCGCGCCGACCGCCCAGAACCACACCACGCTCTCGCGCTTCCTGTCGCAGCTCGGGCGCCGCGACGAGGCCCTGGCCATGTCCAAGCGGGCCGTCGAGGTGGCCGGGGACGAGGACGAGGCGGTCGCCGCCTACATGAACCTGGCCAACCAGCACCTGAACCAGGCCAACGTCGAGGAGACATTCGACGTGCTGCAGAAGGCGCGCACCGCCTACCCGAATTCGGAGGAGGTGCTCCTCACCCTGGCGCGCCTGCACCAGGCCAACGGCGAGCGGGAGAAGGCCGAGGAGATCCTCGAGCAGTACGTCGACTCGCGGCCCGAGGATCCGGGCCCGCTGCTGGTGCTCGCGGACTACTACCGCGCGCTGGGTGAGCCCGACCGGGCGATCGCCGCCGTCGAGCGCGCCATCCGCCTCGAGCCCGAGCACGAGACGGCGCTGCTGCGGCAGGCCGAGTACCTGCACTCCGGGAGCGCCGACGAGGCGCCGCGCAAGCGCGCCTGGGACATCGTCGAGGGCGTCCTCCAGCGCAATCCCAAGAGCTCGCTGGCACACTTCACCGAGGGCAAGTTCCACCTGATGGAGGAGCGCTACGAGGAGGCGACCATCAGCCTGCGCCGCGTTCTCGACGAGCAGGACAGCGCGAACGCCCACGTGCTGCTGGGCAACGCCTACCACAAGATGGGGCAGACCGACCTGGCGCGAAGCGAGTACCAGCAGGCGATCCAGTCCGACGCGCAGAACGCCAGCGCGCGACTGTCCCTGTCGGGCCTGTTCCTGGAGGCCGGCGAGAACGAGCTCGCCGTGCGCGAGGCCCGCACGGCGCTGCGCCTGCGGCCGGCCGATGCGGGCGTCCGCATGATCCTGGCGCAGGCGCTGGTGCGCCTGAACCGTCACGCCCAGGCCCGGGAGGCGCTCGAGCCCATCGGTGACGGGCAGATGCTCAAGCCGCCCAACCGGCTGCAGCTCGCCCAGCTCTACCGTCTGTCCAACGACCTCCCGACCTCGCGCCGCATCCTGACCGAGCTGATCGGCGAGCCGGGCCTGCGAACGCGCGTGCAGGGCGAGCTGGTCAACTGTGACCTGCAGGCGCGGAGCCCCGCCGACGCCATCTCCCGGCTCGACGCCTGGATCGCCGAGGAGCCGGACAACGCCGAGCTGTACCTGTACCGCGGGCGCGTGCGCCTGGGTCTCAAGCGCGACGGCAAGCCCGCCCAGCCGGAGCAGACCGAGGCCGATCTCGAGGCCGCGGTCGAGAAGGGGGTGGAAGGCATCGGCGCGCACCTGGTGCTGGCGCAGTTCTACGTGGAGGCGGACCGCTCGGAGGAGGCCATCGCGGTCCTGCGCACGGCGCAGGCGCGCGACCCCGAGGACACGCGGGCTCCCTTCCAGCTCGCGGGCATCTACGAGCGCCTGGGTCGCCTCGACGAGGCGCGCCGTTCCTACGAGGACGTGCTGCGTCTCGACCAGGATCGCCCGGTCGTCAAGAACAACCTGGCCTGGCTCCTGGCCAACGCCGAATCGCCGACCGATGCCGAGCTGGACCGGGCCATGCAGCTCGCGCAGGACGCCCGCGAGGCCATGCCCGACAATCCCAGCGTGGCCGACACCCTGGGCTGGGTGATGCTCAAGAAGGACATTCCGAGCGCCGCGATCTCGCTCTTCCACGAGGCGATCGCCCAGTACCCCGAGTCGCATCCGCTGCGCGGGACGGTGCGCTACCACCTGGCGCGCGCCTACGAGCGCAACGGCGACGTCGACAAGGCGATCGACGAGCTGATCCGCGCGCTGGACGAGGTGCCGAGCTTCGCCGAGCGCACCGCGACCGAGCGACTGCTCCGCCAGCTACGCAGCTCCTAGCAGGCTGCCGTATTCAGCAGCCCGCCAGGGCCCGGCGGGAGGGGGAGACCCTGCAGCGCGCTCCGGTCGCCCCGCGCAGGGCGCCGGCAGCGCGCTCAAGGGGGGCTTCTCGCCTGCCGATGCCCTTGTGGACCGCCGCCGGTGCGGAATCTCGCGGGCGGGAGGGGAGAGTTCCATGTCTTCGCTGCGTAGCACGATCGCGTCCCTCACGATGCTGCTGATCCCTGCGGGTGCCCTGGCACAGGGTGTCGGCATCTCGCCCGATGGCCAGAAGGGGCGCATCCACGAGGTCGTGCGCGGGGACACGCTCTGGGACATCACCGCCACGTACCTGGGTACGGCCTGGGCCTGGCCCTCGATCTGGAAGGAGAACGAGGGCATCGAGAACCCGCACCGCATCTACCCCGGCGATCTGATCTGGATCACCGAGGGCGAGATGCGCAAGCTCACGCCCGAGGAGGCGGCCCGCTTCATGCGCGCTGCCGCCGATCAGGGCGCCGGGTCGGCCCCCGCCGCGCCCGCCGTGCCGGCGGTCCCGCCGCAGCCCGCCGAGCCCGCGCCGCGCCCCGACCCGTTCGCCGCGCTGGACTCCAGCGACTCGACCATCGAGCGCTACGTCGAGCTCAAGGGGGCTCACCGCTACGCCTTCGTGGACACCGAGGAGTACGCCCGCGGGACGGCGGCCGTGATCGGAACCCACCGGCCGAGCTACTGGTCGTCGCAGCGACAGCGCACGATCGTGAGCCTCGGCGAGGGGCAGGGCCACGTGGGCGACGTCTTCACGCTCTTCCGCGTGCGCCGCCGCCTGCTGCACCCCGACACCGGGGAGATGCTCGGGTACTTCGTCGAGGTGCTCGGCATCGGCGAGCTCGCCGAGGTGCACAGCGAGGCGTCGTATCTCGAGATCAGCAGCGCCTACGCCGAGATCCAGCCCGGCGACCGGATCATGCGCTATCAGGAGCAGCCCGAGCGGGTCCGCGAGGTCTTCTCCGACGAGCCCCTCGAGGGGCAGATCGTGGCCTACCAGACCTACCGGCTGCGCAGCGGCCAGGGCGATCTGGTCCTGCTGGACCAGGGAATGCGCGAGGGCGTCGAGCCGGGTCGCCGCTTCGAGCTCTTCCGGGCCGGTCGCGAGGTGCGCGACCCCATGACGCTGACCAAGGTCCTGGTGCCCGATGCGATCATCGGGGAGGCGTTCGTGATCCGTGCCGCCGACCGGACCTCGCTGGCACTGGTCACCAAGTCCACGACCGAGCTGGTCGTCGGGGACCGCTTCCGCACGCGCCGCTAGCCGGCGCTCGGGGAGCCCCGGACGGGAGCCCATGGCGGACGTCGCGATCGTCGACGACGGTGAGCTGGGGCTGGCTCGCGAGGTCCTCTGGGAGCTCGGGGTGGACTTCGAGGACCGCGACAAGGACGGTCCACGGCCCGACGGTCTCGAGCCCGCGCGGCTGCTGGTGTGCAGCGTGGCCCGCGCGACCGCCGACGCCCTCGAGCGGCCCCTGCGCCGCGGCTCCGGCCCGCGGCCGGTCTGGATCGCGCTGGCGACGCGCGAGTCCCTCGCCCGGCGCCAGCAGCTGATCGGGGCGGGCTTCGACTACCTCGTCCGCACGCCGGTGCACCCCACCGCACTGCGCCAGCTGATCACCCGGGCCCTGTTCCGCGGCGAGGACCTGCGCCGCGTGCCGCGCGTGGTGGTCGGCCACCCGGTCACGTATCGCTCGGGCTGGCGGAGGCGCCAGGCCACGCTGGTCGACCTGTCCGCACGCGGCGCGCGCATCTTCGCGCCGGTCAGCATGGTCAAGGGGGCCCGGCTGACCCTCTGCCTCGCCGAGCCCCTGGTGCGCGAGCCCGTGGACCTCCCGGCGGTGGTGCTGCGCGCGCAGGATGCGCTGCTCGAATCGGGGCCGCCGGGTGAGGCCGCCATGGCGCTGCGCTTCGAGCCGCTGAGCATGGCGCAGTGCAAGCTCGTCGCGCGGCTGATCGAGCGGCTGATGACCGGCCCGCCGAGCCTCGAGCAGGGGGCCGGTGCGGACCCGCGTTCCGACGACTCCGCGGACGGAGCTCCGGCCCTGTCCGAGCGCGAGAGGCGCAGCGTGTACCTGCAGGCGGTGCTGGCCTGGGCCCAGGAGGACGACAGCTGCCTGATCGTCGGGCGCAATCTCTCGATGGGCGGAATGTGCATCGACGACCACGCCGAGCTCGAGCTGGGACAGATGGTACGCATCGCGCTCGAGGACGAGCCCGGCCAGCATCCCTTCCACGTGGGCGGGGTGGTCGTGCGCGACGCCGGTGACGCGGGCATCGCGCTGCGCTTCGAGTGGATCGAGGAAGGCTGCGAGCCGCGCCTGCGCGCGCTGGTGGAGCAGCTGCCGGCGATCGATGACCTGGGCGCCGGCGTCTCCGACGACGACACGCCCAGCGGCGTGCTCTTCTCGCGCCTGGTCGGCGCCGGGGATCGCGTCGGGCAGACCCTGACGAGCCTGACGGGTCTGCTGCGGCGCGGCTGACGCGCGGCCGCGTCCCCTAGTCCCCGGGGGCCAGCTCCACCTCGACGCTGAAGCGCTCACTCTCGGGCGCGTCGCCGGACGCGAGCTCGCACGCGCCCGTGGCGGTGCCGGTGGCGAGCACGTCGGCGAGCACGCCGCGCAGCGCCTCGACGTCGTCGGGGGCACCGCGGACCTCGAGCCGCGCCACCTCCCAGCGCAGGCTGCGCTGCGCCCGCGTCTTGGCGCCCCGGATCTTCTGGCTGACCTCGACGGCCGCGGCGTAGGCGCGCGCGTCGGCAGCGTCCGCGCTCGCGGGCTCGAGCTCGGCCGGCTCCGGCCAGGTGGCCTCGTGGATGGAGGCGCCGTCGCCCGCGAAGCGCCAGGACCAGACCTCCTCGGTCACGAAGGGCAGGAAGGGAGCGAACAGGCGCAGGAAGACGCGCAGCGCCAGGCGCAGGGTCGCGGCCGCGGAGCGGCGCCCCGGCCCGTCCTCGTCGGCGTAGGAGCGCGACTTGACCAGCTCGACGTAGTTGTCGCAGAAGTCCCAGAAGGCATCCTCGGTCGCGGCCAGGGCGCCGGCGTAGTCGAGCTGCTCGAACGCGTCCGTCGCGCGCCGCAGCACGTCGTGCAGGCGCGCGACGAGACCCCGGTCCAGCGGGTGCTCGATGGCCCGGGTCGAGGTCTCGCCGACGCGGTCGAGCTGCATGAGCACGAAGCGGCTGGCGTTGAAGATCTTGGTCGCGAGCCGCCGCCCGTTCTTGAAGACCTTGGGGTCGAAGGCGGTGTCCACGCCGAGCCGCGCGCGCGCCGCCCAGTAGCGCACCGCGTCGGCCGAGTGCTCGTCGATCAGTCCCTCGGGCGTGACCACGTTGCCCTTGGACTTGCTCATCTTCTTGCGGTCCGGATCGAGGATCCAGCCGCTCAGCGCGATGTGTCGCCACGGCACCTCGCCGTGGTGCATCCAGGCCTTGACGATCGTGTAGAAGGCCCAGGTCCGGATGATGTCGTGGCCCTGCGGGCGCAGGTCGGCGGGGAACAGGCGAGCGTGACGCACGGGGTCGATCGACCAGTGGCTGGTGATCTGCGGTGTCAGCGACGACGTGGCCCAGGTGTCCATCACGTCGGCCTCGCCGACGAACCCGCCGGGCTTGCCGCGCTGGCTCTCGTCGAAGCCGGGCGGCGCCGCGCTCATGGGATCGACCGGGAGCTGCTCCGGCAGGGCGAAGATGGGTCGCTCGTGATCGGGCTCGCCGGCGTCGTCGAGCGGATACCAGACCGGGATCGGCACGCCGCTGTAGCGCTGGCGGCTGATGCACCAGTCCTGGTTGAGGCCCTCGACCCAGTTCTCGTAGCGGGCGCGCATGTGCGCCGGGTGCCACTCGATGCGGCGGCCCTGCTCGATCAGCTCCTGCTTGTGGTCGAGCAGGCGCACGAACCACTGGCGCGTGGGCACGAACTCGAGCGGTCGCGAGCCGCGCTCGTAGAACTTGACGGGGTGCGTGATCGGCTGCGGCTCGCCGACGAGCGCGGGTCCGCTGCCGTCGACGGCCGAGCCGTCGACGGCCAGGAGCTCGGCCATCTTCCTGCGCGCCTGGCTCACGCCGAGCCCCTCGATCTCGGCGTGGGTCGCGTTCGCGCGCTCCGGGTCGAGCGTCTCGAACGGTGCCTCGCCGTAGCGGACCGCGCGGATGCGGCCGTCGAGACCCACGAGCTGGCGCGTGGGCAGGGATTCCTGGCGCCAGTACTCGACGTCCATGATGTCGCCGAAGGTGCAGACCATGAGGATGCCCGTGCCCTTCTCGGGATCGGCGTGGGCCGCGGGCATGATCGGCACGGGCGCGTGGAAGAGCGGCGTGATGGCGCGGCGGCCGAAGAGCTCGCGGTAGCGCTCGTCGTCGGGGTGTGCGACCACGGCCACGCAGGCGCCGAGCAGCTCGGGCCGGGTGGTCGAGATCACGAACTCGCCGCCGCCCTCGATCGCGAAGCGCACGTCGTGGTACGCGCCTGGCTTCTCCCGGTCCTCGAGCTCGGCCTGCGCGACGGCCGTGCGGTCGTCCACGTCCCACATGGTCGGCGCGAGCTCGTGCCGGACCTGGCCACGCTCGATCAGGTCGAGAAAGGACGCCTGCGAGATCTGCTGGCAGTGCTCGTCGATCGTGGCGTACGCCAGCGACCAGTCCACCGACAGGCCCACGCGGCGCCAGAGCTCCTCGAACGCCTTCTCGTCCTCGGCACAGACCAGGCCACAGGCCTCCACGAAGCTGCGCCGCGAGATCTCCTCGACCGGCTCCTTCTTGCTTTTGTCGCGACGTGGCTTCCAGTCGGGGTCGTAGGGCAGGCTCGGATTCGGCCGCACCCCGAAGACGTTCTGCGTGCGGCGCTCGGTCGGCAGGCCGTTGTCGTCCCAGCCGATCGGGTAGCAGATGTTCATGCCGCGCATGCGCTGGTAGCGCACGATCAGGTCCTGCTGCGTGTAGCTGAACACGTGCCCCACGTGCAGCGAGCCCGAGACGGTCGGCGGCGGCGTGTCCACCACGTAGGTCTGCTCGCGCGGACGCTCCGGGTCCCAGCGGTACAGACCGCGCTCCTCCCAGACCCGTGCCCAGTCGCGCTCGGCGCGCTCGGGTGCGTACTTGCCGGGAATCTCGACGCTCACCACAGACCCCACTCGCCGGTCTGCCGCACCCAGAGGGCGAGCAGCGCGTTCGTGACCGCGTGCGCGGCCATGCAGGATAGGAGGTCCCGGCGAGCGATCCAGAGGCCGCACATGAGCAGACCGTAGGCGACGGCGGCCGGCCAGGCGGCGACCTCGTGGCCGAGTGCGAAGATCACGGTCGAGAGGGCCACCGCCAGGGGGGTCCAGGCGCCGGGCTCCAGCCGCTGCACCGAGCGCCCGTCGAGCGCCACGGCGAGTGGCGCGGCCGCCCCGGCGCGCCGCGCCCGGTCGAACTCGACCCCCACGCCCAGGACCCAGCCGCGCAGCAGGAGCTCCTCGATCAGCGGCGGCAGCAGCGTGGAGCCGGCCAGGCGCCAGGCCCAGTCTCCGGTCTCCCAGGCCGGCGCGGCCGGATCGGCGAAGGGTCGCAGCAGGGCGATCCAGAGCGCGAGTCCCAGCACGCCGGCGAGCGCCCCGACCGCGATCGAGACCGCCGGAGATCCGGGGCCGCGCAGCGGCTGGTAGCGGCGCCAGCCCCAGGCGAGCAGGGCGCCCACGATCAGCAGCCGCGCCGCGTACGTCCCCTGCGGGCCCAGTGCGGGGCCGGCCAGCAGGCCGATACCTCCGTAGGCGAGGTAGGGCAGGGTGTAGGCCAGCAGCAGGTCGCGATTGCAGTTCGGGGCGTCCGGCGGCATGCGCCCGATGGTATCCGGGCTCACTCTGGTTGACGCCCTGGATCCGCCGTGCCACCAATCGGGCGTGACCACGACCCTGGAGCAGTCCGAGGCGGGCGTGCACTCGCTCGAGGCCGAGCACGACGAGTACCGGCGCGTGGACGGGCGCTGGCTGCACGCGCGGATGGAGCTGCGCGTGGTCTTCACGTGCCCGTGCGAGGCGGGCTGGGCGAACCGGGACTGAGATCGGGGCCACGGAGCGAGCATGGACTTCGAGCTGGGCGAGGCCGAGAAGGGGTTCGAGAAGGAGGTCGAGCAGTTCCTCGCCGGACGCCGCTCGCCCGAGGTGATGGATCCCACCCCCGAGCAGCTCTCGCAGACCGTCGACACGCCGCCCAAGCGTGCGTTCATGCGCGAGCTCGCCGAGCGCGGCTGGCTGGGGATGTCCTGGCCCGCGGAGTACGGGGGCCAGGAGCGCAGCGGCCTGTTCGACTTCGTGCTGACCGAGGCGCTCTCGCGCCACGGCGCGCCGCAGCCCGGCAAGGGCGTCGGGATCGTCGGCAAGACCCTGATCCGCCACGGCAGCGAGAAGCTCAGGGCGGAGTTCCTGCCGCAGATCATCCGCGGCGAGATCGAGTTCGCGATCGGCTACTCCGAGCCGCAGGCCGGCTCCGACGCGGCCGCGATGTCGCTTGCGGCGACCCGCGACGAGGAGAATCGGGGCTGGCGCCTGAACGGCACCAAGATCTGGACCACCTCGGCGCACTTCGCGGACTGGTACTGGCTCGGCGCACGCACCGACACCGCGTCGAAGCACGGGGGGATCACGCTCTTCCTGCTGCCGATGACTCACCCGGGCCTGACGATCCAGCCGACCTGGACCATCGGGGACGAGCGAACCAACCAGGTCTTCTTCGACGACGTCTTCGTGAGCGACGACTACGTCGTCGGCGAGCTGAACCGGGGCTGGAGGTACATCTGCGAGGCCCTGGACCTGGAGCGCTTCGCCATGATGCCCATCGGCCCCCTGGAGATGAAGGTCCAGGCGCTCACGGAGTGGGTGCGGACGGCGACGCGCGACGGCCGGCCGCTGCGCGAGGATCCCGTGGTCCGCAGCGGCATCGCGCAGATCCACGCGCGCCTCGAGTGCGCGCGAATGCTGCAGCGTCGCGTGATCAGCGAGGCCCTCAAGGATCGCGTGCCGACGATCGAGTCGTCGATGTACAAGCTGTACATGAACGAGCTGGGCCAGCACGTCGCGCGCGAGGCGCTCGACATGATGGGCGCCGGGGGCACGCTGCGCGTCGGCGCCGCCGACGCCCCGGTCGGCGGCCGCTTCGAGCGCTCGTACCGCTACACCGTGGTCGACACGATCGGCGGGGGCACCAGCGAGGTCCAGAAGAACATCATCGCGCGCCGCGGGCTCGGTCTGCCCCAGAGCTACTGACGAAACGGGCCGGCGTGCGGCTCGCTCCCTCGGCCGAGGTGGGAGCCCTTCGCGCGCTTCGCGCGCGTTTCCCAATCGTCCGCCGGAACGAGCCGCACGCCGGCCCCGACCTCCCGGGTCGGTTGGGCCTGCCCTCCCGCGGTGGCTCTCGGCAGGGTGCAGCAAAGCTGGCGCGGCGCCCGGAGATGCGCGGCGGCCGAGGCGTCAGCCGATCACGCCGCGCTCGCGCAGGTCGGTGAGGGTGTCGCTGTCGAGGCCGAGGCTCTCGGTCAGCACCTCGTCGGTGTGCTCGTTCAGGCGCGGGAAGCTGCGCAGCGGACCCTCTGCCGTGCGCGACAGCTTGACCGGATTGCCGCTGACGACGAACGGGGGCTCGCCGTCGGGTCGCTCGACCTCGAGCAGCATGCCGCGCGCCTCCACGTGCGGGTCGCGGTACAGGTCGGCGGCCGTGTTGGACGGGCCCGCCGCCACGCCGGCGCGGCAGAGCGCGTCGCAGGCCTCGAGCTTGGTCTTGCCGGCGGCCCAGTCCTCGATCGCGGGCCGGAACACGTCGTCGACGTGCCGGTCCCAGTCCTCACGTCGCGCCAGGCGCGGATCCTGGAGCCAGTCGGGCCGGTCCAGCAGCCCCGCCAGGGCCTCGAGCTGGTGCTCGCGGATGACCTCGATCACGAAGCGGCCGTCCTTGCAGCGGAAGCCCTCGATCAGGCCGAAGCCGCCCTCGCGCGGCATCGGTCCGCCCACCGAGGGCATGAACGGCACCAGGTCGGCCATCGTGACCATGGCGTCGAACATGGCCACGTCGACGTGCTGGCCGAGACCCGTGCGCTGGCGGTGCTGCAGCGCCGAGAGCGCACCGATCACGGCGAACAGTCCCGTGCCGATGTCGCCCAGGGCGCCGTAGGTGTTCAGGCGCAGCGGCGCCTCCGGGCCCGCGGCCATCTCGAGGAAGCCCGCCATGGCCTCGGCGATCGGCGCGTACGCGGGCCAGGAGGCGTACGGGCTCTCGACGAGATTGCCGAAGCCCGAGACCGAGACCAGGATCACGCGCGGGTCGATCTCGCCGAGCACGTCGTAGCCCAGGCCGAGCCGGGCCAGCGTGCCGGGCCTGAAGTTCTCGCCCACGATGTCGAAGCGGGGCACGAGGCGCTTGATCAGCTCGACGCCCTCGGGCTGCTTGAGGTCGATCCCGATGCTGCGCTTGCCGAGGTTGTTGCGCAGGTACGTCGCGCCGACCTGGCGGCCCTGCTCGTCGGTCACCGCGGGCCGCGCACCCCGCCCCGACTCTCCGTGAACCGGGTGCTCGACCTTCACGACGTCGGCACCGAGCTGCGCCATCAGCTGGGTGGCGTGCGGCAGCGCCTGCATCTGCTCGATCGCGAGCACGCGGACGCCCTCGAGGGGCTTGCCCCAGCGCGCGCGCTCCGGGTGACGGGTCTGGTCGATGCGGAACATGAGCCTCCTCGAAAGATCCCCGAAAGCGCCCGCGGGGACGCGCGGCGCGGCCGGAAAGGGGCCGAGTATAGCTGGATGAACAACGTTCATATGATATGTTGCGGCCGCCCGGGGACCTCCGCGGTCCCGCCCGCCGGAAGGAGTCGCCGTGAATTTCGAGTTCAGCGAGGCCGAGAGCGCGTTCCTCGAGGAGGTGCGCAGCTTCATCCGGGAGAACGACGATCCCGAGGTGATGGACGTCACGCGCGAGAACATGGCGCAGATCTGCGACACGCCGAAGCGCCGCGCGTTGATGAAGAAGATCGCCGAGCAGGGCTGGCTGGGGATCACCTGGCCGTCGGAGTACGGGGGCCAGGACGGCGAGGGCGTGTACGAGTACCTGCTCAACGAAGCGCTCGCCCAGGTCGGCGCGCCGCAGATCGGCAAGGGCGTCGGCATCATCGGCAAGACGCTGATCCGGCACGGCAGCGACAAGCTCAAGGCCGAGTTCCTGCCGAAGATCCTCAACGCCGAGATCGAGTTCGCGGTCGGCTACAGCGAGCCGCAGGCCGGCTCCGACGCGGCCGCGATGCAGCTCGAGGCGAAGCGCGACGGCGACGGCTGGCGCCTGAACGGTCAGAAGATGTGGACCACGTCCGCGCACTTCGCGGACTGGTACTGGGTCGGCGCGCGCACCAAGAAGGACGACAAGCACGGTGGCATCACGCTCTTCCTGGTCCCGATGGACCACCCGGGCCTCGAGGTGCAGGGGATCCCGACGATCGGCGACGAGATCACCAATGCCGTGTACTTCAACGACGTGTACGTCAGTGACGACTATCGCGTCGGAGAGCTGAACCGCGGCTTCCAGTACATCTCCGAGGCGCTGGATCTCGAGCGCTTCACCATGTTCACCTACTCGCCGATCGAGGCGCGCATCAAGCTCCTGGTGGACTACGTGAAGACCGCGACGAAGGACGGCAAGCCGCTGCGCGAGGATCCGATCGTGCGCCAGAAGATCGCGCACCTGGTCACGCACGGAGAGGTCACGCGCTGCCTGGGGCTGCGCTTCGTCGCGCAGTCGAGCAAGGGCGGCAAGCCGCCGACCATCGAGGCGTCGATGTACAAGCTCTTCGCCACGACGCTCTCGCAGAAGCTCGCCAACGACTCGATGGACATCGGCGGCCCCGGCAGCCAGCTGCGCGTGCGCACCGACGACGCGCCGATGAAGGGCCGTGCCGAGAGCACCTATCGCTACACGGTGATCGACACCGTGGGCGGCGGGGGCAGCGAGATCCAGAAGAACATCATCTCGCGTCGCGGCCTGGGACTGCCCAAGAACTTCTGAGCGCGCTGGGGCCGCGCCGCCCCCCCCCCCCCCCCCCCCCCGCGCGGGGCGGGGGGCGGGGCGGGGCGCGGG
>JAJDAJ010000050.1 GCA_029261925.1 Deltaproteobacteria bacterium | reverse complement strand
GTGTGCGCCTGGCGCTGCACGGTGCAGCCAGTGACGAGCCCTTCCTGATCGAGGCCCACGTGGAGCGCAGCGCCGAGCGCGTGATGATCCGCTTCGACTACATGGAGCCTCCCGCGCGCGAGCAGCTCGAGGCCCTGGTCGCGAGCCTGCCCCGACTGCACCGGCTGGAGGACGACGCGCCGACGCACACCGCGGTCGTGGCGCAGCTCTTCGGCCGCCGGCGCTGAGCGCCGGAACCCGCACCTACGGCCCGGGGCGGTGCCGGGTCGGCCAGCGCCAGGGCGGTCTCTGACGCCCGGCGCCGACGGCTCCTGACGGTGCCGGGCGCTCCTGCCCACCGGCCCCCTCCTTTCAGTGCGGCCTGCCCCGGGCCGATAGCTGCACACGAGGCGCGCTCGGGGTGCATGCCCGCGGCGCCGGTGTGGGGGGTCCGGGGGTGCATCGAGCCGGGGGTATCTGCAGCGCGCTGCTGCTGATCAGCTGCGCATCCGCGCCGCTTCCGGATGCCGGGAGCGCGACACTCTGGGGCCGCGTGGCGCTCGAGCCGCACGCCGACCTGCCGCCGGGAGCGACCGGAGTGCGCTACACGGCGCCCGCGCTGCGCGAGGCCCGCCCGGTGGACTACGTGCGGCCCGGATTCGCGGTGGTGTACGCGGCCGGCGCTCCCGCGCCGCGTCGCGATGCGCGCATCGAGCTGCACGACCGCGGCGACGAGGTCGAGCTGGATCCGGCTCGCGTCGCCGTCTCGAGCCACGGCCGCCTGGAGATCGCGAATCTCGGCAGCGTGCCCCGCGCGATCAGCGTCCCTGTGCTGGGTCTGGTGCGGCGGCTCGAGCCCGGCGGCGTGCTTCGCCTCGCCGCGCCCGGTCCCGGTCCGCTCGACGTGTTCGTGGCCGGCACGGGCGCGCGTGCCGTCGTCTTCGCGGCGCCGGGGCCCTTCGCGGTGACCTCGGCGCGCGGTGACTGGGCGCTCGTGGACCTTCCGCCGGGCCCGCACCGGGTGCACGTCTGGCACCCGCGCTTTCCACCGGACCAGATACAGGTGCGAGCGCCCGCGGGCGAGCGGACGCGGGTCGACCTGCGGCTGGGGGTCACCGCATCGAGAGGAGCGCAGCCGTGAGAATCGCGATCGCGACCTGCCTGAGCGCCCTGGTCCTGGCGGCCCCGGCGCACGCGGACGAGTCCGAGCTCTCCGAGCTCCGACGCCGCGTGGCCCAGCTCGAGGATCGCGTACGCGCTGCCGAGGACCGCGGAGCCCTGCCCGCGCCCGCCGTCGATGCCCGCCCCGAGCCGGCGGAGCAGCGCTGGCGGCTCTCGGGAAACGCCGAGGTGATCCAGTGGGGTGGCGGGAGCGACAGCTTCGCCGCCGATGGTGGCACTTCGCTCGAGGACTTCGAGCTCTTCTTCGACTTCGATCTCGGCTGGCGGCCGCGGCTGGGCGGCGCGCGCCTGGCGGAGTCCGCCTCGCTGCACGTCGAGTGGGACGTGATCCGCCACGGCTACCTGCAGAACCGGATCGGCTCGCTGTACGTCGAGTTCGCGGAGCTCGGCGGGTCGAGCGCGTTCAACCTGCGCCTGGGCCGGATGGAGATCCCGTTCGGCGAGGAGTACTCGCGCTTCTCGCGCGACCGGGCCGAGAATCCGCTGCTGAGCTACTCCGCCGCGGCCCCGTACAACTGGGACACGGGCGTGATGCTGCACGGCACGCTGGCCGAGGGCCGGCTGGGCTACCAGGTCGCCGTGCTCAATGGCGACGACGGTCTCAATGCGAACACCTCGGGGGATCCGTCGTGGGTGGCGAAGCTCAGCGCCGCGCCGCTGCCCTGGACCCGCATCTCCCTGAGCGGCTTCCGCTCCGGCGGGCTGGGCAACGGCAGCCGTGCGGCCGAGTCGGCGCTGGAGTGGGGAGGCACGCACGCGGTGCCGTTCGGATCGGGCACCGGCGTGACGAGCTTTCAGGACGGTCTGCCGATCGCGGACGACCCGGAGAGCCTGCGGCTCGACGGCGTCGAGGCCTGGGAGGCCGACCTGATCCTCAGCCCGCCGGGCTGGGGGCGGCTGTGGCTCGCACACGGGCGCGTGGGGATCGACTCGGGGAGCAGCTCGGGCTACGACCGGGAGCTGCGCTACTGGATCGCAGAGGGCCGCCTCGACCTGGGCGCCCTCGCCGCCCTGCTCGAGCCGCTGTACGTGGCGGTGCGTTACAGCAGTCTGGGCAGCGGGAATCGCGACGAGGGCTATCTGCTCCCGGCGATGAATGCCGGCGGCGACCTCGGATTCAACACCGCGCGCGCGGAGCTCTGGAGCGCCGGCCTGGGCCTGCGGCTCCAGCCCGGCCTGACCCTGAAGGCCGAGTACTCCTGGTCCCAGTTCGAGCTGGTGCGCGGTGCCGGCGCGCTCGAACGCCAGATCGACGACAAGGACTACCTCGGGCTCGGCCTCTCGGTGCACTTCTAGAGCGCGGGATCGGGTTACGCGGGATGCGCACGCTGCTGCTCGCCTCGCTTCTGGCCGTCACGGCACTGCCCGCCGCCGCCGCCGCCGCCGCCGCCGGTCCGGGCCGTGTCGAGGGGCGCGTCGAGCTGGCGGTCGAGGGCCTGGCCCCGACCGATGTCTGGCCCCTGGTGGCGTACCTGGAGCGCGCCGATGGCCGGGCCGGGCCGGTCCCCGAGCAGCCCGCCGTCCTGCGCCAGGACCATGCGCGCTTCGACCCGGGCTTCATGATCGTGACCGCCGGACAGCGGATCGACATGCCCAACGAGGACGCGATCTACCACAACGTGTTCTCGTACTCCCGACCCAACGACTTCGACCTGGGCATCTACCCGCGCGGCGAGAGCCGCTCCGTGCGGCTGGAGCACCCGGGCTTCGTCGAGGTCTACTGCTCGATCCACGAGAACATGAACGCCGGGATCCTGGTGGCGCCGACCCCCTGGCACACGATCGTGGCGGGCGACGGCAGCTTCGCGATCGACCGCGTACCGCCCGGCCGCTACCGGCTGCGCGTCTGGGCATGGGAGCTGCCCGAGACGGTGCGGCCGCTCGAGGTGCGGCCCGACACGGCCGCGAGCGTGGCGCTCACGATCGGTGCAGGACCGGGCGCGCGGGACTCCGGCCCGTGAAGGGGTCGCTGATCGCGAAGCTCGCCGCGGCGCTCTGTGGCATCGCGCTGCTGTCCACCACCCTGACGATCGCGGTCCTCGACCACACGCTCGCACGCGAGCTCGAGTCGGGCGCCGCGAGGCGCCTCGACGCGGCCGCGAACTCGGCGGGGCTGCTGATCGAGCAGCACCTCCTGACCCTCCTGCAGCGCACCATCGAGATCGCGGGCACGCCGCAGTTCCGGGCCAGCCTCGGTGTCGGGGATACCGCCACGCTCGAGCACCATGCCCGCGAGCTCCGCGACCGGCAGGGCGCGGCGCTGGTGGCGTTCGTCGACGGCAACGGGAACGTGGTCGCGCACGCGGGCCCCGACGCGCTGCTGGAGCGCGTGCGCGGATTCGAACACGTGGGGCTGCTGGCGCTGGGAGACTCCGGCTACGCCGCGGTCTCGCTGCCACTCGAGAGCTCCGGGCGCAGCCAGGGACGCCTGATCCTGGCCGAGCCGTTGGGCCGGCCGCGCCTCGAGCTCTGGTCGCGGCTCTCGGCGGCAGAGCTCGTCCTGGCCAGCAGCGTCCCCGAGACGCCGGGCCGGATCTCGCGGCTGGTGACCAGCCTGGGCGGTCTCGGCCTCTGGGCCCGCAGCTCCCTGGCGGTCGAGCGCAGCGCCCTGGCGAGCACCCGCCAGGTGCTGCTGATGGGCGGGGCCGTCGCGCTGCTCGCCGCCGCGCTGCTGAGCCTGGGGCTCTCGCGCTGGGCGGTGAGCCGCATCCAGCAGCTGAGCGAGGCGACGCGCCGGATCGGCCGCGGCGAGTTCGACGTCGCGCTGCCGGAGGGGCGCGACGACGAGCTCGGCGCGCTCTTCGAGGCCGTTCGCGAGATGGCCCGCCGGTTGGGCGCGCACGATCGCGCGCTGATCGAGCGCAACGCGCAGCTCGTGGACCTGAACCGCGCCCTGATCGAGGCCAGCGAGGCCAAGAGCGAGTTCCTCGCGAACGTCAGCCACGAGATCCGGACGCCCATGTCGGCGATCCTCGGCTACACCGAGATGCTCAGGCTCGAGGAGCACCCGGCCGGCAGCGACGAGGCCCGCGCCGCGCTCGAGCGCATCCACCTCAACGGCTCCCACCTGCTCGAGCTGATCAACGACATGCTCGACCTGTCGCGCATCGAGGCCAAGCGGATGGAGCTGGAGATCGTCAGCTGCGACGCCCGCGCGATCGCTGCCGACGTCATCGAGCTCATCCGCGTCCGCGCCGAGGGCAAGGGGCTCGAGCTGCGGATGGTCGCCGACGGCCCGACCGCCGCGATCGTCCGCGCCGACCCGCGGCGGCTGCGTCAGGTCCTGCTGAACCTGGTCGGCAACGCCGTCAAGTTCACCGAGCGCGGCCACGTGCACGTGCGCCTCGGGGCACCGGAGCCGGACCGCGTGCTCGTGGAGGTTGCCGACACCGGGCCCGGCCTGCCGGCCACCGACGTGCGGCAGCTCTTCGAGCCCTTCGTGCGCGGCCGCTCCTCGACGCAGACCTCGGAGGGCACGGGCCTCGGCCTCGCCATCACGCAGCGCCTGGTCGAGATGATGCGCGGCTCGATCGACGTCGACACCGCGCCCGGGCGCGGGAGCCGCTTCCGGGTGCTGCTCCCGACCGGCAGTCCCGGAAGCGGCGCCGGGGCTGCCGTGGCGCTGCCGGCCGCGGACGCCTCGGCCTGTGCCGGGCTCGAGGTCCTGGTCGCCGAGGACGGCGCCGACAACCAGCGCCTGATCCGCCAGCTGCTCGAACGCGCGGGCGCCCGCGTGAGCATCGCGCCCGACGGCGGCGACGCCGTGCGCGAGGCCCTGGCCTCGCGCGAGCGAGGGGCGCCGTTCGACCTGATCCTGATGGACATCCAGATGCCCGAGGTCGACGGCTTCGAGGCCACCGCCGCCCTGCGGGACGCCGGCTGGAGCGGGCCGATCATCGCCCTGACCGCGCACGCCATGGCCGACACGCGCGAGCGCTGCCTGGCCCAGGGCTGCGACGACTTCATCACCAAGCCGATCTCGCGCGCCCAGCTCTTCGAGGCGATCGCCCGCCACACCGGGGGCCATCGCGCCAAGGACCCGACCGGCTAGCCCGTGCGCGACAGTCGCCGGCAGGCTTCCTCGAGGTCGGCGTCGGTCTTTCCGAAGCACAGGCGCGTGGTGAAGTCGGCCCGGGGGCCCTCGAAGAAGGCCTCGCCGGGCACGCTGGCCACGCCCGTGTCCTCGAGCAGGCGCATGGCGCGCGCCATGCCATCGGCGCCGGGAATGCGCGAGGTGTCCGCCAGCACGAAGTACGAGCCCTGCGGGACGAAGGGCTCCAGCCGCGCGTCGGCGAGCGCCGCGCAGAGCCGGTCGCGCTTGCGCTGGTACTCACTGGCGATCCCGGCGTAGTAGTCCTCACCGAGCTCGTCGAGAGCGCGCGCGCACGCGACCTGGAGCGGTGTCGGTGCGCAGACGTAGAGCAGGTCGTTGACCGCCGCGAGTGCCTGCGCCACCGCGCGCGGAGCGGCCGCCCAGCCGATCCGCCAGCCGGTGATCGCGAACGTCTTGGACAGCGCCGACATCGCCACCGTGCGCTCGCGGAGCCCCGGCAGTGCCGCCGGCGACACGTGCTCGCGCCCGTCGAAGACGAAGTGCTCGTACACCTCGTCGGTGAGCAGGAGCAGGTCACGCGAGCGGACCAGCTCGGCCAGCGCTTCGAGCTCCGCCCGCGCGAAGACCTTCCCGCTGGGATTGGCCGGGGTGTTGATCAGGATCGCACGCGTGCGCGGTCCCAGGGCCGCCTCGACGCGCGCCAGGTCCAGCGTCCAGTCCGGCGGATCGAGAGGCACCACGCGCGCGCCCATGCCCAGGGCGCTCAGGGTGTTGAGGTGGTAGCCGTAGTACGGCTCGAAGAGCACCACCTCGTCACCCGGCTCGAGCAGCGCCATGGCCGCGGCGTGGAACGCGCCGGTGGCCCCGTTGCTGACGACGATCTCGTCGGGGTCGTAGTCGAGCCCGCCATGGCGTCGCAGCTTCTTCGAGAGCGCCTCGCGCAGCGCCTGCACGCCCTCGGCGCGCGAGTACACGTTGTGGCCCGCGTCGATCGCCTCGCGAGCCGCGCGGCGCAGCAGCTCCGGCACCGGCGTGTCGCAGATTCCCTGCGCCAGGTTGATGCCACCGACGCGCTCGCAGGCCACGGTCATGCTGCGGATCGGCGAGGTGCGGATGCTGCGGGCGCGCTGGCTGGGCTGCATGGGCTCCGTATAGTGCCATCCCGGTGGCGCCCGGCCCGGGCGTGCCCGCCGCAGACGGGCACCGGGTGCCGGGGCCCGGACATCCCGTGCTGGCCGGGACCGCGCGTGGGCCGGCAAGTGCCCTGAATCCCGTTCCCCCGGCTCCTGGCACGAGGGTTGCTCCCTGCTCCCCCGAGGAGGACCCCGCCATGCCCAACCTGCCCAACGCACTGAGCGCCCTGCGGATCGCGCTGGCCCCGGCCCTGGTGGCCCTGGCCTGGCTGGGGCTGGCGTCGTGGTTCCTGGCCGCGCTCGCCGCCGCCCTGATCTCCGATGCGCTCGACGGCGCTGCCGCGAGGCGGCTGGGAGTCTCCAGCTCGCTGGGCGCGCAGCTCGACAGCGCCGGGGACCTGCTGATCTGGGGCGTGCTGCCGCTGGGAGCCTGGTGGCTCTGGCCGGATGCCGTCTCGGGCCAGGCGCCGTGGGTCGCCCTGGTCCTGGTCGCGTTCTCGGTCCCGACACTGGTCGGGCTGGCGCGCTACGGGCGGCCCACGAGCTTCCACACCCGGTCCGCCAAGGCCAGCGCCATCGCCATGGGTCCCGCCGTGCTGCTGCTGGTCGTGGGCGGAATCGCCTGGCCCTTCCACGCCGCCAGCGTGCTGCTGACGCTCAGCGCCCTCGAGGAGCTGGCGATCACCGGCGTGCTGCCCCGCTGGCGCTCCGACGTGCCGTCGCTCTGCCATGCCCTGCGCCTGCGCTCGCTGGAGCTGGCCTCGGGCCTGCCGCTGGAGGTGATCGAGGCGCGGCCCCTCGCGGCCCCCGGCGCGCGGCTGGCGGAGCGCGCGGCGAGCCGCGAGGATTGCGGCCGATGACGCAGGCGCGCGGCGATCACGCAGCCGTCCGGGAGCCGTCCCGGTGAGCTGGACCCTGGCCGGGCACCCGGGCTTCGCCGGGGTTCGCGGACCCGTGGTGGTCTGCGTGATGGACGGCGTCGGTCTGGGGCGCCGCGATGCCTCCGATGCGGTCTGGCTGGCCCGCACGCCACACCTCGACTGGCTGGGCGGGCACGCGCTGACCACGCGCCTGCTCGCGCACGGGACCGCCGTGGGCATGCCCGACGATACCGACATGGGCAACAG
Source organism: Deltaproteobacteria bacterium (assembly GCA_029261925.1). Taxonomy (GTDB): domain Bacteria; phylum Myxococcota_A; class UBA9160; order SZUA-336; family SZUA-336; genus JAGWBS01. Next base: position 102,134 of record JAJDAJ010000050.1, on the reverse strand, counting down.
CGAGGTCGGCCACAACGCGCTGGGGGCGGGCCGCGTGTTCGACCAGGGCGCGAAGCTGGTGCGGCGGAGCATCGCCAGCGGCGAGCTGTTCGAGGGCGAGGTCTGGCGCGACCTGGTATCGCGGGTCGCGAGCTCCGGAGAGCCCCTGCACCTGCTCGGGCTGCTCTCCGACGGCAACGTGCACAGCCACATCGATCACGTCTTCGCGCTGCTGCTGCGCTGCGACCGCGACGGCGTGCGGCGCGTGCGGGTTCACGCGCTGCTCGACGGCCGGGACGTGCCCGAGACCAGCGCCCTGCAGTACCTGGACGCGCTCGAGGAGCAGCTGGCGAAGCTGAGCGACGGCGCGGACCGCGACTATCGCATCGCGTCGGGGGGTGGCCGCATGAAGGTCACCATGGACCGCTACGGCGCCGACTGGGGCATGGTCGAGCTGGGCTGGCGCACGCACGTGCGCGGCGAGGGTCGCGGCTTCCCGAGCGCGCGCGAGGCCGTCGAGACGTTCCGCGACGAGCAGCCGGGCGTGATCGACCAGAATCTGCCCGCGTTCGTGATCGTGGACGGGGACGAGCCCGTCGGTCCGATCCGCGACGGCGCCTCCGTGGTGCTGTTCAACTTCCGCGGGGACCGCGCGATCGAGATCAGCCAGGCCTTCGAGCAGGAGCGGCTCGAGGCCTTCGACCGCGGGCCGCGGCCCGACGTGGCCTTCGCCGGGATGATGCAGTACGACGGCGACCTGCACGTGCCGCGGCGCTTCCTGGTCGAGCCGCCCGCGATCGATCGCACGCTCGGCGAGTACCTGGCGCGCAACGGGCGCTCGCAGCTGGCGATCAGCGAGACCCAGAAGTACGGGCACGTGACGTACTTCTGGAACGGCAACCGCAGCGGCCGCTTCGACGAGGCGCTCGAGCGCTACGTCGAGATCCCCAGCGACACGCTGCCGTTCGAGCAGCGGCCGTGGATGAAGGCCGCGGAGATCACCGACCGGCTGCTGGCCGAGCTCGAGACCGCGCCCGCCGATCACGTGCGCGTGAACTACGCCAACGGCGACATGGTCGGCCACACGGGAGACCGCGATGCCTCGGTCATCGCCGTGGAGGCCGTCGACCTGCAGCTCGGGCGTCTGATCCCCGCGGTCGAGCGACTCGGCGGGGCACTGGTCGTCACCGCCGACCACGGCAATGCCGACGAGATGTACGAGCTCGACCCGCGCACGGGAGAGCCGCGCACGGATCCGGACGGCATGCCGCGGGCGAAGACCAGCCACACGCTCAACCCGGTGCCGCTGCACGTGTACGCGCCCGGTCTGGAGCTGCGGCTGCGCGCGGACCTCGAGCGCCCGGGACTGGCGAACCTCGCCGCCACCGTGCTCCAGCTGATGGGCTACCGCGCTCCCGACGACTACGCGCGGTCGCTGCTGGAGAGCTGAGGTCGACGCGGCCGCGCCGGCCGCCGGCAGGACGCCGCAGCCCGGGTGCAGCTCTGCCAGGCATCCGGGTGCCGCTCCACGCGGTTCCGGCTCCGGGACTCAGGGGATGCTGGAGACTCTATCCGGAAATCCTTGCTATCGAAGGGAACTTTCCCCAGTATCCCGCCGATTTCGACCCAGCCATTCGAGCTGGAACCAGGGAGAAACGAGAGAAATGAGCAAGCTGGCTCGTGCCGGTCTGACCGCGGCGCTGCTGCTGGGCGTTGCGCAGGCCGCGCATGCCGCGACGATCACCGGGTCCGTCCAGGGCTACGGCGGCGGCATCCTGTTCACGCTGAGCGCGACGGACGAGGTGGTCCCGTACGGTGACGTCACCGTGACGCTCCGCGCGACGGTGACCGGGGACCCCATCCTCGACAACGGCGATCTGAGTTCGATCGATCCCGCATGGATCAACATGGTCGACGTGGGGATCCACGGCATGGACAGCTTCATGCTGCTGGATGCGCCGAACCAGCCCGACGCGGATGGCGCGGTCTGGACGAGCGTCTTCGGCCCCGCGTCCAACCGCGGCTGCCAGGGTCGCAGCGGCGTCTTCGCCTGCGCCGCCACCACGGATCCCGACCTGTTCGCGGCCATCAACGATGGCGCGGTTCACGAGTGGGTCTGGGGCGTCGAGCTGGGTCTGCCGACCGAGGACTTCTTCGCGAACGGCCTCGCATCGCTGTCCCACATCGGCGCACAGGTACAGCGCGAGGGGCATCTCAACGGCTGGATCCTGTCCGAGACTCCGATCCCGGAGCCCGGCACTGCCCTGCTCTTCGGCCTGGGCATGATCGTCACGGGCTGGTCGGTGCGGCGGCGCGCCTAGAGCCGCCAGCCGCCGGACCCGTCCCCGGAATGACCCCGCGGCCCATCCATGGGCCGCGGGGTTTTCTCGTGGCGCGACGTTCTCAGGCGGGGAACGTCACGCCGGTGCCGCCCAGCCCGCAGTAGCCCGCGGGATTCTTGTGCAGGTACTGCTGGTGGTAGTCCTCGGCGTAGTAGAACTCCGGGGCCTCGAGAATCTCGGTGGTGATCGCGGCACGGCCCGCGGACTCCAGCGCCTTCTGGTAGGCCTCGCGCGACGCCTCGGCGGCGTGGCGCTGTGCCTCGCCGTAGGTGTAGATGCCCGAGCGGTACTGCGTGCCCACGTCGTTGCCCTGGCGCAGGCCCTGGGTGGGGTCGTGGGCCTGCCAGAAAACGCGGAGCAGCTCGTCGTAGCCGATCTCGGCGGGCCGGAAGACCACGCGCACCACCTCGTTGTGCCCGGTGAGGCCCGAGCAGACCTCCTCGTACAGCGGGTTGGGTGTGCTCCCCGCCGCGTAGCCGACCGCGGTGCTGTACACGCCGGGTGTCTGCCAGAAGCAGCGCTCCGCGCCCCAGAAGCAGCCGAGGCCGAACAGGGCCAGCTCGGTGTCCTCGGGGAACGGCGGCTCCAGCCGGGACCCGAGCACCGCATGCGTCGGGGCGACCCGCATGCTCGCGGCGCGGCCGGGCAGCGCCTGGTCAGGGGTGGGCATGGCGGCGGGCTTGCGGCCGAACGGCATGGCGGGGTCCTCCTGCTCGCGTGAGACCCGAGTGTACCGACCCGCCGGCGATCGCGTGATACCCTGCCCCCCCGAATGCGCATTGCCACCTGGAACGTGAACGGCCTGCGCGCCCGCCTGGACTTCGTGGCCCACTGGCTGCGCGCGCGCGAGCCCGACGTGGTCGGCCTGCAGGAGCTCAAGCTCACCGACGAGCAGTTCCCGCACGAGGTCTTCGCCGGTCTCGGCTACCGCGCCGTGACACACGGCCAGAAGAGCTGGAACGGGGTGGCGGTCCTGGCCCGGGAGCCGCTGGAGCCCGAGCCCCTGCAGATCGGACTGCCCGGCCAGCAGGAGCTGGGCGCGCGCCTGCTCGGCGTGCGCGTGGCGGACCTGCACTTCACCACGATCTACTGCCCGAACGGCAAGACGCTCGAGCACGCGGACTTCCCGCGCAAGCTGGCCTGGCTCGATGCGCTGGCGGGGCACCTGGCTCCGCTGGCGGGCGGAGACGCGCCCGCCGTGCTCTGCGGGGACTTCAACGTCTGCCCGGCCGCGATCGACTCCTGGGACGAGGAGCGCCTGGCCGGCGAGATCTTCCACACCGAAGACGAGCGCAAGCGCTTCGGGGCGCTGGTCGAGTCCGGCTGGGAGGACCTGTTCCGGGCCCGTCACCCGGACGCGCAGGCGTTCTCGTGGTGGGACTACCGGGGAGGCGCCTTCCACCGCCGCCAGGGTCTGCGGATCGACTTCCTGCTGGGCAACGCGGCCCTGGCGGGCCGCGTGCGCGAGGTCGAGATCGACCGCGAGTACCGCAAGAAGCAGGACGGCATGACGGCGTCGGACCACGCGCCGGTCATGGCGGAGCTCGACGCGTGAAGGTCCGGATCGGCCTGGGCCTGGCGGGCCATCCGTTCCGCGACGCCGCGGCGTTCTGGGACTGGGTGGACCTCTGCGAGGAGGGCGGCGTCGACTCGCTCTGGCAGAGCGACCGGCTGATCTCGACCGAGCCCGTGCTCGAGAGCCTGTCGACCATGGCGGCGCTGGCCGGCCGCACGCAGCGCCTGAAGTTCGGCATGAGCGTCACCGTGGTCAGCTTCCGCGACCCGCTGGTGCTGGCCAAGCAGTGCGCGACCATCGACTGGCTGTCGGGCGGCCGCCTGCTGCCGGCGTTCGGGATCGGGCCGCCGCAGCTGCCCGAGTGGCGCGCCACCGGTCGCGACACGCGCGGTCGCGGCCGGCGTGCCGACGAGGCCCTGGAGATCATGGCCCGGCTCTGGTCGGAGCCCTCGGTGGACTTCGCCGGCGAGCACTACCGCTACGAGGGCGTGAGCATCTCGCCGCGGCCGGTCCAGGACCCGCTGCCGCTGTGGATCGGGGGCCACAGTCCGGGTGCGATCCGGCGCACGGCGCGGCTCGGCACGGGCTGGATCGCCGGCCTGCAGTCGCCCGAGCAGGTGGCGCCGGTAGTCCAGGCAATCCACGCCGAGCTCGAGCGCGCGGGCCGGAGCATCGACCCCGATCACTACGGTGCGGGCTTCTCGTTCCGCTTCGGAAGCTGGGACGACCCCGTGGTCGAGCGCACGGCGCGCGCCTTCGGGGCCTTCTCGTCCGACGTCCAGCCCGACGCGTACTTCGCGGTCGGCGGCGCCGATGAGATCCTCGCCCAGGTCGAGCGCTACCGGCGGGCCGGGATCTCGAAGTTCGTGCTGCGGCCCCTGGCCGCCGACGCAGCCGATGGCCTCGAGCAGACGCGGCAGCTGATCGAGCAGGTGATCCCGGTCGCGCACGCCTGACGCGCCAGGTGGTACCGTGCTGCCCGGGCGCGCCGCGGCTCTCCCATGCAGAGGGCGACCCTGTCAGTAACTGTCTTTCCGCGCGGCGGCTGTGGATTGCGGCCCGCGGCGTCGGGACAGTACGTTGTCGCGCCGTCCCGACGAGGTGCCGAATGCTCGACTATCACCCGTTCGCGGAGCCCGTACTCTCGGACCCGTATCCGTTCTACCGGCGACTCCGCGACGAGAAGCCCGTGCTCTATCTCGAGGAGTTCGACGCCTGGTTCGTGTCGCGCTTCGAGGACATCTGGAGCACGCTGCAGCAGTCGCGATCGCTGACCACCGGCTACGGGGTGACGCCCGATCAGCTGCTCGATCCGCGCCGCGAGCCGAACCCGGCGATCGACATGCTCGCGCTGATGGACCCCCCCGAGCACACCCACGTGCGGGCCGGTATCCGCGGTCTGTTCACGCCCGGGTTCGTCACAGGTCTCGAGCCGGACACGCGCGAGATCGTGCGCCGCTACGTCGAGGCCCTCGCGCGCAAGGGCGGCGGGGACCTGCTGAACGACTTCGGCCTGCGCATCAGCGTGCGCGTGGCCGCCAGGATCATCGGACTGCCGGAGAGCGACGCGGACATGCTCGCGCGACTGGTCGCGAGCTTCTTCCACCGCGAGCCGGGCCAGGCCGGCATCACCCCGGCGGGCTTCGAGGCGATCGGCGAGCTCACTGCGTACATGATCGACCACGTCGGGCGGCGGAGGCGGGGGGGAGCCCCCGGCGAAGACGTGATCGGACTGCTCGCGGGCCTCGGTCTCGAGGACGCAGCGATCGCCGCCCACGCCCAGATGCTGCTGATCGGGGGCACCGAGACGCTGCCCAAGGTCTTCGCGGCCGGGGCCCAGCGGCTCTGGCAGCACCCCGAGCAGCGCGCCCTGCTCGCGCGCGAGCCGCAGCGCGCGAGCGCCGCGTTCCAGGAGATCGCGCGCCACGACATGCCCACGCAGATGCTGGGCCGCGTGGTGACCAAGGAGATCGAGGTCGGCGCCGAGCTGCTGCGGCCGGGGCAGGCCGTGCTCTTCCTGTGGCCCTCGGGCAATCGCGACGAGCGCGAGTTCACCGATCCCGACCGCTTCGACATCGAGCGCGACGCCCCGCGCATCCTGTCGTTCGGGCACGGCCAGCACATGTGCCTGGGGGCCCACGTGGCGCGCATGGAGGGACGCATCATGCTCGAGGAGCTGCTCGCGCGCCTGCCGCACTACGAGGTCCTCGAGAGCGAGGCGGTCTTCATGCCCTCGGAGTTCCTTCGCGGCTTCGAGTCGCTGCCCGTGCGCTGCTGATGGGCCGCCTCGACGGCAAGGTGGCGCTGATCACGGGAGCGGCGCGCGGCCAGGGCGAGGCCGAGGCGCGGCTCTTCGTGTCCGAGGGCGCCCGCGTGCTGCTGGCCGACGTGCTCGACGAGGCAGGTGCCACGCTCGCCACCGGGCTGGGCGAGGCGGCGCGCTACGTGCGGCTCGACGTGCGCCGCGAGGACGACTGGGCGCGCGCGGTCGGGACCGCCGTGGAGGCCTTCGGCAAGCTCGACGTGCTGGTCAACAACGCCGGGGTCGTGCACGCCTCGCCGATCGAGCAGACCTCGCTGGCCGACTACGAGCGTGTGATCGCCGTCAACCAGGTCGGCGTGTTCCTGGGCATGCGCGCGGCGATCGCCCCGATGCGCGACGCCGGAGGCGGCTCGATCGTCAACATCTCCTCGAACGCCGGCCTGGAGGGCGTGCCCGGGGTGATCGGCTACAGCGCGAGCAAGTGGGCCGTGCGCGGCATGACCAAGACCGCCGCGCTCGAGCTCGGCCGCTACGGCATCCGCGTGAACTCGGTGCACCCCGGCGCCGTGGACACGGAGATGATCAACGGTCCGGAGTTCGAGAGCGTGGACAAGGGCTCGCTCTACGCCAGCCTGCCCATCTCGCGAGTCGGACAGCCCGTCGAGATCGCGCGGCTGGTGCTCTTCCTCGCCTCCGACGAGAGCTCCTACTCGACCGGGGCCGAGTTCGTCGCCGACGGCGGCATCATGGCGGGCCACCCGTCGGCGGGCGTCTCGCCCCGCGACTGACGCCGGACCCGGATCAGTCCAGCAGCAGCGCCCGCAGGCGCTCGACCTCGCCAGGCGTCACGCCCAGGCCCCGGGTGAGGTAGCCGTCCACGTCGCCCCAGCCGCTGCGCATGGCGTCGATCGAGGCCCGGGCGTACTCCGGGCGGCACTCGAAGAAGGGGCGCACCCAGTCGTGCTCGACGCCCTCGGGCATGCCCTCGAGCGCGCGCCGCGTCTCGTCGCGCCGGTGGTGCTCGCTCTCGACGTAGTGCGCGATCACGGCCTCCTCGGGCACGTCGACCGCGAGCAGCAGCAGCGACGCCGCCCAGCCCGTCCGGTCCTTGCCGGCCGAGCAGTGCACGACCGCCGGGAGCGACTCCTTCCGCGCCAGGCAGCGCACCATCTCGCCGTACGCCGGCCGTCGCTCGGGGACCCGCGCGGCCGCCGACTCGGTCATCATCTGCACCGCCTGGCCCCCGCCCAGCCGCGCCGCCATGCGCTCGCGGTCGGAGCCGAAGAGCAGATCCCGGATGTCGGTCGCGGCGCGGGCCGGATCGCCCATCGGCAGGTGCAGGCGGCTCGCCCCGGCGGGCAGCCGGTGGCCGCCGTCGCCCTCCATGTCGCTACCCGTGCGCAGGTCGATCACGGTGCGGATCCCCAGCCGGGTCAGGGCCTCGAGGTCCTCCGGGGTGGCCCCCGCCAGGTGACCGCTGCGAAACACGCGGCCGGTACGCACGCGCCCCCCGCGGCGCGTCTCGTGGCCGCCCACGTCGCGGAAGTTGACGATGCCGCGCAGCTCGAGCATGCAGCCGCGTAGTATACATCCGGGATGAGCATCCCGGCCGAGGCCAGAGCGGGTGCCGTCGTGCGCGACGGCTGGACGATCCTGCCGGACGTGATCGAGGCGGCGCTGGTGCGCGAGCTGGTCGCGCGCATCGAGGCGCTGCTCGAGGAGCTCTCCGTTCCCCGCGGGAGCAACACCTTCCTGGGCGAGCACACCCGGCGAATCTTCAATCTGCTGGCGCGCGACGCCCTGTTCGAGCGGGTCCCGGTGCACGCGGCGGTGCTGCCCGTGATCGAGGCCGTGCTGGATCGCGAGTGCCTGCTGTCGTCGCTGACCGCCATCGAGATGGGCCCGGGCGAGACCGATCAGCCCTTCCACGCGGACGACGGCTCGATCGGCCTGCCCAAGCCGCACGGCCCCATCACCTGCACCGCGATCTGGGCCCTGACCGACTTCACGCGGGCGAACGGCGCCACGCGCCTGGTGCCGGGCTCGCACCGCGGTGACCGCAACCCGCGGCGCGGCGAGGAGCCGCGGTTCGAGCAGGCCGAGATGTCCGCGGGCAGCGTGCTGGTCTACCACGGCAGTCTCTGGCACGGGGGCGCCGCCAACACCGGTCCCTCCGCACGGATGGGTATCGTGGCGAACTACTGCGCGGGCTTCCTGCGTCAGGAGGAGTGCCAGCTGCTCGCCCTGCCCCGCGAGCGCGTCGCCCGCTTCACCCCGCGCCTGCGCGAGCTGGTCGGCTACGGCACGTACCGCGGCCTGATGGGCCATGTCGACCAGCGCAGCCCAGCGGAGTGGCTGGACCCGGCGACCGGGACCGACATGGTCTGGCGCCGCATGCGCTGAGGGGCCCACGGCGGCAGCCGCCGCGCAGCGCACCGGCAGGACGCGGTGCGGGTTTTCCCAAGCAGGGCGCCCGGCGCGCTCCCGGCCGGTCCCGGGCCCGGCCGGCGAGGTCCGATCCGGGCACGGAGCTTGCTCTCCCAGCGGGCCGGAGGGTGATCCCATGACCCGTACCCCGGAAAGACCCGAAAAGGACGCCGCACTCGAGGCAGCCCGCCGGCGCCTGTGGCCCGAGGGCATGCCCGCGCTCCCGCGCTCGCCCCATGCCGACGCGTCCGCTGGTCCCGTGCCGGAGGCCGGGCCGGGCCACGCCGCGGCTGCCGGACCCGGTGCCTCCGGTCCGGCCAGCGTGGACCTGGACCGCGCCGACCCGGTGCTCGGCGCCGCGCTGCGCCGGATCGACGCCCTCGAGCGCTCGCGACGCTCCGTGTCGGTGCGCTGGATGGCGGTGATGGGTGCGGTCTGCGGGATCGCGGCCGCCGGCGTGGCCGGCACGGGCGATCGTGGGGGCAGCGAGAGCGCCATGCCCATGGCCGTCTTCGACGAGCTGGTCGTGGACGAGCTCACCGTGCGCGGCGCGCTGCGCATGATCGACGAGCGCGGGCTGCAGATCGCCTCGCTCGGACGCGTGCTCGACGAGGACGGCGCCCGGGAGCCCCTGACCCTGTCGATGAGCTCACCGACCCTGAGCGGTGCGCGCGAGACCGTGCGCCTGTCGGCGCTCGAGACCGGCGGGACCCTCGAGCTGCACACGCCCGACCGGGCGGCGTCGATCGCGATGCTCGCCGGAGCCACGGGTCCGTTCATGGTGCTGCGCGAGGACGAGCGCACGCACGTGATCAGCGAGGAGGCGGAGCCGCAGGCCGCTCCCCCGCGGCGCCCGCGCGCGCAGGCTCCCGCTCCGCCGGCCCTGCCCGCGGTGTCGGCACCCGCGAGCGCCGGCGGCGAGGTCGATCTCGGCTCGGCGGATGTGCAGCGAATCGACGAGGACCTGATGCTCGTCGGGCTCGAGCGGCGCGACGGCCGCCTGTCCGGGCGGGTGATCAACGCCTCGGCCGTCCGGCACGTGAACCTGCGCCTGGCGCTGGAGATCGATGGCGCGCGGGCCGAGATCCGCGTGCCCATGGTCTCGCCGGGCAACAGCACGGGCTTCGAGGTAGCGCTCCCGGACGGCGTCGATCCCGGCGTCTCCACGGCGCGCGTCAGCTACGCGGGATCGACCGTGCGCTACCACCGCCACCAGCCCTGGGGAGCGTCCGCCACCCACGGCGACTGAGCGTCCGGCGTCCCGGCCGCGCCGCGTCCTGCTAAGGTCCGCGGCGCGTGGAGATCGCCGACCTGGTTCCCGTCGTTTCCGTCCTGCTCGCGGGATCGGTGATCCAGGCCATGGCCGGCTTCGGGCTGGGCATGTTCTCGATCCCGCTTCTGCTCTGGCTCGGGCACCCGTCCTGGGTCGCCATCCCGATCTGCGTCGCCACGACCCTCGTGCAGTCGGCCTACGGCCTGGCGCAGATGCGCAGGCACGTGGACTGGCGCGGGTTGCTGCCGCTGGCCTGGCTTCCGGCGCTCGCGATGCCGCTGGGCGTGATGGCGCAGGCGGAGCTCGCGGAGCTCGGGCCCGCGCGCACCCGGCAGGCGTACGGTGCGCTGATCCTGGCGCTGCTGCTGGTACAGCTCGCCTGGCGCGCCCGGCCGCGAGAGCACGTCGGACGCGGCTGGACCCTTGCGGCCATGCTCAGCGGCGGGTTCATGTCGGGCTCCGCGGGGATGGGCGGCCCGCCGATCGTGCTCTGGGTGATGGCGCATACCTGGGGCAACGAGCGCAGCCGCAGCGCCATCCTGCTGCTCTTCGCCTGCATGGCACCGGCCGTCACCGCGCTGCTCTGGCTCCGCTTCGGCTCCGAGGTGCCACGTGCCTTCGGGCTGGGGCTGCTGCTGGCACCGCTGGGCCTGCTGGGCTTCGCGCCCGGCCTCTGGCTCGGCCGGCGCATCCCCAAGGCGGGGCTGCGCCTGCTGGCCTACGCGATCCTGGCGACGCTCTCGCTGTACGCGATCGCGCGACCCGGCCCGACCTGAGCGCGCTTGTCCCCCGTGCGCCGGCACGTCTACCCTGCGCTCCGCGGAGGTGGCGATGATCCTCGAGGGCAAGACGGTCACGGTCGTGGGCGTGGGCGATGGCCTGGGCTCGGAGGTGGCGCGGCTCGCACTGCGCGACGGGGCGCGCGTGATGCTGGCGGCGCGCACGCCCGAGCGCCTGGAGCGGACCGCGCAGGCGCTCGATCCCTCGGGTGAGCGCGTCGCGTGGCAGGCGACGGACATCACCGATCCCGCACAGTGCGCGGCACTGGCGCGCGCCACGGCCGAGCGCCTGGGCCCTCCTGACGCCCTGGCCTGCGTGGCTGCGCTCGACGCCTCGTTCGGTGATCTGCGCAGCACCGCCGCCGAGGAGTGGCGCCGCACCCACGAGATCAACGTGATCGGCACCACGCAGGTGGTGCGCGCGTTCGCCGACCAGATGGGCGGCCGCGGTGGTGCGGTCGTGCTGATCGGCTCGCAGTCGAGCCTGCTGCCCCCGCGCCCCCCCGCCGGCGCGCAGATCGCCTACGCGTCGTCCAAGGGCGCACTGCTGACGGCGATGTACTGCATGGCGCGCGAGCTGGGCCCCGAGCACATCCGCGTCAACACGGTGGTTCCCACGTGGATGTGGGGCCCGCCCGTCGAGGGCTACGTGAAGGCCCAGGCCGGCGAGCGCGGCGTCTCGATCGAGACCGTGCTCGCCGAGATCCTGCAGCCCATGGCGATCAAGGAGATGCCGGCGGACGAGGACGTGGCCGAGGCCGTGGTCTTCCTCTGCTCCGATCGCGCGCGCACGATCACCGGCCAGACCCTGCTGGTCAACTCGGGCGAGCACATGCCCTGAGACCGGGCTGCGCGGTCAGCGCGGCAGCGCGAAGGCGAGCAGCGCGTCGCCCGGGCCGGTGATCGGGTTGCCGCCCGCGGCGACCACCACGAACTGGCGCCCGTCCTCCTGCAGGCGGAACGTCATCGGGATCGAGTTGGCCGGATACGGCGTGCGGGTGTGCCAGAGCTCCTCGCCGGTCTCGACGTGGAAGGCGCGGAAGTAGCGATCCGTGGTCGCGCCGATGAAGACCACGCCGCTCGCGGTGGTGATGCTGCCACCGAACGTCGGCGTGCCCAGCTCGACCCAGATGGGGAACGGTGCGCGGTCGCGCGTCGTGCCCAGCGGTCTCGACCAGATCACCTCGCCGCTGCGCAGATCGACGCCCTGCAGCGTGCCCCAGGGCGGCTTGCTGCACGGCGCGCCCAGCGGAGAGAGCGGCGTGAAGCGATAGATGCCGTAGGGCGTGCCGTGCATCGGATAGGCCTCGAGCGGATAGACCGCCGACTCCGGACCGAGCGCCTCGTACTCCTCCCGCGGCAGGATCTGGCTGATGATCGGCAGGTGCGACTGGTTGGTCACCAGGATGCCGCGCACCGGATCGATCGCGACGCCGCCCCAGTTCATGCCGCCGCCGGTGTGCGGGATCTGGATCGACCCCTCGCGCGTCGGCGGCGTGTACCAGCCGTCGAAGCGGTACTTCTCGAGCAGCCGCCGGCACGCAGCGCGGTCGAACGGCGTGAAGCCCCAGGGCTCGATCTCGTCGGGGTGCAGCGGTGGCGGATGGGTGGGGAACGGCTGCGTCGGCGACAGGAACTCGCCGGCCACCTCGCCGCCCTGCGGGACCGGCCGCTCCTCGACCGGATACAGGGGCTCGCCGGTCTCCCGGTCGAGCAGGAACAGGAAGCCCATCTTCGTGGGCTGCGCGATCGCGGGCCGGCCGTCGCCCACCCCCGGGATCCTGAAGAGCTGCGGCTGCGCGGGCACGTCGAGATCCCAGACGTCGTGGTGCACCGTCTGGTAGCTCCAGACCACGCGACCGGTGCGCGCGTCGAGCGCCACCACCGAGCTACCGTAGTAATCGATCCCCTCGCGGAGCCCGCCGAAGGAGTCGGGAGAGGGGTTGCCGGTGGGCACGAAGACCAGACCCCGCTCCTCGTCGCCCGACAGGATCGACCAGACGTTGGGAGTTCCGCGCGCGTAGAGCTCGCCGTCCCGGGTCTTCCCCTTCCAGCCGGGCGGGACGGGATCCCACGCCCAGAGGCGCTTGCCCGTGCGCACGTCGAACGCGCGGACCACGCCCGAGGGCGCGTCGGTGCGGACCTGGTCCGCCACCAGTGCTCCGAGGATCACGCGATCGCCCATGATCAGCGGCGGGGACGTCGGGTAGTACTCCCAGTCCGGGATCTCGGGGTCGAGGCCCTCGCGCAGCTTCACGCGGCCACCCTCGCCGAAGTCCTGGCAGGGCTTGCCCGTCTCCGCGTCGAGCGCCAGCAGCTCCGAGTCCTTGGTCCCGTACAGGATCCGGCGCTGGCAGGCCTTCCCCTCCTCGGGGCGCGGCTCCGCCCAGTAGGAGACCCCGCGACAGTTCAGCGGGTACGGACCCCGGGCGTCGCGCGCCTCGAGCACCGGGTCGAACATCCAGAGCTCGCGGCCCGTCTCGGGATCCAGCGCGAAGGCGCGCTGGAACGGCGTGCAGTAGTACAGCACACCATCCACGACGATGGGATTGGCCTGGAACGAGGTGCCGGCGTGCTCGGCGCTGCCCGGGTGCATGTCGCCACTGCGATGCTCCCAGACCAGCTCCAGCGCGTGCACGTTCTCGGGCGTGATCTGCGTCAACGGCGAGTAGTGCGGCCCGCCCTTGCCGCCGGCGAACGCGGGCCACTCGGCGACGGGCCCCCCCTCGGGTACGGGCACGCGGCCATCGCACCCCGGAAGGCCCAGCAGTCCGCAGACGGCGGCCAGCACCGCCCGGCTCATCTTGCGCACGAGATCCCCCTTGGCGGGCGCCACTCTAGCGACGCGCGTGGCTCAGCGCAGGCCGACCGCAACTGCCCCCAGGCCCGCGCAGCGCGCCTCCAGGCGAGCGGGTCCGGGGCCCGGGGGCGACCAGACCTCGGCCAGCGCACCCGTCAGCACCACGTGCCCGGGCTCGAGCGCGCGGCCGCGCCGCGCCAGGTCCGCCGCGAGCCACGCCAGAGCGTTCCACGGATCGCCCAGGGCGGCGCGCGCGTGTGCCCGCGAGAAGACGCGCCCGTCCACGCGCAGCTCGCAGGCCGTGCCCCGCTGCACCGCCTCCGGGGTGTGCGGGGGGCCGATCGCCCAGGCCCGGGCGCCCGCGCCGTCGGCGATCACGTCGGCGGCCGACGGGCGCGCACCGGCCGCGAAGCGCACGTCGGCCAGCTCCAGCCCGACGCGGACCGACCGTACGGCGGCCCGGAGCGCCGCGCCCTCCAGCGGGCGGTCGATCCGCGCTCCGATCTCGAACGCGATCTCGACCTCGGCGCGCGGCGCCCAAAGGGAGGCCGCCGCGATCGAGCCGTCGGCGGGGATCCGCATCGAGGCCAGCAGCGGGCCGTGCGCGGGCGCGTCCACACCCCACTCGCGCTGCGCGGCCTCGCTGGTGAAGGCGATCTTGTAGCCGGCCAGGCGCTCGCCACTCGCGAGCAGCCGCCGCGTGACGCGCGCCTGCAGCGCGTAGGCCTCCTCGAGCTCGAGGGTCGGACGCGGTAGCAGCAGCGGTCCCCCGTCGCGGGCCGCCAGCACCCGGGCGACTTCCGGATCCCGCGGCCCCGCGGCGCACGCCAGCCCCGCGGCGCACGCCAGCCCCGTGGCCAGCGCGAGCGCCGCCGGCGCGCGGCTCACGGCAGGTCTCGCCGCGTGATCGCCTTGGTGATGCGCGCGAAGCTATGCGCCTGGCCGTCGATCGATGCCGTGCTCTCCGCCCACGCGAGGCTGCGTCCGCGGCGCAGCAGCCGGCCCTCGAGCTGGATCACGCGGTCGCCCGGCAGCGCCTTTGCGTGCTGCGCGTAGATGTCGGCCGTCACGGCGAACTCGCCCTGGTCCAGGGAGCCCAGCAGCGCGAGGAACGCGGGCAGCTCCAGCAGGCCATTGAGCACGCCGCCGTTGAAGCCGCCCCACGGCGTGATCATCTCCTCGCGGGGACGCACGTGCACGAGCGCACGCCCCGCCTCCAGCTCGACCAGCTCCGTGCGCGCCCAGACGTAGTACGGGCTGGTGAAGACCACCTTCACCAGCTCGCGCTGCCAGGGTGCGAGGTCGGCCCCCGGCTCGCTCACGACCCCGCGCGCGCCGGGAGGGGCCCGTCGGGACTCGCCTCCTCCGGGCTCTGCCACTCGCTGCGGGCTTCCATGGTGTGGAAGACGATCGGGAAGCCCGTCGCATCGGAGATGTCGTTTCCGTCGTCGTCGATCACCCGCTCCTTGATCGACGACAGGAAGTTGTGCGCCCCCCCGTACGCCATCATCACGTAGCCGATCTCGCAGATCTGCGCGTCGGTGAAGTGTGACTTGAGCTGCTCCAGGAACGCCTCGGTGACCGACTGCGGGTCGTACTTGAGGGCGTCCGCGTAGCGCAGCGCCATCTTCTCGCGCTCCGAGAGGTCGGAGCGCTCGAAGTCCCGGACCTTCGAGATCTTCTCGTTGGTCAATCCTGCCTGCTGACCCTCAGCAGTACGAGAGATCTGTCACTGCTTGCAGTCGGCGAGGGTCGCCGAGCGCATGCGGACGAGCTCCTTGATCTGCGGGTCGAGGGTGCCGTGCTTCCAGAGCGCCTGGATCAGGCCGAAGAACGCCTGCTGGATCTCTGCCGGCAGGGCCCCGTGATCCACCTTGGCCACGAATTCCATTGCTGAACCTCCCTCACCATGGTTCGCAGGGTGCCGCTCGTCTGTCAAGGCGCCCGGTCGGACTTGCAGGGCGCGGCGCGACGGCGTCAAATGGCGGCATGCTGCGACGACTCGAGTGCTACCGGATTCCCGCGGACGTTCCCCGCGAGCGCGTCGACGCGCTCGAGACCGCCCTGCGCGACTGCGCGCGCTACATCCCCGAGGTGCTCTGCTCCGCGCTGGGCCACAACCGCTCCGACGCCGCGGTGGACCTGGTCTGGGAGCACGCGTACGCCGACGCCGCGGCCTACCAGCGCTACATGCACCACCCCTTCCACATCTCACGACTCGACGACTTCCTGTCACCGGACGACCCCGGCTGCATCACCGGTGAGGTGGAGCCCGGCACGGGACTGATCGGCTACCCGGTCGACGGGGCCGTCCGCTTCGCCGCGGACAGCGGCGTGCGCCGCCTGCTGGCCCTGCGCGTGGAGCCGGCCGCGGCCCGTACCCTGCTGGAGCGGCTCGCCGGGGCGGCGGACGCCGTGCCCGGGATGCGCCTGTCGGTGGTCGGCGTGAACGAGATGGGCGAGGAGTGGTTCCCGGGCGTGTGGACGCACATCTGGGAGCAGGTCTTCGACGACGACGCGGGGCTGCGTGCCTACCTCGACGGCGACTCGGAGCTGATCCGCGCCGAGCGCACGGGACTGCCCGGCGTGACCGCGCACTGCGAGCTGTACTGGACCATCGAGCCGGCGGGCGCGGCCTGATGCTCTACGTGATCGAGGAGGTCGACGTCGCGTCGTCCGACCTGCCGGCGTACCTCCAGGGCCTCGACGAGCTCTGGCGCCCGCGGCTCGCGGACCACGGCATGGAGCTGGTCTCGTGCTGGCACACCGCACCGGGGATCGGTCTCGACGTGCGCGTGACCACGGTCTGCACCGTGCCCGACTGGGGCGCCTGGGACGCCGCGCGGCAGAAGGCGATCCTCGACCCGGCCAGCCCGGCCTGGTGGGAGCTGCGCGGCCGGCTGATCCGCTGGGGCCACCGGCGCTTCGCGACCCCCGCGGCCTTCTCGCCGCTGAAGTGAGGAGCCCCGCATGAAGGCCGACGACCTGGTGGACATCGAGCAGATCAAGCAGCTCAAGGCGCGCTATTTCCGGCTGATGGACACGCGGCAGTGGGACGCCTGGGGCGACGTGTTCACGACCGGCTGCGAGATGGACGTCGAGAGCGGCGGCGGGGTTCCCGAGACCCACCTCGAGGGGCGCGAGGCGATCGTCGCGTACGTGAGCAAGGTGCTCGGCAGCGCCACCACCACGCACCACGGGCACATGCCCGAGATCGAGATCACCGGGCCGGACGACGCGCGCGGTATCTGGGCCATGTACGACTACGTGACCTGGGGCCGCGAGCAGGACCTCAAGGGCTACGGCCACTACCACGAGACCTACCGGCGCTGCGACGACGGCCGCTGGCGCATCGCCAGCGTGCGGCTGACGCGCCTGCGCGTGGACAACCGCGGCGACTGGTAGGCGCGCCCGGCGCGGCTACCGCGGGACGGGCGCCGGCGGCCAGTCCAGGTCCGAGAGCGACGCCAGCGCGAGCACCAGCGCCTGGGTACCGGAACGTCCGTGACCCTGCTCCACCAGCGCCTCGACCAGCCGCCGCGCCAGCGCCAGGCCCGGCAGCGCGAGCCCGATACGGGCGGACTCGTCCAGGGCGATGCTCAGGTCCTTCAGGAAGTGCTCGACGTAGAACCCGGCCTTCCAGTCCGACGCCAGCATGCGCGGGCCCAGGTTCGCGAGCTGCCAGCTCCCCGCTGCGCCCGCACCGACGGACTCGAGCACGCGCTCCGGGTCCAGTCCGGCGCGCTGCGCGTACAGCAGCGCCTCGCAGACGCCGACCAGCGCGCTCGCGATCAGCGTCTGGTTGACCATCTTCGCGTGCTGGCCCGTACCCGGCCCGCCCTGGCGCACCACCGTGGCGCCCAGCGCTCGCCAGCAGAGGTCCAGTGCCGCCACGGCGCCGGCCTCTCCGCCGATCATGATCGACAGCGTGCCCGCCCGCGCGCCCCCCTCCCCCCCCGACACCGGCGCATCGAGGGCGTGCACACCGCGGAGCTCCGCGGCCCGGGCGATCTCCCCGGCGAGGCTCGGCCGGCTGGTGGTCATGTCGACGAGCACCGCACCCGGAGCGCAGCCTTCCAGCGCGCCGTCCGGTCCGAGCACGACCTCGCGCACGTCGTCGGGGTAGCCGACCATGCTGAAGATCACGTCGCTCCGCGCCGCCACGGCGGCCGGCGTGTCTGCCCAGACCGCTCCACGCTCGAGCAGCCCCCGGGCGCGCTCTCGGCTGCGGGTGGTGACCGTGGCCGGGAAGCCGGCCTCCATCAGGTGGCCGCACATGGGCGCGCCCATCACCCCCGTGCCGATCCAGCCGATCCGGGTCCTGCCCGGCTCCGCGCGCGCGACCTCGCCCATCGCGGCGATTGTTGGTGCCTGCCCGCCCGCGGTCAAGGCGCGGCCCCGACCCCTCCCGCTCTGGCAGCCTGCTAGAGCACGCCGCGCAGCAGCGCGCGCAGCACGCGCTCGAGGGTCTCGAGCTGGTCGCCGGCCCGGTCCACCTGCGGGTAGAGCGTGGCCTCGCCGCTGATCCCGTACAGCGACGCGAAGCTGAAGCGGCGGGCCTCCGCGAGCGCCTCCGCGGGCAGGCCGAGGTCGCCGAAGACCACCGACCAGATCCGGTCCACGCTGCGCTCCGCGGCGCGGTCGGCGCCGCGCGGATCGTGGCGCCGCTGGTGCTGGATCTCGATGAAGGCGCGGTAGCTGCCCTCGCGGAGCAGCCAGCCGCAGCGCTGCACGAACGCCGCCGCCCGGGCCTCGACGCGGGCCGGCGCCTCGCTGGCCCCGGACAGCAGGGTCTCGAAGTCGTGCAAGGAGGCCTCGAGCACGGCGTCGAGGATCGCGTCCTTGTCCGGGAACTGGTGCTGGATCGCGCCCCAGGTCACGCCGGCGCGCTCGGCCACCGCCGCCACGGTGGTCGCCGCGAAGCCGAGCTCCGCCAGGCAGTCGGCGGTGGCGCGCAGCACCTTGTCTCGCGTCTCCGCGCGGCGCTCGGCCTGCGAACGCCGCACCGGTGCCGCGCCGCCGGTCATGCGACGGGCTTCAGCCGGTAGCGCACCGGCAGGTGCTTGATCCCTCCCACCAGGTTCGAGTGCAGCCGCTGCACGTCGCCCGCCAGCTCGATGTGCTCGATGCGCGGCAGCAGGTAGCGGTAGGCCATCTCGAGCTCGAGCCGCGCCACGTGCGCGCCCGCACAGAAGTGCTCGCCGATCCCGAACGCCAGGTGCCGGTTGGGATGGCGCGTGACGTCGAAGCGGAAGGGGTCGTCGAAGACCTCCTCGTCGCGGTTGGCCGACGGGTAGAAGAGCGCCAGGCGGTCCCCCTTGCGGATCTTCTGGCCGCGAAGCTCCGTATCCTCGCTCGCCGTGCGCGCGAAGTGGATGATCGGCGAGGTCCAGCGCAGGATCTCCTCGATCCCGGGGCGGAGCAGCGACGGATCCGCCTGGATCTTGTGCAGCTGGTCGGGGTGCTCGATCAGCGCGAGCATGCCGCCGCTGGTGGCATTGCGAGTCGTCTCGTTGCCCGCGACCACGATGATGTTGCACCAGGAGAGGATCTCCATCGGCTCGAGCCGTCGCCCGTCGACCTCGGCCTGCGTGAACACCGTGACGAGATCGTCCTCCGGCTTGCGGCGCCTGGTCTCGACCAGCTCGGTGAAGTACTGGAACAGCTCCATCATGGCGCCGCTCGCGGTGGCGCCCGCGGCCTCGCCCTCGCGCTGGTACTCCGGATCGCTCGCGCCGATGATGCGGTTGGTCCAGTCGAAGAGCAGCGGCCAGTCGGAGCGCGGCACGCCCAGCAGCCACGCGATCACGGCGATCGGCAGCGGCGCCGAGACCTTCTCGACGAAGTCGACCTCGCCTTCCTCGCCCTCGTCGAGCAGGCTCTCGACGATCTCGCGCGCGATCCGCTCGATGTCGGCGTGCATGCGGCGCAGGGCGCCGGGCTTGAAACGCCTGGCGATGATGCGTCGCTGCAGCCCGTGCTCGGGCGGATCCATCTGGATCAACGTCGGCGGCGGCTCGAAGTCGCGATCGCGCCGCGCCGCCTCCGGGATCACCAGCAGCGGTGCGTTCAGGAAGAGCTCGGGCTGGCGGCCGACCTGCACGATGTCGGCGTGGCGGGTCAGTGCCCAGAACGGGTCGTGCTCGCGCTCCACCCAGCGCACCGGGGCCTCGCGACGCAGCGTCGTCCAGGTCTCGTGCGGGTAGCCACTGCCGGCGTACAGGTCGGGCTCGACCATCCGGGCCTCGCCCGGCAGCGGCGCTGCGGAGGTCATGATGTCTCCGGACTCCGGCTCAGGCCGGTCGCAGGGTGTTGAGGTCCTGGGTGTTGTCGTAGAGGATCCGGCGGCGCGCGTCGTGATCGAACTTCTGCAGCTCGGGCAGGTAGTCCAGCGGCTGCGGCAGGCCCTCGATGTGCGGCCAGTCGCTGCCGAAGATCACCCGGTCGGCGCCCATGTAGCGCGCCGTCTCGTTCACGTCGTCCTCCCAGAACGGGTTGATCCAGACGTGCTCGCGGAACAGCAGGCTCGGGTCCTCCTGGTAGTAGCCAGGCATGCGGTTCCTGGTCTGGTCCAGCTTCCGGAACAGGTCGGACAGGAACTCGGAGCCGTTCTCCACCGAGGCCACGCGGAGATTCGAGTGACGCTCGAAGAGCTTCTCGTAGCAGAGCGTGATCAGGAAGTCGTAGGCCGCGCGCTCGATGTTGAAGCTCTTGATCGATGGGGCGTAGCCCTTGCCGCTGAAGCCCGCCGAGAAGCCGTCCTCCACGTAGCCGTGGGTGGAGTAGCCGGAGTCGCCGGCGTGCACGACCACGGTGACGCCGGCCTCGGAGGCCCGCGCCCAGAAGGGGTCGAACTCGGGGTCGGCCGGCGAGCGCGGGCCGTGCGACGTCCACACCGCAGCCGGCCGGATCACGACCACGCGCGCGCCGCGGCCGAGCGCCCAAACCAGCTCGTCACAGGCGAACGAGACGTCACCCAGCGGGATGTACGGCGCGGCGAAGATGCGGTCCTGGTAATTGCAGCCCCAGTCCTCGTCGAGCCAGCGATTGAAGGCGCGGAAGAGCACCTGGACCGCCTCGAGATCCTCCTTGAGCAGCTCCTCGTAGAGCACGCCCAGGGTCGGGAACAGCCAGACGGACTCGAGGCTCTGCTCGTCCATCTTGCGGATCCGGGCGTCCCGGTCCATGTACTCGGCGGGCAGCGGCTCGCGGTCGCGGAGCATCTCCAGCGGGGACAGCCCGCGCGGGTTGCCCCGGAAGTACTCGTACATGGCGCCCGGCTTCGCGATCGGATCCCAGGTGGGGTTCACCACCGCACGGCTGAGGCGACCCCCGACGACATGGTGGCGCCGGCCATCGATCTCGGCCCACTGCACGCAGCGCGGCTGCATCGGCTTCGGCACGTGCCGGGTGAAGGCGTCGAGCGCCTCGTAGTAGTGGTTGTCGCAGTCAAAGACCGGATGCTCGAGCGTGCTCACGGCCGCCTCCTCCAGCGCGGAGCCCCGGCGGCGCCCGCCCGGGCGCCGCCGACACTTCCATCACGCGCATGATACAAGAGGTCGCGCGAGGAGCCAGCGCCGGGCCGGCGGCCTCGTGCGGGCGGTCCGGGCCCGGCCTCAGGCCCGCCGGCGGACGGCGCTCCCCACGATCACCGCCCCCACCGCGAACAGCAGCGCGGACGCGGGCTCGGGAATCGGGGCCGAGTGGTGCACGGCCAGGGCCGAGGCGCGCACGATCAGGTCGCGGACACCGTCGCCCCCCAACGACTCGGAGATCACCACCCGCAGCGCGGCGTCGGAGAGCAGCGAGATCTCGACGCGACCGGAGTAGAGGCTCCCGACCCAGGGGCCGCCCGCGGGACCGCGGCCGAAGAGCTCGCCGTCGAGCTCGATGGTGACCTGCTCGAGGCCGTCGTGGAAGGCGTCGTCCGCGGTCCAGACGAACAGGTAGGCAGAGTCGATCCGGAGATCCGGACGGATCTCGTGCACGTACTCCAGCGGATCCGCGCTCGTGACCAGGCCGTCCCCGAGTCCCGCGCCCTCGAATACGGTCGTGCTCCCCGGCGTCCATCCACCGCCGGGGCCCTGCTCCAGCTCGGCGACCATGTGTGCATCGGCCATGCCGGGCATCTGCGTCGATGTGAGCATGTCGATGTACATGCTCGCGGCGCCTGCCACGTCCGAGGTTCCCAGCACGACGGCGGCGGCCACCGCCAGCGTGCCGCGCCTCGTGAGCGATCGTCGATCCTTGCTGTCCATGTGTACCGGCTCCCTGCGGGCTGCGAGGCTCCGTCGCGCGACACACCGCCGCCGATCGGAGCCCTTCCCCCAGTGATGTACCCCCGGACCCCCGAAAGGTTGCGCGACCTCTCGCCTGCGCGACCCGTGTGCGCGCGCGCTGCAGCCGCGCTGCGCGCGCCCTGCTGGCGGCCTGCCCTTCAGCCAGTAGGCTCACCGTGTCCGCCGTCCCTGCCCCATGTGGAGCCGGCCGCGCGAACGCTCGAGAAGGAGCTCCGATGTACCGCTCAGCACTCCCCCTGATCCTCGGCCTGGCCTTGCTCGCGGGCGCACCGCTCGCGATCGCCGATGGCCACCTCTCCGGCGAGGCCGACGAGCACGCAGAGAAGATGGACGAGAAGGCCGGCAAGCACCGCGACGATGCCCATGACTACGACAAGAGCATGCGACGCTCGCCCGAGGAGATGGCGGAGGTTCACCGCGAGAAGCTCGAGAAGCACCGGAAGCTCGCCGAGGAGCTGCGTGAGTCCGATCCAGAGCAGGCGGCCCGGCACGACCAGAAGGCAGACCTCCACCGCGACAAGCTCGACGAGTACGCCGACCGGCAGAAGCGCCGGGCAGAGAAGCACCGCGACAGAGCCGGGAAGTACGACAGCGACCCCGACAAGGCCGGGAAGAAGCACGACAAGCACCACGACAAGGCCGGGAAGCACGGTGAGAAGTCCAGCAAGCATCGCGACGAGATGCACGGCAAGCACGACGGGATGCACGGCAAGGGCGACGAGATGCGCGAGCGCCGCGACGAGCGCAAGGCCATCAAGGAAGCCTACGACGACGACGTCGAGGCCGGTGCGGATCGCGTCCAGGGCAAGAAGCCCTGGTGGAAGTTCTGGGGCGGCAACGGCGCCCAGTAGCCCAGTAGAGCGGCGCGCGAGGTGCGCAGGCCTCAGCGCACCTTGCGCCGCTTCTGGCTCAGGTAGTCCACCATGATGAACTCGCCCAGCTTCTCGGGCGTGCTGTAGAAGGCGCGGCCGCGGTTGATGCGCGTCATGCTCTCGACGAACTTCAGCAGCTCCGGTGAGTCGTCGAGCATGAAGGTGTTGATGGTGATGCCGCGTCCGGTGACCTTCCGCACCTCGCGCAGGGTCTGGTAGACGGCCCGCGGGCTGATACCGCCGAAGCCGCCCGGCCACTCCACGCGCAGCTCATCGCCGACGTAGTACGCGGTCGGCTGCCCGTCGGTGATGACGATGATCTGGCGGTTCTCGCTGGGGTGGCGATCGATCAGCCGCTGGGCCTGGCGCAGGCCGGCCTGCAGGTTGGTGAACGGGTCGTCCATGTTCCAGACCAGCTCGGCCAGCTCGCGGGTGTCCAGCTCGCGCGCCTCGGTGTAGAAGCCGACCGTGAAGAAGCGGTCGCGCGGGTAGCGCGTGCGGATCAGGTGGTCCATGGCGACGGCGACCCGCTTGGCGGCCGGCCAGCGTCCCGACCAGGACATCGACCAGCTCATGTCGAGCAGCAGAACGGTCGTGGTCTCGGTGACGTGGTCGGTCTCGAAGACCTCGAGATCGTCCGGGGCCAGGCGCAGCGGGATCTCGGTGCGCCCCCCGGAGCGCAGCAGCGCGTTGCGCAGGGTCCCGATCGCGTCCAGGTTGGCGGTCTCCCCGAAGACGTAGGGCCGGCTGCGCTCGATCGTGGGCACGCCGCTGCCGGCATGGTGGGTCTCGTGGCCGCCGGCACGCCCGCGGCTGAGCGTGGCGTAGATGTCGTCTAGGGCGAGCTCCCCGAGCCGGCGCAGCGCGCGCGGGGTGAGCTCGATGCCGGCCTCGCCGTCCCGGATCAGGCCGCCCTCCTCGAGGTTCTGGCGCAGCCCGCGCAGGATGATGATCGACTGCACCCCCTGGTCGCCCGCGAGGTCCTCGAGCGCGTCCATGTCGATCTCGTCGAAGTTGCCGTCCATCAGGTCCCGGGCGAGCTGGGAGAGCTGCTGGATCCGGCGCATCAGCTCCACGGCCTCGTCGAAGCCCAGCGACTGCTCGCCCCGGAGCTGGCGCGCATTGCTCTGCGCGAAGTCCTCCAGGTCGCGCGCGTCGTCCAGGTCCTCGAGCAGCTCGCGGTACGTCTCGGCGGCCTGCTCGTCCTTCCACTCGTGATCGCGGAAGCGCTCCAGCGCCTCGGAGAGCTTGCCCGGCAGCTCGTCGCGGCGCCGCCGGAAGTCGTTCCAGGCGGCCGACTCGACGCCGGACTGCTGCCGCTGCGCGGCCTCCTCCTGGTCGAGCGCCTCGCGCAGCCGCTCCATGCGCTCGTCGAAGGCGCCGTCCATGTTGTACGGCGCCATCAGGTCCCGGGCCTGCTGGCGCAGCTCCTGGAGCAGCTCCTCGATGCCCATCACGCGGAACTCCGTGCCCGCGAGATCGAAGCCGTAGCGCTGCATCCACTCGAGCGCCTCCTCGGCGCTCAGTCCCTCCATCATCAGCTGCTGCAGCTGCTCGAGGGCGCCGTCCGCGTCGAGCTCGAGCGGGCTCTGGGTGCCGTCCCAGCGGCTGTAGCGGATGCGGATCACGCGGCCCCGTAGCGGGCCCGCGGCCCGGCGACGTCCTTGTTCAGGCGGCTCCTCTGGTGCAGGCCCTCGAGCACGAACTCGATCGCGCTGGCCACGCGGCCCGGAATGGCCGGGTCGGCGTCGAGCAGGGCCACGGCCGCTGCAAGCCCGGGGATCTCCTCCAGCCCCTCCACGTACTCCCCGGCCTCGAGCAGCGGACCGACCTCGACCTTCCAGCCCTCGTCGAACGCGCGTACGATCGCGTCGAGATCGGCACCCTCGAGGTACTCGTCGAAGACGGTGAGCAGAGCCGCGCCGAGCAGCTTCTCGAAGAGCACCTCGTCGCCCTGCTCGCTCGCGCCGTACTCGGGCTCCATCTTGCCGCCCATCGAGGCGACCAGAGCCGGCAGATCGCTGGGGCGCGGCACGGCCTCGGCCTCGCCCAGGCGCAGCGCGCGTCGCTCGGCGGCCGCGATCAGCGTCTCGTAGTTGGCGATCGAGGCGCGCACCGACACGCCCGACACCTGGCTGACCTCGGGGCTCTCGCGCGCCTGCAGCGTGAGCTCGGCCACGATCTCGCGCAGCCAGGGGAAAACGTGAACCGGGATCACGCGCTCCGTGCGGCGCTGCTCCTGCTCGATCACCTCCAGCTCGCTCTCGCGGGTGAGCGGGTAGTGGGTGCGGATCTGCGCCTGGTAGCGGTCCTTGAGCGGCGTGATGATGCGCCCGCGCCGCGTGTAGTCCTCGGGGTTGGCGCTGGCCACGATCAGCACGTCGAGGGGCAGCCGCACCTTGAAGCCCTTGACCTGGAAGTCGCGCTCCTCCATCACGTTGAACAGGCCGACCTGCACCTTCTCGGCGAGGTCCGGGAGCTCGTTGATGCAGAAGATTCCCCGGTGCGTGCGCGGCACCAGGCCGTAGTGGATGACGGACTCATCGGCGAGGTATCGACCCTCGGCGACGCGGATCGGATCGATCTCGCCGAGCAGGTCGGCGATGGTCACGTCGGGCGTGGCCAGCTTCTCGCCGTAGCGCTGCTCGCGCGGCAGCCAGGCGATCGGCGTGGCGTCGCCCAGCTCGGCCACCCGCTCGCGGGCGGGCCGGCTGATCGGCGCCAGCGGGTCGTCGTTGATCTCGCTGCCCTCGACCACGGGGATCTCGTCGTCGAGCAGGTCGATCAGCGAGCGGATCATGCGCGTCTTTCCCTGGCCGCGCTCGCCGAGGAAGACCATGTCATGTCCGGCTAGCACGGCGTGCTCGACCGCCGGTACAACGGTCTCGTCGTAGCCGATCATGCCCGGGAACAGCGGCTCGTCCGCACGGATGCGGGCGATCAGGTTCCGGCGCATCTCCTCGCGCACGCTGCTCGGACGCCAGCCCGATGCCTTCAGCTCCCCCAGGGTTCGCGGTCGCTCCAAGCCGTCCTCCGTTCATCTGCTCCGCACGCGGCGCACGGCCCGGGGCCAGGCGCTCGCGTGGGCGTGCCATGCTCGCTGCAGCTCGCGTACCTCGCGGCGGCGGCTCAGGTCGTCGCGGTCCGCGAAGACCATTCCCGTCGCCCAGAGCAGCCAGGTCCACCAGGCCTGGCAGTGCCGGTACGTGGCCAGGATCGAGATGCAGGCCGTGCCCGCGATCCACCAGGTGAGGCTCGCCGCGCTGCCCCAGTGCATCCACAGCAGCCCGCCGATGCCGAAGCCCAGCGCCGTGCCGAGCATCTGCGCGATCCACATCGCGCCCGAGCCGGCGCCGTCGCTGCGCTCGAAGCGGACGCCGCAGATCGCGCAGGTCGCGCGGATGCGATAGCCCCGCTCGAAGAGCGGCCCGCGGCAGCACTCGGGGCAGCGCCACAGGAGCGTCGCCCGCAGCATCCGCGCCATGTTCCAGCGATCCGGAGGCGCGGCGACCGAGTCCATGCCCGGATGATAGCGCGAGCCGGGCCGGAGTATGATCGCGTTCTCGCCGCAGGAGACCCCATGCCCGTCGCCCAGACCCCCGTCATCATCGAGGCCGCGATCAACGGCGTCACGCCGCCCGAGAAGAACCGCCACGTGCCGCGCAAGCCCGACGAGATCATCGCGGACACGCTGCGCTGCCTGGACGCCGGCGCCTCGGTGATCCACGCCCACAACTCGGATATCAGCCTCGGCGGCGTGCGGGCGGCCGAGGACTACCTGGCAGCCTGGCGCGAGATCCTCGCGAGCCGGCCCGACACGCTCTGGTATCCCACGCTCTGCAGCGGCAGCGGCGCGCCGGAGATGCTCGCCCACATGGAGACGATCCTGTCCGAGGTGCCGCTGCGCATCGGCGTGGTGGACCCGGGCTCGACCAACCTGGGCATGCCCGACGACGAGGGCCTGCCCACGGGCATGGTCTACGGCAACTCCTACGCCGACATCCGCTACAGCTTCGAGTTCTGCGCACACCACGACCTGGGCCCGAGCATGGCGATCTACGAGCCCGGCTTCCTCCAGACCGTGCTCGCCTACCATCGCGCCGGCCGGCTGCCCCGCGGGGCCATGGTCAAGCTCTACTTCGGCGGTCCGTACGGCCTGATGGCGACGCGGCCGGGGTGCACGTTCGGGCTCTCGCCCACCCGCAACGCCCTGCTGGCCTACCTGGACATGCTCGAGGGCACCGGCCTGCCGTGGTCGGTCTCGGTCTGGGGCGGCGACCTCATGCAGACGCCCCTGCCCGAGCTGGCGCTCGAGCTGGGCGGCCACCTGCACGTGGGGATCGAGGAGTTCTACTCGGCCGACCGCGAGCCCGGCAACCTCGAGCTCGTCCAGGAGGTCGTGGAGCTGGCGCACAAGGCGGGCCGGCCGATCGCCAGCGCCGCCGACGCGGCGCGCATCATGGACCTGCCTCCCGCACGCTGAGCCGCCGGCCCGCTACCAGATGCTGCGCCCGCCGTCGACGATGTGCTCGGCGCCGGTGATGTAGCTCGAGGCGTCCGACGCGAGGAAGACGATCAGCTCCGAGACCTCGCGCACCCCGCCCGCGCGACGCAGCGCGATGGCCTGGTACTCGGTGTCGCGCTGGGCGTCGTCCTCCGGCGCGCTGAACATCCCTGTTCCCTCGATCGCACCCGGATGGATCGAGTTGACGCGGATGCCGTGCACGCCGAGCTCGATGGCCGCGGTCTTGGTGAACCCCCGCACTGCCCACTTGGAGGCGCCGTAGGCGCCGTGGCCGGGAATGCCCCGGGTCCCCGCGATCGACGAGACGTTCACGATCGAGCCGCCCCCTGCCGCGCGCATGGGCGCGATCGCTCGCTGCACCCCCAGGAAGACGCCGACCACGTTCACGTCGAGCATGCGCCGCAGATCGTCGGCGCTGTCCTTCTGGACCGACCGCACCCAGTGGATCGCCGCGTTGTTCACGAGCACGTCGAGGCGGCCCCCGTGCGCGACGGCGGCGTCGATCACGCGGTCCCAGTCCGCCTCCCGCGTCACGTTCTGCTCGACGAAGCGCGCGTCGTCGCCCAGCTCCTTGGCCAGGGCCTCGCCGCGGTCGGCCTGCAGGTCGGTCAGCACCACCCGAGCGCCCTCCTCGACCAGCCTGCGCGCGTGGCTGGCGCCCATGCCCTGGGCCGCTCCCGTGACGATCGCGCTCTTGCCCTCGAGCCGGCCCACGCTCACGAGCTCCGCTCGACGAGGGCGCGCTCGAGCGCCTCGAGGTTGGCCGCCGAGCGGTCGTAGCCGATGCCCTCGGGATTGGGCTGCGGGCCCGCCCAGCCGGGCAGCAGCCCCCGCTCGTGGCAGAAGAACTGCGCCTCGATGCAAGTCCCCGAGAGCTCCCGCGCCTCCGGCGCGGTCGCCAGCCAGGCCACGGTGGCGCCGATCACCTCGGGCGGCTCGCCCCCCGTGAAGCCGAACTCGGCCATGTCGGCGGCCATGCGCTCGGTGGCGATGAACCCGGGCGAAACGTTGAAGACCTCGACCCCGTGTCGGAACTGCTCCGCGTGCAGGATGCCCGCGATGCGGTGGAACGCCGCCTTCGACATGCCGTAGCCGAGCCCCCAGCCGCCCTCGCCGGCCGGCTTCGCCGGGTCGCCGTAGCCGGCCGCGGAGGTGATGCCCACGATCTTTCCGGCGCCCCGATCGATCATCCCGGGCAGGACCGCCTTCGCGAGCACCAGCGGCGCCAGGGAGTTGGCGAAGAGCTGCTTCTCGAGCAGATCCAGCGGCGTGTCGAGTAGCTGGTCCATGTGGCCGGGGCCGATGTAGCGCCCGTTGTTGACCAGCACGTCCACGCGGCCCCAGGTGTCGAGCACCCGCGCCACCGCGGCCTCGAGCGATCCCACGTCGACCAGGTCCGCCGGCGCCAGGAGCGCGCTCGCGCCCCGCTTCTCGACCAGCGCCGCGGTCGCTTCCAGGCTGCCCGGCAGGGGCTTCGTGTTCGACGACTTCACGGTGGACGAGTGCTCGCGCGACTCGCCGTCGCTGACGGTGCGAGCGCTCACGGCCACGTCGAAGCCCGCGCCGGCCAGCGCCACCGCGACTGCCTTTCCGATGCCCCGACTGGCACCCGTGACCAGTGCGACCTTCCGTTCGTTCATGGCTGCTCCCCGCTGCTCTGGCAGCGAGCGCCATTCTACCCGGGCCGGCGTTGGATCGGCGCGCCGCCCGGGGCGTAGACTGTGCGACCTCGCGCCAAGGGAGGGGAAGCGCACGATGCCCAGCGATCGCCCGCTGCACGGCCTGCGGGTCGTCGATCTCGCCGACGAGAAGGGGGAGCTCTGCGGCCGCCTGCTCGCCGATCTCGGCGCCGAGGTGATCCGCGTCGAGCCGCCCGGCGGCGCGCGCTCGCGCAGCCTGCCCCCGTTGCACGCCGGGCAGAGCCTGTACTTCGCCTACCGCAACGCCAACAAGCGCGGCCTGGTGCTCGATCTCGACGAGGCCGCGGATCGCCAGGAGCTGCACCGCCAGCTCGCCGCCAGCGACGCCCTGATCGAGAGCTTTGCGCCCGGCTCACTCGCCGCGCGCGGGCTCGACCACGGCGAGATCCTGGCGCGGCACCCGCACCTGGTACTGACGTCGATCACGGACTTCGGGCAGACCGGGCCCTACCGCGACTGGGCGGCGACCTGCGCGGTCATGGACGCCGTGAGCGGGCAGGTCTGGAAGGCGGGCCTGCCCGATCGCGAGCCGCTGATCCCCCCCGGGGCGATGGGCTACGACATCGCCGGAACGACCGCGGCCTACGCCACGCTGCTCGCCTGCGTACAGCGCCTGCGCACCGGGGCAGGTCAGCACATCGACCTGTCCGTGCTCGAGGCCGAGGCCCAGTGCACGGACTGGTCGTACCCGGGTGCCTCGCTCAATCGCAACCGGGGCGTCGAGTTCACCGAGATGCGCAATGGCTCGGGGCCGGTGTACTCGATCTACCGCTGCAAGGGCGGCTTCGTGCGACTGGTGGTGCTCAGCCCGCGGCAGTGGCGCGCGCTCTGGGAGTGGCTGGGGTCGCCCGAGGCCTTCGACGGTCCGCACTGGGAGCAGTTCCTCTCGCGGCTGATGAACGCCGACGTGCTCACCACCCTGTACGAGGAGCACTTCGCCAGCATGACCATGGAGGAGGTGTGCAGCGAGGCGCAGAGGCGCGGGATCGTCTGCACCCCGGTGCTCGCGCCCGAGCAGGTCCTGGCCAACGAGCACCTGGTATCGCGCGGGACCTTCGTCGAGACCGAGGTGGCCCCGGGCCTCCGCGGCCGGGTGGCGGCCGGCTTCCACGAGGTGGACGGCGAGCGCCAGGGGATCCGGGAGCGGGCGCCGGAGCTCGACGAGCACGGCCCCGCGCTGCGTGCGCAGCGCCTCGAGCCACGAGAGGCGCCCGGCAAGCCCGCGCCCGCAGCCGCGCCGCTCGAGGGTGTGCGCGTGCTCGACTTCGGAATCGGGGGCGTCGGCGTCGAGGCCGGGCGCATGCTCGCCGAGTATGGCGCCGACGTGATCAAGATCGAGTCGCGCACCTACCCGGACTTCATCCGCGTCGTGATGGGCGGCGAGATGTCGTCCTCGTTCGCCTCGTCGAGCCGCAGCAAGCGCGGCTTCGGGGTCAATCTCAAGACCGACGCCGGGCGCCGCGTGGTCCGCGCGCTGGTCGAGCACGCCGACATCGTGGTCGAGAACAACTCGACGGGCACCATGGCGGAGCTGGGCCTGGGCTGGGACGACGTGCGGCGCATCAACCCGCGGTGCTCGATGGTGTCGAGCCAGCTCCTCGGCTCGCACGGCGTCTGGGCCGACTGGATCGGCTACGGGCCCAGCACCCAGCCGCTCGGCGGGCTGGTGCACCTGTGGAACTACCCCGACGCGGACTTCCCCGCGGGATCACAGGCGATCTTCCCCGATCACCTGGCCGGGCGGCAGGTGGCCCTGGCCGCCCTGGCCGCCCTGCTGCGTCGCGAGCGCACGGGTCGCGGCTCGCACTGCGAGACCGCTCAGATCGAGACGGTCACGGGGATGCTCGGCGACCTGCTGCTCAAGGCGGGCCTCGAGCCCGGATCGGTCGGGCCCCGGGGCAACCGCAGCGAGCGCGGCGCGCCCTGGGGGGCCTACCGCTGCGCGGGCGAGGACCAGTGGTGCGTGATCACCGTGCGCGACGACGCCGACTGGGTCGCCCTGCGCGGGGCGCTGGGCGATCCCGCCTGGGCGCGCGATGCGCGCTGGGACCGGGCCGCGGACCGTCTCGCCGCGCAGGACGAGCTCGACGCGCGCCTGGGCGAGTGGACGGCGGCGCACGGGAGGTACGAGGTCGCGCACCAGCTGCAGGCCCGGGGCGTGCCCGCGGCGCCGATGCTGACCGGTACCGGCATGCTCGACGACCCGCATTTCGGGGCGCGCGGCTTCGAGCGCGAGGTCGAGCAGCAGGACCTGGGGCGCATCAGCTTCGAGGGCCCGGCGTTCCGCGCCACGGGCATGCTCGATGCGCGCATCGAGCAGGCGCCGCGGGTCGGGGAGCACACGCGCGAGATCTGCCGTGAGCTGCTGGGGATGGGGGCCCCCGAGGTCGAGGAGCTGATCGCCGACGGCGCGCTCGAGATCTCGCCGCCGCCCGACGAGGCGGCTTGAAGCCACGGCGCTTCGAGATCGCGATCCCCGGGGCGGCGCTCGACGAGCTGCGGACGCGCCTGGAACGGGTGCGCTGGCCCGGCGACCTGGACAACGAGGACTGGGCGTACGGCGTACCGGAGCCGGAGCTCCGCGCGCTCGTGGAGCGCTGGCGCGACGCGTACGACTGGCGCGCGCAGGAGGCCGCGCTCAATCGCCTGGAGCACTGGCGCGCCGAGATCGACGGCCTGCCGATCCACTGGGTCCGCGTGCCGGGCCGCGGGCCCGACCCGCTGCCCCTCATCCTGACCCACGGCTGGCCCTGGACCTTCAACGACTTCGCCCGCGTGCTCGGGCCGCTGTCGGACCCCGCCGCCCACGGCGGCGATCCCGCCGACGCATTCGAGCTGGTCGTGCCCTCGCTGCCCGGCTTCGGCTTCTCGTCCCCCCTGCCGCGCGCCGGGATCACGGCGCCCGACACCGCGGACCTCTGGGACCGCCTGATGCGCGACGTGCTGGGCTTCGAGCGCTACGCCGCCCAGGGCGGGGACTGGGGCGCGCTGGTCACCGCCGTGATCGGACATCGTTTCGCCGACCACGTGGTCGGCGTGCACGAGAGCCTCCCGGGCTTCCTGGGCCTGGACTACGACGCGCTGGGCCCCGACGACTTCGGACCGGACGAGGCGGGATGGTGGGATCACGTGCAGGGCATGCGCCAGCACATCACCAGCCACATGGCCGTGCACAGCCTCGACCCCCAGACGCTGACGTACGCCCTGCACGACTCGCCGGCCGGGTGGCTCGCCTGGATGCTCGAGCGCCGCCGCGCCTGGACCGACTGCGACGGCGAGCTGCTCCGCGTCTACACGCCCGACGAGCTGCTCACCGCGGCGTCGATCTACTGGCTCACCGGCACCATCGGCAGCAGCCTGCGCTTCTACGCCGACAACGCCCGCCGCCCCTGGCAGCCCTCGCACACCCGGCAGCCGCCGTGCGAGGCCCCCACCGCGATCGCGGTCTTCCCACGCGACGTGCTCCTGGTGCCGCGCCGCATCGCGGAGCGGCACGCGAACATCCGCCGCTGGACCGTGATGCCCCGCGGCGGGCACTTCGCGCCCGCCGAGCAGCCCGGGCTGCTGGTGGACGACCTGCGCGCGTTCTTTCGCGAGCTGCGCTGAGCCGGGCCGGCTCAGTCCTCCACGAAGCGCGTGCCACCCTCGCCGGTCAGGGCGTTCTTGAGGATCTTGCCGGCCGGGTTGCGCGGCAAGGGCTCGCGCCGGATCTCCCAGTGCTTCGGGACCTTGTACGGCGCCAGCGTCTCGCCGACCCAGCGCGTGAGCTCCTCGGCCCCGGCGCGGGCGCCGTCCTGCAGCACGACCACCGCCTGGACGGCCTGACCGGTGACCGGATCGTCGACGCCCACGACGGCGGACTCGCGCACTGCAGGATGCGCGTCAATGCGGTACTCGATCTCGACCGGGTACACGTTCTCGGCGCTGACCAGGATCATGTCGCGGGCGCGCGAGTTGATGTAGAGCCGGTCTCCCTCGAAGTGGCCGATGTCACCCATCGACATCCAGCGCCCCGGCCCGAACGTCTTGCTGGTGGCTCCGGGATTCCGCCAGTAGCCCGGCATGCTGTACGCGCTGCGCACCCAGATCTCGCCCTCGGCCCCCTCCGGAACCGGCTGGCCCTTCTCGTCGCGGATCTCCACCTCGAAGGTCGCGCTCACGCGCCCGGTGGACTCCGGGTGGTTGTAGTAGTCGCCGCCCCGGATCCCCGCGACCACGGCCACCGACTCGCTGCTGCCGTAGCCGATGCCCACGCTCGAGGCGGCATTCGGGAACACCTTGCGGATCGCGTCCTGCAGCGCCGGGCTCGCCGGCGCGCCGCCGAAGCCCGCGTTGACCACGCTCGACAGGTCGTACTTGCCCACCGATGGATGAGCCACGATGCGCGGGCCCATGGCGCCGATCGCCGTCCACTGGGTGATGCGCTCGCGCTCCATCAGCGCGAGCACCTCCTCCTCCTCGAAGCGCCCGTGCCGGATCACCATCTTGCCGCCCAGGGTCAGCTGCATGAGCAGCGTCCCGTGCAGGCCGGAGACGTGGAACATCGGCGAGGTCGCCAGGCAGACCTGCTGCTCGGGCTGCTCCGGGCGCTCGATCCCCGGGTGGACCTGGGCATCGTACATCATGGTCTCGGCACCGCTGACCATGTTGATCTGCAGGAACCCGATCAGGCCGCGGTGCGAGTTGACCGCGCCCTTGGGTCGCCCCGTGGTGCCGCTGGTGTACAGGATCAGGGCGGGGTCGTCCTCGTCGATCTCCACGTCCGGGAGCGCCGCGTCGGGAGCGTGCTCGAGCAGGCCGCGGAACTCCGACTCGATCTCCACGATCGGCACGCCCGGGTCCCGGCCGGCCAGGCGCTCGAGGCGCTTGCGGTCGCCGATCAGCAGCCTGGGCTCGCTGTCCGAGATCCCGTACTCGATCTCGTCCCGGGTCCACCAGCCGTTGAGCGCGGCCACGATGCCGCCCATGCTCACGGTGGCCCACCAGGTGATCGGCCAGGCCGCGCAGTTGGCGGCCAGGACCGCGACGCGATCGCCCTTGCGCACGCCGTAGCGCTCCTCGAGCGCCCGGGCCAGCGACGCCGCGTGGCGCTGCATGGCGGCGAAGGTCACGCGCCACTCGCCGTCCACGATGTGCTCGCGGTCGGCATGGACGCCCGACTGCACGAGCAGCTCGCGCAGGTGGCGTGGCCGATTCTTCAGGACCTGCATGCGCTCGCCGAGAACATCCTCCTCGACGATCTCGAACGGCCCGCCCGGTCCGGTGAGCTGGGCGCGGATCTGTGCGCGCAGCTCCTCGCTCATGCGTCGAGCTTGAGGACGCGGATCGCGTTCTCGCGCAGGAACTTCGGCCAGACGTGGTCCCGGAACGGCACGTCGGGCATCTCCGTCATGATCCGCTCGAGCGTCAGCCCCATCGGGAAGTAGCCCGCGTACAGGACCTTGTCGGCCCCGCGCGTGTTGGCGTAGTGGATGACTTCCTGCGGGTAGTGCTTGGGCGCGAAGGCGCTGGTCGCGTAGTAGAGGTTCGGCCACTTCAGCATCAGCTTGCAGGCCAGGGCCTGCCAGGGCTCGGCGCCGTGGTAGATCACCAGACGCAGCTCGGGAAAGAACCAGCAGACCTCGTCGAGATGCTCCACGTGCTGGCAGTGCATGGGCACGCGCGGTCCGGGCACCCCGGCGTTGATGAAGAACGCGATGTCCAGCTCGATGCACTTCGCGTACAGCGGGTACATCTGCGGATCGTTGATCGCGATCTGCGGCGTGTTCCCCGCGGGGAAGGTGCTGCCGGCCTTGATACCGTACGTCTCGTGGGCGCGCACCAGCGCGCGCACCGCGTCCATGCCCTGGTTCGGATCCACGTGGAGCACGCCGAAGAAGCGGTCGGGGTGCTCCTTCAGGGCTCGCTCGCTGTCGCCGCGACCGGCGTTGATCATGGCGCGCTCGATGCCCCAGCGGTCCATCTCGTCGAGCGTGACCTTGACCGGGTCGCCGTCCTTGCCGAAGTCGTACGGCACGCCCTTGAACATGTACTCGGCCGGAAACTTGAAGCCTTCCTTGCTCTCCTTGTCGCGAGCGGCATCGCGCAGGAACTGGTAGGTGGCGTCGTAGTCCCGGATCGGCAGGCCGAACATGAGATCGATGATTCCGATGTCGCTGGGCATTCCCATGCGCACGAGTCTACCAGCATCTGGTAAACAGGAGGCCATGCGCTTCTCCCTGCGGCTCCCGACGGACAGGGTCGAGCTCCCGGCGGAGTTCGGCAGCGGCGTGGCGGTGATCGAGATGGCCACCGTCGCCGAGGGGCTCGGCTACGACGCGGTCTTCGTCACCGAGCACCCGCTCCCCTCCGACGAGTGGATGGCCTCCGGCGGGCACCACGCCCTGGATCCGTTCGTGGCCCTGTCGTTCGCGGCCGCGGCCAGCGAGCGGCTGCGCCTCCACACGAACCTGATCGTGGTGCCCTACCACGACCCCTTCGTGCTGGCCAAGGCGGCGGCCTCGCTGGACGCCCTCAGCGGCGGGCGCCTGGTGCTGGGCGTGGGCGCCGGCTACCTCGAGCCCGAGTTCCGCGCCCTGGGCGCCGACTTCGAGGGCCGCAACGAGCGCATGGACCAGGCGCTGAGCCTGATGAAGCAGGTCTGGAGCGGGGAATCGATCGACGTGAGCGGCGAGGGCTTCGAGGCCCGGGGCCACACCGCCCTGCCGCGTCCGGCGCAGAAGCCGCACCCGCCGATCTGGATCGGCGGCAACTCGAAGCGCGCCATCCGCCGGGCGGTGGAGATGGCCGACGGCTGGATGCCCTTCCCCAATCCCGGCACGCACGCGGGGCGCCGGCACACCCCGGCGATGGAGTCGCTGGACGACCTGCGCGAGCGCCTCGACTACATGCGCGAGCACGCCGCCGCGATCGGCAAGCCGCCGCCGCGCGACCTGATCTTCATGCCCATCGCGGGGGGGCAGTACGGCGGGCCGCGCTTCGACGCCGGGCGCTGGCTCGATCACGTGGCCGAGCTCGCGGAGCTGGGCGTGACGGACCTCTCGGTCGACGTGCCGGGCGGCTCGCGCTTCGAGTGGCTGGCGAACGCCGAGGGCCTGGCCCGGGCCGTGGTCGAGCCGGCGGCGCGCCTCTAGCCCTGCGCGGCCTACGCGGCCGCGGTGCCCAGGTCGCCCGGGTCGAGCTTGCGCCCCTCGATGCCCTCGAAGCCGTCGCCCCCGGTATACGAGTCCTCTCCCAGCACCAGCCCGTTCTCGTCCATGGGCCAGAGGATCGCCATCCGGGTCTCGTACAGGTAGAAGGCCTCGGGATCGTCGATCTGGCGGCCCATCCGCTGCAGCGTCCGGCCCGGGTATGCCATGCGCATGACGCCCTCGGTGAGCACGCAGTCGCGGTCGACCACCAGACGGTCCACGTCGAGCTCGAGCTTCGTCGCGCCCGAGGCCGCGAAGTCCTCGTAGAAGCGGCGCACCGCCGCCTTCCCGCGCGGGTTCATCGCCGACTCGCCGCTGCCATACGCATGGTAGTGCACGTCGTCGGCGACCGTCGCCATCAGCCCATCCAGATCGACCAGCGCCTCCGCCTTCATGTGCGCGTACACGGTCTCGAGGTTCCGGCGCAGCACGGGATCGCTCTCGTGCTTCAGTCGCTCCTCGACCTTGCGCCAGGTCCGGTTCGGATCGATCTTCATATGTCCTCCCGGACGCGCGCGCCCGCTTCGATGTTCAGGGCCCGCGGAACTCCGCGAAGATCTTTGCCAGCGTCTCGACCGAGCGCAGCCAGTCGTCGGCCGTTCGCTGCTCGGGCGTGGCCAGGAAGTGCTCCACGCCGGCGCCGGCGAAGGCCTCGAGCTCGCGGCGCACGTCGTCCGGATCACTGCGCAGGCCGTCCCAGCCGCGCCGCAGGGAGACCGTGAAGTCGGCGCCGGGGCGATCGCGGCGCAGCCGTGCGACCACGTCGCGCATCTCGTCGGGCGTGACCCGCAGTGCGTGAAAGCCGTCTCCCCGCGCGACGGCGCGCCCGTGGGCACGCTCGCCGTGCCCGCCGACCCAGATCGGGATCCGCCGCGAGGGCTTGGGCAGCAGCCGCACGCTGTCGAGCCGGTGGAAGCGCCCCTCGAAGTCCACCGGATCCTGCTCCCAGCAGGCGCGCAGCACGTCGATGGCCTCGTCCATGCGCGCGCCGCGATCCGAGAACCCGGCCCCCAGCGCGCGGAACTCGGCCTCGATCCAGCCGGCACCGACCCCGAGGATCACGC
This sequence comes from Deltaproteobacteria bacterium, assembly GCA_029261925.1. Lineage (GTDB taxonomy): Bacteria > Myxococcota_A > UBA9160 > SZUA-336 > SZUA-336 > JAGWBS01. The sequence continues at coordinate 65,104 of JAJDAJ010000050.1, read as the reverse complement.
GTCCGCCGCTGAGCTGATCGAGCGACGCGATCGAGTTGGCCACCGAGACCGTCGCGTGCTGGGGCAGCACCAGCACGCTGGTCCCCAGGCCGACGCGCGTGGTCACGGCGCCGGCCCAGGTCAGGGTCATGAGCGGGTCGAAGAGGTACGGCGGCGGGTAGCTCAGATCGGCCGGGACAACCTGGTGATCGCTCACCCAGACGTCATCGAGGCCGAGATCCTCCGCCTGGCGCGCCGCGCGCTGGATCGATTCCGGCCCGGATGCGCGTCCGTACTGGGGCAGGTGGACGCCGAAACGCATCGCCCGATTCTGGGTCGGAGACGCGGGCCGCGCAAGCGGGCCCGGGCCCGCCCCGACCCGCCGGCATGCGCGCGGGCTAGAATGCGCCGCACGGAGGTCGGATGACTGCTGACGAGACCAGACAGGCCCTGCTCGACACGGCGCAGGAGCTGCTGCGCCGCGGGCTCGTGGAGGGCACGGCCGGCAACCTCTCGGCGCGCCTGCCGGACGGCAACGTGGTGCTCACGCCCTCGTCGCTCGAGTACGACGTGATGACGCTCGACGACCTGGTCATCACGGACCCCGAGGGCAACGTGCTCGAGGGCGACCGCGCGCCGACCTCCGAGAAGGCCCTGCACCTGGCGTGCCTGCGCGCCTACGACGACATCGGCGCGGTGATCCACTCGCACGCGCAGTACTGCACGATGTTCGCCATCACCCACCAGCCCATCCCCTGCGTGATCGAGGAGTTCGACGCGTACGTCGGCGGCGACGTGCCGGTCGCGCCGTACCGCATGACGGGCAGCGACGACCTCGCCGACGAGGTCGCGAAGTGGGTGGGCGACCGCGGTGCGGTGCTCATGGCCAATCACGGCCTGCTCACGGTCGGCCAGACACCCGCAGACGCCATGAAGGTCGCGTCGCTGGTCGAGCGCACGGCACAGATCATCTGGGGCGCGCGCGCCCTGGGCGAGCTGGTGCCCCTCCCGGATGACACGCTCGAGCGTTTCGCGCCGGTCTACAAGATGCTGCGCGAGGCGGAGGCGAAGAAGCGCCTGGGCGGCGGCTGATGCGCCAGGACGAGTACGCCGCGCACGACGGCCTCGGCCTGGCGGCGCTGGTGCGCAAGGGCGAGGTCACGCCCCGCGAGCTGCTCGAGCTCGCCATCGCCCGCGCGAACGCGGTGGAGCCCGTGATCAACGCGATCCCGATCCGGCTCGACGAGCGCGCGCGCGCCGAGGCCAGCAGCGGCCCGCCGGCCGGTCCCTTCCAGGGCGTACCCTTCCTGATCAAGGATCTGCACCTGCAGATCGCGGGCACGCCGACCACCAACGGCTGCGCCCTGTTCCGGGACGCTCTGGCGAGCTTCGACAGCACCCTGGTCGAGCGCTACCGCGACGCTGGCCTGGTGACCTTCGGGCGCAGCGCCTCGCCCGAGTTCGGGCTGACCACGACGACGGAGTCGGCCCTGTTCGGCGCCACGCGCAACCCCTGGAATCCGGAGCGCATCGCCGGCGGATCGTCGGGAGGGGCGGCGGCGGCCGTCGCCGCGGGCGTGGTGCCGCTGGCCAACGCCAGTGACGGCGGCGGCTCGATCCGCATCCCGGCGGCGTGCTGCGGTCTGTTCGGGCTCAAGCCCACGCGAATGCGCACGCCGGTCGGGCCCGAGCGCGCCGAGGGCTGGAACGGGATGACGTCGATCCACGCGGTCAGCCGCAGCGTGCGCGACAGCGCCGCCCTGCTCGACGCGACGGCGGGCGCCGCGCCCGGGGATCCGTACTGCGCACCCCCGATCGAGCGGCCGTACCTGGAGGAGGTCGGCCGCGACCCCGGTTCGCTGCGGATCGCGCTGATGCGGGAGCCGCTCGGTGGCACGCGCGTCGACCCCGCGGTCCTCGATGGGCTCGACAGGACCGCGAGGCTCTGCGAGTCGCTGGGTCACCGCGTCGAGGAGGCCTCCCCCGCGCTGGACACCCGGTCGATCGCCGAGGCACAGCGCGGCACGATCGCGGTGGCGGTGCGCGCGACGCTCGACGCGCGGGCGGCCGCGCTGGGCCGTGAGCTCTCGGAGGCGGACGTCGAGCCGGTCACCTGGGCCATGGTGCGGCACGCGCACCTGATCCCCGGCCTCCAGGCCCACGCGGCGCGCAACGCCATTCACGGCAGCGGCCGCGTGATGGCGGCCTTCATGGACGACTTCGACGCGATCCTGTCGCCCACGCTCGCCGCGCCCCCGGTCGAGATCGGTCGGCTGGGGCTCGGCAGGACCGACCTCGACGGCTACTTCCGCGAGCTCGGGACCTTCAGCCCGTACTGCACGGTGGCAAATCTCACCGGCCAGCCCGCGATGTCGGTGCCGCTGCACTGGACGCAGGACGGGCTCCCGGTCGGGATGATGTTCGCGGGTCGCTTCGGCGAGGAGGACCTGCTGCTGCGGCTCGCCGCCCAGCTCGAGGCGGAGCAACCCTGGTTCGATCGCGTGCCGGATCTCTAGGCGCGCCGGAGGTGCCGATGTCGGAGTGGATGAGCCTGAGCGAGGCGCGCGCGACCCCGGGGTTGCGCCTGGCACTGCTGCGCAGCGTGCCCAGCCCCTGGTCCCAGGCAGCCCGGTCGATCCTCGAGATCAAGCGCCTGCCGTACCGCGCCGCCGTGCGCGCGGAGACCGATCCCGCGGGGCTGCTCGAGGAATGGACCGGCCAGTCGAGCTTTCCCGCCGCCATGTACGAGGAAGAGCGCCCGCGCTCGAGCTGGGACGAGATCCTGCTGCTGGCGGAGCGCCTCGCGCCCGAGCCGGCGCTGATCCCCGCCGATCCGCGCGAGCGCGCGCTGCTGTTCGGCGTCGCCCACGAGATCTGCGGGGACATGGGCCTGGGCTGGTGCCAGCGCCTGGTCCAGATCGCGCCGCTGGCCGAGGCCGGCGAGCCGTTCGGTGTCGAGCTGATGCGCAAGTACGGCTCGGGGCCCGAGGGTCAGAAGCAGGCCCGGGGCCGCGTGCTCGAGGTGCTCGATCTGCTCCGCGGCCTGCTCCGCGAGCAGCGCGCCGCCGGGAACGCGTATCTCCTCGGCGCGGAGCTATCCGCGGTCGACGTGTACTGGGCGACCTTCTGCAACCTGCTCTCGCCACTGCCGCCCGAGCAGCTGCCGATGCCCGAGCCGATGCGCCCGCTGTTCACCTCCGGCGATCCGGAGGTCCGCGCCCGCCTCGACGACGGTCTGCTCGAGCTGCGCGACCGCGTGTACCAGCGCCATCTCACGCTCCCCGTGGAGCTGTGAGCACACCGGGACCCGCGCTGGTGGTCCACGGCGGCGCGGGCCACGTCGCACGCGATCGCATGGAGCCCGGCGGCGCCGAGCGCGTGCGCGAGGGCCTGCGCGCGGCGCTGGCCCGGGGTCTCGCGCTCCTGGAGGCCGGCGCGCCTGCGCTCGACGCGGTCTGCGAGGCGGTCGCGGAGCTCGAGGCGAGACCGGAGTTCAACGCCGGACGCGGCGCGGTGCTCGCGCGCGACGGCAGCGTGCAGCTCAGCGCCTCCGTCATGCGCGGCGCCGATCGCGCGGCCGGCGCGGTGGCGCACGTCTGCGACCTGCTCCACCCGGTGCGCGCGGCGCGCGCCGTGCTCGCGGACGGACGCGCGGTGCTGCTGGTCGGCGAGGCGGCCTCGGCGCTGGGGCGCGCCGCCGGGGTCCCGCCCGCGAGCCCCGACGAGCTGATCATCCCGCGCCGCCGCGCCGACCTGGAGCGGGCCCTGCGGGACGGCGGTGCCGAGCTGGATCTCGACGCTGATCACGGCACCGTTGGCGCTGTGGCCTGCGACGCGCGCGGCCGCCTGGCGGCGGCGACGTCGACGGGCGGACTGACCGGACAGCTGCCCGGGCGCGTGGGCGACAGCCCGCTGATCGGCGCGGGCACCTGGGCCGACGACGGCAGCGTTGCGGTCTCGGCCACCGGAACCGGCGAGGTCTTCATCCGCGCCGCCTTCGCGCACCAGGTCGACGCGCTGCTGCGCCACGCGGGCCTGGACCTGGCGAGCGCCTGCGATCGCGCGCTCGAGGAGGTGACCCGGCTCGGCGGCCGCGGCGGCTGCGTCGCGGTCACGCCCGCGGGCGACATCGCCCTGCCCTTCACCACGCGCGGCATGTACCGCGGCTGGGCCCGCGCGGGTGAGGCGCGGCACGTGGCGCTGTTCGCGGGCGATCCGGGCTGAGCGCCGCATACTGCACGCACCTTCGCCGGGAGTTCCTCATGGCCGACCGCGAGCTATCGATCCGCGAGATCTCGGACCGCATGCAGATCCATGACGTGCTGCTGCGCTACACGACCGCGATCGACACCGACGACCTGGACCTGCTCGACCAGGTCTTCACGCCCGACGCGCACGTGGACTACACCAGCTCCGAGGGCCCGGCCGGGCCGTATCCGGAGATCAAGGCCTGGCTGGGCCGGGCCCTGGCAGCTTTCCCGATGCGGCAGCACGGGATCCTCAACACGCGCATCGAGCTCGACGGCGACCGGGCGCGCGCGGTCTCGATCCTGTTCAACCCCATGGGCGCGCCCGCGGCGGACGGCGGCCAGCACCTCTTCGTGGTGGGAGGCCAGTACCGCGACGAGCTGGTCTGGACACCCGACGGCTGGCGCATCTCGCAGCGCATCGAGCTGCAGGAGTACCTGCAGGGCAGCCTGCCGCCCGGCCACGTCGTCGCGAAGTAGCTGCGGGGCGAGGCCCCTCAGCGCGGGGCGTAGACGTGGCCCGCGATCTCGGCGGCCTCGGCCGCCAGCCGCGCGAGCACTGCAGCGCGCAGCGGCTCGAGCTGGACCTTCTGGGTGCCGGTGAACGCCAGCTCCGAGCGCTGGAACGCGAGCACGCGCCGCGGCACCTTGTAGGGCGCCAGTCGCTCGCGGAGGTACGCGCGCACCGTGTCCTCGTCGGGCGGGGCGTCGGGGTGCGGCACGGCCGCGAGCACGACGATCTCGCCCAGGCTGGGGTGCGGCACGCCGACCGCGAAGCCGACCGAGACCCCGGGACAGCCGTCGAGGGCCTTCTCGATCTCCAGCGGCGACACGTTCGCTCCGCCCGTCTTGATCATCCCCGACAGCCGCCCGGTCCAGCGCAGCTCGCCGTTATCCGTGAGGTAGCCACCATCCTGGGTGTGGAACCAGCCCCCGGCGTCCACGTAGCTCTCGGGATCGAGCTTGTAGTAGCCCGCCATGAAGGTCACGCCGCGGACCAGGATCTCGCCGCGCTCCCCCGGCGCCAGGGTCTCGCCGCTGTGCGGATCCACGATCCGCAGCTGCATGCCGGGCAGCGGCGGACCGTGCGTGCTGCGCTGCTCCGGGGTCGCGCTCCAGGCGTAGCCCGACATCAGCGTGAAGGTCTCGCTCATGCCGAACGACGCGTAGATGCCCCACTCGTCCTTCTCGATGCCGAGCACCCGGGCCAGCGGGGAGCCGAACTCGAGCCGCTTCACGCTCGAGAGATCGAGCTCGCGCGCCAGCGGGTGCTCCGCCATGGTCTTCTCCTGGTGCGGCCAGGCGATGATCATGGAGGCCCGCTCCTCGGCGGCAGCCCGGAGCACCGCGGCCGGGTCGAACGTCTCCTGCAGGACCAGCGTCGCGCCGGTGCCCAGGTGGGAGCCCAGCGAGTGCGCCATACCCGCGGTCCAGAACAGCGGCTGCGCGGTCACCGTGAGATCGCCGGGGCCGATGCCCATCAGCTCGCCGAAGCGGTAGCCCTGGATCGCGACGGCGCGCGTGTAGTGCAAGACGCCCTTGGGGTTCGAGGTCGTGCCCGAGGTGTAGATCAGCACGCCCTCGTCGGACGGGACGACCTCGTCGGAGAGCGCGTCGACCAGCGCCTCGTCCACGTCGTCGCCGAGCGCCTCGAGAGCGGACCAGGGCTCGATCGCGCCGCGCGCGGAGGCGCCGATCGAGAAGACGCGCCGCAGCGCCGGGAGCGCCGGCAGCCGCAGGCGGCCCGGGGTCCCGTCGCGCAGGCCGGGGTGGTCCCCGAGCAGCTCGGCGACGAAGTCGCGCTTGCCCTCGAGCTCCGGCTGCATCATCAGCAGCGAGACGTCGCCGTGGCGCAGGATGTAGTCGCGCTCGCCCGACGTGGCGAAGGTATTGACCGGGACCACGACCGCGCCGATCCGCGCGGCGGCGTAGGTGGCGATCACCCACTCGGGGCGGTTGGCCATCCAGACGCCGACGCGGGCGCCCTTGACCACGCCCGCACCGACCAGCCCGCGCGCGACGCGCGCGACCTCACGGCCCAGCCGGGCGTAGCTCAGCTCGCGGCCCTCGAACTTCAGGGCGATGCGGTCGCCGTGGCGCGCGCAGACGTCCTGGATGAAGGCCGCCATGGTGAGGCGACTCTCGTCGGGCTGGTGCACGAGCTCGAGCGGGACCGGGCTCACCCTGCGACGCTCCGCGCCCCGATCTCGATGACGTAGTTGCCGTGCTCGTCGAGCACGCAGTGATGTCCCGGGTACAGCACGATCGTCGTGAACTGCTCCTCGACGATCGCCGGCCCCTGCAGCTCGTGACCGGGCAGGATGCGCTCGCCGTCGTAGACCGGTGTGTCGAGCCAGGTCCCGTCGAACCAGGCCTGGCGACGGCCGCTCAGGGCCGACTCCGCGCCCGATCCGGCGCGCGGGCCCGACCACGGCGGCGGCTTCTGCGTGCGGCCGACGGCGTGCAGGCGTACGCCGCGCACGGTCGGCTCCTCGTCGCGCGAGGCGAAGCCCCGCAGCGCCTCGTGCTCGGCGTGGAAGCGCTCCACGCTGGCCTCGAGATCGGCCGGGCGCATGCGACCCTCCGCCCCGGTCACCGCCTCCACGGGCATGTCGAAGGTCTGGCCCGGGTAGCAGAGATTGAGGTAGCGCTCGAAGGTCACCTCCGAGGCCGGCACTCCCGCGACGGAAAGCTCCTCGATGGCCCGGGCCTCCATCTCCTCGAGACGGCGGTTGATCTCGCCGGCCGACGCCTCGCCCGCGGGCACGATGTAGCTGCTGAGCTGGTCGACCGTGTAGTCGGCCACCAGCAGTCCCAGCGCCGAGAACGCGGGCGAGGTCTTCGGGACCAGCAGGCGGCGGATGCCCAGCTCCTCCGCCTGGCGGCCGGCGTGGACCGGGCCGTTGCCCCCGTAGACGACCAGGTCGAAGTCGCGCACGTCCACGCCCGCTTCCGACGCCACGCGGCGGATGGCGTTGGACATGTTGGCGTTGATGATCCGGAAGATGCCGTGCGCCGCCTCGACCACGTCGAGACCCAGCGGCTTGCCGATCTTCGCGGCGATGGCGTCGTGCACGCCCGCGGTCTCGAGCTTGAAGTCTCCCCCGCAGAGCGCCTCGGGGTTGATGTAGCCGAGCACCACGTTCGCGTCGGTCACGGTCGGCTCGGTGCCCCCGCGCCCGTAGCAGATGGGTCCGGGGTCGGCCTTGGCGCTCTCCGGCCCGACGCTCAGCGCCCCCGCGTCCACGCGCGCCACCGATCCACCCCCCGCGCCGATCGAGTGCATCTGCACCATGGGCAGGCCCACCAGGTAGCGGTGCTGCCAGTTCCAGTAGCTCTCCACCACCGGCCGACCGCCGCGCACCAGGCAGACCTCGTAGCTCGTGCCCCCCATGTCGATGGCGATGAAGTCCCGAATCCCGGCGCGGGCGGCGACCTCGCACGCGCTCGTCACGCCGCCGGTCGGGCCGGAGCCCAGTGCCGCCACGGCGCGCTGCGCCATGAAGTCCGCCGTGGTCACGCCACCGCTGGACTGCATGATCAGCAGGTCGCGGCCGTAGCCTCCCTCGCGCAGGGCCTCCTGCAGGCGCCGCAGGTAGGTCGCCACGCGCGGTCCCACGTAGGCGTCCACCAGCGTGGTCGAGGTGCGCTCGAACTCGGGCGCGGTCGGCATGACCTGGTGCGAGAGCGAGACGCGCGCCTCGGGGTACTCCTCGGCGAGCAGCTCGGCCACGCGCAGCTCGTGCGCCGGGTTCACGTACGAGAAGAGCAGGCACACGGCGATCGACTCGGTGCCCTGGAGCTTCAGGCGCCGGATCGCGCGGCGCACGGCGTCCTCGTCGAGCGGGCGCACGACCTGGCCGCGATAGTCCAGGCGCTCTGGCACGCCCAGGCGGCGCCGGCGGGGCGCGATCGGCACGGGCGGCGGATACGCCGGATCCCAGATGTCCTCCTTGAACCCGCGGCGCATGTCGATCTCGTCGCGGTGCCCCTCGGTGGTGATCAGGCCCGTGACCGCCCCGTTCATCTCGATCATGGTGTTGTCGGCGGTCGTGGTGCCGTGCACCACCAGGGCCGTCCGCCGCAGGAACGCCCGCGCGTCCAGGCCCTCGCCCCGGGCCAGGATGTCGATCCCGTTCATGACGCCGATCGACTGGTCCTGCAGCGTGGTGGGCACCTTGAGCAGGCGCACCCCGGCATCGGGGCGCACGAGCACGAAGTCGGTGAACGTCCCGCCGACGTCGATCCCGATCCGGAACGGGTCGGGATCGGATCCGGCAGGGCTCGAATCGGTCAACTGGCACCTCCTGACACGAATTCTACCCGGCCACCCGGCGGAACGAAAACGCCGCCGCCGCGCGAGGCTGGCGAGCCCGTGCGAGAATGGCCCGGCAGCACGGAGGCGGTGGATGGGCAACTCGATCCGGGACCAGGCGGCGATCGCCGGGATCGGTCAGACGGAGTTCTCGAAGGGGCTGGGCCGCTCCGAGTTCGACATGGCCGTGGAGGCGATCGGCGCCGCCTGCGCCGACGCCGGTATCTCGCCGCGCGACATCGACGGCGTGGTCCGGTACGACATGGAGAACGTCGACGAGGAGCAGCTGATCTCGGTCGTCGGCCCCGACCTGCGCTACCAGGCCTCGACCGGCTGGGGCGGCGGCGGCGCGGTCTCGGTGCTCGTGCACGCCGCCCTGGCCGTGGCGATGAACATGGCCAGCCATGTGCTGGTCTTCCGCTCGCGCGCGCGCGGCAAGAACTCCACGTTCGGCAAGGACCCCAAGCTCGGGGGGCGCTACTGGGAGCGCACGCCCGACCGCCTGCCCGAGCTCAGCCAGTGGCACGTGCCCCAGGGCCTGGTCTCCGCCTTCCAGGAGATGGCGATGATCACGCGCCGGCACATGATCGACTATGGCACCACCGAGCGGCAGTTCGCCGAGGTCGCCGTCTCGACGCGCCGCCACGCCGAGCGCAACCCGAACGCGGTGATGCGCCAGCCCATGACCATCGAGGACCACCTGGCGTCGCGCATGATCGCCGAGCCGCTGCGGCTGTTCGACTGCAACATCGAGACCGACGGCGCGGTGGCCATGATCGTCACCTCGACCGAGCGCGCGCGGGACCTGCGCCAGCCCCCGGCCCTGATCCACGCCGGGGCGATGAACGCGGGCTCGCACCACATCCGCCTGTCCACGCTGCTGGCGCGCGACCGGAACGACGACAGCGCCGCGCGCACCGGACACCAGCTCTGGGAGAGCTCGGGGCTGAAGCCGTCGGACATGGACGCGTTCTTCACCTACGACTTCTTCACCTCCTTCGTGATCATGGCGCTCGAGCAGTACGGCTTCTGCAAGCCCGGCGAGGGCGGTCCGTTCGTCGAGGACCAGGGCCTGTACTTCGAGGGCGGTCGGCTGCCGACCAACACCAACGGCGGGCAGCTCTCCGAGGCGTTCATCCACGGGGTCAACAACTCGCTGGAAGCCGTGCGCCAGATCCGCGGCACCTCGACCTCGCAGGTACCGGACTGCGAGCTCGTGCTGACCGTGGCAGCGAACTCCGATCCCACCGGCGGCGTGATCCTGCGGAGGGCGTGATGGCCGACAGCGGCGTTCGCAACGAGGTGATGACCCGCAAGCTTCCCCTGCCCCAGCCGGGATGGGACAACCACGAGTTCTGGGAGGCGACGCAGCGCGGAGAGCTGCGCTTCCAGCGCTGCAGCGACTGCAGCGCCTGGCGGCACTACCCGCGTCCGGTCTGCCCGGACTGCGGCTCCACGCGCCACAGCTGGGAGCTCGCCAGCGGCCGGGGCGAGGTCTACACCTGGACCATCGTCCACGGGCCCACCCTGCCCGTCTTCCAGGACGATCTGCCCTACAACGTGGTGGACGTCCTGACCGAGGAGGGCGTGCACTTCGTCAGCCAGGTGCTCGACGTCGAGCCGGAGGACATCCGCCCGGGCCTGCCGGTCGAGGCCGTCTTCGTGCCTGCCAGCGAGGACATCACGCTGGTGAAGTTCCGCCGGGCCGGATGAGCGGTGCCCCGGGCGGCAAGGCCGCCGCCACCGTGATCCTGCTGCGCGACGGCGCGCAGGGGCTCGAGACGCTGATGCTGCGCCGCAACTCGAAGCTCGCCTTCGTGGGCGGGATGTGGGTCTTCCCGGGCGGTCGCGTCGATCCCGGCGACCGCACCGGCCTGCTGCCCGACGACGAGCTGGGAGCCGCGCGCCGCGCCGCCGTGCGCGAGGCCGGCGAGGAGGCGGGCCTGGAGATCGACCCGGGCTCGCTGATCACGCTCTCGCACTGGCAGCCGCCCGGGAGCCTCGGCCGGCACCGCTTCCTGACCTGGTTCTTCGTGACCACGGCGCCCGGGGGGCCCGTGGCCATCGACCACGGGGAGATCCACGACCACGCGTGGATGCGGCCCGCGCATGCCCTCGAGCGACGCGACGCGGGCGAGATCGAGATGGCGCCACCGACCTGGGTCACGCTCGACTGGCTGCGCGCCCACGACGAGGCAAGGGCCGCTCTGGCCGCCGCGCGGGCGCGGGAGCCCGAGCGCTTCGCCACGCACATGGGCGAGACGCCGGAGGGCCGCGTCGCCATGTGGCACGGCGACGCGGGCTACGAGAGCGGCGACGCAGCCACTCCCGGGCCGCGTCACCGGCTCTGGCTGCTCGACTCGGGCTGGCGCTACGAGCGGGACTGACGCCGCCGCGCGAGCGGAGCGATCAGTACTGGATCACCGAGCGGACGACCTCGCCGGCCTGCATGGCGCGGAAGGCGTCGTTGATCTCCTCGAGCTTGATGCGCCGGCTGATCATGCCCTCGAGGTCGAGCTTGCCGTACTTCCACAGCCGCAGCAGGCGGTCGAAGTCGAGGCGCACGTTGGCGCTGCCGTACATGGAGCCCTTGAGGTTCTTCTCGTTGAAGAACAGCTCGAAGGCGCTGAACTCGACCTTCTCGGTCATGCGGCCGACGCCCACCACGACCGCCGTGCCTCCGCGGCGCACCACGTCGAAGGTCTGGCGGATCAGCTCGGGTCGACCCACGCACTCGAGCCCGAAGTCGAAGCCCTCGCCCCCCGTGATCGTGTTCTTCGCGTCGTCGACCTGGTCGGGCTTCACGCCGTGGGTCGCGCCGAACTGCTTGGCGGCCTCGAGCTTGGAGTCGAGCACGTCGACCGCCACGATCTCGGCAGCGCCGGCGATGCGCGCGCCCTGGATCGCCGAGATCCCGACACCGCCACAGCCGAAGACGATCACCGAGGAGCCGGGCGTGATCTGCGCCGTGTTGATCGAGGCCCCCACGCCGGTCATCACGCCGCAGCCGATCAGCGAGACGACGTCGAGCGGGATGTCGGCACCGACCTTGATCACCGCCGCCGCAGGCACGATCATCTGCTCGGCGAAGGTGCCGCAGCCCGTGTAGCCCGGGACCGTCTGCCCCTTGATCAGGAAGTGCGCCGACTGGGTCATCTGCATCATGGCGTGGCAGAGGTTCGGCTTGCCGCGCAGGCACATCTTGCAGTGGCGACATGCCGGGGTGAACGAGATGATCGCGGGGTCGCCGGGCGCGAGCTCGGTCACGCCAGCGCCGACCTCCTCGACCACGCCCGCGCCCTCGTGGCCCAGAACGCAGGGGATGGCCGACGGGATCGTGCCGTTCTGCGCCGACACGTCGGAGTGACACACGCCGCTCGAGACGAGGCGTACGCGCACCTCGCCCGGGCCCACGTCGGTGAGCTGCACGTCGTCGCGCACCTCGAGCTCTCCGTCGAGCTCCCAGAGTACGGCCGCCTTCATGGTCTCCTCCTCGGGCGCGCCTCACCGGTCCGGCCGGGGCGCGAGCGCCGCGATCTTACACGATCGCGCCACCCGGTCCCGTGCTGGCAGGCCCTGTCAGCGGCGCCCGGAGCGCCAGGCTCAGCGCGGGATCCTGGAGAAGTCGAAGCTGACCACGTCATCGAGCGGCAGCCACCAGACCGCACCCTCGGGCAAGCCGGCCGGGCCGGCACCGTCGAGCTCGCGGGCGAGCCCGTGCAGGGTCGCGCCGCGGATCTGCGCGTACGTGGGGTAGCGATCGGTGGCGGCGCAGGCGCGCGGGTCGCGGCGCAGGTTGCGGTCGCTCGCGCTGCCGCGCGGCAGCGCAAAGCAGAGGCGGTCGCCCTCGAGCGCGCAGGCCGCCACGTCGGGTCGCGGGGTGCCGTCGGGATCGAGCGAGCCGATCGCGACCCAGGCGGTCTCCGCGAGCAGCGCCCTCACCTCGTCGGGCGTCATCGAGATCCGGGCCCGGGCCACTAGCGGGGCTCCAGCGGCTCGACCGCGTCGGGCAGCACGTCGAGGAGCACGCGCTTGCCGCTGGCGACGCGGGCCTGCGCGCGCTGCGCCAGCTCGGGCGAGACCTGGGCCTGGCCCGAGGGGCCGCGCGTCTCCGGCAGTGCATCGGCCTGGCGCACGCGTCCGCGGCCACGCAGGGCCAGGCCGCGCACCTCGTCGGGCCGCTCGGCCTCGTAGCCGTTGACCAGCAGCACGCCGACGCGCGGATCGCGCTCCAGGTTCCGCGCCTTGGCGCTCTTGCGGTAGGTGTTGAACAGCAGGCGCGTCCCGTCGCGCAGCGCCGTCATGGGATGCGCCGTGGGCGATCCGTCGGCGCGGAGCGTCATCAGGAACGCGCGCGAGTGCGTGTCGAGCAGCTCCCGCGCCGCATCGGGCAGCTCCACCTCCCCGCTCGTTGCGCTGCCCGTCTCGTCGCTCGACATGCCTGGCCTCCGTTTCTGCCGCCGGGCGCTCAGCGCCGGCCCCAGCCGCCCGCGCCCGAGCGCTCCGCCGTGGCGCCCTGCTCCAGCAGCGCCTCGATGCGCGCCTGCGAATAGCCGAGCTCGCGCAGCACCGCACGCGTGTCGCCCCCCGGTGCGGGCGCGGCCCGGCGCACGGACGCCGGGGTCTCGCTCAGCCCGACGGGGTGACGCACGACCCGCAGCGCCCCGGCCTCGGGGTGCTCGACCGGCGCGGCCATGCCCAGGTGCTCGACCTGGGGATCGGCGAAGACCTCATCCATCGACAGCACCGGCCCGCACGGCGTGCCCGCCGCGTTGATGGACTCGACCCAGTCTGCGGTCGGGCGCCGGCCGAGGCAGGCCTCGATCTCCGTGCGCAGGGCCTCGCGGTTGCGCGCCCGGGAGGCGGCATCGGCAAAGCGCGGGTCGTTCACCAGTCCGGGCGCGCCGATGGCCCCCGCGAAGCGCTCCCAGCCCAGCGACGGTGCCAGGTTCAGCCAGCCGTCCGCCGTGCGATAGGTGCCCATGGGCGCGACGGTCGGATGGTCGTTCCCCGCCTGTCCGGGGACCTCGCCGTCGATCAGCCAGCGCGCCGCCTGGAAGTCCATGAAGGCGATCATGGCCTCGAGCAGCGAGGTCTGCACCCACTGGCCCCGGCCGCTGCGCTCGCGCGCGTACAGGGCCGCGAGCACGCCCTGCGCCAGCAGGTGGCCGGCGGCGACGTCCGAGACGGCGATCCCCGCGCGCCACGGGCCGCTGCCCGGAGGCCCCGTCACGCTCATCAGGCCCCCGACTCCCTGCGCGATCTGATCCAGGCAGGGGCGCTCCGCGTGGGGGCCGTCCTGCCCGTAGCCCGAGAGGCTCGCGTAGATCAGGCGCGGATTCACCGCGGCCAGCGTCTCGTACGCGATGTCGAGCCGCTGCTTGACGCCCGGGCGGAAGTTCTCGACCAGCACGTCCGCGCCGCCGACCAGGTCCAGCAGCACCTCGCGGCCCCCGTCGACCTTGAGATCGAGCAGGATCGAGCGCTTGTTGCGGTGCAGGTTCAGGGAGTCCGAGCCGCTCAGATCGCCGTGGTGCGGGTGCCAGACCTGGATCACATCGGCGCCCAGATCGGCCAGCGCGCGCACGCAGGTCGGACCGGCGCGGGCGATCGCCAGGTCGATCACCCTGACGTCGGCGAGGGGTCCGGGAGAGCTCATGCGCGGATTCTCCACGACCGGGGGGTCCCCGACAAATGCCCGCGCCGCTCGCTTGTGCCCCGGGGGCCGGCGGGGCAACCTGCGGCGCATGGGGGACGGGAGCCCGGGAATCGCGACCGAGGTGGCCGACGGGATCGGCTGGCTGGTCTTCGACCACCCGCAGCGGCACAACGCCCTGACGCGGGAGATGCTCGCGTCCCTGCCCGCCGCCTGCGCGCGCCTGGACGACGACGATGCGGTGCGCGTGGTCGTGCTGCGCGGCGCGGGCGAGCGCGCCTTCGTCTCGGGTGCCGACATCTCCCAGCTGCGCGAGCTGCCGCCCGGCTCCGGCGGGCGCGACCTCGAGCAGGGCTCGGGCGCCGAGGCGGTCCTGGCGATCGAGAAGCCCGTGATCGCCATGATCCACGGCCACTGCCTCGGGGCCGGTGTGCTCATCGCTCTCTGCGCCGACCTGCGGCTCGCGGCCGACGACGCGGGCTTCGCGATCCCGGCGGCGCGCCTGGGCGTGGGCTACCCGCACGCCGCGGTCGAGTCGCTCGTGGGCCTGGTCGGCCGGGCCGCAGCCAGCGAGATCCTGTTCACGGCGGGCCGCATCGACGCCGCCGCGGCGCTGCGGGTCGGGCTCGTGAGCGGGGTGCTGCCGAAGTCCGAGCTCGAGGCCGCCGTGCGACGCACGGCCGCGAGCATCGCCGCCAGCGCCCCGCTCACGCTCCGCGCGGCCAAGGCCTCGATCCGACGCGCGGCGGGGCAGCCGGGCGCGCCCGACGTCGAGGAGTGCCAGCGGCGCATCCTCGCCTGCTGGAGCAGCGAGGACTTCGCCGAGGGCCGGCGCGCGTTCGGCGAGAAGCGCGAGCCCCGCTTCAGGGGCCGCTGAGAGCGGGCGCGGCGACTACGCCGGCTGCTCGGCGCGACCGGCGGCCGAGGCGCGCTCCTCGGCCGACATCGGTCCCTTGGGCATGTGGCCGTCCACGTCCGTGAAGCCGTACAGGTCAGCGAGCGCGCGCGAGGTGAGGGACTTGCCGCTGTGTCGCATCACGTCGGGATCGGCGGCGAGCGCTGCCGCCGCGCGACCGCTGAAGCGCGGGCTCTCGGCCCCGGGCACGTCGAAGAGCTGCTCCAGATCCGGCATCTGCTGCAGTCGCTCGGTGATCACCAGACCGGGCCAGATCGAGACCACGGCCACGCCCGAGAGCTCGAGCTGCAGCGCGGCGTCGGCGGTGAAGCGGTCGAGGGCGCACTTGCCCACGCCGTAGGCCACGTGCCACGCGAAGCTGCCCGCCCCCGACGAGCTGATGTTGATGACCACGCCCGAGCGCTGCGCCGTCAGGATCGGTGCGGCGAACCAGGTCGCGGCGTACGCCGAGCGCGTGCCCACGTCGACCATGTCGTCCCAGTTCGACAGCGGCGTCTCCCAGAACGGCAGCCCGGACGTCAGCTCCCTGGGGATCAGGAAGGCGTTGTTGACCAGCACGTCGAGGCGGCCCTGCTCGTCGACGATTCGCTCGAAGAGCGCCTGGACCTGTGCATCGTCGCGGTGATCGCAGGCCACGCCGACGCCACGCCCTCCCAGCGCCTCGAGCTCGGATACCGTCGCGCCGATGGTGCCCGGCAGCGAGTGGTCCGACTCGCTCACGCTGCGCCCGGTCACGTAGACGGTGGCGCCCAGCGCACCCAGCTCCAGCGCGCAGCCCTTGCCGACGCCGCGGCTGGCGCCGGTCACCAGCGCCACCCGGCCCGCGAGCGACCCGCTCATCGCCGGCCCCCGGCGGCCACGACCTCGGCGGCCTCACGCTCGATGCGCGTGCCGGCGAAGAAGTCCGGGTTCACCCGCGTGTACAGCTCCACCGGGTGCGTGAAGGTGAAGTCGCGGAAGTCCTCGGCGGTCAGGTGGCCGTGCTCCAGCAGCTCGTGCGCCTCGGGCAGGATCTCGGCCATGTCGGGCACGTCCCAGTGGCCCATGTCGGAGCTGAACATCGCGCGCAGCTTGACCCCGAGGGCGTTGCGCCGGGCGTCGAAGGCCCACGCGACCATCGGGTCGTCGGCCTCGCAGCCGAAGTAGAAGCTGGGCACGAAGCGCTCGATCCAGTCCTCGACCCGCTCGATGCCGCAGTCTGCGAACTCGTCGAGCAGCGGCGGCTCGGGCTCCAGCTTCGCGAACGAGTCGCGCAGACCGGGCGCGTCGGCGCGGAAGCGGCCCTCGCCGTACTTCTCGAACAGGCGCAGCATCTCGTCGGCGTCCACGCGTGCCGGGTCCAGGTCGCGGATCGCCTGCGCGCCGCGCTTCTCCCAGTGCGAGACCAGGTCCGCGAAGAGCGAGCACGCCCAGCCGACACCGCCCTCCAGCAGCCCGAAGGCGAGCTGCGGGAAGCGGTGCGTGACGCCGCCCAGCACCAGCGAGCGACAGAGCAGCTCCTGCGCCGCACCGAAGGCGCCGACGTGGTTGAACACGTAGCTCGAGATCGAGCTGCGCGTGTCCCAGCCCATCCCCGGCGTGTGCGAGACCGGCGCCACGCCGAGCTCGATGCAGCGGCGCCAGAGCGGATCGTAGTCGTGGGCACTGTCCACGCCGAGGGCGTCCAGCCACTCGCCCGGCTCGGCGCCCCAGTTCGGGCGCCCCTCGGCCGCGATCTCGGGGCCGCCCCCCAGCGGCCGCTTGACCACGCCATTGAGCATGATGGCGCGGAAGCCCAGCTCGCCCACCGCGTGGTCGAGCTCCGCGATCGCCTCCTGCGGCGTGTGCGTGGGGATCTGCGCCACGGGAGCCATGCGATCCGCGTAGGGCGCGTAGATCTCCGCGTGGTAGACGTTGAACGCGCGGCAGGCGACGCGGCGCAGCTCGTCGTCCTTGATCTGCGTCGTGGTCAGGCCGCGGCTGGGGTAGAGCACCGCGAAGTCGAAGCCCAGGTCGTCGAGGCGCTCGTACATCAGCCGCGGCAGGTGCCCGGTGGCGCGGTCCAGCGTGTTGGCGGCGGGCAGGCTCCACCAGGGCGGACGCGTGGGGCGCGTGCGCCGCTTCTCCCCGGCATCCAGCCGGCTCCAGGGCCGCAGCACCATGTCGTCGTAGTCCAGCCCCCCGGCCCGCTCGAAGCGCGCCGCGAGATCGGCACCCCCCTGATCCCTGAGGTACTCCTGGAGGAACTCCCGGAAGACCGGCGTGGTCTCGATGAAGTGGCCGTCCGCATCCACCACGGGGTGGCCGAGCTGGCGGCGCAGGCGCGCCGCGCGCGTGTCACCGGCACCGATCGCGCTCATGACCCCTGCCCCGCCGCGTCCAGGGCGGCGCGCTCCACTGCCCCCGGATCGTGCTGGTAGCGAGCCCGGTACGCGGCCTCGGTCACGCGAGGCAGCATCCGCTCGAGCTCCGCGACGTCGAGACGCGCGGCGACGTCCGCGGCCCCGGCGCGCGTCAGCATCTGCGGCAGGCGCGTGCGCAGGCGTTCCAGCGCCCAGGCCACGGGGTCGCCGTCGGCGATCGGGTCCAGGTAGACCATGTCGTTCGTGCGCTCGTCCCACGAGATGTAGTGGTAGTGCGGCTCCTCGTCGAAGCAATCGAAACGCAGGTGCTCCGAGGCCTCACCGTCGCGCACGCCGTAGACGTGGATCGAGACGCCGCAGTCGTCGAGCTCGGTGGTCTTGCCGCGCTCGTCGCCGCGGGCCTGCTCCAGACCCTGCCGCGCCGCGGCGGCGATCGCGTCGTTGAGCATGCGGTACTCGACCCCGATGCGCACGGCGCCGGCGTCGAAGAAGCGCGTCTGCGCCTCGACCGGCGGCATGGGCATGACGCTGTAGTGCGTGACGTGTGCCTGGCTGCTCACGACTCCTCCTCGATCGCGCGCGCGATCTGCTCCCTGAGCTGCTGCTTGGCGATCTTGCCGCCCGACGAGCGCGGCAGGGCGTCCACGACCTCGAGCCGTTCCGGAAGGTACTCCTTCGAGGCCCCCGCGCGATCCATGTGGGCGACCAGCTCCCCCAGGTCCAGCGACGCGCCGGGCTGGAGCTCGGCGAACAGGCAGACGCGCTCGCCGAAGGTCGGATCGGGCATGGCCACGGCGGCGGCCAGGCGCACGGCGGGGTGCGTCCCGGCCAGCTCCTCCACCGCCGGCCCGCTGATGTTCTTCCCGCCGCGAATGATGAAGTCGCCGACGCGGCCCTCGACCGTGAGCCAGCCCTCGGCGTCGATCGAGACCAGGTCGCCGAGCATCACCCAGCCGTCGGACCGGATCAGCGCGGCATTCGCCACCGGGTCGTTCCAGTAGCCGCGGCTGGTCGCCCGGCCCTTGCACCCGGGCTGCCCGCGGCCAGGCAGCGCGACCTCGTCGCCGGAGACGTCATCCTCCGAGGGTTCGAACAGGCGCACGTTCATGTCGAGGATCACGCGACCCGCGGTGCGCAGGCGCCGCTCGCGCGGGTCGTCGAGCGTGGTGTGGCTGACCGCGCCCGTCTCGTTCGAGCCGTAGAACTGCAGCACCGCGGCGCCCGTGCTGTCCTCGAACTCGGCGGCGCGGTGGTAGGGAACCTTCTCGCCGCCCGTGAACAGCACCCGCAGCGAGCCCAGGTCGTGCGAGCCGCGCGCCGCCGAGTCGAGCAGCATGATGAACTGCGTGCTGACCGCGGCGAGCACCGTGACCCGGTGCGCCTCGATCCGCCGGATCATCTCCTCGGCGCTGAATCGCTCCATCACCACCGTCGGGGCTCCGAGCAGGGTCGGCGTGAAGTGGGCGGTCCACAGCCCGAAGCCGAACGGCGCGGGGATCACGCTCATGAAGACGTCGTCGGGCGTCATGCGCGCGGCCGCTGCCGCCAGCTCGTGGAAGTAGAGCCAGCGGTCCTGGTGGTGGGTCACGCACTTGGGCATGCCGGTGGTGCCCGATGTCGAGTTGATCAGCCAGAGGTCGTCCGGCCCCAGCGCGCGCGCATCGAGCGTGGCCACGCCGGGTGCCGCGAGCGCCCGCGCCTCGCCGTCGACGCCCAGGCCGTCGCCCGGATCGAGCTCGCCCGGCACCACCAGGTGATGCCGCAGCGGCAGGCCCTGAGCCCGCAGCTCGGCGGCGATCTCGCGGCTGTCGCGATCGCGGTAGGCGGGACGCGTGAGCAGCGCGACCGCGCCGGTCAGCTCGACCAGGTGGGCGATCTCCCCGGGACCGGCACGCGGTCCGATCCCGACCGCGACCAGCCCGGCCCGCTCCGTGGCCACGAAGGCGGCGTGCACGCCGGGACCGTCGGGCAGCAGCACCGCCACGCGCTCGCCGGGCTCCAGCCCGAGCTCCACGAGTGCACTGCCGAGGGCGTCGGCGCGCTCTGCGTACTGCGCCCAGGTCATCGCGTCGTCAGCCGCGCGGAACGCCACGCCGGACGGATCCCGGCGGGCGTGGTCCGCGATCACCCCGGCCAGCGCGCCGCGGACGGGTGTCAGCTCCACGTCCCGGTCCACGTCACGGCGCGATGCGCGCGGTCGCACGGCCCGCGAGCACCTCCTCGCCGTCCTGGTTCCGTGTGGAGATCGACACCTCGACCAGCGGCGAGTCCGCGTCCTCGCGCAGCGCCTCGACGGTGACCCGTGTGGTCAGGGTGTCGCCCGGCCACACCTGCCCCTTGAAGCGCGCGCTGTACTCCGTGAGCGTCTCGTCGCCGACGAAGCCCGTGAGCGCCTTGCCGGTGATGCCCATGGTGAGCATGCCGTGCGCGAAGTTCCCGGGCATGCCCATGGCGCGCGCGTAGGGCTCGTCGGTGTGGAACGGGTGGAAGTCTCCCGAGGCCCCGGCGTACATCACGATCTGGGTGCGGCGGAGATCCTCCACCACGACCTCCTCGTGGAAGTCACCCACGTTCAGCTCGGCGCGGCGCAGGCTCATGCACCCGCTCCCTCGCCGACGACCTTCTCCGTGGTGACGCCGACGACGATCGACTCGATCACCAGCGCGCCGTCGCGGTCGTGGAACTCGGTGATGTACTCGCGGAAGCACAGCTTGCCGCCGCGCCGCCCCTCGCGCTCCCAGGTCTTGCCGTCGCGCGAGACAGTGTGCAGCACGTCGCCGGGGCGGACGTGACGGTGGTACACGAAGCGGTGCTCCGCGTAGAGGCCGATGCCTCCGCCCCCGGACCCGGGCGGGGAGCCGCCCATGGGCTCGCGGCCCGAGCCGAACCAGGGCTGCCCGGGCCGCGGCCGGAGGGGAAAGTCGGGCTCGAAGTGCTGGCTGGCCTGCGTGAAGGTCGGCGGGGCCACGATCTCGGCCGCCGCCGGCCCGGCCACACGCTCCTCGTCTCCGTACGCCGGGTTCGGATCGCCGATCGCCCGTGCGAACTGCAGGATCTGTCCGGCCTCGACCGGGAACGCCTTCACCGCCATCGAGCGCCTCCTTCCGGCGCGGATGCTACCAGAGGCGGGCGGCGCCGCGGTCAGCCGCGCTCGAGGGTCTGCGTCCAGTCGACCACGGCGCGCCGCTCGACGATGCGCCAGTCACCGTCGCGCTGATCGAGGCGATCCAGCCAGCGCAGCCCGTCGAGCCGCTGGCGCGAGATGCCCGCAGCATCGCGCGGCAGGGCATGCACGGCGATGCACAGCGTCTCGGCCTCGGCCTGTCCCGCGGCGACGTCCACGTCGATGCGCGGCGCACCGGGCTGGTGCCAGCTGCGGTCGGCATCGAGCCAGCCGCGCTCCAGCCACTCGACCAGCGCGTCGGCGTCGCCGGCGAAGTCGCCCTGATCCACCCGGGCTCCATCGCGGAAGCAGCTGCGGACCCGTCGGACGTCGCGCTGGTCGATGGCGCGCGCGCAGCCGAGCAGCAGGCGCGCGATCTCCCGCTCGGCGAGCAGGAGGGAAAGCCCGGCGTCGCTCATGCGCTCGCCGGGGGCCAGCCGGGCAGCAGCCCGAGCTTGCGGCAGAGCCGCTGCGACAGGACCATCTTCCCCAGCCAGTCGTCGGCCGCCGGATCGCTGGCGAGCCAGCCGATCACCTCGCCGGTGGCCTCGGGGGGTGCCCCCGCCCAGTGCGCGTCGAGATCGCTGTCGCCGCCGGACAGCGCGCGCATGGTGTCGGTGGGCGTGTAGCCCGGATCCACGTTGAACGCGCGCAGCCCCTGCTTGCCGTGCTCCACGTGCAGGATTCCGACCATGCGGTGGAAGGCCGCCTTGGATGCCGCATACGCGAAGCCCCAGCCGCCCTGCCCGACCGGACCCGGAGGGTCCATCTGGCCCGAGCCCGAGGTCATGTTGATCACCGTGCCTCCACCCCGCCCCAGCATGTGCCGCACCACGCGCTGCGTGAGGTGGGTCTGGTTGAAGACGTTCGCCAGGAAGATGGTCTCCATCACGTCCACGGGCACGTCGAGAAACAGGTCCATCAGGCCGGGCCCCTGGTAGATGCCGTTGTTGAGCAGCAGGTCGATCGAGCCCCACTCCCCGAGTGCGGCGTCGAGTGCGGCGTCGATGCCGGTGCGATCGAGCAGGTCGAGCCGGAGCGGGAGGGCCCGGGCGCCGAGCTCGCCGATGGCGGCGGCGGTGCTCTCCAGGCTGCCGGCCACCGGCACCTCGCGCTCCGAGTGCACGCTGGAGCTGCGCGCCACGCCCTCGCCCTCGCGCAGGGTGCGCGCGGTGAGCACCAGGTCGTAGCCGCGACGCGCCAGCGCCAGGCAGGCCGCGCGGCCGATGCCACGACTCGCGCCGGTGACGAATCCGATCTTCCGGGCCATCCGCCCTCCCCTCCCGCCAGTCTACCGGGTGGTAGGATGGGCGCCGCAAGCAGGAGGGCGAGCACGATGGGGCAGAACAGCGAGATCATCGACCGGTTCATCGAGGCCTGGACGGCCCGGGACATCGACCGGATCATGAACTTCTTCAGCGACGACGCGATCTACGTGAACATCCCGATCGACCCGCCCAACGAGGGCAAGGACCAGATCCGCAAGGCCATCGACGGTTTCGTGAGCATGTCGAGCGGGATCGAGTTCGTGGTGCACCACCAGGCCGAGGGCGGGTGCGGACGCGTGATGAACGAGCGCACCGACCGCTTCAAGATGGGGGACCGCTGGGTCGAGCTGCCCGTGATGGGCGTGTTCGAGCTGCGCGACGGCAAGATCAGCGCCTGGCGCGACTACTTCGACATGGGCATGTTCACGCAGCAGATGCCTGCGGCCGGCTGAGGCATGGACGCGGTCACCGAGATCCGCAACCTGGTGTTCGTCTACGCCGAGCGGATCGACGCGGGGGACTTCGAGGGTCTGGCCGACCTGTTCACGCACGCCGAGATGACGTTCGGGGGCATCGACACCGTAGTCCACGGGCGCGAGGCGGCGCTGGAGCAGTACCGCGCCAGCACCCGCCTGTACCCGGACGGCACGCCACGGACGAAGCACGTCACCACCAATGTACAGGTCCATGTGGACGACGGTGCGGGCACCGCGGAGTCGCGCTCGTACTTCACGGTCTTCCAGCAGACGCCCGAGCTGCCGATGCAGCCGATCATCGGCGGCCGCTACGAGGACCGCTTCGAGCGCGTGGACGGCGCCTGGCGCTTCAGCCACCGGCGCATCATCTCGGATCTATTCGGCGACCTGAGCCAGCACCTGCTGCTGGACCCGAGCCAGATCCGTCCGGGCGTCTGAAGCGCGACTCAGGCGCGGGCCAGGGCGCGCGTGAAGCCGAGCACGCCGCCCTTCGCCGTGGCGTAGTGGATCGGGCCCATGCCGGCCAGCCCGGCGATGCTCGAGGGGTTGATGATCGAGCCGCGACGTGCCGGGACCATCAGCCGCGCCGCCGCGCGCGTGCAGAAGAACGAGCCGTCGAGGTGGATCGCCAGCATGGCCATCCCTCGTCGCTCATGTGCGTGATCTGAGGTGCCCGTCGCCGTCCAGCTCTTCCAGGGTCTCGCGCGCCGCGTCCTCGCGCAGGTCGGTGACCACCCCCCGGGCACCCTCGGCAGCGAACGCCCGTGCCATGGCCCGGCCGAGGCCGGACCCCCCGCCGGTGATCAGCGCCACGCGGCCGTCGAGCTTCACGAGCGGCTGCCGTCCGCGGGCCGCGCGAGCGGGACCGGCCGCGGGCCGCGCGCGCTGGTCAGAGGCTTTTCCTCCAGGAACGCCTGGAGCGCGCGGCGCGCCTCGTCGTCGCGCATCTGCCGCGGCGGACTCTTCATCAGGTACGCGCTGGGCGCCTCGAGGGGCCCGGCCAGACCCCGCTCCAGGCCCAGGCGCGCGCAGCGCAGCGCATCGATCACGACCCCGGCGCTGTTGGGCGAGTCCTGCACCGACAGGCGCAGCTCCAGCTCGAGCGGCACGTCGCCGAAGCCCCGCCCTTCGAGGCGGATGAACGCGACCTTGTTGTCGTCCTGCCAGGGAACGTAGTCCGAGGGCCCGATGTGGATGTCGTGGGCCTCGAGCCGCTCGTCGAGCTGGCTCTGTACCGACTCCGTCTTCGAGCGCTTCTTGGACTCCAGGCGACTTCGCTCCAGCATGTTCAGGAAGTCGGTGTTCCCGCCGGTGTTGAGCTGGTAGGTGCGGTCGAGGGCGACGCCCCGGTCGGCGAAGAGCCGCGCGAGCGCCCGGTGCACGATCGTGGCGCCGACCTGGCTCTTCACATCGTCGCCGACGATCGGCAGGCCGGCCGCGCGAAAGCGCCCGGCCCAGGTGCGATCCGACGCCAGGAAGACCGGCACGCAGTTGACCATGGCGACCCCGGCGTCGAGACAGGCCTGCGCGTAATGGCGCACCGCTCGCTCCGAGCCGACCGGCAGGTAGCAGATCAGCACCTCCGCTCCGGCGGCGCGCAGCTCTGCGGTCACGTCGACCGGGGTCTCGTCCGCCGGCCGGAAGGCCTCGTCGTCGCCGTAGCCCCCCATGTGCTCCGCAACGCCGTCGAGCACCGGGCCCATCTGCACCTGCACGCCGCTGTCGGGCAGATCCGGCTGGAAGACGCGCGCGCAGTTCGGGGGCGCCAGCAGCGCCTCCTCGAGGGAGCGGCCGACCTTGCGCCGATCGACGTCGAACGCGGCCACGACCCGGACGTCGGAGGGGCCCCAGCCACCGATGCTCGCGTGCATCAGCCCGGCGCGTCCGACCTCTCGCGTGCGGTAGTACTCGATCCCCTGGACCAGCGAGCTGGCGCAGTTCCCCACGCCGGCGATGGCCACGCGGATTGGCTCCATGCTCCTCCCCCGTTCTCGCGCCGCGGCGCCCCGCCGGCGCCGGGCGCGCTCGGCGCCGGCCGCCCGACGCGACTCCCGCGGTTCTAGCACACGCGCGCCGCGGCGCCCGCGCTCAGGCGGCCCGGACCGCTGCCTGGATCAGCTCCAGGCAGCGCCGTCCGGATCCGCAAAGAACAGCGCCCAGAGCCCGGCCACCGGGACCTCGGGCCCCATCTCCAGCCAGACCGGGGACGGCCGTCCAGGCCCTGGCTCCGCAGATGATCGCGGGCGGCCCAGGTCGGAGCCGTTCACGTTACAGTGGACCCCGCCCTGGATCGCAACGGCCATCTGCGACGGGGACACCGGGCGCGCGGGGGATCGGATGCTCACGAACAAGGTGGTGATCGTCTCCGGCATCGGCCCGGGACTCGGCCAGGAGCTGGCGCACGCGGCCGCGCGCGAGGGTGCGGCCGGCGTGGTGCTGGCTGCGCGGACGGCGCAGTACCTCGAGGAGGTCGAGCGGGAGCTGCGCAAGCGCTGGCCCGGCTGCGCGACGCTGGCCGTCCCGACCGACATCTCGGTCCGCGAGCAGTGTCAGCGCCTGGTCGACACCACGCTCGAGCGCTTCGGGCGGATCGACGCCCTGATCAACAGCGCGTACACGGCCGGCACCTTCGCGGCCTTCGAGGACGCCGACCTCGAGGACTGGCGCCTGCCCTTCGAAGTCAACGTGCTGGGCACGCTCTCGCTGACGCAGGCGACCGTGGGGCCGATGCGCGCCGCCGGGGGCGGCGCCATCGTGCTGGTCAACACCATGGTCCAGCGCAAGCCGCTCCGCGGCCAGGGGGCGTACGCGACCTCGAAGGGCGCGCTGACCGCGGCGGCGCGCCAGCTGGCGGTGGAGCTCGGTCCGCACGGCATCCGCGTCAACTCGATCTACCCGGGCTGGATGTGGGGACCGCCCGTCGAGGGCTACCTGAGCGGGGCGGCGGAGCAGCAGGGCGTGTCGCGGGAGGCGCTGATCGAGGGCATCACGCAGCACATCCCGCTGCGGCGCATTCCCGACGACGGCGACTGCGCGAACGCGGCCATCTTCTTCGCCTCGGAGTACTCCCGGGTGATCACCGGCGCCAGCCTGGACGTGAACGGCGGCGAGTGGATGCCCTGACGGGCGGGCCCGCACCCGATGCAAGCCGACCTGCAGGATCGCCTGAAGCTCGCGCGCGATCAGCTGCGCGCGTTCCTGGAGTCGCTCCACGTCCAGGCGCAGCCGGGTCGCTTCCGCGTCGCGCCCAGCGGGGTCACCCCGGCCGGAGCGCGCCTGGGTCTGGTGCCCAGCTGTCTGGCCCTGCGCACTGCCCGCATCCTGGGTCTATGGGAGCGTGTGGACCCCGGTGACCGGGAGCTCTGGCTCCGCCACATCCGTGACTTCCAGCGAACCGACCCGCTCCACGGCGAGCCGGCCTGCGAGGGCGCGTTCCTCGACCCCGAGGCGCTGGGGGCCTGGCAGGCGTCGGGGGGCCGGCTGCGCCGCCTCGCGCAGCGCGCGGGCCTCGGCCGCCACCCCGGGCTGCGCGACCTGGCCCTGCGCTCCACGCGCACGGCCATCGGCGCCCTGCTGCTCGCCGACGCCCTGCCCGACGCCCCGTACCGCGCGATCCCGCACACGCCGCGGGCCCTGGGCGCGACCCTGGCCCGCCTCACCTGGCGCGACGCCACGGAGTCCGCGGCCCTGGCCGGCGACCTCTGCATGCTGGTGGCGGCGCAGACCCCGCACTTCCTGGAGCTGACCGAGATCCGGGCGCTCAAGTCGCTCTGCACGCGGCACCTGGAATCGGTCGCCGACGCCGGGACCGGGGGCTACTTCCGCGGCTCCACGCCCCGCTACGGCGCGCTGCTGGCGGCGACGGCCCGGGTGCTCGAGGCGCTGATCTGGCTCGACGATCAGCCTCCCCACCACGCGGAGCGTCTGATCGACACCTGCCTCGCCGGGCGGCCCTCGGTCGATCGCCGCCAGGCCGACATCGACGACTGGGCGCGGGTCCTCCACCACTGCGCGCGCCACACCAGCTACCGGCGCGCGGAGGTGCGCGACGCCGTGCCCGACGTGCTCGAGCTGGTGCTGGCCCACCGCGAGAGCGACGGCGGCTGGGCAGATCGGCCCGGCGTGAGCCGGCGTATGGACGGCGAGGTGGAGGTCACACACGGCGTCCCCGCCGGGGACCTGTACGGCACCGCGCGCATGGCGGGCGCGACGGCGATGCTGGTGCAGCTGCTCGGTGGGAACGACTCCGGGTGGGCGGTGCCGCGAATCTGAGGCGGTGCCCGCAGGCTGAAAGAACCCCGGACCGAGCCACGCGAGCGGGTTCCTCAGCAGCCACGGCTAGCCCGGTAGACCGGTGAGGCGGGCGCTGGTCTCCCATAGCCGCGCGGCGGTCTCCGGGTCGCGGGCCCAGGCGAGCGGCTCGTGCGGGCGCCGATCGTAGAAGTAGGCGCCGCTGGTCGCGTCGAGCGCCGGGTCCGTGCACAGCCAGACGGCCGTGTCGGCTCCCTGTGCCGGGCTGCGCACGAAGGGGCGGCACAGTCCCATCACCACGCGCCCGAGCAGGCCGTTGTTCGTCGCGAATCCCGAGCCGACGAAGCCGGGGTGCATGGCGTTGACCGTGATGCCGCTGCCCTCGAGGCGGCGCGCCAGCTCGTGCGTGAACAGCAGGTTCGCGCCCTTGGAGCGGCCGTAGACGCGCATGCCGCGGTAGCCCCGCTCGGACTGCAGGTCGTCGAGGTCGAGCCCGGCGGCGTAGCGGTGCGCGTCGGAGGCCACGTTGACCACCCGTGCCGGCGCGCTGCTGCGCAGCCGCTCGAGCAGCAGGGCGGTCAGCAGGAAGTGGCCCAGGTGATTGACGGCGAACGTCTCCTCGAGCCCGTCGGCGGTCTCGCGTCGGGTGATGTTGACCACGCCGGCGTTGTTGAGCAGGACGTGCAGCGGCCGGTCGCGGTCGAGGAACTCGCGTGCGGCCTTGCGGACCTGCGCCTGCTCCGAGAGATCGGCCAGGATCACCTCGACCGCGGAACTGCCCGTCTCGCGCGTGATCTCGGCGACCGTCTCCGCGGCCCTCTCGCGGCTTCGCGCCACCAGGAAGAGCTCCGCGCCCTCGCGCGCCAGGGCCAGCGCCGCGGCGCGCCCCACTCCGCTGGTGGCTCCCGTGATCATGCAGGTGCGACCCTCGAGCACGCTGGCCTCGCCTCCGGCGGCACCTGCCGCCGGGTCGCAGAATAACGCGCTTGACTCGGCGAGCCGCAGACCGTGGAATCGGACGACCGGGCAGGAGGGATCGTGAGCCAGCCAGGCGTCGAGAACCGGATCTGTGCGCTGTACGGCGTCGAGTACCCGCTGCTGATGGGCGCGATCACCCCGAAGCCGGAGCTGGGAGCGATCGTCTCGAACGCCGGCGGGCTCGGCTGCATCGAGGGCATCTCGACGCCCGAGACCCTGCGCCGGCAGATCCGCCGCATGCGGGAGCTGACGGACCGGCCCTTCTCCGTGAACTTCCCGCTCGCGTTCGGGAAGCCCGAGCTGGTCCAGGCGCGCGTCGCGGTCGCGATCGAGGAACGCGTGCCCGCGGTGATCACCTCGGCGGGCAGCCCCAAGCTGCTGACGGGCATGCTCCACGACCACGGCATCACGGTGGCGCACGTCGTGGCGAGCGTCGCGCACGCCCGCAAGGCCGCCGATGCCGGCGTCGACGCGCTGATCGCGGAGCCCACCGAGTCGGGGGGCTACCGCGGCGCGAACGAGATCAGCATGATGGTGCTGATCCCCGCGATCCACCGGGCCGTGCCCGACCTGCCGCTCGCCGCCGCCGGCAGCGTGGCCGACCGCGCCGGGATGGTCGCGGTGATGGCGCTGGGCGCCGACGGGGTACAGCTCGGCACGCGCCTGGTCGCGACACGCGAGGCACGCGACGCCTTCCCCGAGGGCGCGCAGAAGCTGATCCTGGCGGCCGACGACACCTCCACCATGTCGGCGGACACGCCGACGCGGCCGCGCGTCAGCAGGCCGGAGCTGGTCGAGGCCGTGCTGGGGCCGCGCGGCAAGCCCATGCAGATGGGTCAGGTCGCGGCGCTGATCGACGACATCCCCGACGTGGCCGCGGTCTTCGAGGAGCTCTTCGGCGGCGGCCAGGCGCACGCGCGTGCGCTCGCCGATGTATTCGCACGCCTGGCGGCCGGATCGCGGACGCGGGCCTGAGCCGCGCCCGTCAGCAGCGCGCGAAGAAGCGCGCGATGCAGCGGTCGTGCCACGCGGGAGCGGCGTCTCGCGCGTGGAAGCCCACGTGCCCGCCACCGCGTGCGAGCAGCGGGACCAGCGCCGGGGTCCGGGACCAGTCGCGGCCGGTGTACGCATGCGCGGGGATCCAGGGATCATCGAGCGCGTGGACCAGGAGCGTCGGCACGCGGATCCCGTCCAGGAAGCCCACGGCACTGTTGCGCGCGTAGTAGTCGCTGGCGCCGGCGAAGCCGCCCCGGGGAGCGACGACGCGATCATCGAACTCCCGGATGCTGCGCGCCTCGCGGATCGCGCGCGCCTCCGCCGGCTCGACGGCCGCGCCGGACGCCAGGGCCTCGCGCCGCATGCGCGCCAGCAGGTGCCGCTGGTACAGCGCGTTGCGGGGCGCCATGATCTGCCGCGAGCTCGCCTCGAGGTCGATCGGCGCGGAGACCGCGGCAGCCGCGCGAACCGGATGTTCTGCGCCCTGCTCGGCGAGAAACTTCAGCAGCAGGTTCCCGCCGAGCGAGTAGCCCACGAGCAGCAGGCCTCGCTCCCGTTCCGCAGCGTCCAGGGCACGCAGCGCCGCCGCCAGGTCTCCCGTGCGCCCAGCGTGGTACTGCTCGCGACAGGTCGCGCGGGAGGGGCCCGCGCCGCGCAGGTTCAGCCGCAGCACGGGGTGGCCCCTGGACAGCCAGTGCGCGGCGGAGCGCTGCATGTACACGCTGTCCTCGCAGCCTCCGAGCCCGTGCAGAAGCACCACCAGCGAGCCCGGGGCGGCCGCCTCCGGCGCCTGGTGCTGACCGACCAGGATGTCGCCGCTGGCGTCGTCCGTCGGCAGCTCGACGCGCCGCGCAGGCCAGCGGTCCAGCCCCGCATCGGGCGGGGCCAGCGTGTTCCGCAGCGTCTGCAGGTCGGGGCCCCACCAGGGGGCGAGCGGACGGAACCGGGGGATCTCGAGATCGGACATGGGCGGCGCAGGATAGCTTTCAATCCCCCGCCGGCAGGGACGATAGGACAGATGGGGCGCGCTCTGACCCATCGCGGCAGTTCGCGCTTCCAGGGAGCCACGGCTTGTCGGACGCTGACCAGGACGCGCTGTCGAAGCTGGTGGTCGCGTCTCGCAGCGACGTCGGCCGCAGCCGGAGCGAGAACCAGGACGCGCTGGGCGACGTCTCGAACACGCTCGGCGAGCGCCTGCTCATCGTGGCCGACGGCATGGGTGGTCACCAGGGCGGGGCACAGGCGAGCGCGCACTGTGTCGAGAGCGTGCAGCGGGTGTTCCTCGAGCTGCACGACCCGCCCGATGACCGGCTGACGCGCGGGCTCGAGGAGGCGAACGCGGACGTCTATCAGGCGGCGCTCGACGACGACGATCTCTCCGGCATGGGCGCCACGGCGGTGGCCTTCCTGCTCAGCCCCGACGGCACCGGGTGGGTCGCCTGGGTCGGGGACAGCCGCCTGTACCGCCTGCGCGGCGACGAGCTGCGCCCGCTGACCGACGACCACTCGCTCGTGGCCCAGTGGGTGAAGCTGGGCGTCCTGAGCGCCGACGAGGCGGCCGGGCACCCCAAGCGCAACGAGCTCACGCGCGCGATCGGTGTCACGCCCGAGGTCGAGGTGGACCTGCTGCCCATCGACCTCCGGCCGGGCGATCGCTACCTGCTCTGCTCCGACGGGCTCTGCGGCGTCATCGATGACGCGAGCATCCACGAGGCACTCGCGGCCGGCGACGCGGAGCAGGCCGCCGGCGAGCTGATCGAGCTGGCCAATGCCGCCGGCGGTCCCGACAACGTCACCGTGCAGATCGCCTGGCTCCGGGACGAGGAGCCCGAGGAGGACGAGGCACCGGTGGGCAGGCCGGCCGAGGAGCCCCCGCTGGAGCTCGACCTGCCCGAGTCGGCTGCGGCCCCGGGTCCTCCGGACCCGTTCGCGGGGCCCACACCAGGGCTCGCGAGCGGCGCGAGCCCCGCCGCAGCGGGCGGCAGCGAGCTCGAGGTGCCCGGCACCGGTCTGGACGCACCGCGACACCTGCCCCGGCCGGAGCGCCGGCCCGACGATCCACGGCTGGAGGGACATCCGCCCTCGATCCTGGTCGGCATGCTCGCGGGCATCGCGCTCTCGATGCTCGCGGGCGCCTACCTGCGCTGGCAGCAGCCCCCGCCGCCACCGGCCCCGCAGCCCCGCCCGGTGGTCCTCGACGCTGCGCCCGCGGGGGCCGCCGAGAAGGCGCCCGAGCCGGCCACCCCCCCCGCCCCGGCGCCGGCGCAACCCCAGCCACCGCCCGCGCAGCCCGACGCCGCGCTGCCGCAGGCCCCGCCGCCTCCGGCTCCCGCGCAGGCAGCGCCCCCCGCCGCACCGGACCCCGGCCCGGAGCCGGACCCGGAGCCGGACCCGGTGAAGCCGGGGCCCGGCGCGGTGCCCGACCCGGGCCTCGCCCACCCTGAGAGCGAGGCGGAGGGCGACCCGGGCGCGGAGCCCTCCGGCTTCGAGGCGAGGCCGCCCGCAGCCCCCGACCCACCCCCGGCGCCGCGGCCTCCGGAGCCTCCGGCGTCCGATGTGGTGATTGTGGGCGAGATCCCCGCGGCCGGTGAGGTCCGCTGGATCCCGGTGCCCGAGCCCGAACCGAGCGCCGCCGCCTTCGACCTCGAGCCCGAGCTCCGGACCTTCCTCGACGCGTGGCTGCGGGCGCTGACGCGCAACGATCACGCGGGCCATCGGGAGCTGGGCTTCCCGGTGGACGCCGAGAGCTTCGCGCGCACGCAGTCGGGATGCGAGAGCTACCGGCTGCACGCGGTGGACGTGCGCGAGGCCGGCGAGGGGGCCCAGCTCCACGTGCGCCTGGTGATGAGCTGGGCCTTCTACGCGCCGGGCGGGCGGCGCTTCCGGCAGGAGGAGGAGCGCCGGCTCATCCTCGAGCGCACCCCCGAGGGCCTGCGCTACACGGGTCTGTGGACCGACTGAGCGGCGGCCTCCCCGCTCCCGGTCCTCCAGATGACGGCGCGGCGCCGTCGCGGCTACCATGCGGCCGTCCGGCCAGACTTCCCCGCGCCGGCGTGCCCCTGGAGGGAGAGGCCCGCCCATGGTCCACGAGAACCTGACGACGCTGCGAGAGCACCTGGTGAGCCGCAAGCTCGCGCTCGAGCACGCCGCCGAGCTGATCGACGTGATCGGGGCGATCTCCCTGGCGTCGCGGTCGATCGCCCACAAGGTGCGCCGTGCGCGCCTGGCCGACGTGCTCGGGGAGGCCGGGGGCGACAACGTTCACGGTGAGGCGCAGCAGAAGCTCGACGTGATCTCCAACGAGGTCCTGCTGCACTGCCTGCGCCGCTGCCCGAGCGTCGGCATCTGTGCCTCCGAGGAGGAGGACGAGGCCGTGCCCGTGCGGCCGCTGAGCGACGGCGGCCGCTTCTGTGTCGTCTACGACCCGCTGGACGGCTCGTCGAACATCGACGTCGCGGTCAGCGTCGGCACGATCTTCAGCGTCCTGCCCAACGACGACGAGAGCGTGCTGCAGCGCGGCGAGCGCCAGCTCGCGGCCGGATACGTGGTCTACGGCTCGTCCGTGCTGATGGTGCTCACGCTCGGCGAGGGCGTGGACCTGTTCGTGCTCGATCCCGACCTCGGCGACTTCGTGCTGGTGCAGCAGGGTCTGCAGCTGCCCGCGAGCCGGAAGATCTACTCGCTCAACGAGGCCTACCGCGACGACTTCCCGGGCGGCTACCAGCGCTATCTCGATGACGCGCACGCCGGCGGGTACTCGAGCCGCTACATCGGCTCGATGGTCGGTGACGTGCACCGCACGCTGCTCAAGGGCGGCGTCTTCCTCTACCCGCCCACGACCCAGGCCCCGTCCGGCAAGCTGCGGCTGCTTTACGAGGGCAATCCGATGGCGATGCTGGTCGAGCAGGCCGGCGGCACGGCGACGACCGGCAGCGGTCGGATCGTCGAGGTCGAGCCCGCCGAGCTCCACCAGCGGACCCCGGTGATCCTCGGTTCCCGTGAAGAGGTCGCGCGCGTGCTCGGCCACCTGCAGGAGTAGAAGCCATGCCCCTCGATCCCGTGATGGCCCGGCTGCTCGAGCCGCAGAAGAGTGCGTTCTCCGAGGACGTGCTGAAGCTCGAGCCCGCCGTGCTGCGCCAGGCGATGAAGGAGGCCGGTCCGGCCCTGGGCGGCGCGGGCCCCGAGGTCGCGAAGGTCGAGAACCGCAGCATCCCCGGCCCCGCCGGTGAGGTGCCGGTGCGCATCTACTGGCCCGGAGGCGCCGGACCGCACCCGGTGCTCGTGTACTTCCACGGCGGCGGCTTCGTGCTCTGCGATCTCGACTCGCACGACGGCACCTGCCGGCTGCTGACCAGCGGTGCGGGCTGCATCACGATCTCGGTCGATTACCGGCTCGCGCCCGAGCACCGCTTTCCCGCCGCGCCCGAGGACTGCTACGCGGCCACGTGCTGGGCCGCCAGCAACGCGGCCGGACTGGGCGGGGACCCGGAGCGGATCGCCATCGGCGGCGACAGCGCCGGCGGGAACCTGGCCGCGGTGGTCGCGCTGATGGCGCGCGAGCGCGGGGGGCCCGGGCTGGTGCACCAGCTGCTGGTCTACCCCGTCACCGATCACGAGCTGGACACCCCGTCCTACCGGCAGAACGCCGACGGCTACATGCTCACCCGCGACGCCATGGCCTGGTTCTGGAAGCACTACCTCGAGCGGCCCGCGGACGGCGAGAACCCCCATGCCTCACCGCTGCGGGCCAGCGACCTCTCGGGGCTGCCCCCCGCCACGCTGATCACCGCCGAGTTCGACCCGCTGCGCGACGAGGGCGAGGCCTACGCGCAGCGCCTGCGCGACGCGGGCGTGGCGGTGGACCTGCGGCGCTACGACGGGGTGATCCACGGCTTCTTCGCCATGCTCGATCTCTCCCAGGCGCGCGACGCCGTCGCACAGGCGTGCAGCGGGCTGAAGGCCTCGTTCAGCTAGCCGGCCGCGCGCCGGCCGCGTCCCGGTACAGCCGGACGTGCTCGGCGGCCACCTCGTCCCAGCTCCCGCCGCGCGGACTGCCGCGGCTCCAGCCCCCGGCCGCGATCCGCCCACGCATCTCCTCGCGATCGCGGACCCGCAGCAGCAGCCCCTCGGGATCGCTGCGGGCCGCATCGGAGTCGAAGGCGATCACCGGCGTGCCCTGGTTGAGCGCGGCCGCGACGCTGCTGTTCCACGTCCCGCCCCCGTCCTCGATGGGCAGCACCACCAGGTCGGCAGCGGCGAGCAGGTCCGCGGCAAGCTCGCGCTCGACGAAGCCGAGCACGCGCGAGCGCTCATGCCAGGCGGGAGCCGCCGCGAGACCCTGGACCCGCTCGCGGTAGCTCGCGTGGCCCGGGTACTCGCCGCCCAGGATCACCACGAAGTCCCGCTCGGGATCGGCCAGCTCGAACAGCAGGTGTGGCTGCTTGTTGGGCAGCAGCCAGCCGAAGTAGGCGAGCAGTCGCGCGCCGTCGGGCACGCCCAGCTCGCGGCGCAGGGCCGCGCGCCCGGCGGCGTCGAGGCTGGAGCGCGGGATCGACGAGGCGCCGGGGACCAGGTGGATCCGCGACGCCAGGCCGCGGGTCAGCCGCGTCCGCGCGATCCGCTCGGCGAAGTCCGGCCGCACCACGACGATGGCCGAGCTCAGGCGCGCCAGCAGGTGCGAGGGTTCCCACCAGCGGGTCAGGTGCTCGTGCAGGGTGCTGACCACGGGGATCCGGAAGCGCGCGCGCGCGAGCAGCGCCAGCCAGCGGTCCAGGAAGCTGCGCGAGCTGCCCAGCATCGGGTACTGCACGTGGATCAGATCGGGTCGCTCGGCGCGCATGGCCGCAGCGGCCCAGCCCAGGCTGCGGGCCGTCCAGTCGGGAGCGGGCAGCAGGTAGGGATCGTCGAGCGCGTGGCTGGCGGTCAGCACGCGCAGGTGCACGTCGGGTCGACGGTGCAGTGCCGAGTACAGGGCGCGCGAGTAGTCAGCCACACCGCAGGCATCGGGCGGCCACGAGGCGCACAGAGCGAGCACACGAAGCGGCGCGTCTCGCTCAGGCGGCACGCTCGAAGTCCAGGGCGATGAAGGTGTACTCGAGGCCCTCGAACGACACGACCCGCTCCCCCGCGTCGAGATCGCCGGGCCGACGCTGCAGGTGCAGACCGTGGCCGGCGGCGCTCCGGATCATGGCCTCGACCGCCTCCGCGTCGAAGACCCGCCAGGGGAGTCCGAAGAGCTCGATCGGCCGCCGGGGCTCCACCTTCTCGGGCCAGTAGTCGGTGGTCACCAGCAGCCTGCCACCGGGCCGGAGGATGCGCGCGCACTCCCGGTAGAAGCCCTCGAGATCGACCCCGTGCTCCACCACCGAGATGCAGCTCGCCAGCTCGACCGAGGCGGTCGGCAGTCCCGTGCGCGTGAGGTCGCCCTGGCGGATCAGGAAGGCCGGCCGGAAGCGCCCGAGCCCGACCGACCAGGCCAGACGCCGCAGGCGCATCGAGCGCTGGAGCTGCAGGTCGATCCCGGTCAGCGAGCGCTGGCCGGCGGCATGAAGCGCGTCGAGCGTGTGGCCGTGCCCGGAGCCGAGGTCCGCGATTGCCGCGTCGGCGCCCAGCGCCTCGGCCCGCCGCAGCAGCAGGGCATGATCCCAGTTCTTCCAGCGCGTGCCGTGCAGCGGGACCGCGCGGGAGCGCAGGTACTCCACGGCCTCGTCGACCTGCCGGCCGGAGCGGAGCACGTCGATCACGACGGAGCCCCGCCCCCGAGCTGCGGCGCGGCGCACACCCGGCTCACCTCAGATGATCTCGATGTCGGGCATCGGAAAGATCAGGTGCCCGCCGGACTCCAGGTACTCGCGCTCGCGCTCGACGATGCCGTTGCGGAAGTGCCACGGGAGCACCAGCATGAAGTCGGGTCGGGCCTCGCGCACCTCCTGCTCGGGCACGATCGGGATCCGGGTCCCCGGCGTGACCGAGCCGAACTTGTCCTCGTTGATCTCCCCGATCATGGAGATCTCCTCGCGACCGAGTCCGCAGAACTGCAGCAGCACGTTCCCCTTGGTCGACGCGCCGTAGCCGGCCACGGTCTTGCCCTCGCGGCGCAGCGCCAGGATCAGGCTGCGCAGGCTCTCCCGGTGCCGGAAGACGCGCTCCTCGAAGTCGCGGAAGGGGCGCGGCGTGTCGAGACCCATCTTCATCTCGACGTCGACGAGCCACTCGATCACGGCGTCGTTGACCCGGTTGCGGCTGCCGCGCCGGGCGGCCGTCACCGTGAAGCTCCCCCCGTTCACCGCGTTGGTGGCCACGTCGATCATCTCGAGCCCGGCAGCCTCGAGCACGGGCAGCACCGAGAGCATCGAGTAGTACTCGAGGTGTTCGTGGCAAACCGTGTCGTACGAGGTCATCCGCAGCATGGCCGGCATGTAGCTCTGCTCGAAGACCCAGATCCCGTCGTCCGCCAGGATGCTCGCCACCTCGCGCGCGAACTCCACCGGGGCGTCCAGGTCGTAGAACATCGCGATCGAGGTCACGATCCGCGCCTGTCCCGACGGCACTGCCTTGCGAAAGGCCGCCTCCGAGAAGAAGTCGGCCACGACCTCGACGTCCTCGGGGTAGTAGCGGGCGAACTTGGCGGCAGTCGGGTCGATGCCGACCCGGCGCAGCTCGAGCCCCTCGTAGGCGCGCAGCAGGGTCGAGTCATTGGAGCCGATGTCGAGAACCACGTCGCCCGGTACCAGGTCCACGCGCCGCAGCGCCGTGCGCACCAGCGCCTCGAGGTGCCGGACCATGGATGCGTTGAGGCCCGAGCGATAGCCGTAGTTCTCGCCGTACATCTGCGACGGCTCGAAGCGGTGCGCCAGCTGCAGCAGCCGGCTGTCGGGACACCAGACCAGCTTGAGCGGGCCCGACGGCACCTCGACGGAGCCGTCCACCGGGAACACACCCGTGAGGGCCTGGTGCCCGAGGTCGAGGACCTCGATGAGGTGCTCGCTCCCGGCGACCCGACAGCGTTCGATGCGGGTGTACATCTCCATGACGGCGTTCAGATCGCGCTCATCCTGCCAGCTCGGCCAGATCGTTCTCGTACATGCTGCACAGCAGCGTCCGCCAGTCGCACTCCGGCTGCCAGTCGAGCCGATCCCGCGCCCGGGTGGCGTTCCCCACCAGGCGCGGCACGTCGCTGGGGCGCAGGAAGCGCTCGTCCGGCCGGTAGGTCTTCTCGAAGTCCAGATCCGCGAGCGTGCAGACGTAGCGGAACATCTCCTCGATCGTCGTCGTGACACCGGTGGCGACCACGTAGTCCCCGGGCTCGTCCTGCTGCAGCATCTTCCAGGCGGCGCGCATGTAGTCGGGGCTGGACCCCTCGTCGCGCGACGCCGTCAGGTCCCCCATGTGCACCGCATCAGCCAGACCCCGCTTGACGGACGCGATGCCCCTGCTGATCTTCCGGGTGGCGAAGTCGAGCCCGCGGCGCGGCGAGGAGTGATTGAACAGGATGCCGTTCGACGCGTGCAGGTCGTAGGCCTCGCGGTAGTTCACCACCGCGTGGTAGGCGGCGACCTTGGCGACCGCGTAGGGAGAGCGCGGATGGAAGGGCGAGCCCTCGTCGTACCCCTCGGCGGGGCAGTCGATGCCGCCGAACATCTCGCTGGTGGAGGCCTGGTAGAAGCGCGTGAAGGGGCTGATCTGCCGGATCAGCTCGAGCTGGAGCAGCACCGCCTGCGCGTTGACCGCGAAGGTCGTCAGCGGCTCCGCGAACGAGTGCCCGACGTGGGACTGCGCCGCCAGGTTGTAGTACTCGTGCGGCCGGCGATCGGTCAGCAGCCGCCCCACGAAGGTCGAGTCGGCCACGTCGCCCTCGACCAGGGTGAAGGCCTCGCGCCCGAGCACGCCCGCGAGATTCTCCCGGCCCGGATCGACCGCCTTGCGCCGGGTCACGCCGACGACCTGGTAGCCCCGGTCGAGCAACATCTCGGCGAGGTACGAGCCGTCCTGACCCGCGACCCCCGTGATCACTGCGAGCATCCCGTCTCCTGCGTGGGCGATGTGGGCCGGTCCGCGGGCGCGCTAAGATACCATCTCGAGTGCCCGCCGCCCGCGCTGTCCGAGTCCCGGCGCAGCCGGGCGACGCAAGCGGGGGAGCGAGAAAACAGCGTGCCCGACGAGCAGGGGGGCAGTCGGGACCCGGGTCCGCGACGGAGCACCGCGCGATGAGAGTGCTGATCGACGCCCGGTGGATCTTCGAGGAGATCTCCGGCATCGGCGCCTACACCCGCGAGCTGGTGACGCAGCTGGCGCGCGGCGAGCCGACCGACGAGTACGTGCTCCTGTTCGAGCGCGAGGATCTGCTGCGGCGCACCGTGCTCGAGACGGGAACCGACGCAGCGCCCCACGTGCGAACGCTGCGCGTGGACTACGGGCTGTTCTCGCCGGCCAGCCAGCTGCGGCTGCCCGGACTGCTGCGGCGCGAGGGCATCGACGTGTACCACTCGCCGAACTACGCGATCCCGCTGGCCGCGTTCCCGCGTCACCGGCGTGGCCCGACGGCGTGCGTGATCACCCTGCACGACGTGATCCCG
The DNA here is from genome assembly GCA_029261925.1 of Deltaproteobacteria bacterium. Lineage (GTDB taxonomy): Bacteria > Myxococcota_A > UBA9160 > SZUA-336 > SZUA-336 > JAGWBS01. The sequence continues at coordinate 26,942 of JAJDAJ010000050.1, read as the reverse complement.
CTCAAGTTCCCGGACTTCGCGCCGCGCTCCCGCAAGCGGCGCACGCTGCCGCTGTTCCGCCTGCTGATGCGCGAGATCGGCCGCCGCGCCGACATCATCGTCGCAGACAGCGAGTCCTCGCGGCGCGACGTGATCGACGAGCTGGCCATCGATCCGGCGCGCCACCCGCGCGTGCGGCGCGTGTACTGCGGCGTGGCCGCGCGCTACCTCGAGCCCGCCGGGCCGGCCGCGCGGCCGCCCGACGCACCCCGGCAGATCCTGTATGTGGGCCGTGCGGACCCCTACAAGAACCTGCAGGGGCTGGTGCGCGCCTTCGCCGGGGCCCTCCCCGCCCTGCCCCCCTGCGAGCTGGTGATCGCCGGATCGCCTGATGCGCGCTACCCCGAGGCGCCCGCGCTCGCCCGCGAGCTGGGCATCGAGGACCGCGTGCGCTGGACCGGGTACCTGTCCGAGGCTGCCCTGCTCGGCGCGTACCGTGACGCCGACCTGCTGGTACTGCCGTCTCGCTACGAGGGCTTCGGCCTGCCCGTGGTCGAGGCCATGGCCAGCGGCACGCCCGTGATCTGCAGCCCCTGTGGCTCGTTGCCGGAGATCGCCGGCGATGCCGCGCTCCTGGTCGATCCCGACGATATCGCGGGCCTGTCCAAGGCGATCGTCCGCGTGCTGGACGATCCCGCACTCGCGAACGATCTGATCCGACGCGGGCACGAGCAGGCGAGGCGCTTCCGCTGGGAGACGACCGCCGAGCAGATGCGCCAGGTCTACCGCGAGGCGGCCGCGCTGCCCGGAGGACGCGGCGCCTGGGGCGCCGGGGACGCGCGGCGCAGGCGCGTGAAGCTCCAGGGGCCGTCCGGCTCGGCGACCTGAACCGGCGGGGTGGCGCGCGGCAGCAGCCGCGCCAGCTCCGCCCCGGACAGGAACGGGGGGCCCTCGACACCGGCGGGCAGCGACGCGCCCTCGAAGACCGAGAGCAGCAGCTCGTCGACCGCCAGGGGACTCCGGTAGAGCTCGCGGGCCGTGGTCGGGCCGGCCTCGATCGACACGGTATGCACGTCGCGGAACTCGCGCAGCCAGGCGACCAGTGCCCGGACGTCGGGCGCGGGATGCCCCACCACCTCGACCGCACGCCCGCGGGCGCGGGCGCGGGCGCGGAGCGCCGCGACCGCTTCCTCGGGCACGAAGAGCAGGGCACGACCGGAGGCCAGCAGCGGGTGGTCCAGGTCCAGCTCGCGCCCGGACGTCAGCACGGCGCTCAGCGGCGCCGCCTCGAGACCCAGCTCGTCGCGGCGCCAGCGCTCCAGGTCACGGACCACGGCATCGGGGCCCTGCAGCGCGTGTGTCACCCCGGGCTCCTCGCGCAGCACGCGGCCGCTGGTGACGATGGCGCCGGCGCGGGCCCGGGCGGCGTTGAGCACCAGGAAGTCGGTGTCGCTACGCGGCGTCGCGGGTCCGATGCGCAGCACGCGCGGCGGCCCGCTCGGCGCGCGCCAGACGGCGGTCACGTGGATGACCCCGGAGTCATCCGGGACGGCGCCGTAGAGCGCGCGCAGCCGCGCCTGGACCCCTCCGATCAAGGCGCCTGCGCGGGCGGGACCCACTCCGGCGAGAAGCGCACCCAGAACACGCCGCGCAGCTCACCCGGCTCGAAGCCGGTCGCCGCGTCTCCGGGATAGGCCTCGCGGATCGCTGCCAGCAGCCGCGGCTCGACCTGCGTGCCGTGACAGATCGAGCACATGGGCTGCATGAAGATCGGCTCCGCGTAGCCGACCCCCCCGTCGGGCAGATCCGTCAGCCGCCGCGAGTGCGCCTGGCGCGGCCGCTGCCGCAGATCGTCGAGAAGCTCCGCGAGCCAGGGCTCTGGCGCGTTGGCCGGGTTGCGGAGGCGATGACTCGAGCGTCCAAGACTCAGTCCCGGGTGTCGCGCGTCGGCCGCGATGCGCGGCGCGCGCACCCGACAGGCCTGCAGCGCCTCGTGCGGATCGCCGCCCGCAAGGCCGGCCTCGAGTGCGGCGCGCAGCTCGCGCTTGAACGGTGCCAGGTACGCCTCCGCCGCCTGTACCCGGTGCTTCCAGCGCAGGTCATGGATCGACTCCGGCGGGCCCTCGTCCGGCCGCTCGCCCCGCTCGCAGGCGCCGCCGAGCAGCAGCGCCAGCAGTGCGGCCGTCAGCGCGCTGCGCGACACCGGGCTACGCGACCGCACGGCCCAGCTCGTCGATGGCACGGTCCAGCGCGGCGTCGAGGCCCGACTCCCAGGCCGTGGCGCTGGCCTCGGGCGGGGTCGGGAACAGGATCGCGCGCGACGAGTTGACCACGCCGCCCTCCAGACCGCGCGGACCGCTGACCAGACCGCGCACCGCGTCGGCGGCACTCGCCCCCTGCGCGCCGTAGCCCGGCACCAGCTGCAGCGCGTGGGGCAGAAGCTCGCGCACGCGCTCGGCGGGCTCGGGATACGTCGCGCCGACCACGACCCCCAGGGACGACCAGCCGGTCGCCGGTCCGCGCAGGGCCCCGGCCGGGGCCGCCAGGCCGCGAGCCACCCGTTCCCAGACGGGCACCCTCCCCGCCTCGAGATCCTGCAGATCGCCCGAGCCCGGATTGCTGGTCTTGACCAGGACGAAAACACCGGCGCCGCTCTGGCTCGCTTCCTTGAAGTAGGGCTCGAGGGTGTCGAAGCCCAGGTACGGACTGACCGTGAGAGCGTCGGCGCGCAGCGGCGCGTCCGCGGCGAGGTATGCGCGCGCGTAGCCCTCCGCAGTCGAGCCGATGTCGCCCCGCTTGGCGTCGAGCAGCACGCGCAGATCCGCCGCGCGGCAGCGTTCGACCACGCGCGCCAGGGCGCGCACGCCCGGCCAGCCCAGGGCCTCGAAGAGCGCGCTCTGTGGCTTGACCAGCGCGACGCGCCCGGCGAGCCGCTCGATCACCGCCGCGCAGAAGCGCTCGACCGCGTCGGCGGTCGCGGGATCCCCGGGCACCATCTCGCCGCTGCGAAACGGGGCCGGGATGCGGGCCAGGTGCGGATCGAGCCCGACGCAGAGCGGGTGCCCGAGCTCGCGCAGTCGGGCGATCAGCTGGTCCGCGAAGTGAGCCATGGGCCGCCCGAGTGTAGCCGGCTGCTGGACGGGATCAGAAGGCCGCCGCCCCGCCCCCGTCGCGGGCGTGGTCCGCGACCGCGCGGTACGTACCGGTCCCGGGATCGACCTCGACGCAGTTCGCGTGGCCGAATCGCGGCCGCAGCCGCACGCTGTGGCCGCGCGCCTCGAGGCCCGCGACCACGCCGGCATCGAGCGCCTCCTCGGCCAGCACCACGTCGGGCATCCACTGGTGGTGGATCCGCGGCTCCCGCACGGCCTCGAGCAGCGTGCGGTCGTGATCGACCAGCTGCATCAGGATCTGCGCCACCGTGGTGGTGATCGTCGGACCGCCGGGAGATCCCAGCACCGCACGCAGGCGTCCGTCACGCGTGAGGATGGTCGGGGTCATCGAGCTCAGCATGCGCTTGCCCGGGGCGATCGTGTTCCGCTCGCCCTGCACCAGCCCGAACATGTTCGGCGCGCCCACCTTCGAGGTGAAGTCGTCCATCTCGTTGTTGAGGATCACGCCGGTGCCGGGGATCACGAGCTTGGCGCCGAAGCCCCCGTTGAGGGTGTACGTGTTCGCGACCGCCATGCCCGAGGCGTCGACCACGGAGAAGTGCGTCGTCTCCTCCGACTCGCCCGCCAGCGGCCGCCCCGCCTCGATCCGGCTGGAGGGCGTCGCGCGCAGCGGATCGATGTCGGTCAGGCGCCGCGCCACGTAGGCGGGGTCGAGCAGGCGCCGCAGCGGCACGCGCACGAAGTCGGGATCCGCCACCCAGAAGTTCCGGTCGACGTACGCACGGCGCAGGATCTCGACGTACAGGTGGGCGCGCTCGGCCGAGCGCCAGGGCAGCGCGTCGAGGCGCAGCTGCTCCGCACCGGCCAGGATCTGGCGCAGGACCACCCCGCCGGCCGAGGGCGGCGGCATCGAGATGACCTCGTGATCGCGGTAGCGGAAGCTCACGGGCGTGCGCAGCACCGGGCGGTACGCGGCCAGATCCTCGAGCGTCCAGATCCCGCCCTGTCCGCGCATGCCGCGAACCATGCGCTCGGCGAGCGGCCCGCTGTAGAAGACGCCGGGCCCGTCCCGGGCGATACGCTCCAGGGTGCGCGCCAGGTCCGGCTGTCTCCAGACGTCGCCCGCCGCGTACGCCGCGCCGTCGGCGCGCCGGAAATGCGCGGCCGAGTCCCCGAAGCCCGCCTGATCCATGTAGGCGGTCGCCCGCTCCATGTCGGCGGCGTGGAAGGCGTCGATCGCGTGGCCATCGCGGGCGAGCGCGATCGCGGGCCCGATCAGCTCCGCCCACGGCAGGCTCCCCCAGCGCGCGTGCGCCTCGCCGAGCCCGGCGACATTGCCCGGGATCCCGGCCGCGAGGGCACCGACGCGGCTGGCCCGGGTCGGCTCGCCCGCGGCGTCGAGGAACATGTCGCGGTGCGCGGCGGCGGGCGCGCGCTCGCGATAGTCCAGCGCCGCGCTGCTGCCGTCGGGCAGCCGCAGCACCATGAAGCCACCGCCCCCGATGTTTCCGGCCGAGGGGTGCGTCACCGAGAGCGCGAAGCCGACCGCGACCGCCGCGTCCACGGCGTTGCCGCCGCTGCGCAGGACCTCCGCGCCGATCCGGCTCGCCTGCGGCTCGGCGCTGGCCACCGCCCCGCTCCGGCCGCTGGCGGGGCCGTCGGTGCCCAGGTCGAGCGGCGGCGGGCCGGTCGCCTGCGGGCAGCTCGCGCCCGGGCCCGCCCAGAGCGCAGCCAGCAGCAGAAGCACTCGGGATCGCGTCGAGAGCCGGGGTCGCATCGGGCGCAGGTTCCCGTCCGACCCGCGCCGCGTCAATGGCCTCGCCGTCCCGGTGGGCGAAACAGGTGCGAAAGTCGTATGCTCGCCCGCCCCCCTCCCCGCCGCTCGCGACCCCGCCGAGGAGGACTCCATGCCCCGCCCGACCGACGAGCTGAACCCGCGCCAGCGCGAGGCCGTCTTCCACGGCCTGACCTCCGACGCGATCGATCCCGACGCGCCGGCGCTGCTGATCATCGCGGGCGCGGGCAGCGGCAAGACCCACACGCTGGCCCACCGCGTGGCCCAGCTCGTGCTGCACGGCGCCGACCCGCGACGCCTGCTGCTGCTCACCTTCACGCGCCGCGCGGCCGCCGAGATGACCCGGCGCGCGCTGCGCATCGTGGCGGCCGCCACCGCGGATGCCGACGCGCGCACCCGGAGCGGGCGGGTGCTCTGGTCGGGCACCTTCCACGCGACCGGCAACCGCCTGCTGCGCCACCACGCCGAGTCGGTCGGTCTCGACCCCTCGTTCACGGTGCTGGACCGCGCCGACGCCGCCGACATGCTCGACCTCCTGCGCGACGAGCTCGGCCTGGCGCGCAAGGCCGCACGCTTCCCCCGCAAGGCCACCTGCCTGTCGATCTACTCGCACGTCGTCAACGCGCGCTGCGAGATCGCCGACACGCTGCGCCTGCACTTTCCCTGGTGCGCCGACTGGGCCGACGAGCTGCGCGGGCTCTTCGCCGCCTACACGGAGGAGAAGCAGCGCCGCTACACGCTCGACTACGACGACCTGCTGCTCTACTGGTTCCACCTGATGTCCGAGCCGGAGATCGCCGCACAGGTGCGGGAGCGCTTCGACCACGTCCTCGTCGACGAGTACCAGGACACCAATGCCCTGCAGGCCGGGATCCTCACGGGCCTGCGCCCCGACGGGCACGGCCTGACCGTGGTCGGCGACGACGCCCAGTCGGTCTACGGCTTCCGCGCCGCCACGGTGCGCAACATCCTCGACTTTCCGCAGCAGTTCGCGGAGCCGGCGCGGGTGGTGACCCTGGAGCAGAACTACCGCTCCACGCGTCCCGTGCTCGCGGCCTGCAACGCGGTCCTCGAGCTCGCGAGCGAGGGCTACGCCAAGCGCCTGTTCTCACAGCGCGCCTCGCAGCAGCGACCGGTGGTCGTCACCGCGGAGGACGAGGCGGACCAGGTCGACTTCGTGGTCGAGCGCATCCTCGAGCATCGCGAGGACGGCACGCCGCTCAAGAAGCAGGCCGTGCTGATGCGTGCCGCCCACCACAGCGATGCGCTCGAGGTCGAGCTGGGGCGGCGCAACATCCCCTTCGTGAAGTACGGCGGCCTGAAGTTCCTCGAGGCCGCACACGTCAAGGACCTGCTCTGCCTGCTGCGCTGGGCCGAGAACCCGCGCGACGGCGTGGCGAGCTTCCGCGTGCTCCAGATCCTGCAGGGCGTCGGACCGGCGCATGCGCGCCGGGCGCTGGGCTACCTCGAGCGCCGCGGCTGGGACCTCCGGGCGCTGGCCGGCTATCGCGCGCCGGCGGCCGCGGCCGACCACTGGCCGCCGCTCTGCGAGACGCTGGTGCGTCTGCACGACGAGGCCACGCCCTGGCCCGTCCAGGTGGGCCTGGCGCGCGAGTGGTACGAGCCCCACCTGCAGCGCCTGTACGACGCCGCCGACGTGCGCGCCGGTGACCTCGCGCAGCTCGAGGAGATCTCGTCGGGCTACCCCACGCGCGAGCGCTTCCTCAGCGAGCTCGCACTCGATCCGCCATCGGGCAGCGGCGACGAGGCCGGCCCGCCTCACCTCGACGAGGACTACCTGATCCTGTCCACGATCCACTCGGCCAAGGGCCAGGAATGGGACGCGGTCTACGTGCTCAACCTGGCCGACGGCTGCAACCCGTCGGACATGACCACCGGCACGCCCGAGCCGATCGAGGAGGAGCGCCGGCTGCTCTACGTGGCGATGACGCGGGCGCGCGACCACCTGTACCTGGTGCACCCCCTGCGCTTCTTCGTGCGCCACCAGCACCGCCACGGCGACAGGCACGTGTTCACGCCGCGCTCGCGCTTCGTGCCCGACGCGATCCTCGATCGCTTCGAGCGCCGCAGCGCGGGCGCGCGCCGCGGCGCCCCCGATCCCGGGAGCCGCCGACCGGTCGCGCCGGTCGACGTGGGCGCCCGCCTGCGCGCGATGTGGCGCTGAGCCCCGCCGGGCGGCGGGCTCAGGGGCTCGCCAGGCCGGCGGCGGAGACGCGTGTGCGCGGGTAGCCCGCGTCCGCGGGGATGTGCAGCCAGCTCCCGCCGTCCGCATCCTCCACCACGCGGGGCTGAACGGTCACCACGGGTCGGGCGCGGGCAGCCGCCAGTGCCTGCTCCACGTCGGCGCAGCTGGCCAGGCGCTCGAGATTCATCAGGGTGGCGAAGACCATCTTGCGACGGCCCGCGGCCGCGTCCTCGAGTCCCCCGCGCGGGGTGAGCCACGCGGTTGCCACCAGCTCCTGGCCGTCGTGCACGGCGAGCTGGCCGGGGGGCGCGGTGGTCGCGAAGAAGTGCGTGTCGAAGCGGCGCGGCAGCATGTCCGGCGTGATCCAGCGCGCCCAGGGCACCATGCGGCCGAGGTCGAGCTCCAGCGCCTCGCGCTCGATCAGCTCCAGGAACGGCAGCTCCCCGTGGGCGACCGGCGCGCGCAGCGGCTGCAGCATCTCGAGGCGCTCGGGGCCGAGCAGGCCCGGCTCGCCGCGGACGTATCCCAGCAGCACGCCGCTCTCCTCGAAGGTCTCGCGCACGCCGGCGACGCGCAGCTTCAGCGCCGCGTCATCGAGGCTGTCGGCACCTCGCACACGCGCACGCCAGGCGGGATCGGCGTCGCCGGGGTCCACCCGCCCTCCCGGAAAGACCATCGCCCCCTCGGCGAAGTCCACGCGGTGGCTGCGCTGCACCATCAGCACCTGCATGCCGCCGGGCGCGTCGCGCAGCAGCAGCACCGTGCACGACGGGATCGGTGTCGCGGGCGTGTCCGGCATCCCCACCTCCGCTGCCATGATGCCACGTGGAGCAGACCCTGCGCGGCGACGTCGGCGACACCGACCTGGGCGGCATGCTCGTCGAGGGGAACCGGGCCTTCGTCACGAGCTTCGCCGACCGCCATGCGAGGCTCCTCGACGCGCTCCTGGCACCCGACGCGTTGCCGGCGGTGGTGCACTGCACGGCCGGGCAGGGACCGGGCCGGCATGGCCGCCGCGTTGCTCCTGCTGGCCCTGGGCTCACCCCGGAGCGCCGCAGACGGCTGCGCGCCCTGCTGCTCGAGGCGGAGAGCCGGGACGGACGGCCGGGCGCCGGCCTCAGCCGCCGAGCTCCTCGCGGAAGAGCCGCAGCGTGTGGCCCCAGGCGTCGCGGGCCGACGCCTCGTGATACGTGGCGCGCTGGTCGCAGTGGAAGCCGTGGTCGGCCTCCGGATACACGTGGATCTCGTGGCGCGCGCCGGCATCCTCGAGCGCCTTGCGGATGGTCTCGACCTGGTCCATCGGGATCATGGCGTCCTGGCCGCCGAAGTAGCAGCAGATGCGGCCCGTGATCCCGGGCGTGCGCGAGACGGTGGACGGAGCGCCGCCCGGTCCGGGCTCGGTCGCGATCCCGCCGCCGTAGTAGCTCGCCGCCGCCTTCACGTCGGTCTCGCACGCGGTGAGGTAGGTCATGTGACCGCCGATGCAGAACCCCATGCAGCCGATGCGGTCGCCGGCCACGTCGTCGCGCGAACGCGCGTAGGCCAGGGTGGCGCGCGCGTCGGCGATCATCTGGTCGGCCTGGAGCTTCATCAGGTGGCCGATGCCCTCCTGCATGTCGGCCTCGCCGTAGCCGAGCTCGAGGCCGGGCCCGGTGCGGTGGAAGAAGTCGGGAGCGATCGCGACGTAGCCCTCGCGCGCGACCCGCTCGGTCACGTCGCGGATGTGCGAGTTCACCCCGAAGACCTCCATGAACACGATCACTGCGGGGCGCACCCCGGCAGCGTCGGGGCGTGCCACGAACGCGGCCATGCCCTCACCCCCGACGTCGATCTGCACACGCTCGGTCCGGATCTCCACGGCATCCTCCCCTCGGTCATCCGCCCGGGCAGAGGTTAACAGAGCCGGCGCCGACGCGGGCCCCGGGACGGGCTCCCGGCGCACCCGCTCGTGTCGGTCGGCTCGACCCGCGCCAGCGCGGCCTCACTCCGCTCGCAGCAGGCGGAACGCCTGCTGCGGCTGCGAGAAGCCCGCGAGCATGTGGTCGCCCGCGGGCTCGACCTTCACGTCATCGGGGAGCTCGGCCGCGGCCACGGCGCTCACCAGGATCTCGCCGGGCCCCGCGATGTCGCTGAGCCGCGCCGCCAGGTTGGTCACGTTGCCGATCACGCCGTAATCGCGCCGACCCTCGTAGCCGATGAAGCCGACGGTCGCGTAGCCCGTCGCCACCCCGATGCCCACGTGGATGTCGTAGCCCACGCGCGCCCAGCGCTGGCGCAGGCCCGAGACGTCGGTCTGCATCGCCAGCGCCATGCGGCAGGCGCGCGCGGCGTGGTCGGGCTGCTCGACGGGGTCGTTGAAGAAGACCATGAAACCGTCGCCGGCGAAGCGCTCCAGCGTCCCCGAGAACTCGCCGATCTGTCGCCCCATGGCATCGTGGTACTCGGCCAGGGTGGCCATCACCTCCTCGGGCTCGACGCGCTCCGAGAACGAGGTGAAGCCGCGCAGGTCGGCGAAGAGCACCGTCACCCGCTTGCGCTGGCTGCGCAGCTCCGCCGCGCCACCGCGCGCCAGCACCTGCTCGATGATCTGCGGCGGGAAGAAGCGCTCCAGGTTCTGGAACTCGCCCTCGCGCTCGCGCAGCCGCTCGATCGCGCGGATCCTCCGGATGTCCTGCACCGCGCCCTGCGCGACGGCAGAGAGCACCTGGCTCTCGAAGGCGTCGTAGGGATCACCGGTGATGCGCGGCCCCAGCGTCACCCCGCCGATCACGGCGGCTCCGAGCTGGATCGGGCAGATCAGCTCCGCGTCGAGGCGATCGAAGCAGCGGTAGCAGTCGTCGCGGATGTGCAGGTACTGCGGCTCCACATCGACCTGGTCGCGGAAGACCTCGCGCCGCGTCGTCAGCATCAGCCGCACCAGCGGCTCGTCCTCGAGCGGCGGCCCCGCACCCAGCTCCGTCCCCGGCGTCGCGCCGACGAGCGCCTCCCCGTCGCCCCTGGGCACCAGGAAGGCGATGCTGCTGGAGGCGTCGAACACCCGGGCCATGCCGCGGGCCAGCACGTCGAGGACCTCGGGCACCTTGTCGGCGCCCGCGAGCTCCTCGCTCACGTCACGGGTCAGCCGCGCCAGGTGGACGCGCTTGGGGTAGAAGCGCTGATTGAGCGCCGCCTCGAAGCGCGGCCACAGGTAGAGCAGCGGGAGCAGGAGCACGGCGACGCCGTAGGGGCTGATCGCGGACAGTCCGATCGCGAGCCCGGTGAGGCCCACGACGGCAGCGCCATAGATCACCGCGCGCTGCACGGCCACGCGGGCATTGAGCAGCTCCGTGCGCAGGGTGGTGCGTGCCAGCGCCAGCAGCAGAATGGCCAGGCTCCAGTACGAGAAGCGCGGATCGAAGTCGATCCCTCCGAAGCTCAGCTGCACGAAGCGCACCGTCACCGGGACGGCGCCTCCGAAGACGGCGCCGGCGAGCAGGATCCGGGCGCGCTGCGAGATCAGCGGGTCGGTGCGCCGCAGGGCCAGAGCGGCACAGCGCGCCACGAAGTACAGGACGGCCAGCAGCAGCAGGCCGGTGTCGATCGGGCCCAGATAGCGCCACGGTCCCGCCCAGTCCGAGCGCCAGGCGTGGAGCTGGGCCACGGCATTGGCAAGGCCGCCGGCGTAGATGGCCACCAGCACGCCCGGTCCGCGCAGCAGGACCGGATGCAGCCGCGGGAACGCGAGGGCGGCGTGGACGACCGAGGCCGCCAGCATGCCGATCATCGTGCGCAGGTAGCCCTCGCTCAGGGGCGCCCGGCCCAGCACGTCGGGGAAGAGGTTCCACAGCGCGCCCCCGAAGACCGTGCACAGCGACAGCAGCGCCCAGCTGCTGGCCTCCCAGGGGCGCAGCACGAACGTCCACAGGCCGACTCCGAAGAAGAGCAGGCCCAGGGCAATCGTGGCCCCGTCGGAGTACAGCACGTCCTCGGCGCGCAGCCGCCGCACGGGGATGCGCAGCCGCACCTCGTCGCCGCCGGCGCGCTGCACCACGAGGTCGTTGATCTCGCCGAGGCCGCGGCGGATGGCGGGAACGATCTCGGAGCGGTCCGCGACCTCCGCCAGCCGGAGACCGTTGACGGAGATCAGCTCACCGCCGCCACGCAGGCCCGCGTCCGCCGCGTCGGCCCGCGTGGGCGTGATCTGGCTCCAGCTCAGGTTCCAGCCCGGATCCGGCTGGCCGATGCGCGCGGCGTGATCGGTGACCGCGATGACCACGCCCTGCGCATACACGAAGACCACGGCCGCCAGGAGCAGCTTCTCGCGCGATCTGCCGTCTCGCAGCCTCATCCCCCCGCGCAGTGTAACGAGGGGCCCGCCCCGCGACGCCGGCGGCTCCCCGGGCGGGTCGGGCCGCGCCGTCTGGAGCCCCGTCAGGAGCGCGCCGGGGAGCCCGGCGGGCGAACGACGCAGGGACAGCGGTCCGGGCGGCGAGCCTGCGCGCCGGAGAGGCGCTCCCCGCCCCTGCGAGCAGCCGCCCGCGGAAAAAGACTGGCCCTTCCGGTCCGACTTGTGTAAATACCGGCCCCTCTACTCGCGGCCCAGCTGGGGGAGCTGTACCTGCAGCTCCCTCCCCTCCCGGGCGGGCCCGGTGACCGAGAGGACCGCCAGGGCGGTCCGCCACGGACACGGGGCCCGGGAGACGGTACCAGGAGACACGAACGGGACCCCTGCAGATGGCGAAAGACATGAAGCTCACGCGGAACATCGGAATCAGCGCTCACATCGACTCGGGCAAGACGACCCTGACCGAGCGGATCCTGTTCTATACAGGCCGGATCCACGCGATCCACGAGGTCCGCGGCAAGGACGACGTCGGCGCGACCATGGACTCGATGGAGATCGAGAAGGAGCGCGGCATCACGATCCAGTCGGCCGCGACCTACACCCAGTGGGCCGGACACCAGATCAACATCATCGACACGCCGGGCCACGTGGACTTCACGATCGAGGTCGAGCGTGCGCTGCGCGTGCTCGATGGCGCGGTCCTGGTGCTCTGCGGCGTCGCGGGCGTGCAGTCGCAGTCCATGACCGTCGACCGCCAGATGCGCCGCTACTCGGTCCCCCGGATCGCCTTCATCAACAAGCTCGACCGCACCGGGGCCAACCCGGTGCGCGTCACCCAGCAGCTGCGCGAGAAGCTCAGTCACAACGCCGTGCTCATGCAGCTGCCCATCGGGCTCGAGGACCGCCTCGAGGGCGTGGTGGACCTGGTGACCATGCAGGCGCTGTACTTCGAGGGCGAGAACGGCAGCGAGGTGATCGCCAAGCCCGTGCCGGAGAGCCTGCACGCGGCCGCCGAGGCCGCGCGCGAGGAGATGCTCGACGCCGTGTCCATGTTCTCCGAGGAGCTCATGGAGGCGATCCTGGAGGAGCGAGTCACCGAGCCGCTCGTCCACGAGGCCGTACGCCTGGGCGTGCTCTCGCTCGACCTGACGCCGGTGTTTCTGGGCTCGGCCTACAAGAACAAGGGCGTGCAGCCGCTCCTCGACGCGGTCACCCGCTACCTGCCCTCGCCGCTCGACATCACCAACACGGGCGTGGATCTCGACGCCGAAGAGGCCGAGATCACGATCGAGTCCGATCCGGATCAGCCCCTGGTCGCACTGGCCTTCAAGCTCGATGACGGCCGCTACGGGCAGCTGACGTACATCCGGGTCTACCGCGGGACCCTGTCCAAGGGCGACACCATGATCAACGCCCGCACCGGCAAGAAGGTCAAGGTCGGGCGTCTGGTTCGCATGCACTCCGACAAGATGGAGGACATCGACACCTCCAGCTCGGGCGACATCGTGGCGCTGTTCGGCATCGACTGCGCCTCGGGGGACACCTTCATCGCGCCGGGAACCAACGTGGCCATGAGCTCCATGCACGTCCCCCGGCCCGTGATCTCGCTCTCGGTCAAGCCGTCCGACAACAAGGACGCCGACAAGCTCGGCAAGGCGCTGCAGCGCTTCGTGCGCGAGGACCCCACCTTCACCGCGGGTGTGGACCCGGAGAGCGGTGAGACGGTGATCGCCGGCATGGGCGAGCTTCACCTCGACGTGTACATCGAGCGCATGAAGCGCGAGTACGGCTGCGCGGTCGAGACCGGGGCACCCCGGGTCGCCTACCGCGAGTGCATCTCCCGTCGTGCGGACTTCGACTACACCCACAAGAAGCAGACCGGCGGCTCCGGCCAGTACGGCCGGGTCGCAGGCTACGTCGAGCCGGTCGACGGCAGCGACGACTTCGAGTTCGTCAGCGAGATCCGCGGGGGCTCGATCCCGACCGAGTACATTCCCGCGTGCGAGAAGGGCTTCCGCGCCAGCTGCGAGAAGGGTCGCCTGATCGGCGCCCCGGTGCTCGGACTGCGCGTGGTGATCAACGATGGCGCGGCACACGCGGTCGACTCGTCCGACATGGCCTTCCAGGCCGCCGCCCGCGGCGCCTTCCGCGAGGCCTACGATCGCGCGAAGCCGGTCGTGCTCGAGCCGATCATGAAGCTCGAGGTCGAGGGCCCGGCCGAGTTCCAGGGCGCCTACATCAAGGCCATCATGCAGCGTCGCGGCATGGTCGCAGGCAGCCTCGACGAGGACGGATTCACGCGCGTCGAGGCCCACGTGCCGCTGGGCGAGATGTTCGGGTTCGCCACAGACCTGCGCTCGGCCAGCCAGGGCAAGGCGGAGTTCACCATGGAATTCGCCCGCTACCAGCCCGTGCCCTCCGAGGTGCAGACGGAGCTGCTCGAGAAGAAGCGCGAGGCCGAGCGAAAGTAGCGCCCACCCCGCGGCGTCCTCGGTCGGGGGCTCCTCCCCAGCCTGCTAGCGCGGTGTGAACTTGCGCAGCTTCCGCTGCAGGCTCTGCCGGTGCAGCCCCAGGCGCCGCGCGGCCTGGCTGACGTTGCCGTCGCACTCGGCGAGCACGTACTCGATGTACTCGCGCTCGTGCCGTGCCAGGCTCGGGCGCTGCCAGTCGGCCATCTCCGGCTCCTCGGGGGCCTCGCTGGCGGGCTGACCCGCGAGCGCACGCTCCAGGTCCTCGGGCCAGACCGGCTTGGTCAGGTAGTCGCACGCCCCGAGCTGCACCGCGCGCACGGCCGTCGCGATGCTGCCGTAGCCCGTCAGGACCACGACGCGGGCGTCCGGCGAGCTACCGTGGATCCAGGCCACCGCGTCGAGCCCGCTGTCCCGACGCAGCCGGAGATCGACCACCGCGTAGTCGATGCCGGAGACCTCGACCGCGTGCAGGGCCGCGAGCGAATCGACACACGTCACGTCGTGGCCGCGGTCGCGCAGCTCGGCCGCCAGCGTGCGCGAGAAGCGCTCGTCGTCGTCGACGATGAGCATCCGGCCGGGCGGCAGGCTCACGCGCGCGCCTCGGTCAGGGCCGGCAGGCGCAGGCGTACCACCGCACCGCCGCCTGGCCGGTCGGCGAGCGTGAGCTCCCCGCCCAGGGCCGACATCAGCGTCCAGACGTAGTACAGCCCCAGACCGACGCCCTGCGGCTTGGTGGTGACGAAGGGCTCGCCGAGGTGCTCGCGCACCACGTCCGGCCAGCCATCGCCACGGTCGCAGACCTCGACGGTCACCGCGTCGCGATCCGCGTGCAGGCCCACCTCCACGTGGGTGCCCTCCGGGCTCGCCTCGTGCGCGTTCTCGATCAGGTTGAGCAGCGCCTGGGTGAGCGGGATGGTCGGCACCAGTGCGCGTGCGCCCGTGCGGCTGCCGGGGAGATACCGCAGCCGTGTGCGCTCACCGCCCGCCTCGACGCTCTCGCAGACCTGCTGGAGCAGCTCCGAGAGATCCGCGGCCTCGAGCTCCAGGCCCTCGGGCCGCAGCTGCGCGCCCGCCATGTGCCGCAGCACGTCCTCGCAGCGATCCAGGGCCTCGCTCGCGTCGCGGAGGTCGGGACTGTCGTCGAGGCGGTGCTTGCGGCCCAGGCGCTCCAGCTTGAGCATTGCGGTGTTCAGGGGCGTGGCCAGCTCGTGCGACAGGCCGGCCGCCAGCGCCCCGATCGCGGCCAGACGGTCGATGCGTCCCTGGCGCTCGCGCAGGGCCTCGTAGTGGCTGCCGAGCGCGTCGAGCGTGCGAGAGAGCCAGCGCGAGAGCAGCCAGAACATGCTCGCGACCAGCAGCTGCGCGGGGAACAGCACCATGGGATCGACGCGCGCCTGCTGCAGGCCGGGAGGCACGTAGGAGAGCACCTGCACCGCCACCAGGGCGGCCATCTCGATGCCGAGGAAGGCCACGCTGAGGCGTCCGTCGAGCAGCAGGGCGCCCAGCCCGGCGTGGAAGAAGATCAGCGGCACCAGCGGATTCCAGGCCCCGCCCGTCATCGCCAGCAGCGCCGCCAGGGCGGTCACGTCGATCGTGAGCTGGAGCAGCAGCTGCGGCTGTCCCATCTCCTCTCCGCGCCGCAGGGCGTAGCGTGTGGCGAGGTTCACCCCGGCCAGTGCCGCCACGACCCCGGCGAAGGCCGGCAGCACCCGCGGCTCGAGCAGGCCGAAGTGCAGGCCCGGCCAGATCGAGACCGCCTGGGCCGCCAGCGCCAGCCAGCGCAGCCGCACCACCCAGGCGACCTTGGCCGCGTCGCGATCGCCCGGGGCCGCGACCGGGGGCAGAAGAAGCGCGAGGGGCCGGAGCTTCACGCCGGGCAGGCTATCGGCCGGCCCCCACAAAGTCGAACCCCGCGGGGGAGGAAGTACCCCGCGGGGCTCGTTTTTTGGGAACCCTCTGTCGGGCTCACCAGAGGGAGATCGATCACGATCTGGTGCTTGGAGGGAGTCTCATGATCGGCCCCGATGGTAGCCGGCGCGAGCCGCGTCGATCAACGTAAATCCCCGGTTTTATGTGGCTTTCTTCGGCTCCGAACGGTCGCGATCGGTCGCGACTGGCTGGAACCGGTCGGCCCCTCGCTCCGGCCCCGTACGCGGCTCGGCCTCGGGCTGTCCCGGCAGCCAGAGGGTCACGCGCGTGCCCTTCCCCGGCTGAGAGCCGAGCTCGAGGCTCCCGCCGAGCGCCGAGACGATCTCGCGGCACAGCGCCAGGCCCACCCCCGACCCGCCGCGCGCGCGACGCGTGGTGAAGAACAGGTCGAACGCGCGGGCGGCGGTCGCGGCGTCCATGCCGTGGCCATCGTCCACCACCTCGATCCGCACCCCGCCCCGGTCGGCGGTCGCGAACAGATGCACCGCCTCGCCCCCGCCGCTGGCCAGCAGCGCGTTGTCGAGCAGGTTGGTCAGCACCGTCGCCAGCTCGTCGGCGCCGCGCACCGTCGGGAGATCCGGGGGCAGGCTGATGCTGACACGCTCCGGACCGTGGATGCGCTCGACGGCGTGCGTCGCGCGGCCCACCACGTCGCTCAGCTCGGCGCCGCGGCGCTCGCGCTCGCGCCGGGCGGCGCCGACGAAGCCGTACACGGTCCGGATCAGGTCCCCGGAGATCTCCGCGATGCTCGCCACGTCGCGCCGGGCACGCACGGGATCGTCCAGGCGCTGCTCGAGGCCGCTGGCGATGTCCTCGATCACCCGCAGCGGCTTGCCCAGCTCGTGGGCCAGGCCCACCGCGAGGTTGCCGCGCGCCGCGCTGCGCCCCGCGTCGACCAGCTCGCGCGCCAGGCGCGCGTTGTCGAGCGCGATCGCCGCCTGGGCCGCCAGCGTGCGCAGGAACTCCAGCTCCTCGAGCGAGTACGGCAACGCCTCGACGCGCTCGCCGATCAGCGCCAGCCCCGCGCGACCGCTGGCGCTGGCGACCGGCAGGATCACATCCACCCCGGCAGCGTCGAGTCGACGCACGTCCGGATCGCCCGCGCCCTCCGCACGCGCCAGGTGCACGACGCGCTCGCGAGCCAGGCTGTCGGCGCGCCGCGCCAGGTCGAGCTCGATCGCGGCGCCCTCGCCCCTTGCCCACGCCGGTCGCAGGCCGGTCTCGCTCGACCCGAGGTAGACGGCCACCCACGAGGCGCGCACGCCGTCGGTGATCGCCTCGCCGAGGATCTGTGCGCAGGCATCGGGATCCCGCAGCTCTGCGAGCTGCTGCGCGCAGCGGCCGGCCGCGCCGCGGCGACGCCGTCCGGCGGCATCGACCCAGTCGCGCGCCCGCGTCAGCAGCCAGCCGCGCAGCGGATCGGTCGCCAGCAGGAAGATCAGTACGCCGCTGAACAGCAGTCCGCCGTCGCCCAGCGGCACCGGCGTGTCGAGGGCGCGCGCGGCGCCCACGACCGTCACGCTGACCAGCGCCGCGGTCGTGGCGTTGTACAGCAGGTAAGAGATGATGCGCCGCAGACGCAGCCGCAGGTCGAAGAGGTGGTAGCGCACGATCGCCACGCCGACGGGCAGCGGCAGGAAGATGATCGTCAGCAGCGACATGCTGAGGGTGCTCCGCGACGAGCCGACGCCCGCAGCGCCGAGTCCGACGACGGCGATTCCGAGCGTCCCGAAGACCACCGCACGCGCGCGCGATCGCTCGAGGCGTGATGTGGACTGGCGCAGCGCCAGCAGGCTGCCGACCATCACGCTCGACCAGGCGGCGAACGCGTAGATCGGGATCAGCCCGTTCACGAGCATCCAGACCTCCGCCGAGCGGCGGAACGCCGCGACCTCGAGGATGCAGAGCACGCCGCTGAAGGCGTAGTACACCCAGGGCAGGCTCGGCACGCGCCGCAGCGCCTCCGACGCGCGCGGGAAGGCCAGCGCCAGATGCACGAGCGTGGGCGGGAAGAAGCAGGTGGCCAGCGCTGCTGCCAGGTACAGCTGCTGGCTGCTGGCACCGCAGAGCACCCCGGTGAGCGCGACGCTGACCTGTGCGTAGAAGAGCAGGAAGGGCGTCGCGGCGGCGGCCGACGTGTTCCAGAAGATGATCAGGCCGGTCGCGAGCAGGATCCCGGAGAGCATCAGCGCCGTGAGGAAGCGGCCCGCGAGCACCTCGCGCGGACGCTGCAGCAGCGGGACGTCCGCGACGATGCGGCGACCGCCGCGCACGACGGTCCACTCCACGAACTCGGGCCAGCGCTCCGCCCGGGCGCGCAGATCGGCGAGATCGACGAACGGTCCCCGGTCGCCGGGCACCCAGACCTCCACGACGCGATCGAAGGGCTCGAGCGCGCAGTCCGCGGGCAGGGCCGCACCCCGCGGTACCACGCCGTTGGGAAGCAGGGGGCAGGCGAACTGTGGGACCGGAGGCGCCGACCAGGTGGCCCACGCGGCGAACAGGAGAGTGGCCACCACCGGTGCAATGGCCAGCACGGCGAGGGCACGCCGGGTCGGATCGGGTCGGCGCTCCTCGCCCGCTGCCGCTTGCCAGCCGCCCGCCCGCTCGAACAGCCAGAGCCCGACCAGCGCGGTGGAGAAGGCTGCCGCGCAGAGCGCGGCGTAGGCCGCGATGGCCGCCGGGCTGCTGATCGGGAACACGAGCAGCCCGCCCGCCGTCGCGACGGCAGACAGCAGCGGCCCGTCGCCCGCACCGCGCATCCCGCGCGAGAGGGCCTCCGAGCCGCTCCGCGTACGCATGCCGGTGGCCAGGGAGTCCCAGACGATCTGCAGCACCTGCAACAGCAGGGCCGCCCAGACACCCGCCTCGAGCCAGCGACGCGGCTGCTCCGGGCCCCCGAGCGCGACGATCCACAGTCCCAGCAGACCGAGCGCGACGGCGAGCGCGGCGAACAGCCACGCGCCCGGCTGGCGCCAGTCGGCCACCGCTAGCCCGCGCCCGTACGGCGGCCGGGCAGGAGACCGTGCTTGCGCGCCCGGTGGCGCAGCGCACCGCGGCTGATACCGAGCAGCTCCGCCGCCTGCGAGAGATTGCCGCCGGTCCTGCGCAGTGCCTCGACCAGCTCGTCGCGCTGCTGGCGATCACGCTGCCCGCGCAGATCTGCCACATCCTCCCGCAGCTCCGCGATCACGTCGGCGACCTGGCTCGCGCCGATGCGGCCGCGAGGCGAGAAGGCGACCAGCTGCTCGACGACCTCGTCGAGCTCGCGGACGTTGCGCGGCCAGGTGTGGCGGCGCAGCTCCGAGAGCGCACCGCTGTCGAGCTCGATCACGGGGCGCGAGAGGCGCCGCGCGTGCTCCGCGATCAGCTGCTCGCAGAGCTCCGGCAGATCCTCGACGCGATCGACCAGGCGCGGCAGGCTCACGCGAAAGCGCGCCAGCGCCTCGGCGAGCGCTGGCACGAGCTGGTCGGTGGCCGGCTCCTCGACCATCGAGGCGACCAGCCGCGGTCCGCCTGCAGCCCCTGCTGGACGCGCGATCCAGCGCGCCCAGCGCTCCTGGCTGGCGGGAGAGAGATCGCCGACACCGTCCACGTACACGGTGCCGCGCGCGGGTAGGTCCTCGGGCCCGGGATCGTCGGCGCCGATCCGCACCTCCCAGGGCTGCGCCGCGTCCGGCCCCTGCTCGTGCAGCACGCGCGCGACGTGGTCGCGTCCCGTCCCCGGCTCACCCACGATCAGTGCCGGTGTGCGCATCTCGAGCAGGCCGGCGACCCGCTCGCGGGTGCGCTGCATCGCCGCCGAGTCGCCCGCGATCCGCGCGCGCAGCGCGTCCGGATCGCTGCGCTCCGGCCGGGCGCGCACGAGTGCCTGCACGCGCTCGATGAGCTGGCTGACGTCGAGATCGTCGAAGCTGAGGAACTCCTCCGCTCCGCCCTTCATGGCCTTGACGGCCGTCGGGATGTCGCCGTACGCGGTCAGGACGATCACGGGAACGCGCGAGCGCGTGCGGATCCGCGTCAGCAGCTCGAGGCCGTCGCAGCGCGGCATGCGCAGGTCGGTGACGACGAGATCCGGCTCCTGCCGGCCGAAGCACTCCCAGGCCTCCTCGCCGTCGGCGGCCTCGAGCACGTCGAAGCCCGCGTCGAGCAGGCGACCCGCGATGTGGGTGCGCGTCGCGAGCTGGTCATCTGCGACGAGAACGGTGGGCATCTTGAGGGGAGTTGCGGCGGGACCTGCAAGGGTAGCACCCCGGGTGTCCGCCACCCCGGCGGACCCGGATCGCCTCGCGGCATGCGGGCTGCAGTCACCGCGCAGCCCGCGCCCGAAGGCCGCGCCAGCGCTGGCCGATGGCCCTACTCGATCTCGAGCAGCTCGACGTCGAAGCGCAGGGTGGCTCCCGAGGGAATGCTGCCCGTGGCGCGCTTGCCGTAGGCGATCGACTCGGGGCAGTAGATCTCGGCCTTGCCGCCCACCTGCATCTTCTGGAGCGCCTCGGTCCAGCAGCGGATCACGCCGTTGAGCGGAAAGCTCGCGGGCTCCCCGCGCTCCACGGAGCTATCGAAGACCGTGCCATCGCGCAGCGTGCCGTGGTAGTGCACGCGAACGCGGTCGTTCGGGCCCGGCGACGCACCGGAGCCGGCCTGCGTCTCGATGTACACGAGCCCGGAGTCGGCCACCTCGGCGCCGTCGCGAGCCCCGGCCTCGCTGGCGAAGGCCTCGCCCGCCGCGACCTCTGCCACGTAGACGTTGTTGGCCCGGGCGTCGAGGAAGTCGCGGATCGCCGGCGCGGCCTCGCGCAGGTCCACGCGCGGCTCCTCACCGTTGAGGGCCTCGCGCATCCCCGCGACCAGCACCTCGACCTCGTCGGGCTGGAATGCGTAGGCGCCCATGGTCCCCGCGGTCAGGTGGCCCAGCGCGTAGATCATCTTCTGCTCGTCGGTCTCGAGCTCGGCCTCGCCGGCGCTGCTGCCCTGGCCGGCCGGCTCGCAGGCGGTGAGTGCGAGGGCCGCAACGGCGGCGAACAGGACACGCATTCTGGCTCCTCCGGGTTGAGGCGGGAGGGTGAGCGACCGGCGGCCCGGGCGCAACCCGGCGCGGCGGCCGTCCAGACCCGGTGGCGCGTGACCGATACGTCCTGCGTGGTCCGGGGCTCGCGCGGTCAGGCGCGGACGACCCGTGCCACCGGTGGACAGATGTTCCGACGCCTGACAGTCCCGTTCGACGACCTCGAGACCTTCCGCCGCGAGCTGGAGTGGCATATCGCCCAGGGGGGCATCTTCGTCCCCACGCAGGAGCAGTTCCAGCTGCGCGAGGTGGTCGAGGTGCAGCTGGACCTGCGCTTCTGCGAGGCGGCGCCGGTCTTCGAGGGCGAGGTCGTCAACCAGGTGCGGCCCGGCCGCGGCAGCCAGGCGCCGATCGCCGGCGTGGCGCTGCAGTTCCTGGATCCCGCACCCAAGCTGCGCGCCGAGCTCGAATCGATCACCGGGCTGCAGCCCCCGGCGCCCGTGATCCCCGACCGACCCGGGCCCTCCCGCCGCCACGAGCGCAGCCCGGCGCGCGTGGCGGTGCGCGTCGAGCTGGAGGATCGCCGCTTCGAGACCTACACCCTCAACGTCAGCCGATCGGGCCTGCTCATCCCGATCGAGGGCGACCCGATCCCGATCGGCCGCCGGATGCGCATCACGCTCACCCATCCGCGGACCTCCGAAGTGCTGCGCGTGACGGGACGTGTCGTGCGCCACGAGATTAGCGGCAGCCGGGTCTCGGCGCTGGGCGTGCAGCTGGAGCCGGACCCCGCGCAGCGGGAGGCGCAGGGGCGCTTCCTCGAGGACAGCAGCGCCGCCGCCCATGCGCGCGATCTCGGCGGGATCCGGGGTGACCTGGCGGCCGTGGGCGTGCCCAGCCTGCTGCAGATGTTCCCGGGCAGCGCGGTCGAGGGCACGATCGAGCTCGTACACGCCAACGGGGACCATGGCCGCGTGCTGTTCCAGAACGGCCTGCTGCGGCACGCGAGCGTTTCGGGGGTCGAGGGGCTCAAGGCGGTCAGCCGCATGGCGGGCTGGGATGCCGGCCAGTTCGCCTTCACCCCCTCGATCCTGCCCGGGGAGCCCTCGGCCGAGCCGATCAGCATCGAGCATGCGCTGCTGGACGCGCTCACGCACCACGACGAGCTCCAGAGCCTCGACCTGCGCGCCGTCCCGCGCGAGGCCCTGCTCGAATGCGCCGACGGCCAGGCGCCCGGCGCCGAGCCCAAGCTCGAGCAGGCGCTGATCGATCAGCTCGCCCGTCCGCGCCGGGTCGCCGACCTGGTGGACGCGACCCCGGCCTTCGACGTCGAGGTCTACCGCGCCCTGCTCGCCCTGCTCGAGTCGGGCGCACTGCGCCGGCGCGGTTGACCCCTCACCCGCCACGCGGGTAGAAGAGGGCTCCCGGCGACGCCGCCCGCGCAGGAGCCCCGATGCCCACGTCCGTCGAGATCCCGAGCGACGCGCTCGACCCATTCGAGCGCTTCAACCGCGCGGCCGGCAAGGGCAGTGTGCGCACACCCTACCCCCGCTACGCCGAGCTGCGCCGCAAGGGACCGCTGATCGCCGCATCCGAGGCGGCCGGCTCGCGCTCGATGTCGCTCGAGGGCTCCGACACACCCGAGGCCATGGTCGCGGTGCACTTCGACGCCGTGCAGCAGATCCTGCGCGACTCGGACCACTTCAGCTCCGCGCTCTACGCGCACAGCATGGGCGTGGTCATGGGCCCGACCGTGCTCCAGATGGACCCGCCGCGGCACACGGAGGTACGCGCGCTGCTGCAGAAGGCGTTCTCGAAGAGCGCGCTGCGGCGCTGGGAGCAGGAGCTCGTGCGGCCGATCGTTCACGGGCTGATCGACGCCTTCATCGAGCGGGGCCGCGCCGACCTGGTGCGCGAGCTGACCTTCCCGTTTCCCGTCAACGTGATCGCCGGGATGATGGGCGTGCCCGAGGCGCACCTCGACACTTTCCAGCGCGTCGCGGTCGAGATCATCTCGATCGCCTTCGACCCCGCGATCGCCATGCGGGCCCGCCAGGAGCTCGAGGATCTGCTCGCGCCGCTGCTCGCCGAGCGACGCCGACGCCCCACCGATGACCTGCTCGGCATGCTGGCGCACGCGGAGATCGACGGCGACCGGCTCGACGACGAGATGATCTACTCCTTCTGCCGGCTGCTGGCGCCCGCAGGGGCCGAGACCACGTACCGCTCGTCGAGCAACCTGATCTTCGGCCTGCTCACCCACACCGATCAGCTCGAGGCACTGCGTGCGGATCGCTCCCTGATGCCGCGCGCGATCGAGGAGGGCATCCGCTGGGAGGTGCCGCTCACCGGGATCATGCGCATGTGCAAGGCCGACACCACGGTCTGCGGGGTGCCGGTGCGCGCGGGAACCCCGGTGATGATCAACATCGGGTCGGCCAACCACGACGAGCGCCGCTGGGACGATCCGGAGGCCTTCGACATCCGCCGCCCGGTCCGCCAGCACATCGGCTTTGCCGCGGGCCCGCACACCTGCCTGGGGATGCACCTGGCGCGCATGGAGACCACCGTCGTGCTCGACGCCGTGCTCGACCGCCTGCCGGGTCTGCGCCTCGACCCCGCCGCCACCGACGTTCACATCTCCGGCGAGATGTTCCGCGCGCCCGGCGAGCTCCCGGTCCTGTTCGAGGCGTGACCACGGCGACCCTCGCGCTCGACGCCGGAAACGGCGGCGGACGGGCCCTGCTGCTCGCGCTCGAGGACGGGCGCACCTGGTCGGTCCACCGCCCCTGGAGCCACGCTCCGGCGGCCGGGGGCGCGGGTCGGGACCTCGACCTGGACATGGCGTGGCGCGAGCTCCGTGCCGCGACCCGCGAGGTGCTGGAGCTCAGCGGTATCGATCCGGCGGGGATCGTCGGGATCGCCGCGACCAGCCTCCGGCACGGCCTGGTCGTGCTCGATGCGGCCGGCGAGAAGCTCTACGCCGGCCCGACCGGAGATGCACGCGCGCTGGCCGAGGCCGCAGAGCTGGCGGGGGCACACGGCGAGCAGATCCAGCAGCGAACCGGCCGCTGGCCGACGGCAGTCTTCGGGGGGCTGCGCCTGCAGTGGCTCGCCCGCAACGCGCCCGATGTGTTCCGTCGCGCCGACGTGATGCTGAGCGTGAGCGACTGGATCTCGTGGCGACTGTGCGGCGAGCGCGCATTCGACCGCACGCACGCGTGCGAGACGCTGCTGCTGGACATCGACCGCGGACAGTGGGCGCCCGACCTCTGCGAGCTGCTCGGCGTGCCCACCGGCCTGCTCCCGCCGCTGGTGGAGCCCGGCAGCGTGCTGGGGCGTCTGGCTCCGGGCGCGGCCGCCGATCTGGGACTCGTCGCGGGGACCCCGGTCGTGCAGGCCGGAGCCGACACCTCGTGCGGGCTGCTGGGCGTGGGCGCGCTCGATCCCGGTGACGCCGCGGTGATCGCGGGGACCTCCGCGCCGGTCCAGCTCGTGGTCGACGGCGCACCGCGCAGCGAGCGCGTCTGGACGGGACACCATCTGGTCCCCGACAGCCGCGTGCTCGAGAGCAACGCGGGCGTGATGGGCGAGGTCCTGGAGTTCGCCGCGGGCATGCTCTTCGCCGACGACCCGGCTCCTCCCGCGCGCCTGCTGGCGGAGGCGGCGGCCTCGGAGCCCGGGGCGCGGGGCATGGTCTCGAGCGCGGGCGCGGAGGTGATGGACGCGCGCGCCATGGCGATCCCCGTGGGCAGCCTGTGGTTCTCGCACATGGGGCTGCGCGACGAGCCCGACGCGCGGCGTCACCTGGCCCGCGCGATCGCCGAGGGTCTGGCCTACGCGGTGCGCGCCAACCTGGCACAGCTCGAGGACGCCGCCGGCACGCCGGCCGCCGCGCTGCGCGTGGGCGGCGGAATGTCGCGCAGCGCCGCCTGGTCCCGGATCCTGGCCGACGTCCTGGGACGCCCGGTCCATGCCGGGCGCGTCGCCGAGGCCAGCGCCCTGGGCGCCGCCCTGTGCGCGGCCGTCGGCGCCGGCGCGGCGCGCGATCTGGCGTCGGCCGCCGCCGCGCACGTGTCGCTGGAGACCTTCGAGCCGGACGGTGAGGCCACGGCCCGCTACGCGCCGCTGTACGCCGACTGGCTTGCCCTGCGCGAGGCGCGTCGGCCGGCGGACGAGCTGGCACGCGGCCAGCAGATCGGAGCCATGCTGCGGGCCGGCGCTGCGCGCCCGCCGGCCCGCCGGCCTTCCCGGCGACTGCGCATCCTGGCGACCGCGGACCTCGATCCCTCGGCCGTCGAGGCGCTGCGCGGCATCGGCGAGCTCGAGTACGCGAGCTATCGCGAGCACCGCAGGATGCTCCAGGGCGAGGAGCTGGCCGCGGTGCTCGCGGGCTTCGACGTGTTCGTGACCGAGATCGACCTGCTCGACGTCGAGGTGCTGCTGGGCTGCCCGGAGCTGCGGATCGCCGCGAGCTGCCGCGGAAATGCGGTGAACATCGCGCTGGAGGCGTGCACCGCGTTCGGCGTGCCCGTGCTCAACGCGCCCGGCCGCAACGCCCAGGCAGTGGCCGACCTGGCGCTCGGCTTCATGCTGATGCTGGCGCGGCACCTCGACGCGGCCAGCCAGTTCCTGCGCCAGCCGCACGCGGCGGGCGACACCTCGGCGCTCGGACCCGCGTACGCGCGGCTGCGGGGACGCGAGCTCTGGGGCTCCACGGTCGGGCTCGTCGGGCTGGGCGCCGTCGGACGCGAGGTCGCACGCCGCGCGCGCGCCTGCCACGCTCGTGTGCTCGCCTTCGATCCCTTCAT
This sequence comes from Deltaproteobacteria bacterium, assembly GCA_029261925.1. Classification (GTDB taxonomy): domain Bacteria; phylum Myxococcota_A; class UBA9160; order SZUA-336; family SZUA-336; genus JAGWBS01. Next base: position 1,306 of record JAJDAJ010000050.1, on the reverse strand, counting down.
GGACGCCGACGCCGTGCTGCGCTCGGGTGCCGAGCCGGTCACGCTCGACGTGCTGCTCGAGCGCAGCGACTTCGTGAGCCTGCACGCCGCGGTGAGCGACGCCTCGCGCGGCCTGATCGGACGCGAGCAGCTCGCGCGCATGAAGTCCGGGGCCTTCCTGATCAACACCGCGCGCGCGGCACTGGTCGACGAGCAGGCGCTCGCCGAGGCACTGCGCAGCGGGCACCTGGGCGGCGCGGGCATCGACACCTTCAGCGTCGAGCCACCCGGCTCCGACCACCCCCTGATCCAGCTCGAGAGCGTGATCAGTGCCCCGCACATCGGCGGCAACACGCACCAGGTCTCCGTGCACCAGGGCCAGATCGTGGTGCGCGCGCTGGCCGAGCTGCTCGGAGGCGGACATCCGCGCGAGCTGCTCAACCCCGAGGCGCTGGCGCAGCTCGGCTGGGAGGAGGCGCGCCCCACCCCCGACGCCGTCACGCTGGAGCGGCTGCGCAGCCTGCCGCCGCCGGCGGTCACCGACCTGCAGCAGAAGAAGTAGGGTCGCCCGGCCCGGACCCGCTCGCGCGGCTCGGTCCGGGGTTCTTCAGCAGCCTGCTATCGGAACACCAGGCGCTGGCCGTCGCGGACGTCGATGCGGCGCCTGAGCACGCGGCCGTCGGGAAGCTCGGCGCGTACCTCGTGGACGCCCGGCGCGACCCGGATATCGGCCAGCGGGGTCTCGCCGATGCGACGGTCGTCCACCCAGATGGTGGCCCAGGGGAAGGCCTGGATGTTGAGGTGCACGTCGCCGGCCGGCTCGGCGCGGCCCGGCCGCGCTACCGGCTGCCCGGGCGCCTCCGTTGGCGCCGGCGCCGGCGCCGCCACGTCGGGCAGCCCGCCGGCTCCGGGCAGGGAGTCGGGGGCGTGCTGCACCGGCGCCGGCACCGAAGGCGCCGCGGCAGGCGCGCTGCGGGCCACCGGCGGGGCCGGTGCGTCCGGCACGGCCTCGCCGCCCGGGCCGGGTCCGCCACCGGGCAGCAGCAGCATCAGCCCGCGGGTGAGCACGGCGCCGACCACGACGCCCGCCGCGAAGGCCGGCAGGCGTGCGAGCCAGGGCCGCGCCGGCGTCCCGGGCGCGGCCTCCCGTGCGGCCTCCCGTGCGGGCCCGGGCTGCTCCGGAGCTCGGGCGCCGGCGGCCGCGGGCCCGTCGGCGCGGTCGGCCGACACCTCCTTCGCAGGTGCGGCCTCCCGGACCGGCGCGGCCGAGGCAGCCCTGCCGTCGCGCTCCGACCTGGAGGGCGCGGGCGCGGACGGCGCCTCCGGT
>JAJDAJ010000049.1 GCA_029261925.1 Deltaproteobacteria bacterium | reverse complement strand
CTGGCTGACGCGACCCTGGACGGAGGTGCGCCGGCAGGTGCTCGAGGACGCCGAGCTGCGCTACCTGCGCGGGCTGCTCGAGGCGACCTCCGGGCGCGTCGGCGAGACGGCCTCGCGTGCGGGCATGGATCCGCGCTCGCTGCACCAGAAGATGAAGAAGTACGGCCTGCGCAAGGAGGACTTCCGCGGTCCCCAGCCCTGAGGGCGGCGGATCCCGGTGCCGATCGGGTGCGCGGCCTCCGGCGCGCTCGACGGCGAGCGCGCCGCGCCGCCCGCGTCCCTGGCACGACCCTTGCTCTCTGCCCGGGCGCATGCGCTCGTCCGCCGGGCGCCGGGAGGAAGATCGTGATCAAGGCCGAGTACATCTGGGTGGACGGCGGCCAGCCGACCCACAAGCTGCGCTCCAAGACCCGGGTGCTCGACAAGGGATCGTGGCTGGAGCGCCGGGCGGAGCTGCCGGAGTGGGGCTTCGACGGCTCGAGCACCGGACAGGCGACGGGCGAGCACTCGGACTGCCTGCTGCACCCGGTGTTCCACTGTCCCGACCCGATCCGTGGCGACGATCACCTGCTCGTACTCTGCGAGGTGAACGGCGCCGACGACCTGCCGCACGCCACGAACACGCGCGCCCTGCTGAGGGAGGTGGCCGAGCGCTTCGCCGACCAGGAGCCGCTGTTCGGGATCGAGCAGGAGTACACCATGTTCCAGGGGGCGCGGCCGCTGGGCTGGCCCGACGGCGGCTACCCCGCGCCCCAGGGGCCGTTCTACTGCGGCGTCGGGGCCGACGAGGTCTTCGGGCGTCCGATCGTCGAGCAGCACCTCGAGGCCTGCCTCGCCGCCGGGCTGACGCTCTCGGGCATCAATGCCGAGGTGATGCCCGGGCAGTGGGAGTTCCAGGTCGGGCCCGAGGATCCGCTGGACGTCTGCGACCAGCTACTGATCGCACGCTGGCTGCTCTTCCGCATCGGCGAGGACCACGACGTGAGCGTTTCGCTGGATCCCAAGCCCGTGCGCGGGGACTGGAACGGCGCGGGCGCCCACACGAACTTCTCGACGCGCGCGATGCGCGAGGAGGGCGGACTCGCGGTCATCGAGGCCGCCTGCGACAAGCTCCGGGCGCGTCACGAGCTGCACATCGCGAACTACGGCGAGGGCATCGAGCGGCGCCTCACCGGCCTGCACGAGACCTGTCCGTACACCGAGTTCCGCTGGGCCGTCGGCCACCGCGGTGCGTCCATCCGCATCCCGCTGCACGTGGCGAAGGCCGGGCAGGGCTACCTGGAGGATCGCCGCCCGTGCTCGAACATGGATCCCTACGTGGTGACGCGGCTGATGCTGGAGTCCGCCTGCGGCTGAGCCGTCAGCACCGCGTCGCGCCGAGCTCGCGCAGCGTGTCGGCCAGCACGCGCACCAGGCGGCGACGCCGGACCGGCGTGGCGATCGCGCGCTGGTTGACCTCGAGCTCGATGCCCAGGTAGCGCGCCGCGGAGAGCTCGCGGCGCAGGGCCGTGGTCAGGCCGTCGGCGCTGCCCCGGTACGGCGCGTTGCGCCGCACACCGCTGCGCGGCAGCCGCGCGCGCAGCCGCGCCTGCCAGGCGATCGCGAACGCGCGCTCGCGGGCCCGGGCCGGGTCGTACAGGATCCCCAGCGCGAAGCGTCGCCGCACGCCGCGCCGCACCGGCGTGAAGCTGTGCACGGCCAGGTGCAGCACCGGCCTGTCCGCCGACTCGATCGCCTCGCGCACGCGCGCGCGATGGGGGCGGTGGTGGCGCTCGATCAGCAGGTCGCGCGTCGCGCGCGGCAGGCCGCGCGTGAGCTCCGAGAACACCGCGGGGTTGTGCGCCGAGCGGTTCAGGTCCACCAGCAGCCGCGTCGTCGTGGCGGCGACCAGCGGAGCCTCCAGCGCCCTCGACAGGCCGCGCGCCAGGGGCAGGGCGCCGGCGTCGAGCGCGCGGTGCGACGCCAGCAGCGCCTCGCGTCCGGCGAAGAGCTCGCGCCAGGCTCGCGGCACGCTCGCGCCCCCGTGCTCGCAGCTCAGCACCAGCCGGCGCTCAGTCCGCCCCAAGCTGTCTCCCCGCGCGCAGGCAGTCGGCCAGCTCCCGGTACAGCGACTTCAGCGCCGCGCGATCCGGGCGCTCGCCGCTGCGCCGGAGCATGCGTCGGGCCAGGCAGCCCTGCTCCAGGATCAGCTCGAGCGCGGGCAGGTGGACCGCGGCGCTCGCGTCCGCCGCGACGTCGCGCTCGATCAGATCGCGCCACACCCGGCCCGCGGGGCGCGGCGTGCCGTCGACACCGAGCAGCTCCAGGAAGTCCCGGTCGTCGATCGTCGCCGCGTCGGCGGCCGCGGTCGTGCGCTCCAGGAGCGACGCCAGGCGGTCGGTGCCGGGCGCGCGCAGCCGCTCCGGGTCCGCGTCGCAGAGGCGGCGCAGCACGCGGCTGATGGCCGCGCCGATCGCCAGGTCCGCCTGCGGGCACTCCTGCACGTCGAGCACGCGGATCTCGAGGGCCATCCGGTCGAAGCGCGGGATGCAGCCGCGCGCGTTGACCCACTCGTGGCGCAGCGTGCCCTCGGGGTCGTGCGGCGCCAGGTCGGCGTAGATCCCCGCGAGCAGGGCGTCGTGGTCGGCGCGCGTGCCCAGCGGCTCGGGAATCACGGCGCCGGAGACCGAGGGAACGCGCCGCGCGTTCGTGCGGTAGACCTCCAGGCGCGTGTCGAGCCGGCCGGTGTACGCGGCGTCGCTGAACGGCGAGGAGGCCGCGAGCGCCGGCAGCAGGGGGAGCAGCGCCCGCGTCGCCGCATGCAGGCGGCCGAACTCCGCGTCGCTGGAGAACGACAGGTTGAGGTGGGCGCTCTGCAGGTTCGCCCAGCCGTGCCCCCGGCAGTCGAAGATCCGGTGAAAAGCCTCGTAGATCGCCCGGTCTCCGTGCGGCCAGATCTCGAACTCCCGCGCCGGATCCATCCACGGGTGCATGGCGGTGGGCAGCAGCCGGCAGCCCAGCGGCGCCAGCAGCTCCTCGATGCGTGCGAGCTCCGCCTGGAAGCCCGTCGCCAGGCCGGCGAGGTCGGGCACCGGACCGGAGGTCTTGATCTCGACGACGTGGCGGGCCAGCTCGTTGGACCAGGCGAAGTCACCGCGCTCGATCTCGCTGGCGAGCGCGCCGTGCTCGGCGCGGATCAGCGCGTCGGCGATGGGGCGCACGTCGAGCTGCTGCGCGTCGACGATCATGTACTCGAGCTCGACCCCGTGGCCCTCGAGCAGGCCCGGCGTGCGCGGCGCGGTCACGGAAGTGCAGCGTCGCTGCCGCGCCCGTCCAGGCGCTGGCGGAACCAGTCCATCACGCTCAGGTAGAGGCGGTCGCCGAGCACCGCGTCCTCGTAGCCGGCGTCGATGCTGGGGTTGTCGTTGATCTCGATGACCAGGAAGTCCTCCCCGCTCTGCTTGATGTCGACACCGTAGAGGCCGTCGCCGATCAGGCCCGCCGCGCTCGTGGCGACGCGCAGCGCCTCGGCGGGCACCTGCTCGAGGGGCAGCGCCTCGACACGGCCGTAGCGACGCTGCCCGCTCCTCGACGTGGCGATGATCTGCCAGTGCCCGCGTGCCATGTGGTAGCGGCAGGCGTACAGCGGCTGCCCACCGAGCACCCCGATGCGCCAGTCGAAGTCGGATGGCGTGAATGTCTGGGCCACGACGAGCTCCGAGTCGCGCAGGAAGGCCTCGACCTGCCGCGTGAGCTCCTCGTGGGAGTCGACGCGCACGACGCCCTGCGAGAACGACGAGTCCGGCCGCTTGAGTACGCAGGGCAGGCCCACCGTGTCCGCGATGGCGTCGATGTTGTCGGCGTGCGCCACGAGCGTGCGTGGATGCGGGATGCGGTGGTGCGCGAAGAGCTCCGCCAGGTAGACCTTGTTGGTGCAGCGGAGGATCGAGACCGGATCATCGATCACCGCCAGACCCTCCGCCGCCGCTCGCCGCGCGATCCGGTAGGTCGGGTGGTCGACGTAGGTGGTCTCGCGGATGAACAGGGCGTCGAAGCCCGCCACGTCGGCGGCCGCGTCGTGCCCGATCAGGCGCGCGTCGATCGCGAGGTCCCGCGCGGCGCGCACGAAGCGGCGCAGTGCCTTGGGATCGGAGGGCGCGTCGAGGGGATCGGGCGGCGCGAGGATGGCCATGTCGTAGCGGAACTCGCGCCGCGCCCGCGTGGCCCGCGGACGGCGCCCGAAGTGCTCCTCGGCCCGCTCGATGACGAAGGAGCGATGGCTGTCGGGGATCTCGCTGGTCGCGATCGGCCGCACCGAGGCGAGCCGCCAGTCCGTACCGCGCCGCTCGAAGCTGGCCCGCAGCAGCGGCACGGGGAACTGGTCGTGAAGCTCGCGCGCCAGCGCGTCGTGGCGCCGCGCCAGGTTGCGTCCGAAGTAGATCGACAGCTCGAAGCGAGAGCGCTTGAGGTGGCCCAGGCTGCGCTGGATCCGCGCGTCGAGCTGCTCCGAGACGAGCCGGACGACCGGCGCGAGCCGCAGGTCCTGCAGCGTCTCGACCGTCGGAAAGGGTCGGTGCCCGCGCGCGGCGGCGAGCAGCGAGACGTAGTAGCCCAGGGTCTGGTAGCCGTAGGTGCGGCAAAGGTTGTACACGCGCAGCGCCCGGTGATCGGCCCAGCCGTCGCCGACCAGGTACTCGCGGGCCGGGATGACCTCGGCACCCTCCAGCCGCAGCGGCCAGCGCGCCGGGTTCTCGAGCACGACGATCGCCTTCATGCACCCGGATCCGGCGGCCGGAGGATCAGCAGGTTGGCGTCGTAGGTGAGGACGCCGAGCAGCACGGCGTTGATGACGCGCTCGACCGGGAGCCAGTAGATGTGCTGCGCGAAGCGCGGGTTGTCCTCGAGCGGGTCGGCCACGCGCACCTCCCGGGTCGTGCCGTTCCAGCCGCTGAGCACCACGAAGTGACCGGTCGGATGGCCGCGCACGTCGTCGTCGTGCAGCGTGTCGTCTCCGATCTCGCGCGGGGTGCGGTACAGGAAGGTCGCGGAGAGCCCCGTCAGCACGGGAACCCCCTGCTCCAGCCAGCCCTGGAGCAGCGCCGGCGTCAGGTCCTGCATCGCCAGCTCGCCGCCCAGGCGCAGGAACTCGAGGTAGGCGTCCGTGGCCTCCGCGAGCCGGGCGTCGTCCTTGGCGTGCGCCTGGGCGCGCAGCTTGCCCGCGAGGTCGCGCTGCCCGGGCTCGAACCAGCTCGGATCGAAGACGGCGAGGTTGTACGTGAAGATCTGCGCGCCGTAGCCGCGTGGCAGGGCGTGGTTCGCGAGGTGCACCGCGAGCGTTCCGCCGCCGGCGAGCATGGGGACCCCGGAGATGACGTCGTCCAGCGCCACGTCGTCGCCGAAGTAGCGGTAGACGGCCTGCAGGCAGGTGGGCCCGCAGGTCGCGTCATCGGGCTGGGGCAGGATCTCGAGTTCGGGTGTGTGGGCGGTCGAGCCGGGCATCCGTCGCCGTTCGCGCTCTCGCCGGGAGGTGCCCGGCGGCGCCGGGGCCCCGACCCTTGCGGAGCGGCGTCCGGGATCTTGGAGCCTGTGCGGCGTTCGCGCCACCCCGCCGGTCCGCTGCCCGCGCCGCGCCTGCAAGATCGACAAAGTACAACGCCCGCCGGGAGTGCGCGGCCGATCCCGGCCCCACCGGCTCTCCCGGACCCTGGCACGCGGCTTGAAAGGCAGGCTGCGCGGAACACGGAGGTCCCGAATGCGTCCGAATCTCTCGCCCGGCCCGGGCCGTCCCGGCCCGGATCGTCCCGTGCCGAACCCCCCGCCCCCGCTGGATCCGTTCCCGGATCCCAACCCCGTGCCCCAGCCGCGCCCGGGCGGGCCCCCGCCCCGGCTCTGATGGCCAGCGGGGGACCCCTCGCGCAGCTCGCGGGATCCGGCCCGGATCCGGGCGCCGGTGCCGCTGCACCCGAGCTGACCGCACCCACGCCCCTCAGCTTCGAGCAGGCGGTAGAGCGCATCCTCGGCCGGCTCGAGGACTGGGTGGTCACCTTCGTCGAGCTGCTGCCCAACATCGTGGTGGCCGGCGCGCTGCTGCTGATCTTCGCGGTGGCCGCTCAGATCTTCGCGCGCCTGGCGCGGCGCGCGATCCTGCGCACGTCGCAGAACGAGCAGATCGCGTCGCTGCTCTCGGTCGGCACGCGCCTGGGCATCCTGGCGGTGGGGATCTTCGTCGCGCTCGGCCTGCTCCAGCTCGACAAGGCGCTGGCGTCGCTGCTCGCCGGCGTCGGCATCGTCGGCCTCGCGCTCGGCTTCGCGTTCCAGGACATCGCCGCGAACTTCATGTCCGGGATCATCATGGCGCTGCGCCAGCCCTTCCAGCTCGGCGATCTGGTGCACACTCACGACCAGCTGGGCACGATCGAGCGCGTCACGCTGCGCGCGACCGTGCTGCGGCTATTCACGGGCCAGCTCGTGATCATCCCGAACAAGGAGGTGCTGCAGTCTCCGATCATCAACTACACGCAGAGCGGCGAGCGCCGCGTGGACATCGAGCTGGGCATCGCCTACGACGCCGACCTGGAGAAGACGCGCCGGACCGTGGTCGAGGCGCTCGAGAACCTCGACTACCGCGACCCGGAGCGCGAGGTCGAGTTCTACTACTCGGGCTTCGGCTCCAGCTCCATCGACTTCAGCGCGCGCTTCTGGATCGACCTGGAGTCGGATCAGGGCAGCTTCCTCGAGGCGCGCTCGCGCGCCATCGAGGCGATCAAGCGCGCACTCGACGACGCCGGTCTGTCGATCCCGTTCCCCGTGCGGACGCTCGACCTGCCCGACCGGCTGCTCGAGTCCCTCGGGGCGGCGGATCCTGCGGAGGACTGATGCGGGTGCTCGTACGCAGTGCCGGCAGGGGAGGGGGAACGATGCGCAGCAGCCACGCGCTGGGGCTCGTCCTTGCAGCGGGGGCGGCCGTCGCCTGTGCAGCGCCGGACGGCGGGGAGCGCGTCGCTCCCCTGCCCACCGTGCCGGGCGGCACCGAGATCTACACGCAGGTGGGTACGTCGGGCGGTCTCGAGGAGATCGTCGATCCCGCCTATCACATGGCGAACGCGCGCCGCAGCTTCGAGTCCGGGCGGACCCACGGCGCGGCGGACGAGCTCGAGAAGCTGGCGGCGTTCCTGCGCTACGAGGCCGACTCCGCCGTGGGCGACCGGCGCGACGCGCTCGAGACGTCGCACGGGGAGATCGAGCAGCTGGCCCTGCGCGTGCGGCGCGGCGAGGTCGAGTCGTCGGCGCTGCTCGAGAGCGCGTTCGCCCGCGCCCGGGCCGCGATGCGCCGCTGAGTGCGCGGCGTCAGGCGGCGCGCGTCGCGGCCTCGGTCGGGGCGCGCAGGACCTGCTGGAGCGCGCTCCAGAGCTCGCGGTCGCTCGCCTCGCAGAGCCGCTCGCGCTCGGCGGCCTCGCTGACGCAGCGCGCCAGCGCCGCCATGATCTGCAGCTGCAGGCCGTCGTCGTCCAGCGGCGTGATCAGCACGAACACGAGTCGCACTGGCTGACCATCGGGTGCATCCCGGTCGATTCCCTCCTCGTGGCGCAGCCCACGCTCTCGAGCATCGCGAGCTGCACCGGCTCGGCCGGGAACAGCGTCGTGTGCAGCTCGGGTGCCACGCGCCCGAGCAGCGTGGGACCGATCAGGATCCCCACCCGGATCTCGCCGACCCGGCACGGCTGACCCAGGCGGTCACAGAGCTCGCCCAGGCCGCGTGCCAGCACCAGCAGGAGCAGCGCACCTGGAGCATGAAGACCAGCGCATGCTCTCGCGTCCTCCCCGCGTGCCGTCACCGCCCGCGGCGATGTTCGCACGTCGGAGCGCGTGCCGCGCAGCGGCGCGGATCCGGGCCGGCTCCGGCCTCGTAGCCGGCGCGGCATCGCGGAGCCGCGCTGCGTGCGATCAGCGCTTCGGCGGCCCGCCGCGGGAGCCGTCGGTGCGCGGCGCCGCCGGATCGGGCTGCGGCTACGGGCCCGCGCGGGTCGCGAGCACCACCGTGCGATCGGCCCAGCGGATGGCGTCGACCTGGTGCGCGGGAACCCGCACGCTGCTGCGGCCGCGCGCGTCCCGCACGAGCAGCTGCTCGATCTTCCACGAGCGCACGCTGGCGATCAGATCCTCGACGTGACCGACGGGCTCGGTGCCGGCGTCGACGGCGTAGCCGATGACCTCACGCGCGGAGCGCCAGGTCGCGGCGTCGCTGCGGCTCCCCAGGACGTCGCGCAGCAGCCGCGGATCCGGTCGCGGGCCGAGAACCCGATCCCCGAGCCAGCTCCACGCCCGGCCGAAGGCCGAGCGCAGCTGCTGGCGGCGCGCCCCCGACACCGTGCGGCGCGGCCCCGGGCGCGGCAGGCCCTCGAGCTCCTGCGGCGAGACGTCCAGCTGCATTCGCTGCGCTTGCTCGTCCGTGGATCCGATGCAGGCGACGGGAACCAGCCGCGCGTCGCGGCCCGGCCCGCGCTCGACCACGATCCCCGTCAGTCGCCAGCCGTGCGGGGGATCGAACAGGAGATCGTCGCAGCGTCCGACGACCGCGTCGCGCGCGACCACCGTGTAGCCGATCAGGTCGCGGAGACTCGCGAGGCTCCCGTCGGGCCCGGCACGCCGCGGGCTGCGCACGTCGGCGCGCAGCTGCGTGCTCATGCCGCACCCGCAAGCCGCGCTGCCTGTGAGGGCCGCAGGTGGCTGACGCTCAGCGCATCCCGGGCGTCCTGGCTGTCCCGGGCGATCACCGTCGTGGCGCGCGAGGCCAGCAGCTCGTCCGGCGTTCCGATCCTGGAGCGGATGCCGTGGCGGGCCGTGTGAACCGCGGCGCGGAGCTTCGGGATCAGCGGGCGCGCGACGACACCCCGGCGAATCAGCTCCAGCGCACGTCGCGCGGTAAGCCAGCGCTCGGTCCCCGACGCCGTCTCGATCGATCCGCTCGCGGTCGCGCAGTCCAGCTCGATGGCCTCGAGATCGAGCGCGACCTCGGCGGCCTCCGAGGCGCTGGCCGTCTCCAGCCGCAGGCTCGACGCGCCGGCCCTGCGCACCGCGTCCTCGAGCGCCCTCTCGCCCGCGTGCACGAGCAGCGGCCGGACGCCGGCGCCGCGGAGTGCCGCGAGGTAGACCTCCAGCGCGGTGGCGCGCTCCGCCTGGTCGGCGAGCGGCGCCGCGGCGTGCACGACGACGCTGGGTCGATGGAGGGTCGATGCATGATTTCCGTTCTCGATGTGTGGCTGCATCCAGGCTCCTTCCCGTGATCCTCGAACGGGGAAGAGGGGAGCAAGGACCGTTCCAGCCGCCGGGCGGCCGCCGTGCCCGCGAGAAGCCGCGCTGGCGGCGCCGTCCTTGCGCGTTTGTAGGCCTTGCAAGGAGCTGCCGGTGTGTCGCGCCTGGCCGGGTATGATCACGCCGGGCTTCGCCCGGGCGCGCCGAGCGCACGGTGCGCAGCCGCGCGGGACGACCGCCCCGTGGCTCCGGATGTCCGGAGCCGGACGCGACAGGAGGTTGAAATGGTGAGTTCCTCGAGGCGCCAGGTGGTGCTGGTCCTGCTCCTGACCCTGGGTGCGACGTCGGGGGGCGCTGTCGCCGACGCGGACGCGCCGGCCCAGGCGCCGCCGGGCTGGCCGGGTGGCGTCTTCGCGGCCGGGAGCGGCGCGCCCGACACCGATCCGGCCCTCGCGAGCGGCGCGGGCTGGGAAGCGCTGCTCGCCGGGCTGCGTGGCGCGGGCGCCCTCGTGAACGCCCCCGGCGCACCGACGGGCGACCGCGACCGCGCCGAGGGATGGCGCCACCTGGCGGCGCTGCTCTCGATCGGCCTCGACGAGATGCTCGACCCTCTCGATCCCGACCGCCCGCGCTTCTACTGGAACGACGGTACGGCCAAGTGGGGCCTCGACTGCGCCGACGCCCTGTACGCGCAGGCACCGGTCCGCACCGGCGCCGTGTACCGCGTGCGCGGCGACCGCGGCAGCGCACACTTCATGGGCTTCCAGCTCATCGGCCGCATGGCGGCGCTGGCCGACCGCGATGCCGACACCCTGGACCTCGACGCGGACGGCCGCTTCGAGCTGATCGTCGGCGGCCCGGAGCGGCCGGGCAACTGGATGCCGCTGCCCGCCGGTGCCTCGCCCCTGGCCGTGCGGCAGTTCTTCTACGACTGGGACCGCGAGGCTCCCGCACAGCTCGAGATCGCGCGCATCGACGATGGCGAGCGCAGACCGCCGCCCTCCGTCGCGCCCGGCGGCGTTCCCGCCCAGCTCGAGGCCATCGGCCGCTTCGTCGGCGAGAACACGGCCTGGTGGGCGCGCATCGCCCAGGAGAAGCGTGCAGTGGCCAACACCTTCCCGGACGACGGCGGTGGTCTCGGTGCGGTGTCCGCGGGCTCCCAGGAGTACCAGGCCTTCGGCATCGGTTACTTCGAGCTCGCCGACGACGAGGCGCTGCTCGTCGAGGTCACGCCGCCCGCGGCCAAGTACTGGAGCCTGCACCTCGGGAACTACTGGATGGAGTCGATGGACTTCGCGAATCACCAGTCGAGCCTGAACGGCCACCAGGCCGTGCTCGATGCCGACGGCGTCTTCCGCGCCGTCGTGTCGCGGGCGGATCCGGGCGTGCCGAACTGGCTCGACACCACGGGCCTGCGCGAGGGCTCGATGATCTACCGCTGGAACCAGGCGGACGGCGCGCCGGTGCCGGGAGCCCGCGTGGTCAAGCTCTCGGATCTGCGCGACCTGCTGCCGCCCGGGACCGCCACCGTGACGCCGCAGGAGCGCGCCGCGGTGGTGGAGCGGCGGCGCGAGGCGGTCCGGGTGCGCTATGGCCGGCCGGTGCGCTGATCTGACGCCCTAGCTCTCCCCGGGACCGGCGTCGGGGGTCGGACAGCACCGCCGAGCCGGCGCATCGGCTGGAAGAGGCGGCCGTGCGGGCCCCTCGGTCGTGCAGGCCGCTTGCCGGCTCCGCCGCCCCGGATCCGTCTCCTGCCATGCATCCCTCCCGGCCACCTCGGTAGCGGAGGCGGGCAGGAGCGGATCCAGCTCCTGCGGTCGTCGAGCCGCAGTCAGTCTGGCCCCTGTGAGCGGTGTCACGAATCCTCGGTACCACGGCTCTTCTGTAGCGGGGTATCGGCTGGCGCGCGGGGCGCCTGTGTGGCTGACGTCACGGGAGGGCCGGTTTCCCCTGCGCGTGCGGGCCATCACACGCCAGCGCGGGCCAGTGACCGATCCCGATCGCATGCGATGCGTCACCTGTCTGTTCGTACTCGGTGTGTTCCTGACCCTCCAGCCCCGGACAGCGGATGCACAGCGCGAGGTGGTGTTCCAGTGGCTCGCATCGAACGAGGCCACGGGGTTCGTGGTCCACCTCGGTCAGGCCGCCGGCAGCTACCAGGAGCGACTGGATCTGGGTGACGTCATCGCGGATCCGGATGGCGTCCATCGGATGGCAGTGCAGCTCGACGATGACTCCGCCTACTACGCAGTGATGAATGCGTACAACGAGTTTGGAGAGTCTCCACCCTCGAACACGATCCTGATCCCGGCTCCAGCATGCGATGTGGCCGCCTGTGACGACGGAAACTCGTGCACCGCGGACGACTGCACCACGGATGGATGCGCCAACAGGCTGCTCTCGGACGGCACTCCCTGCAGTACCGATGGCCTCTGTGCCGACGGCATGTGTCTCGAGCCGGAGTGCCGGGCCGTGCAGGATTGCGATGATGGTGATCCGTGCAACGGCGCCGAGAGCTGTGACCGTGCCGGGGTCTGTCTGGCGGGCGATGCGCCGGACTGCGGACCACCCACGCAGTGTGCCGTCCCCAGCTGCGTTCCGGATCGGGGCTGCGCGATGCTGCCGGTACCCGACGGCACGTCCTGCGACGACGGCGATCGCAGCACGCGCAGGGACCGGTGCGTGGCGGGTACCTGTCAGGGAAGGTCGAAGTCGAAGACCAGCCGTCGGTCAAGGCGCCGCTGAGGAATAGAGTAGCGAGGCGAGCACCTCCTTCTCGTCCACCCCGTGCGTGGAGCCGAACTCCCGCCAGCCGACGAACTTCACGTCTGGATAGCGCTCGCGCAGGCTCTCTTCGAGAACCGCGAGGACCTCATCGCCCCAGAAGAGATGGTCCCAGCTCGCAGGGCACGGACACGCGTCCAGCCCCCCGTGGTCCTCAGCCCTTGAGTCGGGGAAGGAGCGTGTCGGCGAAGCGCCTGGCCTGGTCGTAGACGTCCTCGTAGGGCATCCCGCCGAAGCTGAAGTTCGCGAGCATGTCGTACTCGCCGACGATCTCCCTGCGCTGGAGATGCTGCTCCCACATCTCCTCGGGCGTGCCGATGAGGTTGGCCCCGATGTAGTCCTTGTAGGCCTTGTCCGGACCGCCGGCCGCGGCCGCCATCTCCCCCATCGCCAGGTAGGTCTCGTACGAGGGCAGGTTCTTGAAGTGCTCTCCCCCGAACTCGTAGTGGTGCGCCACGGACTCGAAGAGCCGCGCGAAGTACCGGTCCGTGTAGTCGATCACCTTCTGCTTGTCGTCGAAGCAGACGATGAAGTCCGAGATGAAGAAGGGCGGCGCCTCGCGCTCGTGGTGCTTGCGGAAGGTGTCGCGATACAGGGTGATCTCGTCGAGCGCCGTCGAGTCCCAGCGGCCCCGCGAGAAGCGCAGCGACCGGAGCCCGTACCGGGCGGCCACCTCCACCGAGGAGGGCGACATGGTCACCATGGTGGTCCGGTCCTTGAAAGACCGCTCCGGACGCGGCCGGACCTCGATGCGGGGCTGCTTGTACCACTTGGTATCCGCCTCGACGAAGCCGGACTCGAGACCTTCAAGGATGATCAGCGCCGCCTCGTCGAACATCTCGCGGGAATCGGCGATGTCGAGCCGGAAGGCCTCGAACTCGAGGCGAGCCGCCCCCCTGCCCATGCCGAGGAGCATCCGGCCCTCGCTGAGGATGTCCAGCATGATGGTCTTCTCGACCACGCGCAGCGGATCGTTCCACGGCAGGATGACCGCGCCGGTCATCAGCTTGAGCGTCTTCGTCCGGGCCGCGACGTAGCTCAGCCACTGGAAGTTGTCCGGGCACGCGGCGTAGTCGGTGAAGTGATGCTCGACCGGTGCCACGAAGTCGAAGCCCATGGCCTCGGCCTCGATGGCGAACTGCGTCTCCTTGCGGAAGAAATCGGCATCGGGCATGCCGTGGTGGTTCTGGAACCCTGACTGTATTCCGACCTGCATGATCTCTTGCCTCGGGTGAATGACTTGGTGGTGGCTTGCGGCGGGGAGAGGACGCCCCGGGGCGCCGGGACCGTCTGGCTCGCCCCGCGCCCGCTGGATGTTGAACGGTCGTTCAGCTATGCTGAACGGGTGTATAGCACCCTGCGTCGGAGCGCAGCAAGCCTTTCCGGGCTCCCCGCGGCCCCCGGGACCGCCGAGCGCGCCACCGGAGGTTCCCGTTGACGTCCTCACCGCGCCGCGTCGGAAAGCCGACCTCCAGGACCCACGGGGTCCTTCTCGACGCGACCGAGGGGTTGATGCTGGAGCAGGGATACCCGGCGGTGAGCTCGCGGCGGGTGGCGGCCCGGGCGGGCGTCAAGGCGCCCCTGGTGCACTACTACTTCCCGACGCTGGACGACCTCTTCGTCGCCGTGCTTCGACGACGAGCGGACTACCTCCTCGAGCAGCTCGCCACGGCCCTGGAGTCGGATCGGCCGCTCCATGCCCTGTGGGAGTTCAATACCGACCCGACGTGGACGTCGCTGATGGTGGAGTTCATGGCCCTGGCAAACCACCGGAAGGTGATCCAGGCCGAGAACGCTCGCGTGGGGGAGCAGATGCGACAGCTGCAGGTCGATGCCCTGCCCGGGGTACTCCAGCGGTACGGAATCGACACCGCCACGCTCCCTCCCGTGGCGCTGGCGGTCCTCATGACGAGCATTGCCCGGAACGTCGTACTCGAGAGAGCCGGGGGAGTACTGCTGGGCCACGACGAGGCGGTCGCCCTCGTCGAGCGCTGGCTGGACGGGCTGGTGCCCGGCGAGGAGACTCCTCCCGGGACCGTCAGGAGGACGTCGCCATGATTCGCAACCTCCCCGAGAGATGGGACCTCGAGGCCGATCTCGTCGCGATCGGCTCGGGCATCGGTGGCCTCGCGTCCGCGATCACCGCGCACGATCAGGGACTCAGCGCCCTCGTGCTGGAACGCTCCGATCAGGTCGGCGGTGTCACTGCCCTGTCGCAGGGCCAGTGCTGGGTCGCGGGCAATCGTCAGGCGCGCGCCCTGGGGATCGAGGACAGCACCGAGAGCGGCTACCGGTATCTCAGGCGTCTGGCCATGGGCTACGGCGACGATGCGACGATCCTCAACAACGTGCTTCACGGGCCGCTGGCCCTGGAGTACTTC
Organism: Deltaproteobacteria bacterium; assembly: GCA_029261925.1. Classification (GTDB taxonomy): domain Bacteria; phylum Myxococcota_A; class UBA9160; order SZUA-336; family SZUA-336; genus JAGWBS01. The sequence goes on along the minus strand of JAJDAJ010000049.1, from coordinate 43,463 downwards.
GAGGAGCGGATCGGCCTCCGGATGAACGTCATCCGCGGCTGCCCCGACTACTACTACGGGGTCGTCGAGGACGGCGTCTCGGAGGGCCGTCTGCTCGAGGTGGAGCCGTTTCCCGCGGCCATGCTCGGCGAGTGGCAATCCCGGACGCGCCTGTCCCCCCAGGTGCCCTACGGCCTGACGACCCAGGACATCGCCGACAAGGGCGGCCTGTCGGCCATGGCGAACTGGGACTACGCGCTCATGGGCAGGCGTCTCGCGAGTGACGAGCGCTGCGCCGGTGCGGGTCTCGCCGCCTACTTCGTCAAGGGTGCTCTGGACCGGAACATTCCCATGCACACCGGTGTGAATGCAGAGCAGCTGATCGGGGACGGGGAGCGGATCGTCGGGGTGCGTGCGACCAGGGATGGGCAGGACCTGTTCATCAAGGCCAGCCGGGGCGTCGTCATCGCGGTCAGCAGCTACGAGCGGGACCGGAAGCATGACTACAACAAGACCCTGGCGAACCAGATCGATCCGGAATCGATGCTGTTCTCGACGATCGATGGCGCGAACTTCCGGCTCGCCGGACCCTTCGGGGCGCGCATCGCGCGGGTTCCCGAGGTCACCGGCCTCGCCATTCACGTTCCCGGCGAGGAGGATGAGGAGGGCAGGGCCCTCTGGCGCAGCGTCATGCCCATCATCGGGCTGCCGCACTACATCGTCGTCAACCGCGAGGGCAGGCGCTTCGGCAACGAGGCCTTCTATCGCGCGATGTACTACACGATCGAGCTCATCGACGGCGCGACCCAGACCCATCCGAACTTCCCGTGCTGGATCGTCATCGACAGCCAGGCGCGGGAGAAGTACGCGTTCGGCTCCGTCGTGCCGGGCCAGGACTGGCCCGAAGGGCTCGGCGTGCAGGCGGACAGCCTCCAGGAGCTCGCGGAGAAGGCCGGCATCGACGCCGGGGGCCTCGCGTCCACCGTCTCGAGATTCAACGCGAATGCCGAGAAGGGGGAGGATCCGGAGTTCGGCAGGGGGACGCATCCCTGGAGCGCCTGGATGTGCGGTGACCCGACCCACGAGCCCAACCCCAATCTCGGCGCGCTCAGCAGGCCGCCGTTCTACGCGGTCGAGCTGAGCCGGATGGCCATGACGGGCATCCCCGCTGCGGGCCTGCTGACCGACCTTCACTGCCGCGTGGTCGGCTGGGACGACGAGCCGATCCCCGGCCTCTACGCCGCGGGGAACTCGGTGGCCCGCATGGAGACCGGCGCGGTCATGCAGAGCGGCGTCTCGAACACCCGCGGCATGCTCCACGGCTGGCTCGCGGGCCTCCACGCCGCCGGTAAGCCCAGCGAGCGACTGAACGAGGCAATCGAGCGGCTGCGGCGCTGAGGTCGGACGGATGATCGCTGCGGAGCATTCCCTCCTGGTCGATGCCGGCATCGAGGGCGTCTGGGAATACGTCAAGGACATGGAGCGCTGGGCGAGCATCATGCCCGGCTGCCAGGACTGTACGGTCATCGATCGGGACGACTCCCTGTGGGTCCTCAAGCTGGGCGTCGGCGGCCTCGTGCGAACCGTCAAGGTCCGGGTGCACGTCGATCGCTGGGCCGGGCCGGAGGCCGTGGACTTCTCCTTCACGCTGGAAGGAGATCCCGTCGAGGGCCGCGGCTCCTACATGGCCTCGAGCAAGGGGCCCCACGAGACCGAGATCACCATGCAGGTCCGCATCTCGGGAGGTGGCCCGATGGCCCCGATGTGGGAGGCCATGGGTGGGCCCGTCCTGTCGCAGTTCGCCAGGTCCTTCGCGGGTGAGCTCAAGGCCCGCATCGAGGGAGCCGCCGACGGGTCCCGGCCGCGAGGCGGGGCCTCGACCGGCGTGCTCCGGGCGCTCCTCGCCGGGATCGGCGGATGGCTCCGGAGCGTCTGGCGCCGCATGCTGCGAGCCGGGAGAAGGTGCTAAATGTGGCAAGCATCGGGATCAAATGCTTGATATACAAAGCACCCTGTGGACGCCGAGACCGATGCGCAGTGAGGGCAAGGGGTCCGGACCCCAGCGCTCCCGGTCACCGGGGAGCCCCGGCGAACTCGCCGCCCTCCTGGCGGAGCTGCGGGCTGCCAGCGGCCTCTCACTCCGGGAGGTCGAGGAGGTCACGGGCAAGGCCGTCTCGAACGCGTACCTGAGCCAGCTCGAGCACGGGAAGATCAAGAACCCCTCACCCAGTGTGCTTCACAGCCTGGCAGAAGTGTACGTGGTGCCGCACGAGGCGTTGATGGAGAAGGCGGGATACCTGCGGCCCTCACGGGACGGAGGCGGGCGCCGCGCGAGGCTGGCGGCGTCCGCAATCGACAATCTGACCGCCGAGGAGGAGGAAGAGCTTCTGAAGTACCTGGCCTTCCTCCGGTCTCGGAGCTCGCCGTGACACTCGATGCGGACTCCGCACTCGGAACACGAGGGCGAGCGGAACTCGCGAGCTGCTGGAGCGTAGGGCGCGCACAGGAGCCGCGTCCTCGTGAGCATTGACATCGATCACGAGCGAAAATGAGCGCCATCGACAGCGTGACGGGCGACGCATCGGAACGAGACGAGCCGATCCGCGCCGAGCTGTTCGGGATCGAGCGCCTCGAGCAACACGCCGAGAGCCTGGCTGCAGCCGGGCGATCCACGCGGAGACCCACGAAGGGACGGAGCCTTCTTTCCCGGGTCCGGGCGAACGAGCGCGTACTTCTGGACGCGTATCACGACGTCGTCAAGGCGGTCGGTGAGAAGAGTGAGATCACGCTCGCCGAGGAGTGGTTCCTCGACAACTTCCACATCGTGGACGAGCAGCTCCGGGAGATCCAGGACCACCTTCCGGAGAGCTACTACCGCCGGCTGCCGAAGATCTCCGTGGGCCACCTGGCGGGAACGCCGCGCGTCTATGAGCTGGCCTGGGCCTACGTGGCCCACACCGACAGTCGCTTCGAGCTGGAGACTCTGGGGCGCTTCGTCCGGGCCTACCAGCGCGTACAGCCTCTCGGGATCGGCGAGCTCTGGGCCGTACCCATTCACCTGCGCATCGCTCTCGTGGAGAACCTGCGGCGGCTGTCGCAGCTGGTCGTCGGCTCTCGCCGGGAGCGGGGCCACGCCGACGAGCTGGCGGACCGTTTGCTGGGCCTTTCCGGTCGGCCCGCGGAGAGCGCCGGGGACGTCCTGCGCGGTCTGGACGACTTCCCCCTGGCCCGGGCGTTCGCGGTCCAGCTGGTCCAGCGGCTGCGCGACCAGGACACGTCGATCATGCCCGTGCTGGCCTGGCTCGACCGGAAGCTCAGTGCCCAGGGAACGTCTTCCAGCGCGATGGTGGCCGAGGAACACCACACCCAGGGTGCGGCGAACGCCACCGTTCGCCACATCATCGGCAGCATGCGATGGATATCGTCGATCGACTGGCTCGAGTTCTTCGAGAGCGTCAGTCCGGTGGATGAGGAGCTGCGCGCCGCTCCCACGTTTGCGGCGATGGACTTCGCCACCCGGGACGAGTACCGCAGGCAGATCGAGCTGCTCTCCCAGGGCTCGGGGCGATCGGAGACCGAGGTGGCACGGGAGGCCGTGCTGCTGGCGCGCAGCGCGGCAGAGGAGAATCGGCCCCCGCCCGCAGCCGACAGCGAAGCCCTCGGGAACGAGCCGGGGCTTCCCGGCGTGCCCGCGCGCGCCGAGGAGGACCCGGGCCATTCGCTCCTCTCCAGGGGCCGGAGGGACTTCGAGCGGCGGCTGGGCTTTCGCGTCCCCCTCCGCCTCTGGCTTCTCCGCGCCTGCCGCGCGCATGCAATCACTGCGTACCTGGGAGGAATCGCAGCCTTCTGCGCCCTGCAGCTCTGCGGGCTCGTGTTCATCGCGCGATCGGCGGGTGCAGGGCCCGGGAGCCTCTTCCTGCTGGTGATCCTCGGCCTCCTCCCCGCGTCGGAGATCGCGGTTTCCCTCGTTCATCGCCTCGTCGCGGCCCTGCTTCCTCCCAGGCGCCTGCCCAAGCTCGAGCTCGTACAGGGCGTACCTCCGGAGCTTCGAACCCTGGTTGCCGTGCCCTCGCTGCTCACGAGCCTCGCCGACCTCGAGGAGCAGCTCGAACGACTCGAAGTGCACTACCTGGCCAACCCCGAGGGCCAGCTCCACTTCGCCCTGCTGACCGACTGGGCCGATGCAAGCGGCGAACGCATGCCCGGCGACGAGGAGCTGGTCACTGCTCTGGCCGAGGGGATCGAGCGCCTCAATGCGCGCTACGACGGACCGCCCGGTGGCGGGGCGCGATTCCTCCTGTTGCACCGCCGACGTCTCTGGAACGAGAAGGAGCGCCGGTGGATCGGCTGGGAGCGGAAGCGAGGCAAGCTCCACGAGCTGAACCGGTTCCTTCGCGGCGCCACGGACACCTCGTTCATGACGCTCGATGGACGCACGCCCCCGGTGCCCGAGGGCGTCCGTTACGTCATCACCCTGGACGCCGACACCCGGCTCCCCAAGGGTACGGCCTACCGACTCGTCGGAGCGATGGCGCACCCGCTGAACCGGCCGCGCTTCGACCGCGCGAAAGGGCGCGTCGTCGAGGGCTACGCGATCATGCAGCCGCGGATCACACCGTCTCTCCCGACCGGCCCGACCAGCACGGCCTACCAGCGCATCGTCTCGGGTCCCGGAGGCGTGGATCCCTACGCGGCCGCGGTCTCCGATGTGTATCAGGATCTCTTCGAAGAGGGATCCTACACGGGGAAGGGGATCTACGACGTTGATGCCTTCGAGACGGCGCTCGAGGGGAAGGCGCCGGAGAACGCGCTCCTGAGCCACGATCTCTTCGAGGGCGTGTTTGCACGCGCCGGGCTGCTGACGGACGTGGATCTCTTCGAGGAGTTCCCGTCGAACTACGAGGTCGCCGCGCGCCGCCAGCATCGCTGGGTGCGCGGCGACTGGCAGCTGCTCCCCTGGATCCTGGGCCACGCACGCGACGCCGCGGGCCGGAGACCGGGGCCTCGCATCTCCGCCCTGGGCCGATGGAAGATGGTCGACAATCTCCGTCGAAGCCTCGTTGCCCCGGCTTCGTTGCTCCTGGCGGCGGCGGCGTGGACCCTGCCGGGCGTTTCTCCGCTCCTGTGGACGGGTCTGTTCGTGGGCTCCGTCGCGGTGCCGGCCTTCATCCCGGTTCTCGATGGCGTCGTTCCCAGGCGGAAGGGGATCTCCAAGCGCGGCCACCTGCGCGCGCTGCGCGACGACACCTTCGTGGCTCTTTCCCAGGCGTTCATGGCGATCACCATGCTGGCCCACCAGGCCTGGCTCATGGCGGACGCGGTGGTGCGGACGCTCGCGCGGCTCTACGTCACGAAGCGGAACCTCCTCGAGTGGGTTCCGGCCGCGCAGACGGGATCCGGGGCGGATCTGCGCCTGGGCGCTTTCTACCGGCGCCAGCGCTTTGGCGTCGGTCTCGCCGTGCTGATGGGCGTGGTCGTCGTCGTCTTCTCGCCGGGAGCCTGGCTGGTGGCCACGCCGTTCCTTCTGCTCTGGGCCCTTTCCCCCGTCGTCGCCTGGCGGATGAGCCTGCCACCGAGGCTCGTCGAGGCAGACGTTCTCACCCCCGACGAGACACTCTCCTTGCGCCGGCTTGGCCGCCGCACCTGGCGCTTCTTCGAGACCTTCGTCACGGAGGAGGAGAACGCTCTCCCGCCCGACAACTTCCAGGAAGAGCCCGAGCCCACCGTCGCGCATCGAACCTCGCCGACCAATCTGGGTCTCTATCTGCTGAGCACGACCGTGGCTCACGACTTCGGCTGGATCGGGATTCTCGAGATGGCGGGGAGGCTCGAGGACACGCTCGACACGATGGCGCGCCTGCAGCGCTTTCGCGGGCACTTCTACAACTGGTACGACACGCGGGACCTTCGCCCGCTCGATCCCGCCTACGTCTCCACGGTCGACAGCGGCAATCTGGCCGGTCACCTGATCGCCGTTGCACAGGCATGTCGCGAGCTCGTGCATCGCCCCCGCTTCGGGCCGGAGACGCTGGAGGGAATCCGGGACGCTCTCGCCCTGGTCCTGGAGGCGGAGGAGGGCGGTGGACGCTCCCGGCGCACCCAGACGGTCACGGAGACACATCTGCGCGAGGCCGCCGGGGCGATCGCGGCATCTCTCGATGAGCTCCCGACCTCGCTTCCTGAATGGGGGGACCGGCTCGAGACGCTGGAGGTAGCGGCGGACAACCTCCTCGATATCGCGCGCACGCTCGCGAGCGACGTCGAGCACGAATCCCGATCCGAGGTCCTGGCGTGGTCGAAGAGCTTGCGGGACTGCGTCGCGAGCCACGCCCGCGACCTGGATACGGCCCTGCTTCTCGAGGGTCTGGATGGATCCCGGAGGGCGGAGACCCGCCTCGGGCATCAGCTCTCGGCCCTGGCCCTTCGCGCCGAAGGGATGGTCCAGGCCATGGACTTCCACTTCCTCTTCGACTCCTCGCGCAAGCTCTTCTCGATCGGCTATCGGGCGGCGGAGGGCACGGTCGACCCCAGCTGCTACGACCTCCTGGCCTCCGAGGCGCGGCTGGGAAGCTTCGTCGCCATCGCCAAGGGCGACGTCTCGCCGCGGCACTGGTTCCTGCTGGGCCGGGCCCTCACGCCCGTCGGGCGCGGAGCCGCGCTCGTGTCCTGGTCGGGCTCCATGTTCGAGTACCTGATGCCGCTCCTCGTGATGCGGCAGCCCACCAGCAGCCTGCTGGATCTCACATGCCGTCTCGTGGTGTCCCGACAGATTCAGTACGGCGGGGAGCGGAGCGTACCGTGGGGGGTCTCCGAATCGGCCCACAACATCCGCGACCTGGAGCTCACGTATCAGTACTCGGACTTCGGGGTGCCCGGTCTGGGGCTCAAGCGCGGGCTGTTCGAGGACGTCGTGGTGGCTCCGTACGCGACTGCACTCGCGGCCATGCTGGAGCCAAGAGCTGCTCTCCAGAACTTTGCAAAGCTCGAGGAGGCCGGAGCACGAGGCACCTACGGGTTCTACGAAGCCCTCGACTACACGCCGTCGCACCTGCCCGAGAACGGCGGCGTGGCCGTGGTTCGGAGCTACATGGCCCACCACCAGGGGATGACGCTGGTGGCGCTGAGCAATGTGGTTCACGGCGGCTCGACCCCGAGACGCTTTCACGCCCATCCCATGGTCCAGGCCGCGGAGCTCCTGCTTCAGGAGCGGACGCCGCGCTCGGTGGCGGTGACGAGGCCCCGGGGCGAGGAGGTGCGCGTGGCACCGCTGGTCCGCGATCTCGTTCTCCCGACGCTGCGCAGGTTCGACTCGCCGCACGACATCACACCGCGAAGTCATCTCCTCTCCAACGGCCGCTACACCGTGATGATCACGGCGGCGGGATCCGGCTTCAGCCGCTGGAACGAGCTCGCCGTCACCCGCTGGCGAGAGGACACGACGCGCGACGACCGGGGCACGTTCGTCTTCCTGCGAGATGCCGACACCGGAGAGGTCTGGTCTGCTGGCTTCCAGCCGAGTGGAACGGAGGTCGACCACTATGAGGTCGTCTACTCCGAGGACCGGGCCAAGATCATCCAGCGAGACCGGTCGCTCTCGATCACCCTCGAGATCGTGGTCTCCCCCGACGACGATGCCGAGCTCCGCCAGCTGACCGTGACCAATGTCGGCAGCCGGGATCGTGAGATCGACTTCACGTCCTATGCCGAGGTCGTGCTCGCTCCCCAGGGTGCCGACGAAGCCCACCCCGCCTTCTCCAAGCTGTTCGTGGAGACGGAGTTCGTCGCCGAGGTCGGGGCACTTCTCGCGACGCGACGCCCGCGTTCCGCAGACGAACCCCGGGTCTGGCTGGCTCACGTGACCGCCGTCGCGGGCGAGCCGGTCGCTCCGTTGCAGCACGAGAGCGACCGCGCGCGCTTTCTGGGCCGGGGACACGAGGTCCGGTCTGCCCTGTGCGTTCATGATGGGGACGCGCTCTCGGGCACGACCGGGGCGGTTCTGGATCCCATCGTGAGCCTCCGGCAGCGTCTGGCGATCCCACGGGGCGCCACGGTTCGTCTCGCATTCACGACCCTGGTCGCTCCCACCCGCGACGAGGCGCTCCAGATCGCGGAGAAGTACCGCCAGCCAGCAACGTTCGAGCGGGAGAGCTCGCTGGCCTGGACCCAGGCACAGGTGCAGCTGCACCACCTCCGGATCACCCAGGACGAGGCGCATCTCTTCCAGCGCCTGGCGAACCGTCTCCTTCACACCGATCCCACGCTGCGCTCGGCCCCTCAGGTCATGGAGGGGAACCGCCTCGGCGCGTCCGGGCTCTGGCCCTACGGGATCTCCGGCGATCTTCCCGTCGCTCTGGTCCGCATCGAGCGGGACGAGGAGCGGGACATCGTGCGACAGCTTCTGCGAGCGCATGAGTACTGGCGCATGAAGGGGATCGCCGCCGATCTCGTGATCCTCAACGCCAGCGGTGCCTCCTACGCCCAGGCGCTTCATGAATCCCTCGAGGGCATGGTGCGCGCAAGCCATGCGCCGGAAGAGGGGCGAACGGGTGGCGGCGTGTATCTGCTGCGCGCCGAGCGGGTGTCCTCGCCCGACCAGACGCTTCTGCTCGCCGCGGCGCGGATCGTGATTCACGCGCAGCGGGGTACGCTGTCCGAGCAGGTGGTCCGGCTAGGCCGGCCCCGCCCGGCGCCGGCCCCGCCCCGTCGCCCCCCGGCGTCCGAGACGCCCGCCGTCGTTTCTCCTCCGGCACTGGATCTCGAGTTCGGAAACGGGCTCGGGGGCTTCGCACCGGGCGGTCGCGAGTACGTCACGGTTCTGGGCCAGGGACAGTGGACGCCGGCTCCCTGGATCAACGTGGTGGCGAACCCGGAGTTCGGATTCCAGGTCTCCGAGGCGGGCGCGGGCTACACGTGGTCCGTCAACAGCCGCGAGAACAAGCTCACACCCTGGTCGAACGATCCCACGAGCGACACGCCGGGCGAGGCGCTCTACGTGAGGGACGAGGACAGCGGCCGGGTCTGGGGGCCGACCCCCCTTCCCATCCGCGAGGAGCCCTGGCCCTATGTCAGCCGGCACGGCCAGGGGTACAGCCGCTTCGAGCACGAATCCCACGGCATCGCCCTCGATCTGCTGCAGCTCGTCCCCGTCCGGGACGCCGTGAAGATCTCGCGCCTCACCCTGGTGAACCGGTCCGCTCGCAGGCGGCGCCTCTCGATCACGGCCTATGCGGAGTGGGTGCTCGGGGATTCGCGCACGGGCTCTGCGCCGCACGTGGTCACCGAGATCGACTCCGCGACGCGAGCGCTGTTCGCGCGAAACGCATGGAACGGGGAGTTCGCGGAGCGCATTGCGTTCGCCGACCTGGGCGGGCAGCAGACCTCCTGGACCGGGGACCGCCTGGAGTTCCTGGGCCGGAACGCGAGCCTCGATCACCCCGCGTCGCTCGTGCAAGGGCGTGAGCTCTCCGGCAAGACCGGAGCGGGCCTCGACCCCTGCGCTGCGCTGCGCACTCAGCTGGACCTGGCGCCGGGAGAACGCGCCGAGGTGCTGTTCCTGGTCGGCCAGGGTGCGGGCGCCGAGCAGGCGCGCTCGCTCGTCGAGCGCTACCGCGCGGTCAACGCCGATGAGATGCTCGGCGAGGTCCAGGACCACTGGGACGGGCTCCTCGGGACGGTGCAGGTCGAGACGCCCGATCCGTCGATGAACCTGCTCCTGAACCGCTGGCTCCTGTACCAGACCCTCTCCTGCCGCCTGTGGTCTCGCTCTGCCTTCTACCAGTCCGGTGGGGCGTACGGATTCCGTGATCAGCTCCAGGACGTTCTCGCGCTGGCGGTGACGACGCCGGACCTCGTACGCGAACACATCCTGCGAGCCGCGGCGCGGCAGTTCCGGGAAGGCGATGTGCAGCACTGGTGGCATCCCCCGTCGGGCCGCGGCGTGCGGACCCGGATCTCCGACGACCGGCTCTGGCTGCCGTATGCGGTATCCCACTATCTGCAGACGACCGAGGACGAGGCGGTGCTCGACCAGGAGGTGCCCTGGCTCGAAGGGCCAGCTCTCGAGGCGGGCCAGCAGGAGGCGTACTTCGAGCCCACGGAATCGGAAGACAGGTCCACGCTCTACGAGCACTGCGCGCGGGCACTGGACCGGAGCCTCGATCTGGGCAGCCACGGCCTCCCGTTGATCGGGGCCGGCGACTGGAACGACGGCATGAACCGCGTCGGCCACGAGGGCAGGGGAGAGAGCGTCTGGCTGGGCTGGTTCCTGCACGTGAACCTGAAGGACTTCGCCAGCATCGCGGACCGCCGCGGCGACGGGGAGCGTGCGAGCGCCTGGCGGAGCACGGCCGCTTCCCTCGCGACATCCCTGGACGCGGAGGCCTGGGACGGCGCATGGTACAAGCGGGCCTTCTTCGACGACGGGACACCGCTCGGATCGGCGGAGAGCGAGGCGTGCCAGATCGACTCCATCGTCCAGTCGTGGGCGGTCCTGTCCGGCGCGGGCGACGAGATGCGGGCCCGCGAGGCCATGAAGTCGGTGGAGGAGCACCTCGTCTGGCGCGACGAAGGTTTGATGCCGCTGTTCTCCCCCCCCTTCGACCAGACGCGGCTGGATCCCGGATACATCAAGGGATACGTCCCCGGAATCCGGGAGAACGGCGGTCAGTACACGCACGCCGCGGTCTGGTCGATCATCGCGTTCGCCATGCTCGGCGAGGGAGACAAGGCGCTGGAGCTCTTCGATCTGCTGAGCCCCATCCATCACACGAGCCGACGCGCGGACCTGCACCGCTACAAGGGCGAGCCGTATGCGGTCGCCGCCGACGTTTATTCCCAGCCGCCCCACGTCGGGCGTGCGGGATGGACGTGGTACACGGGAGCCGCGGGCTGGCTCTACCGCGCGGGCCTGGAATCCATTCTCGGCTTTCGCAAGCGGGGCTCGACTCTCTGCATCGACCCCTGCATTCCCAGGGACTGGAAGGGCTACGAGATCACCTACCGCCATGGCAGCGCGCTGTACCGGATCGCCGTCGAGAATCCAGACGGCGTCTCCCGCGGAGTCTCACGGGTCAGCGTCGACGGAAGCGTTCTCACGGCAGGGGCGCTGATCGCCCTGTCCGACGATGGCGCGGAGCATTCCGTCCGGGTGGTGCTCGGCTAGGCGCACGCCGGCGAGGAGTGTGAATCGCCCGGGCTCTCCGGAGACTCTGGCGTGCCCCGGCTTCAGCCGAGCCCGAAGCGCGCCGGCTCGACGGGCCTGCCCGGCGTCCTGGAGCGACCGCGGTAGAGGAACGAGTTCCTCCGGGTGAGCTCACCGCCCTCCTTGAGCGTGTCGCCGCCGTCCGCCGGGACCGAGTTGAAGTAGCAGTCCCGCATGTCCGGGCCGCCGAAGCGAACCTGGGTGATCGAGCCGGCCGGCGTGTCCGCCCGCGGAAGCTCCGCGCCGTCGGGCCGGACGCGCGTGAGGAAGCTGGACCGGAAGCCCGTGATCCATACGTTGCCCTCGGCATCGAGCGCCATGCCGTCGGCGTCCTCCTTGTCGAGGAAGCGACGCCTGTTGGCGAGCGTCAGATCATCCCGCACATCGAAGACCCAGCTGCAGTGGAACGTGTCGTTGCAGTAGAGCTTCCTCCGATCGGGATCGAACATGATCCCGTTGGTGAAGCCGATCCCGTCGGCCAGCTCGATCAGTCTGCGGTCGACCGTCAGGCGGTAGAGAGAGGTCGGCCGGGTGTCGCCGCCCTCGATGATCCTCTCGATGTCGTTCGTGCCGAAGAAGATGCCGCCCGTGCCGTCGGGCATCATCTCGTTGATGCCGTTGATCGGCTCTCCGTCGATCACGTCGAGCAGCCAGCCGGACTTCCCCGTCTCGGGGTCGTTCCACATGATGCCCCGTTCGCCGGTGGACAGGACCGCGCCGTCCTCGTTCAGCATGACGCCCCCGGTCCACATCCGGTCCTCGTTGAACGAGGCGACGCGGCTCCCGTCGGGCCTCACCCCGTGAATCCCCCCCGCGATCACGTCGCTGTACCAGATGATCTCGCGCGCGTGATCGACGGCGAGGCCTTCCAGGTAGATGCCGGAGGCGACCCTTTCGAACCCGTCTACCGCGAGCTGTCCCATCGGTTCTCCACTGCTCGCCTCCACCGCTGCTCGTCACGGTGCTGGCAGGCCCCGGGAGCTGTCAACCCGCGTGCGAGCGCCATCGTGCGCCGGGCCGTACGGGAGCGGGGAGCCAGGCCGGCACCGCCGGGAGCCGGACCCGCTTGCCGGGGCCCGGCGCGGTGCCCGCACCCGGCGGTGCCGGGGCGGGATTGACAGATGCCCCGTCCGGACCGATACATGCGTGCTCGAACGGCGCCAAGATGGCGCGAGGGACAGAGGCGCGACGACGCTGGCCAGCTCCTATCTATCTCCCGGCCTGATCGGCGTGGACGCCTCCGTCGATGATGGCCGCGGACGCCGCGTCGTGGCCCTCCACAGCCTGCCCCGGGATGCACTGCTGGTGGTCTGGGGCGGCGACGTCCTGACCCGCGCCGAGCTGGAGCTCCGGCCGCGCGCGCTGCGCCGACTGACTCTCCAGATCGACGAGGACGCCTTTCTGGTCTCGACCTCGGAGGGCCCTGCCGACTGGGTCAACCACAGCTGCTCCCCGAACGCGGGGCTGCGGGGCCAGGTCTCGCTGGTGGCCCTGCGCAGGATCGATCGGGGCGAGGAGATCTGCTTCGACTACGCCATGTGCGACGGCTGCAGCTACGACGAGTTCGACTGCCGCTGCGGCAGCGCACGCTGCCGAGGGCGCGTCACCGGCGACGACTGGGCCCGACCCGAGCTGATCGAGCGCTACGCTGGCTACCGGTCGCCGTACCTGGAGCGGCGCGTGAGCCGCCGGCTGGCGCATCACGGGCAGCCGGGAGGCCGCGCCGGGATTCCGGCCGAGGAGCGAAGCGAGTGGCAGAGCTAGACCTCGAGGACTTCGAGTCACGCATGCTGATTCGTCGCCTGGAGCGCGACGACTTCGAGACCATCGTGGCGCTCGAGGGTCGCTGCTTTCCCGGGATCGGAACGTGGACCCGCGAGCAGTTCGAGAGCCAGATCTCGCACTTTCCGGCGGGCCAGTTCTGCGTGGAGCTCGACGGGCAGATCGTGGCATCGGCCAGCAGCCTGGTCGTGGACTTCGGGGACTACGACGCCTGGCACAGCTGGCAGGAGATTGCCGACGGGGGCTTCATCCGCAACCACGACCCCGGGGGCGACACGCTGTACGGCATCGAGATCATGGTCGACCCGGAGCTCCGCGGCTACCGGCTGTCGAGGCGCCTCTACGACGCGCGCAAGGAGCTGGCGCGCGAGCTGAACCTGCGACGGATCATCATCGGGGGCCGCATCCCGAGCTACCACGAGCACGCCGGGACGCTGAGCGCGCGAGAGTACGTGGAGCAGGTCGTGGCGCGGCGGCTCTACGACCCGGTTCTGACCGCCCAGCTCGCCAACGGCTTCGCACTCCAGGGGCTGATCCCGGACTACCTGCCATCGGACTCCGAGTCACGCGGCTATGCGACCTACCTCGAGTGGCGCAACCTGGACCACCGCGCCGACCCCTCGCGCCGGCTGCACTCCGTCTGGAACCAGCGCCTGTCGCTGGTCCAGTACCTGATGCGACGGGTCGACTCGTTCGACGAGTTCGCGCAGCAGTGCCGTTACTACGTCGACACCGCGGGCGACTACCACTCGGACTTCGTGCTCTTTCCGGAGCTGTTCACCACGCAGCTCCTCTCCGTGATCGAGGAGACGCAGCCCGGTCTCGCCGCCCGCGAGCTCGCGAAGTACACGCCGCAGTACCTCGAGCTGATGACCGACCTGGCGATGAAGTACAACGTCAACGTCATCGGTGGCTCGCAGTTCGTCGAGGAGGACCGCGCGCTCTACAACATCTCGTATCTCTTCCGCCGCGACGGCAGCATCGACAAGCAGTACAAGATCCACATCACGCCCAACGAGGCGCACTGGTGGGGCGTCGTGGGCGGCCGGAACGTCAACGTGATGGACACCGACCGCGGCCGGATCGCGATCCTGATCTGCTACGACATCGAGTTCCCGGAGCTGGCACGCATCGCGATCGCCCAGGGTGCGAACCTGATCTTCGTGCCGTTCAACACGAACGACCGTCTCGGGTACCTGCGCGTGCGCAGCTGCGCACAGGCGCGCGCGATCGAGAACCAGTGCTACGTCGCCATTGCCGGCTGCGCCGGGAACCTGCCGTCCGTCGAGAACGCCGACATCCACTACTCCCAGTGCGGGATCTTCACGCCGTCGGATGTCGGCTTCGCCCGCGACGCGATCGCCGCCGAGAGCACGCCGAACATCGAGACCGTGCTCGTGCACGACGTGGACGTCGAGCTCCTCCAGCGCAACCGCTCGCGGGGCACCGTGCGGCCCTGGACGGATCGCCGTCCCGAGCTGTACCGCGTCCACTGGACGGGGCCGGACGGGGAGAGGCACGACGTCTGAGCCGCCCACCGCGACGCGCCCTGCGGCGGCCGGTGGACTGCTGGCGACGCGCGGCGGTCGCCGCGCGCTGTTCGCGCTGCTCTACTTCACGGAAGGCGCGCCCATCGGCTACGTCTGGTGGGCGCTGCCGACGCGGCTGCGCGAGGCCGGCGTTCCGATCGATGAGGTCACGCAGCTCACCGCGCTGCTGACGCTGCCCTGGGCGTTCAAGTTCCTCTGGGCGCCGCTGGTCGATGCTCTGCGGCCGCGGCGCGCCGGCCTGCGCGGCTGGATCGCGGGCGCCCAGCTGCTCATGGGTGCGACGCTCCTGCCCGTGGCGGGGCTCGATCCCGTGGCCGGCTACGACCTGCTGATGGTCGCACTGCTCGCGCACGCGGTGGCTGCCGCGACGCAGGACGTCGCGATCGATGCGCTCGCCGTCGCGACCATCCCGGGGGAGGAACGCGGCGCGATGACCGGCTGGATGCAGGTGGGCATGCTCACCGGTCGCGGTCTGTTCGGCGGGGTGGCGCTGGCGGTGGAGGCGAGGGTCGGGGCGGCGCCGGTGGTCCTGGCGCTGGCCGGGCTGGTCTGGCTGTCCAGCGGTCTGGTCTGGCTGGCACGCGAGGCGCCGACGCCGCCCGGCGGCGCGCTCGCTGCACGCGCGCGCCGCTTCGGCCGGCTGCTGCGGCGCACGCTCTCGAGGCCGGCGACCTGGCTGGGCCTGGGGATTGCCAGCCTCGCCGGCGCCGCCATGGAGGGCACGGCGGCGGTCGCGGGCCCGATGCTGATCGACCGGGGCGTCGACAAGGCCATGGTCGGCCAGTTCTTCGCGCTGCCGGCGGTGCTGGCCATGGGCACGGGTGCGCTGCTGGGCGGGCGCCTCTCGGATCGCTGGCGCCGGGAGCGCGCGCTCGGCGCGGCGATCGTGGTGCTGGCCGCGAGCGTGCTGCTCCTGGCGGCCGCTGCCCTCGCAGCGCCGGGCGAGGGCATGCGCGCGCTCGTCGCCGCCCTCACGCTGGCGTACGTCGTCTTCGGCGTCTACACGGCGTGCGCCTACGCGCTGCTCATGGATCTGACCGATCCGGAGCTCGGCGGTACCCAGTTCAGCACCTACATGGGCGGCATCAACCTCTGCTACGTCTGGGCCGCCGCGCTGGTCGGGCGGATCGCGGGCGCTCTCGACTACTCCACGGCGCTCGCCGCGATGGCGCTGGCCTCGTTGCTGACACTGCCGCTGCTGGCGGCGGTACGCCGGCGAGGCTGAGGGCGCGGGCTGCGAGACCCCGCCGTCGTGCTCTCGCTCGCGACGCGGCGCCCGCGGCTTGCGCGTGCACCGAGGGGTGGCGCAGGGCAGAATCGAGCTGCCGACACCTGGACCAGAGGCACGCGCATGAATCCCCTCCGTCTGGAGCAGATCAGCATCTTCGACGTGGAGCCGACGGAGGCCGTCACCATCGCCGAGGGGCTCGGGGTTCCCATGATCAGCCTCTGGACGACGGGAGGGATCGAGGGAGCGCGGCCCGTCACCGCGGCGAGCAAGGGCGCGGTGCTGGAGAGGCTGCGGAGCTCCCCGGTCGTGGTGGACACGGCCGAGGCCTTCCTGCTGGGAGCGGATGTGCGGGAAGCGGAAGCGAGCATCGCGCTCGCCGCGGAGCTCGGAGCCCGGGCGATCGTCGCCGTCAACCTCTCGGTGGAGGCGGACCGGGCGGCCGGGCTGCTGGCCGAGCTCTGTGCGCTCGCGCAGCGGTACGAGCTGCTCGTGAGCCTCGAGCCCGTCTACATGGGCGTCACGCACTCACCGGCGGACGGACTCTCGCTCGTGAAGGAGGCGGGCGCCCCGAACGCCGGACTCACGGTGGATCTGCTGCACGTCTACCGCAGCGGCACGTCGCTGTCCGAGCTCGCACGCCTCGATCCCGGTGTGATCAGCTCGGTGCAGATCTGTGACGGCCCGCCGTCCGTGGCCGCCGACGCCGCCATCGAGGAGGGCATGCACTCCCGCATGGTGCCGGGAACCGGGAGCTTCGACGCGGCGGGGTTCCTCCGGGCCATCCCGCCTGCGGTGGCGCTGGGGATGGAGGTTCCCATGCGTGCCCTGCGCGAGCGCGGCGTGTCCGCGCGCGAGCGGACGCGGATGGTGGTGGAGGCGACGCGAGCGCTGCAGGAGGAGGACGCTCCGGAGCGCCGTGAATGACGCGCCGCGGAGCGTGCCGCGAGTGGAGAGCCCGATGAAGATCGGAGTGGTGTACCCGCAGACCGAGCTCGGCGGCAGGGTCGAGGCGCTGGGCTTGCCCCAGTCGCCCGGCGCTCCCGACGCCGTCGAACTCACCCGATCCGCTGAAGAACACCGCCCCCGCTGCCTCGTCGGTGACGTCGACCACCGCCGTCTCCGCGCCGCCGAGGCGCTCCGCGGCGTCCTGCAGCTTCCCGGAACGGGTGGAGGCGAGCATCACTCGGGCGCTCTCCGCCCTGGCGGCCTCAACGCGGTCTTCCCCGGGGGGGTGGCGACGGAGATCTTCCAGGGGCTGCCCCCGCAACAGCGCACGGCCGAGGAAGAGCGGTTCAGCCGGCAGCCACTGCCGCGCATCGGCCAGCCCGACGAGGTCGCACAGGCGTACCTCTACCTGATGAAGTGCGGCTACACGACCGGTCAGATCGTGAAGGTGGACGGGGGAAGCGGGCTTGGCTCCTGACCGCGGGTAGCGGATCACTGGATCTCGACGCCGACCTTCTCGAAGTGTTGCCGCTCGCGAGGCGAGGGCTCCAGCACCGCACCCCTGGGGCAGGGGCCCGGCCGCTGAGCTTGCCAGGGCGTGCGCGGCACGGATCGCGCAGCGGGCCGCGATTGGCGGCGCGGAGGCGGCGAATCCGATGGGCAGCAGCCTCCTCAGCCCATCGCACCTACCGCCCGTAGGCCTCCGAAACCAGTGGTGGCGCAGGGCAGAATCGAACTGCCGACACCCTGATTTTCAGTCAGGTGCTCTACCAACTGAGCTACCGCGCCACGCGGTCGCCGTGTCGAGGCCCGGGGGCCGCGGCCGGCGAGGGCGAGAGAGTATGGCCTTTCGGTCGGGGCCCGACAATCCGCTCGCGGGCCTGCGGAGCTACCGGGACCGTGCCGGGCCCCGGGACGGTCCCGCGGGCCGGATCCGGGCCTACTTGACCACCGCGTACACCGCCCGGTCCAGGTCGATGATCCGCCGGGCGACGCGCTGCACGTCGTCCACGGTCACGGCCTCGATGAGGTCGGCGTACTCCAGGTGGTGGGTGGCGCCCATCCCGTAGAGCTCGTCCAGGGACAGCAGGCTGGCCTGCGTGCCGAAGCGCTGGAGCGAGACGGCGTGCGACCCGATCAGGTAGTTGCGGGCGCGGTCGAGCTCCGCGGGCTCGATGGGGCCGCTCACGATGCGCTCGAGCTCGGCGCGCAGGCCGGCGCGGGCCTGGTCGAGCTTCTCGGGGGCGCTGGCGATGTACACCCCGAACAGGCCCGGGTCGAGCGCCTCGATGGAGAAGGCGGTGACCGAGTAGGCCAGGCTCTGGCGGTCGCGCAGCTCGTAGAACAGGCGGCCGCCCTGGCCCGAGAGCACCTGGGTGAGCACCGAGAGTGCGGGCACGTCGGGGTCGTCGAGCTTCAGCCCGGGGAAGCCCAGGACCACGTGGACCTGGTTGCGGTCCTTGGTGATCGAGACCTCCTCCACGCCGTCGAGCGCGGGCGGAGCCGCACGCCGCGGTAGCTCGACGCGCTCGGGGCCGGTCCAGTCCGCCAGGCGCTCGGCGATCCCGGCCACGATCTCGTCGGGCTCGACGTCCCCCACGATCGCGAGCACGCCGTTGCTGGGGTGCGCGTAGCTGCCCCAGTACGCGCGCAGGCGGGCGCGATCGATCTCCGCCACGGTCTTCTCGGTGCCCATCGTCTGGTAGGCGTAGGGGTGCGCGTCGTACAGCCCCTTGTGCAGCAGCTCGAAGGCCTTCGAGCTCAGGTTGTCCTCGCGGCGGCGGATCGCCGCCTGGCGCTCGATGCGCAGCTTCTCGATCTCGTCGGGATCGAACGCCGGGTGCAGGATCACGTCGGCGAGCAGGTCGAGCCCGGTGTCGAGCGACTCGCGCAGGAACTGCGCCTGCACGCCGAAGCTGTTGCGCCCGGAGAAGCCGCCGAGGCTGCCGGCGATGTCCTCGACCTCGGTGGCGAGCTGCGCCGCGCTGCGCTGCTCGGTGCCGCGCTCGAGCATCTCGGCCAGGAAGCTGGTGATCCCCTGGGTGTCCTCGCGCTCGGCGAGCTGCCCGCCGAGCATCGACAGGCGCATCGCCACCAGGGGGATCGAGTCCACGGGCTTCACGATCACGCGCAGCCCGCTGGGCAGCTCGTAGGCGTGGATGCCGGGGTGGATCTCGCGCCCGGCGACCTGCGGCTGCTCGTCCGTGGCGCCCGCCCGCAGGGCGTCGAGCAGCGCCACGTCGGCCACGCTGCCCTGCGCGCCCTTCTCGAGCAGCGCGACCAGGCGCGCGCGGTCGGGCCGCAGGTACTCCTGCGCCACGCGGCGCAGGTCCGCGGCCGTGGCGTTCCGCACGGCGTCGAGGTAGGCCCGCTCGCGCTCGATGCCCCCGGCCAGGGTCTCGTAGGAGCCGAGCTTCCGCGCCTGACCCTGCATGGTCTCGCGCTCGTGGACCTCGCTGGCCAGAAGGTTGGTGCGCGCGCGCTCGAGCTCGGCCGCGGTGGGGCCGTCCTCGCGCAGCTTCTCGATCTCGCGCGCGATCTCGGAGACCGTCTCGGTGATCTTGCCGGGCTCGAGGTGCGCGTCGACGAAGAACAGGCCCGGGTCGAGCGGGGTGTAGGCCCCCGTGCTGATCGAGTGCACCAGCCGCTGCCGGTCCTTCACGCTCCGGTACAGCCGCGACGACTCGCCGCCGCCGAGCACGATCGACATCAGGTCGAGGTACGGCGTGTCCGGATGCTGGAAGGCGGTGATCGGGTAGGCGATTCCGAGCAGGCTCTGCTCGAACTCGCTGTTCTCGACGCGCGCGCGCGGTCCCGGCTCGTGGGGCTCCGCGGGGCGCGCGTGCTGGAGATCCGGGTCGGGCTCGGCGCCGGCGAACGCCTCGCTGATCTGTGCGACCACCGCGTCGGCGTCCACGTCGCCCACGACCACGAAGGTGAGGTTGTTGGGCACGTACCAGTGGTGGAAGAACTCGAGCAGCCCCTCGCGCGTGAAGCCGAGCACGCTCTCCTCGGTGCCGATCACCGGCAGCCGGTAAGGGTGGGTGGTGTAGGACAGATCGAAGATCGCCTGCGAGAGCGCGCGGCCGGGCGAGTCCTTGCTGCGCCGCAGCTCCTCGATCACCACCTCCTCCTCGCGCTTGAGCTCGACGGGGTCGAACGAGGAGTTCTGGATCGCGTCGGCGAGCACGTCGATGCCGGTGGCGACGTCGCGGCTGGCCATGGTGATGTAGTAGGCGGTGGCGTCGAAGGACGTGAAGGCGTTGATGTTCCCGCCCGAGGCCTCGACCGTGGAGGCGATCTCGCCCACCCCCCGCCGCTCGGTGCCCTTGAACAGCATGTGCTCGAAGACGTGCGCCATCCCGGCCTGGTCGGGCCGCTCGTCGGCGCTGCCGACGCGCACCCAGACCATGAGCGAGACGACGGGCGCGGCGTGATCCTCGCGCACCACGACCTCGAGGCCGTTGTCGAGGGTCGCGCGGGTCAGGTCTGCCATGTGTCGATCCTGAAGGTGCGGGCCCGTGGGAGAGAGCGGGGCGCAGCCGAGGGCCAGCCCCGTGATCCCACCGCACAGGGCCCGGATCCAGCCGTGCATCTGCGTGCCTTCCCGGTGTGATTTCGCGGTGTGATGCGTTGATCTGAGGGTTCGAGGAGGCACTAGGATAGGGACCATGCGGGGGCCGACAAGCGACGCCGACCTGGGGGTCTACGTGCACGTGCCCTTCTGCGAGCGCGTGTGTCCCTACTGCGACTTCGCGGTCGAGGGGGTCGGGGCGCTGGCGGCGGGACGGGCGGCCCGGTACGTGGACGATCTGCTCCGGGAGCTCGATCTGGCCCGCAGCGCCCTCGGACCCGAGGTCGCGGGGCGGGCCCTGGCCACGATCTACCTGGGCGGGGGGACCCCCTCGCTGCTGCCGCCCGGCGAGCTGGCTCGCCTGCTCGAGGCCATCCGGGCGCACTGGCCGGGGGAGCCCCGCGAGGTCACGCTCGAGCTCAATCCGGGCCGGCTCGAGGTCGAGCGCGCCGGCGATCTGGCCGCGATCGGCGTCACGCGGGCCTCGGTGGGCGTGCAGTCGCTCGACGACGACGTGCTGCGCCGGCTCGGGCGCGCGCACTCGGCCGCGGACGCCCGCGCCGGCCTCGACGCGTGCCTGGCCGCCTTCGGTCGGGTGTCGGCCGACCTGATCCACGGCGCGCCGGGGCAGAGCCGCGCCACGCTGCTGCGCGACACCGACGCGCTGCTGCGGGCCGGTGTGGAGCACCTCTCGGCCTACGCGCTCACGATCGAGCCGGGCACGCCCTTCGCCCGGGCGCGCGCCGCCGGGCGTCTGGCCCTGCCCGACGAGGACGCGGCGTTCGAGATGGGTGCCGCGCTCGAGGCGGCGCTCGCGGCGGCCGGGCTCGAGCGCTACGAGATCTCGAGCTGGGCGCGCCCCGGGGCGCAGGCGCAGCACAACCAGCGCTACTGGCTGCGCCACGACGTGCTCGGCCTGGGCGTGTCGGCCGCCAGCCTCGTGGGTGCGCGTCGCATGCAGAGCACGCGGGACCTGGCGGGCTACACCGCGGCGGTTCGCTCGGGACGGCTGGCCTGGGAGCAGGACGAGCAGCTCGATCTCGAGGAGCAGCGGCGCGAGGCCCTCTACCTCGGGCTGCGCCGCATGGAGGGCGTGGACCTGGCGGCGTACGCCGACCGCTACGGCGCCGCTCCCGCCCAGCTCTTCGCGCGAGAGCTCCACGAGCTGGGCGCCGCCGACCTGATCGAGCAGGTCGACGGCGCCCTCCGGCTGACCCCGCGCGGTCTCCGCTTCGCGGACGAGGTCTTCTCCGCGCTCGTCTGAGCGCCTGGCAGGCTAGCGTGCGGTCAGCGACAGGCCGCAGGCCGGGGGCCCCGAGGGGTGCGGGCGCGGGCTCTGGGTGCACACCGGCTGGCAGGCACCGAAAATGGCGGCGTTGCCGCTGATGATGTCGCTGACGTTGCAGCGCCCGTCGCCGTTCACGTCGCACATGAGCGCACGCGACTGCCCGAAGATCACCTGGTTGATCGCCAGCAGGTCGCTCACGTCGAGCCGGCCGCCACCGGTCTGGTCGCCGCACTCGCAGGCGTCGCCCTGGCCGTCGCCGTCCGCATCGGCCTGGTCGCGATCGGGGACGCCCGGGCAGGTGTCCACGCCGTCCATGACGCCGTCGCCGTCGGAGTCGGGATCCTCGTGGCCGGGGATGCCGTCGCCGTCCGCATCGTCGGTGGGCTCGTCACTGTCGGGGACGTCGTCGCCGTCGGAGTCGTCGTCGCAGGCGTCGGTGACGCCGTCGCCGTCGGTGTCCTCGAACATCCCCTCCTCCCAGTCGGGGATGCCGTCGCCGTCGCAGTCCACGCTGCCCGTGTCGATCGGCGGGTTGGGCACGTCGAGGAAGAAGCTCGTCCGCGCCTGGCGGAAGAAGCCCGTCGGATGACCCTGCTCGATCACGCTCTCCAGGTCCGCCTGCTCGCCCGGGCTGTAGCGCACCAGGTCGGGCAGGGCCCAGCAGGTGACCAGCACGTCATAGCGGCCGCGGCCGACGTTGTTCTGGAAGGTCCCGCTCGCGGTGACCATGTCCTCGTCGAGGGTCATCGGCACGTTGAAGGGGCCCTGGCCGGGCTGGTGGAACGCCCGCGGCCCGAAGACCTGCGCGTTGTACCAGACGCCGCGGCCCAGCGGCCCACCCCAGCTCGAGCTGGCGCGGATCCGGATCCCGCCGTCGGGCATGCCCTCGGCGATCAGCGGGCTCGCGCCGGCCCAGCAGTCGGGCAGGGGATTCTCGGCGTGCGCCCACACGAACGAGAGCTGGTCGTGCTCGGTCATGTTGAGGATCGTCACGGTCCAGTCCCCGGGCTCGGGATCGTCGACTCGCGCGATCTGGAAGTACGGGTCGTCGATGCTCGGGCCGAAGGACTCACCGCTCGGGCTCTGCAGGGCGTACAGTGGGCTCCAGGTGCCCTGGGCGAGGTTCGCGTTGGAGAGCATGAAGTTGAGCCGGGTCGTGCCCTGCTCGACGTGCATGGTGAACTCCTCCCAGGCGAGCTCGCCCTGGAAGCCGGCCTCGACCATGAACAGCAGGCGATCGAAGATCGGCGTCTCGCCGCGCAGCCGCGCGTAGAGCGTGGCGTAGATCGGCGGCAGCTCGAAGGCCGTCTCCGACGGGAACATCTCGCCGCCCGTCTCGTCGGCGATGCCGGCCAGGATCTCGCCGTCGGCCGCGTTGCCCAGCGGCAGCGTGTACACGACCACGCCCTGGTCGCGCAGGATCTCCGCGGCGTCGTCCGGCTCGGTCGCGCCCTCGTTGTTCTGCCCGTCGGAGAGCAGGAACACGGCCTGGGTGCGACCCGTGTCGGACGCCGCCAGCAGGTCCCCGGCGCTCAGCAGCGCGTCGCCGATGGCCGTGCCCCCGTCGCCCACCAGGTCGTCGATGGCGTCGTCCACGTCGCCCAGCAGGTGGACGCCGGGGA
Source organism: Deltaproteobacteria bacterium (assembly GCA_029261925.1). Classification (GTDB taxonomy): domain Bacteria; phylum Myxococcota_A; class UBA9160; order SZUA-336; family SZUA-336; genus JAGWBS01. The sequence goes on along the minus strand of JAJDAJ010000049.1, from coordinate 20,292 downwards.
GCATCGAGTCGTCGGGCTCGACCGGCGCCAGCCCGAGATCCTCGGTCGCGTCCTCCGAGAACGAGACCAGGCCCACCTCGATGCCGGTGGACTGCTGCAGGGCCACGAAGCTGCGCGCCCCGGCCTTGGCCCAGTCCAGGCGCGAGCGCGTGTCGCCCACCGACTCGCGATCGGTGTTCATGCTGCCCGATCGATCCATCACCAGGACGACCTGGTCGATGCCCTCGACGGTCACGTCGAACGCCACGGGGGTGTCGCAGTCGCCATGCGGGGCCGCCTGCGGCAGGCCGGCGGGCGGCTGCAGGTCGAAGCCCGGGTACGAGGCCTCGGTGCGCAGCTCGGCCAGCTCCCAGTCCGACAGCAGCGTCACGCCGTCCGGGTCCAGGCCGTCCTCGACGGCGCCCGCCCACTGCCCGATGGTCGTCGCGGCCGCCTCCCAGCGCTCGGTCCAGGTGTTCCAGCGCTTGTGGCAGAAGTCCGTCTGGGTGCACTCGCCGAGCTGCTGGTCGCCCTGCGCGTTGATCTCGGTCGAGGAGAGCGTGCCGCCGTTCCAGCCGTCGCGCTCGGTGAGGTCGGTGAACGCGAGCACCAGCTGCGCGTCGTCGGCGCCGTTGGCCAGGTTCTCGATGTCGACGTCGTGGCTGTAGTTGAAGACCTCGGGATCGAGGCCGTTGATCGCGATCAGCTCGCGATGCGTGTAGGTCGGCTCGCCGGGGCTGGCGACGTTGACGCTGGGAGTCGCCTCGAACTCCAGGTCGTACGTGCCCAGGATCGACAGCTCGCCCTCGTCGCCGTTGGGGAAGTGCACCTCCTCCATGGCGATGTACACCGTCCAGGTCTGCGTGCCCGTGCGCTCCGCGAATACGTACACCGGGTGCGCCGAGCCCTCGCCGTAGGCCGGCACGTCGCCAATCGAGTCGATGAAGTCCTTCGCGGTCCAGAGCGCCGCGGTCTCCTTGGCGGAGTCCAGGTCGGTGAGGTCGATGGCCTCGATCGCCGTGGTCTCGCCCATGAAGCCGTTGATGCGGATGTCGGTGCCGGGACGCACGTCGGGACAGCTGTCGTCGGCGAGGAACTCGTCGCCGACCAGCAGGTCGTAGTTCGACGAGACGTTGAGCTCGCTCATCAGAGCGGGCAGCGGGCAGGTCTCGCCCGGCTCGCAGTCCGCGTCGTCGAAGCAGGCGCGCGTGGTGGCCTCGTCCGACGGGGTCACGCAGACCTGCTTGCCGCGGTGCTCCATGATGCTGTGGTTCTGCTCGTCGAGCCCCGCGGTCTCGTGCGAGCGCCCGATCCCGCAGGCGCCGCCCAGGCGGCGCTGCTCGTCGTACTGGTCGCCGAGCCGCAGGACCATGTGCCCGAGCTCGTGGGCGAAGGTGTCGGCGCGCACGTGGCTGCCCGATGCGCTCGGGTCGCCGTTGCCGTCCACGCCGCCGCTGCCGAGGTACATCCTCGACTCCGGGCTGTTCACGGGACCGGAGGCGCTGGGCCGGTTGATGGCCCCCGGCGGGTAGTACCAGACGTCGCCGAGCGGCTCGCTGGCCCCGCCCGCGCTCAGGCGCATCTCGCCGATGCGCATCTGCCCGTCGGTCGCGTCACAGAGGATCTCGCTGGCGCGCTGCGTCTGCTGCTGTACCAGCGCGATCTCGTCGTCGCTGGGCGGGAAGCGGAAATGGAAGTTCAGGTGGATGATCCCGTCACCGGTGTCGGGATCGACCACCACGTCGCCGGAGCCCGCCCGGGCGCCGGACGCCGCCAGCGAGGCCGCGAGCAGCAGCCCGCCCAGCAGGTGGATGCGTCCTCGACGCGCGGGTCGCGTGTGATTCGCCTTCATGGCCTGGTCCTCCGTGGTGCCCCGTCCAGTGGGGTCGGGGGGGAGGACAGCGACCCGCCCGGATCGGTTCGCGGGGCCTCGCCGCGCCCTTGGCGGGCCCCCGCGGTGCTACCCTCGCCGCCATGAGCGCGCCCAGCTTCACCCGGATGGACGAGTCCACGGCCGAGCAGTGGGGCCGCATCGGCGAGGCCATCTCCGACGCCTCGGGCCGCGTCGCCGACGCCGTGCTCTCCATGCTGCGCGGCCTGTCCGGGGTGACCGACGGCTTCGCGGTCGATCAGCTCACGCACTGCCTGCAGACGGCCACCCGCGCGCAGCGCGGCGGCGCCGACGACGAGATGGTGGTCGCGTCGCTCTGCCACGACGTGGGCAAGCTCGTCTCGGTCGCCAACCACCCGGCGATCGCGGCGGAGATCCTGCGGCCCTACGTGCGCGACGAGGTCTACTGGGTGGTGCGCGTGCACCAGGACTTCCAGGGCCGTCACTACTACGCCTACCTGGGAATGGACCCCGACGCGCGCGAGCAGTACCGCGGCCATCCGGCCTACGCGCTGGCCGAGCAGTTCGCCGACGTCTGGGACCAGACGTCGTTCGATCCCGACTACGACACGCTCCCGCTCGAGCACTTCGAGCCGCTGCTCCGCAAGGTCCTCGCGCAGCCGCGCGCCTGACGCGTCGCGCCGAGCCTGGATGACGTCGAGCATCCGTCCGCGGGTGATCCTGGCGGTCGCCTTCGCCGCGCAGGCGCTCGCGACCGGCACCACGTTCGGCAGCTTCAGCCTGTTCCTGCGCCCGGTCAGCGAGGCGTTCGACGCCTCCCTCGCGCAGGTCAGCCTGGGCATCTCGCTGATCACCGTGATGCTCGGCGTGACCGGGATCCTGGTGGGGCCCTGGCTGGACCGCGGCGCGATCCGTCGCAGCATGCTGCTGGGCGCGGGCGTGCTCGCGCTCTGCTTCGCGGTCGCCTCGCGCGCCGTGGCGCTCTGGCAGCTGGCGCTGGTCTGCCTCGCCACGGGGGCCGCGGTACCGCTGCTCGGGCCGCTGACCAGCGCCGCCCTGGTGGGGCGCGTCTTCCGCGAGCGTCGCGGCCGGGCGCTGGGCATCGTGAACATGGGCGCACCCACCGGGGGCATGCTGCTCTCGCTGCTGGCCGGCGCCGCGCTGGCGGCCGGTGGCTGGCGCCTGGCGCTCGCCCTGTTCGCGGGGCTGATCGCGGGGGTGGCGCTGCCGGCCATCTGGCTGGGCGTCCCCGTGCGGCTGCCGGGAGGCGAGGTGGGGGGTGCCCCCGGCGGGGCGCCCGCGCCTGCGCCGCTGCCCGCCACGCACCCCGCGCCCGCGGTCGGCGTCGCGGCGGCAGCGCCGCCGCCGGGGCCCGTCCGGGGAGCCCGCGCGACGATCGCGCGCCAGGGAGACTTCTGGGCCGCGGCGCTCTGCTTCGCGATCGGGGTCGGCTGTGCGAACGGCTGGGGCAGCCAGCTGGCCTCGTACGTGGCCGACCTGGGCGGCTCGACGCGTCTGGCGGCGCTGGCGGTGAGCGCCGGCGCGGGCTCCGGGGTGCTGGGGACCCTGCTGCTCGGGAGCCTGGCCGACCGGGTGCCGCCCCAGCGCATCCTCGCGGGCGTGGTGGCCCTGCAGATCGCCGGCTTCGGTCTGCTGCGCCTGGCGCCGCCCCTGCCGGTCGTGATCCTGCTCGCCGCGCTGATCGGCCTCTGCGGTGGGGGATACCTGGCGAGCTACCCGGCGCTGGTCGCGCAGCGCTTCGGTGCCGGCTCGCTGGGCACCGCGCTGGGCCTGACCAACGTCTGCCTGATGTTCTTCGGGATGAGCCTGCCGCCGCTGCTAGGCGCCCTGCGCGAGGCGCAGGGCGCCTATACCGGGGCGCTGCTTCTGCTGATGACGCTTCTGGCCGGCGCGCTGCTGTCGATCTCGCGCTTTCGCGGCGCCCCGCCAGCCCCGGCGATGGCCGGGGCGGACCGCGCTAGCTAGATTCCCGCGCGATGTCGGACGACAAGGGCCCGAAGGTGGATCTGCCGCCGGAGCTCCAGGAGGAGCTCGACGCCGGATACCCGGACACGCAGCGAGAGGGAGGCGCGCCCGCCGCGGGCGAGCGGGTCGCCGAGCTCGAGCGCGAGCTGGCCGAGGCCGGCGAGCGCCATCTTCGCCTGGCGGCGGATTTCGACAACTTCAAGCGCCGGACGCTGCGCGAGCGCCAGGAGGCGCAGCGCTACGGCAACGAGAATCTCATCAAGGAGCTTCTCGCCACCGTCGATAACCTCGAACGAGCCGTGGACCACGGTCAGAAGGAGGCGGTCTCAGAGGAGGTCCGGCAGATTCTGGAAGGGGTGGAGCTGACCTATCGCTCGTTCCTGCAGACCCTGGAGAAGTTCGGGGTGCAGGAGGTGCCGGCGGTCGGGAAGGCCTTCGATCCCAACGTCCACGAGGCGGTCCGCCAGGCGCCCAGCGATGAGCACCCCAGCGGCGTGGTCGCCCAGGTCTTCCAGAAGGGCTGGATGCTTCAGGACCGTCTGCTCCGACCCGCGATGGTCAGCGTCTCGAGCGGACCGGAGAAGCCCGGGGACTGATCCCGACGCCTCCCCGGTCCCGGGAAGGGGAGCGGGAATGGGCAGAGTCGTCGGCATCGATCTGGGTACCACCAACAGCTGTGTGGCGGTCCTGGAGCGCGGCGAGCCGACGGTCATCGCCAACAGCGAGGGCAGCCGCACCACGCCCTCGATCGTCGCCTTCAACGAGGCCGGCGAGAAGCTGGTCGGGCAGATCGCCAAGCGCCAGGTGGTGACCAACCCGCACGACACGGTCTTCGCGGTCAAGCGCCTGATCGGCAGGCGCTTCGACGAGCCCGTCGTGCAGCGCTTCCGCAAGACGGCGCCCTTCGAGATCGCCGAGGCCGACAACGGCGATGCCTGGGTCAACGTGGCGGGCGAGATGCGCAGCCCCGAGGAGATCTCCTCGGTCGTGCTCAAGCGCATGAAGGAGACCGCGCAGGACTTCCTGGGCGAGGAGGTCACCGAGGCGGTGATCACCGTGCCCGCGTACTTCAACGACGCACAGCGCCAGGCGACCAAGGACGCCGGCCGCATCGCGGGCCTGAAGGTGCTGCGCATCATCAACGAGCCCACGGCGGCCGCACTGGCCTACGGCGTCCAGGAGAACGCCAACGAGACCATCGCCGTGTTCGACCTCGGCGGCGGCACCTTCGACGTGTCGATCATGACCGTCGGCGACGGGGCCTACGAGGTCAAGGCGACCTCGGGCGACACGTATCTGGGCGGCGAGGACTTCGACGAGCTCCTGGTCAGCTGGCTCTCGGATCGCTTCCACGAGAGCAGCGGCGTGGACCTGCGCGAGGACGCCATGGCGCTCCAGCGCCTGAAGGAGGCCGCCGAGCGCGCCAAGCAGGAGCTCTCGTCGTCCGAGGAGACCGACATCAACCTGCCGTTCATCGCGGCGGACGACTCGGGCCCCAAGCACCTCAACGAGACCCTGACGCGCGCGCAGCTCGATGAGCTCTGTGCGCCGCTGATCGACCGTCTCGCCGAGCCCTGCCTCAAGGCCATGGGCGACGCCGGCCTGCAGCCGGGGTCGATCGATCGCGTGATCCTGGTCGGCGGCATGACGCGCATGCCCCGCGTGCAGGAGAAGGTCAAGGAGCTCTTCGAGCAGGACCCGCACCGCGGCGTGAACCCCGACGAGATCGTCTCGGTCGGCGCCGCGGTCCAGGCGGGCGTGCTCAAGGGCGACGTGGACGACGTGCTCCTGCTCGACGTCACCCCGCTGTCGCTGGGTCTCGAGACGCAGGGGGGTGTCATGACCCGGATCATCCCGCGCAACACCACGGTGCCCACGCGCCGCTCCGAGGTCTTCTCGACGACCGAGGACAACCAGAACCTGGTGCGCATCCACGTGCTGCAGGGCGAGCGCGAGCTCGCCGACGACAACCAGACGCTCGGCCGCTTCGAGCTCGTGGGCATCCCGCCGGCCCCGCGCGGCGTGCCGCAGATCGAGGTCACCTTCGACATCGACGCCGACGGAATCCTCAGCGTCTCCGCCAAGGATCTCAACACGGGTCGCAGCCAGTCGGTTCGCGTGACCGCGAGCGGTGGCCTGAATCCCGACGACGTGGACCGGCTCGTGGGCGAGGCCGAGGAGTACGCCGACAGCGACGCCGAGCGCCGCGCCGCGGTCGAGCTGGGCAACACGGCCGAGGGCCTGATCTACTCCGTGGAGCAGACGCTCGCGGAGTATGGCAGCGAGCTGAACGAGACCGAGGACGCCGAGATCCGCGCCAGCCTGAAGGCGGCGCGCTCCGCGCTCGAGGGCGGCGACATCGAGACCCTGCGCGAGGCCGTCGAGGACCTGCAGCAGCTCGCGTACCGCATGACCGAGGCGATGTACGAGCGCCTCGGCGACGACGACGAGTTGATCGAGTAGCCGCGTCGTGCCACGCTGCCGCCCGTGTTCGATCTGGGCGGCAGGACCGCGCTGGTCACCGGCGCGGGACAGGGCGTGGGCGTGGGCATCGCGCGCGCGCTCGCGGAGCACGGTGCCGCGGTCGCGGTCAACGATCTGCACGCCGAGCGCGCCGCGGCGACGGCCGATCTCCTGGGCGCGGACGGTCGGCGCGCGCTGGCCGTGCCCTTCGACGTCACCGACCACGCTGCCGTGATCGCGGGCCTGCGCGAGGTGGGCGCCCGGCTCGGCCCGGTCGACATCCTGGTCAACAACGCCGGCGTGCCGCCGGGCATGGGCGTGAGGCCGTTCCGCGAGACCACTCCCGAGCAGTGGCGCGCGCAGATCGACCTGAACGTGTACGGCGTGATGAACTGCTGCCACGCGGTGGTCGACGGCATGTGCGAGCGCGGCTGGGGCCGCGTGATCACGATCTCGTCGGGTGCGGGGACGATCGGCCTCAGCCTCGGCGTCTCCGCATACGCGGCCGGCAAGGGCGGTGGCATCAGCTTCATGCGCCACCTCGCGCTCGAGACCGCACGCCTGGGCGTGACGGCCAACACGGTCGCCCTGGGCCTGATGGACGGCCAGGGCGACCCGGACACCACGGCCCACCTGGCGCGAGCCATCCCGGTCGGCCGGCTGGGTCAGCCCGCCGACGTCGGGGCCCTGGTGGTCTACCTGGCCTCGGCGGAGGCGTCCTGGATGACGGGCCAGACCCTCCAGATCAACGGCGGCTCCCCCACGACTTGACGGCCCGGCCGGGAGCCGCACCCTTGGCCGGATCTGCGGCCCGGCGCCGCCGGCCGCCTCGCCGGCCGGTCTCCGCCCGGGCCGACGCAAAGCCCCGGGGGCCGGCAGCGTGAGCCAGCGAGACTACTACGAGATCCTGGGCGTCGCGCGCGACGCGGGGGCCGAGGAGCTGAAGCGGTCCTACCGCCGGCTGGCCCACCAGTACCACCCCGACAAGAATCCCGACGATCCCGGGGCCGAGGCTCGCTTCAAGGAGGCCTCCGAGGCCTATGCCGTGCTCTCGGACCCGTCAAAGCGCGCCCAGTACGATCGCTTCGGGCACGCCGCCTTCGGCAACGGCGGCGAGAACCCGTTCGGTGGCGACTTCGACCCGTTCTCGGCCTTCGGCGACCTGTTCTCGGAGTTCTTCGGCGGTGACATCTTCGGCAGCGGCGGCGGGCGCCGCCGCCGGGGCGGTGGCCAGCGGGGCGCGGACCTGCGCTACGACCTCGAGGTCGACTTCGAGGTGGCCGCCCTGGGCTCGGAGGAGACCCTGCGCATCCCCAAGCACCAGGCCTGCGAGGACTGTGCGGGCCAGGGCGGGGAGCGCGAGACCTGCGAGCAGTGCGGGGGCCGCGGCCAGATCGTGCTGCAGCAGGGCTTCTTCCGCGTGGCGCGTACCTGTGACCGCTGCGGTGGCTCGGGCCGGAGCCTGCGCCGGGCGTGTGACACCTGTCGCGGTGCCGGCCGCGTCGAGAGCCTGCAGACGCTCAACGTGCGCATCCCGGCGGGTGTGGACTCGGGCGTGCGGCTGCGTCTGAGCGGCGAGGGCGAGGCGGGCCACGGCGGCGGCCGGCCGGGGGACCTCTTCGTGGTCGTGCACGTGCGCGAGCATCCGCTGTTCGAGCGCCACGACGCCGACCTGGTCTGCGACGTGCCGATCTCGATCGCACAGGCCGCGCTCGGCTGCGACGTCGAGGTGCCCACGCTCGAGGGCAAGGAGCAGATCGAGATCGCCCCGGGCACCCAGCCGGGCGACGTGATCCGCATGCGCGGCCGCGGCCTGCCGCACCTGCGCGGGGGCACCCGCGGGGACGTGCACTACCGCGTGCAGGTCGAGGTTCCCGCCAAGCTGAGCGCGCGTCAGCGCGAGCTGCTCGAGGAGTTCGCCTCGCTGTCCGGCGACGACGTGAGTCCCCGGCGGCGCGGCTTCCTCGACACGCTGCGGGAGCTCTTCGAGTGAGCGCGCAGCCGGCCCCGACCCGCGCGGGCCGCGCCTGGCTGTCGGGGCCGCTGGGCCTGGCGCTGCTGGCCGCCCTGCTGATGTCCTGCGCGCCCGGCCAGGTGCTGCGCGAGGGCCGCCTCGTCGACTACGAGGAGGCGGCGCGGCTGGACCTGGAAGCCGCGCGCATCGCGCACGACGCGGGCAATCTCGACACCGCGCAGCGGATCCTCGAGCGCTTCCGCGCCGAGCTCGCGTACAGCCGCCAGATCGACGAGGCCCTGCTGCTGCTCGGCGAGGTGTACGAGCGCCAGCAGCGCCGCGAGCTGGCCGCGCAGACCTGGCGCGAGCTGGTGGTCGCGCATCCTCGCAGCCCGTCGAGCCCCCGCGCCGCGCTGCGCGCCTCGTGGATCTACCGCGACCTCGGGCAGCCCGAGCTCGGACTGGAGCTGCTCTCGCGCTCCTCGTGGGAGACCGCCCCCGCCGATCTGCGGGCGCGCATACACCGGCTGCGCGCGGATCTCGCGCGCGAGACCGGTGACTGGGCCGAGGCGGTCCTGGGGCTTGCCCACGCGCGCCGCGACGTCGACGACGCGGAGATGCAGCTCGAGATCGACGTGGAGCTGGAGGAGCTGATCGAGCGCATCGAGGAGGCGGAGCTGGCGGGGCTGGCGCGCCGTCTCCCGTCCGGCGCGGTGTCCGACCGCGTGCACCTGGTGCTCGCGCGCCGTGCGCTCGTGCGCAGCGACTACGCGGCGGCCCAGCGCGCACTCGATCGTCTGCCGCCGCGCCTGCGGCCGCGCGACGAGCTCGAGCGCCAGCGGCTGGATGCGCGCGCACGGCGCGGCAGCGAGCGGGTGGGCGAGCTCATCGGAGTGGCGCTGCCGCTCAGCGGCCCGTACGCGGACTTCGGACAGCGCGCCCTGCGCGCGATCGTCCTGGGCCTGGGGCTGTACGACGAGACCGGCGGCGGACGGCTGCGCGTCCTCGTGCGCGACACGGCCGGCGAGGTCGACCGGGGAAAGCGCGCGGTCGAGGATCTGATCACGGAGGGCGCCAGCGCCATCCTGGGCCCGCTGCGCTCCGCGGTGGCCGCCGCCGCCGCGCCCGTGGCCGAGGTCGGCGGCGTTCCCATCCTGACCATGGCGCGGCGACAGGACCTGCCGTACCTCGGCGACTTCGTCTTCCGCGTCGGGCTGTCCCCCGAAGACGAGGTGCGGGCGCTGGTGGCGCACTTCTCGGCGGAGCGCGGCTTCGGACGCTTCGCGGTCCTGTACCCGGATGACGACTACGGTCGCGAGTTCAAGAACGCGTTCTGGGACGCGATCGAGACATTCGGCGGCGAGATGGTCGGCGTGGAGCGCTACGCGCCGGACGTCGTCGACTGGCAGGAGCCGATCCGCAAGCTGATCGGTCTGCATTACCTCACGCCGGAGCAGCGCGAGCGGCTCGACGAGCGCGAGACGCTGCTGCGCTACCCGGTGCGCAACCAGGAGCGCCTGGCCGAGGAGGACATGCAGGGCCTGCCGCCCTTCGTGGACTTCGAGGCGCTGTTCATCCCCGACGCCGGTGCACGCGTGGGACTCATCCTGCCCCAGCTGCGCTTCTTCGACGTGCAGGAGGCGATCTTCGCCGGCACCAGCGAGTGGAACAGCCCCGAGCTGGTCGAGATCGCGGGCCGGCAGGCGTCGGGTGCGCTGTTCACCTCGGCGTTCGACGTGACCAGCGATCGCCCGGCGGTGCGCGCGTTCGTCGAGCGCCACCGCACGACGTACGGCGCCGAGCCCGACCTGATCTCCGCGCTCGCCCGCGACGCCGCCGTGCTGCTTCGACGGCACGTCGAGTCCGGCACGGGCATGTCGCGCGAGCAGCTGCGCCGCGCCATCCTGGACACGCGCGACTTCGACGGCGTGTCGGGGCTGACCGGCTTCGACGCGAGCGGCGACAGTCAGCACCTCGTACAGCTGCTGACCGTCAGCCGGGGTCGCATCCACCCGATCGGAGGAGGCCGGTAGTCAAGTTCAGAGGTCCGAACGTCGAGTTTTCATCTCGGAACTGAGGGTTGAAACGCCACGGCATCCCGCGCCGGGCGGCTCAATCCCCCTCCCCCGGATACTCGATCGGAGCGAACTTGGACAACGACTTCGGCTTCTCGGTTCCCGACAGCCTCCCGCTCCTCCCCATCCGAGACGCGGTGGTCTTTCCCTCCATGATCCTGCCGCTGTTCGTGGGGCGGGACGTGTCGATCCGGGCGATCGAGCGCGCGGTCGAGGGCGATCGTCTGCTGGCGCTCGTGACGCAGCGGGACGCCGAGGTGGACGACCCGGGTCCGGAGGACCTTCACCCGGTCGGAACCGTCGGCATGGTCATGCGCATGATGCGCCTGCCCGACGGGCGCCTGAAGGTCCTGGTGCAGGGCCTGTCGAAGATCCGCGTCGGCCGCTTCGCGCGTACCGAGCCCTGCATCGACGTGGATGTCGAGTCACTCGGTCCCGATGCGCTTCCCGACCTGACCGTCGAGATCGAGGCGCTGGTGCGCGGCGTGCGCGAGAAGCTCGAGGAGCTGCTGCCGCTGCGCCACCTGCCGCCGGAGATTCTCTCGGTGGCAGCCAGCGTCGAGGATCCGGGCCGGCTGGCCGACCTCGTCGCCTCGAACCTGCGTCTGCGCGTCGACGAGGCGCAGCAGCTGCTCGAGATCCTCGACCCCGTCCGCCGGCTGCGGAAGATCGACGCGATCCTGCGCCGCGAGCTCGCCGTGTCGTCCATGCAGCAGGAGATCCAGACCTCGGCGCGCGACGAGATGACCCGCAACCAGCGCGAGCAGTTCCTGCGCGAGCAGATGCGTCGCATCCAGGACGAGCTGGGCGAGGGTGACGAGCGCCGCGGCGAGCTCGACGAGTTCCGCGGCCGCATCGAGGACGCGGGCATGAACGACGAGGCCCGGACCGAGGCGCTGCGTCAGCTCGAGCGCCTGTCGCGAATGCACCCGGACTCGTCCGAGACCCAGATCGTCCGCACGTATCTCGAGTGGGTGACCGAGCTGCCCTGGTGCCGTGCGTCGCATGACAACCTGGATCTGCACCATGCACGCGAGGTCCTCGAGCGCGACCACGCCTACCTGAACAAGGTCAAGGAGCGGATTCTCGAGTTCCTGGCCGTGCACAAGCTGCGCGGCGACGGCGCCTGCAAGGGTCCCATCCTGTGCCTTGTCGGTCCTCCGGGCGTCGGCAAGACATCACTGGGCCGTTCGATCGCGCAGGCCATGGGCCGCGAGTTCGTGCGCATGTCGCTGGGCGGCATGCGCGACGAGGCCGAGATCCGCGGGCACCGCCGCACCTACGTCGGCGCCATGCCCGGCCGCATCGTCCAGGGCATGCGGCAGGCCGGCGCCGGCAATCCCGTCTTCATGCTCGACGAGATCGACAAGCTCGGCGCCGACTACCGCGGCGATCCGGCTGCGGCGATGCTCGAGGTGCTCGATCCCGAGCAGAACGGCGGCTTCCGGGATCACTACCTGAACGTCCCGTACGACCTGTCGAAGTGCCTCTTCATCGCGACCGCGAACCTGACCGACCCCATCCCGCGGCCGCTGCTCGATCGCATGGAGCTGATCCGGCTGCCCGGCTACACGCCGGAGGAGAAGGCCGTGATCGCGCGCCGCTACCTGGTCCCGCGCCAGGTGGACGAGTGCGGTCTGCGACCCGAGCAGGTGCAGGTGTCGAGGGCCGCCCTCTGCGAGGTCGTCAGCGGCTACACGCAGGAGGCCGGCGTGCGCTCGCTCGAGCGCGAGATCGGGCGCATGCTGCGCAACGTGGCGCGGCGCGTCGCGGAGGGCGAGACCGAGAAGGTGTCGGTCACCGTGCGCAACCTGCGCACGTACCTCGGCAATCCGAAGGTTCCCGGCGAGTCCGTGCCCCGCGGCGAGGAAGTCGGACTGGCCCGCGGTCTGGCCTGGACCGAGTTCGGGGGCGCCGTCCTCGTGATCGAGGCGACGCGCGTCCGGGGCCGCGGTCTCATCCTGACCGGCCAGCTCGGCGACGTCATGAAGGAGTCGGCGCAGGCGGCCCTGTCGTACGTGCGCTGGCGCGCAGTGGACCTCGGCGTCGAGGACGAGGTGATGCGCAACGAGATTCACGTGCACGTGCCGGCCGGCGCCACGCCCAAGGACGGCCCGTCGGCCGGGATCACGATCGCCACCGCCATGGTCTCGCTGCTCACGGGCGTGCCCGTGCGCGGCGACGTCGCCATGACCGGCGAGGTCACGCTGCGCGGCCGCGTGCTGCCCGTCGGCGGCGTCCGGGAGAAGGCCATGGCCGCGTTGCGGCGAGGCATCACCCACCTGATCATCCCCGAGGCCAACCGCCACGATCTCGACGAGATCCCGCCCGAGCTCGCGAGGCGCCTCGAGTTCAGCTTCGTGCGCAGCATGGACGAGGTGCTGCCCCTGGCCCTGGTCGAGACGCCGGCACCGGGACCGGCACGCGGCCGGCGCAGCGGCGGCAGCCGCATCCCGACCCCGATCGTCCGCTCCTAGCAGCGCGGATGTGAACGACGCTTCCGCCGGGCGTGAACACACGAGGGTGGCCACACGAGGGTGGCTGGCACCTGCCGCCGCCGCCGCCGCACCTGCCGCCGTGCCGATGGCTGGCCGGGCGCTTCCGGTCAGTGAAGGCGGGTTCCGCCGCGCGTGAACTCCGGATGGTGGCTGGCACCGGTCGTCGGCTAACGTGGGGGGGTGGATCCGCGCGAGCTCGGCGAGCTGGGCCTGATCGAGGTGCTGCGCCGGCGCGCGGGTGCGCCCGGACGGCGCTGGCGGATCGGGATCGGCGACGACGCCGCTCTGCTCGCCTCCCGGGCCGGGACCGATCTGGTCTGGACCGCGGACGCGCTCGTCGAGGACGTGCACTTCCGCTGGTCCACGGCCGATCCGCGCGCGCTCGGCCGCAAGGCGCTGCGCGTCAATCTCTCGGACCTGTCGGCGATGGGCGCCCGGCCGCTGGGCTTCCTGCTCACGCTGGCCATCCCGGGCGACGCGCCCGGCGCGCGCGTCGATGGCTTCGCGCGTGGCCTGCTCGCGGAGGCGCGGGATGCGGGCTGCCCGCTGGTCGGAGGCGACACCTCGCGCGCGGCGCGCTGGTGCATCTCGATCAGCGCGCTGGGCGAGCTGCCGCGGGGGCGAGCTCTGCGGCGCGATGCCGCGCGGCCCGGCGACGCGCTGCTCGTGGTGGGCGAGCTGGGAGGCTCGGCGCTGGGACTGCACGTGCTCGAGCACGGCGGCCCACGGGACGCTTCGGAGCGCCGCTTCGTGCGCATGCACCGGCTGCCCCGCGTGCCGCTCGGGGCGGGCCCGCTGCTGGCGCGGCGCGGCTGGGCACGCACGGCCATCGATGTCTCGGACGGCCTCGCGCGTGACCTGGGGCACGTGCTGGCGAGCAGCGGGGTGGGCGCGGAGGTCGAGCTGGGGGCGCTGCCGCTGCCGCGCGGCCTGGCGCGCGCCTGTGCGCAGCGCGGGCTCGAGCCGTGGCCACTGGCGCTGTCCGGAGGCGAGGATTACGCGCTGCTGGTCGCGGCGCCGCCAGACGCGCCCGGCGACGTCCGGCTCGCGCGTGCCCTGGACACGCGCGTCACGCGGATCGGTCGCGTCGTCGCGGGTCGCGGCTGCCGCTGGCTGCGGGACGGTACGGTCGAACAGCCCAGCGGGATCGAGGGCTTCGAGCACTTCAAGCCGCTCTGAGCCGGGGCCGAAGAGAGCCGCGTGAAGCTCTTCCTGCGCCCGAGCTGCGCCCGGAGGTCGAGCCGTGCGGCTTGACATGGCGCACAAGTTCGCGCTCGCGTTCCTCGCGGTGGCGGCCGTCGGCGCCGGGCTGCCCACCATGCTCGAGCACCTGGGCCTGCCCGTCTGGGGTGCGTTCTTCTGCGCCCTGCTGATGGGCTCGTGGCTCGGCTGGATCTACGCCCGCCAGATCACCTCGAACTTCCAGAGCCTGCGCGGCTGCGCCGAGCGCATCGGCCAGGGCGACCTCACGGCCGACGTCGACATCCACGCGGGCCGGCGCTTCCCCGACGAGACCGTCGACCTGGCGCGCTCGGTCGACGCCATGCTGCAGAACCTCCGCGAGCTGGTCGAGCACATCCAGCGCGCCGCCGACGACGTGGCGCAGTCCTCGCGCGAGGTCTCCGGCTCCGTGCAGGGTCTGAAGGACACCGGCCGCTCGCTGGTCGAGTCGATGGACGGCGTGGCCAACGGCGCGTCGCAGCAGGAGTCCGACGTCGAGCAGATCGCCAACCGCGTGCGCGAGATCGCCGTGGCCCTGCGCTCGAACGCCGACTCGGCTCACGAGGCCTCCGCCGCGGCCGCCGAGGTGAGCCGTCGCGCGACCGGCGGTGTGGCCGTCTCCCGTCGCTCCGCCGCGAAGCTCCAGGATCTCTTCGGCGAGGTCGAGCGCACCGCCGACGTGACGCAGGAGTTCGACGAGCGCATCCGGGCCGCGCAGCGCGTGACCGAGATGATCTTCAGCATCGTCGAGAAGGCGCACCTGCTCTCGCTCAACGCCTCGATCGAGGCCGCTCGCGCGGGCGAGGCCGGCCGCGGCTTCTCGGTCGTCGCCGAGGAGATCCGCAAGCTCGCCGAGAACGCGGGTCTCGCGGGCGAGCAGATCGAGGAGCTGATGAGTCAGCTCGACGCCGAGGCGCGCCGGATCTCCAAGGCGACCCGCGGCATGGGCCGCACGGTCAAGGAGGGCCGCGACGACATCGACGAGCTCTTCCGCGTGCTCGAGCAGGTGCAGTACGCGATCGAGGAGACCTCGAAGCGCGCCGAGAGCATCTTCCGCCAGTCGAGCGGGCAGGCCGCGAGCATGGAGCAGCTGGTGCTGGACGTGGAGGGCGTGGCGAGTCTGGTCGGGCAGGGTGCGAAGCACGCCGACGAGATGCGCCGCAGCCTGAACGAGCAGGTCGGCTCCGTGGGGCGGATGGTCGGACAGGCCGGTCGCCTGTCCGAGATGTCGGTGCGCCTCGAGAAGGTCGCGCGCCGCTTCAGGACGCGGTGAGGTCGCCGTGAGCTACGTACCCTGGCTGCGGTTCGAGATGGGAGGGCGCGAGTTCGCGCTGCCGATCGAGGCCGTGGCCGAGGTCCTCGACGCCCGGCGCCCGCGCCTGATCCCCTGCGTCTCGCCGGACGTCGCCGGGGTCGTGAACTTCCGCGGCGAGCCGCTGCCCGCCGTGCACGGGGGTGCGCTGCTCCTGGGCGGACCGGCGTCGGGGCATCGCCACATGGTGGTGCTCGATGATGGCCACTGGCGGGTCGCCCTGCTGGTGACCCGGGTGATCCGGATCGAGAGGCGCATGGCGCAGGCCGTGCCGATGGACGAGCCGCCGGAGGAGCCGGCGTTCGCGCAGTGGGTGCTCGTGTCGGGCCAGCCGCTTGGGCTGCTGGAACCCGCCGGGCTGATGGATCGAGCCAGGGAGCTGCTCACGGAGCAGCCGGAACAATCAGGAGGAATCCCATGTCCAGGCGCGTTCTGATCGCAGACGACGCTGCCTTCATGCGCGAGATGCTGCGCGACATCCTCACGGATGGCGGGTACGAGATCTGCGCGGAGGCCGCGGACGGCAACGAGGCCGTGTCCGCATACCAGGAGCACCAGCCCGATCTGGTGACGCTCGACATCGTCATGCCGCGCAAGAGCGGCCTGGAGGCGCTGCGCGAGATGGTCGCCGCCAACCCCGGGGCCTGCGTGGTGATGTGCAGCGCGCTGGGCCAGGAGGCGCTGGTGATGGAGGCGCTCGAGGCGGGCGCGAAGGACTTCATCGTCAAGCCCTTCAAGCCCGACCACGTGCTCGACGTGCTGGCCAAGGCGCTCGGCAAGAGCGACGAGTAGCCGCATCCGGCCAGCCGGTTGGACCTCGACAAGTACAGGACCCTGTTCGTCCACGAGGCGTCCGACTACCTCGTGCAGATGGGACAGGCACTCGCCACCCTGCAGAGCGAGCCGGGGAGCGCCGCCGCCAACGAGGCGGTCGACGCACTCTTCCGCATGGCGCACTCGATCAAGGGAATGGCGGCCTCGCTCGACTACGAGAGCGTGGCGACGCTGGCGCACGCCTTCGAGGACTGCATGGTGCCGCTGCGCGACGGCGGCGCCGTGGAGGCCCGGATCCTGGCGCTCTGTGCCGAGGCCGTCGCCGCCCTCGAGGAGATGGTCGAGTTCGTCGAGAGCGCCGGCACCCCGCCCGACGCCCGCGAGGAGCTGGTGCGGCGGCTCGGGGACCCCGACGCCGAGCCCTCCGCGCCCGCTTCATCGCGCACGTCGCGGGCCGCCGCCCCGTCGCGCAGCGTGCGCGTGCGCACCGATCTCGTCGATCGCTTCCTGGCCTCCGTCGGTGAGCTCATGCAGCGACAGGCACGCCTGGCCGCGCTCCACCGCAAGGCACCCATCTGGGACGGGCAGCACGCCTTCGGCGAGGAGCTCGACCTGATGGAGAACGTGGTCCGCGACCTGCGGCGCCGCGCGCTCGACATCCGCACCACGTCGGTCCGCCGCATCACCGAGCGGCTGCCGATGGTGGTCTCGGAGCTGGCCCGCGAGCTGGGCAAGCGCGTGCGCTTCGACCCCGCGGGCGACGAGGTCGAGGTGGACCGGGCGATCCTCGACCACCTCGACGACCCGCTGCTCCACGTGGTCCGCAACGCCGTCGATCACGGGCTCGAGACTCCGGCGGAGCGCGAGGCAGCGGGCAAGGATCCGGTCGGGACGCTTCGCGTGGACGCCTCGCTGGTCTCTGGACGGCTGCACGTCTGCATCGAGGACGACGGTCGAGGTATCGACGTGGAGTCGGTGCGGCGCAAGGCGATCGAGCGAGGCCTGCTCATGGAGATGGTCGCCGAGGATCTCCCGCCGGAGCGGATCATCGAGTTCATCTTCGAGCCGGGGATGTCGACGGCCGACAGCGTCACCGACATCTCGGGCCGGGGCGTGGGAATGGACGCGGTCAAGCGGGCGATCGAGGCCCTTGGCGGCACCCTGGCCGTTTCGAGCCGCCCGGGACTCGGCACGCGCATGGAGCTCGACCTGCCCTCGATGGTGGCGCTGCAGCGGGTGCTCGCGCTCGGGGTCGGCGGCGGCTGCGTGGCCCTGCCGATGCCCCAGCTCGACGCGGTGCTCGGCGCCGACGAGGCGCGCATCGAGCGGACCGCAGGCGACGCGTTCTTCATGTTCAAGGACGAGCCGCTGCCGCTGCTCGACCTCGGTGAGGAGATCGGCCTGCCCGGCGTCGGGTCGACCTCTCGGGGCAACGTGGTGGTCATGGACGTGCGCGGCTTCAAGCTCGGCCTTCACGTCGAGCGCGCGATCGGCAACATCGAGGTCTACGTGCGCGACGTCCCGCGGCCGCTCGACGTGATCCCCGCGCTGGCCGGCGTCGCGCTGCTGCCGGACGGTGCCCCGGTCTTCCTGCTCGATCTGCCGGTGGTCGTGGAGCGATTCCTGTGAGCAGCGAGCGCGACAAGTGCGCCGAGCTCACGAGCATCTGCGCCGGCAACGCCGCCACGGCGATCGCTCAGATGCTGGGGACCACCCTGCACATGGCGCCGCCGCGCTGCTGGGAGCTCGGCGACGGTCGCCTGCCTGCAGACCTCTTCGGCAGCGACGAGCGCGTGACCACGATCTTCGCCGACCTCGAGGGCGCCGCAGCCGGGCCGGCCGGCCTGATCCTGCGCCGCCCCGTGCTCGAGCACGTGATCGGGCAGCTGACGGGCTGCGGCGACGTGACCAGCTTCGACGAGCGCGCGCTCTCGGCGCTCTGCGAGCTCGGCAACATCGCCGTATCGGCCGCGGCCAACGCGCTCAGCGAGATGCTCGGGTCGGCCGTGCTGCCCTCGGTCCCGCGCCTGGGCTTCGAGAAGCCGGCCATCGACGCGATCGCCGAGATCTGCGGCGAGCTCGACCAGCGCCGCGTCTACCTGGTCGAGACCGAGCTCCAGGGCGAGCACGGCGAGATGCACGTCCTGTTCGCCTGGGTGCCCGACGCGTAGCCCCGGGCGGGCCCGGCGGGCTATGGTTCGGGCGTGAACCGCGAGGATCTCGACCGCCTGCTCGCGCGCCTGGAGCGCGGCGAGATCGCACGCGACGCGGTGCTCGAGGAGCTGGCGCGGCTGCCGTTCCGCGATCTGGGCGACGCGCGCGTCGACCTGCACCGTGCGCTGCGCAGCGGGACCGGCGAGGTGGTGCTGGGGCAGGGCAAGACGCCCGACCAGATCGCCCGCATCGCGCGCACGCTGATCTCGGAGCAGGCTGCCGCCCTGGTCACGCGCGTGGACGTGGCCGCCGCAAGCGCCGTGCGCGAGCGCGTGCCCGAGCTCGAGTACCACGCGGCTGCGCGGGTGCGGGCCTACCGGGGCGGGCCCCCGCCCGCCCCGGGCCGTGGCGCGATCTGCGTGGTGGCGGCGGGCACCGCGGACCTGCCGGTCGCCGAGGAGGCGGCGGTCTGCGCGGCGTACCTGGGCGCGAAGGTCGAGCGCGTCTACGACGTGGGCGTGGCGGGCCTCCACCGCCTGCTGGCGTCGATCGACACCCTGCGCGCGGCCCGCGTGCTGATCGCGGTGGCGGGCATGGAGGGCGCGCTGCCCTCGGTGGTCGGCGGCCTCGTCGAGCGGCCGGTGATCGCGGTCCCCACGAGCGTGGGCTACGGAGCGTCCCTCGGCGGGGTGGCGGCGCTGCTCGGAATGCTGAACTCCTGTGCGTCCAACGTGACGGTGGTGAACATCGACAATGGCTTCGGCGCGGCGTACGTCGCGGCGCTCGTCAACCGCGCCTGAGCGCGGCGCGGCGCGCCACCTGCACCTGGACTGCCCGACCGGCGCGGCGGGCAACATGCTGCTCGGTGCGCTGCTCGACCTGGGCGTGCCCCGGCGCGCGGTCCGCGAGGCGATCGGGGCGCTGGACCTGGGCGCGGTGCGCATGCGGGTCGAGCGCGCCCGGCGCGGGGCGCTCGATGCGGCGTACGTGAGCTTCCGCGGTCCGGCGCGGCCGGCCGCCGAGCGCCGCTGGGCCAGCATCCGCCGCCTGCTCGCGCGCGCGCCGCTGGCGGGGCGCGTGCGCGAGCGCGCGCTGGCGGTCTTCGAGCGCCTGGCCCGCGCCGAGGGCAGGGTGCACGGCATCGATCCCGACCGGGTGCACTTCCACGAGGTCGGCGCGGTCGATGCACTCTGCGACGTGGTCGGTGTCTGTGCGGCCGTCGAGCACCTCGACCCGGGCAGCATCAGCGCGGGCTCGCTCCCGCTGGGCCACGGCAGCGTCGAGACCGAGCACGGCCGCCTGCCGCTGCCGGCCCCCGCGACGCTCGAGCTGCTGATCGGGGTTCCGACGCACCCCCTCGACGTGCCCTGGGAGACGGTCACGCCCACCGGCGCGGCGCTGCTCGCCGAGCTGGTCGACGCGTTCGAGCCGATGCCCGCCCTGCGGCCCCTGGCGACCGGCTATGGCGCCGGCAACGACCGCCCCGGCCCGCTGCCCAACGTGCTGCGCGCGATCCTCGGGAGCACCGGGGCCGCTCTGGCGCGCGATCTCGTGAGCGTGATCGAGGCCAATCTCGACGACGCGCACCCCGAGCACCTGCCCTACCTGCTGGAGCGGCTGATGGATGAGGGCGCGCTGGATGCGTCGCTCTCACCGCTGCTGATGAAGAAGGGCCGCCCCGGCCACCTGCTGCGCGTGCTCGCACGGCCCGCCGACCGCGACCGCCTGGCGCGCCGCGTGCTGCTCGAGTCCAGCAGCCTCGGGGTCCGCTTCCGCGAGGAGGCGCGCTGGGTGCTGCCGCGCGAGGTGGTCCGCGTGGACACGCCCTGGGGCCGGGTCGCGGTCAAGCTGGCGCGCGATCCGGAAGGCCGGCTCACCGCGGCCGCGGAGTACGAGGCCTGCGCGCGCGTCGCGCGCCGGGCCGACGTGCCGCTCGCCGAGGTCTACCGCGCGGCCGAGCAGCGCGCGCTCGAGGCGGCGGAGTGACGCCGGATCCGCGGCCGTTCGCGATCGGGCCCGACGAC
>JAJDAJ010000048.1 GCA_029261925.1 Deltaproteobacteria bacterium | reverse complement strand
TGGTGGAGGCGCCGGGAATCGAACCCGGGTCCGCATGGCTTCTGTCGTTCGCGTCTACGAGCGTAGCCCCGTGTTGAGGTTTGACGGGCCGCCTGGTCCCGGGAGCTCACCGAGCGGTCCGCGAGTCGGGAGTTTTCTCGTCCGCGTCCCCCCGACGAGGAGTTGGACACAGCCTGCTGAATATGACGCGTCCGGACCTCAGCAGGCGTCGGGCCCGGAAACGCTCGCTGATGACCTAGGGTTTAGCTAGGCAGCGAGAGCTAGGTTTTGGTCGGCACTTGTGAGCACCGTTGCCAGGGATTAGCGAGGTCTGGCACCTCGGCACGCAACGAACGCCGTCTACCATCCGTCGAAAGCCGATCGCCCCCGATCCAGAGTTGGACGTCTCCCGAGTCTACGCCCGGCGCGATCCCGGTCAAGCGGGGTCCCGCGCCAGGCGCCCGACGTGGCGCGCCTGGACGTGCCCGGACCGGTAGAGCCAGCGCAGCGTGTCGGCAAAGGTCTCGCGCGCCGGGCGGCAATCGATGCCCAGCTCCGCCAGGGTCTGGCTGGAGTCGGCGCCCTCGCGCTGGTGAAGCGCATCGGCGAGCCGATGGCGTCCATCCAGGCCATCGCCACGGGCGCCGTCGCCGGGTACGGGAACGAGAACGTGCCGGTGTAGCTGGCGATCGCGCGCGGCCCGTGGCGCTCGAGGATCGCCTGCACCTTCTCCGCGATCTCGTCGATCGCTTGCTGCGCCGGGATCGGCCGGTGGCTGCCGTCGGGCATGCGCTTCATCGAGTGCAGCAGCCGCTCCGGGTGCGCGTGCTGCTCGGGAAGCGCGCGGCCCCTGGCGCAGGTGTAGCCTCACGCGGACCGGGCGACCGTCGATCACCTCGACATGGATCGGGCAGCTGGCGTGGCAGAAGCGGCACAGGGACAGGTGCGTAGCGAACACGGGAGCTCCGTCGCGGGGCCGGTCCGCGATGATACCAGCGCCCCCGCCCCGGGCCCCAGGGGCGAGTTTCGCGGGCCGGATGCGGTCGTATCGGCGGGCCGGCGGCGGCCCATCGCAGCTGCGCACGCGGTATGCTGAGCTCCGCCGGGAGGAACGGAACTGGCAGGATCCCGCCCGGGTCCGCGCTCGCGAGGAGGTCGAGATGAACGTCGTGCCGGCACCCGACGGGAGGAGCGCGCATTGGCATACGCGAACCTGAAGCTCGAGCGCGGCGAGGGCGTCGCGCGCCTGACCCTGAACCGGCCGGACGCGGCGAACGCGCTGAACCTCGAGCTGGCCCAGGAGCTGATGGACGCCGCGATCGAGCTCGACGCCGACGCCTCGGTGCGCGCGGTCGTGCTCGGCGCGACGGGCCGGATGTTCTGTGCCGGCGGAGACCTGCAGGCGTTCCGGGACGCCGGCGACGCGCTGCCCGCGGGCATCAAGCGGGTCACGACGCACCTGCACGCCGCCCTGTCGGTGCTCGCCCGCATGGACGCGCCGGTGATCGCGGCCGTGCAGGGAGCCGCGGCGGGCGCGGGCTTCAGCCTGCTCTGCGCCTGCGATCTAGCCGTCGCAGCGCGCTCGGCGAAGTTCACCATGGCCTACACGCGCGCCGGTCTCGCCCCCGACGGCAGCTCCACCTGGTTCCTGCCCCGCCTGATCGGCGCACGCCGCACCGCCGAGCTGATGCTCACCAATCGCACGCTCACCGCCGAGGAGGCCCGCGACTGGGGGATCGTCAACGAGGTCGTGGACGACGGCGACCTCGAGGGGCGCGTGACCGAGCTCGCGACGGGCCTGGCGGCGGGTCCGACCCGGGCCTTCGGCCAGGTCAAGCGCCTGCTGCAGCTGAGCAGCGTCGAGGGCTTCGAGTCCCAGATGGAGCACGAGTCCCGCGCCATCTCGGCCGCGTCGCGCACCGCGGATGCCGCCGAGGGCATCGCCGCGTTCTTCGAGAAGCGCGCGCCGAAGTTCTCGGGCCGCTGACCGGGGCCGGCCTCAGCGACGCCGCGCGCGCCGCTTGGTCGCTGCCCGCAGGCGCCGGTCGCTCTCGCGCCGCGCGATGCTCTGCCGCTTGTCGTGGGTGCGCTTGCCGCGCGCCAGGCCCAGCTCGACCTTGGCCCAGCCGTTGCGGAAGTACATCTGCAGCGGCACCAGGGTCAGCCCGCGCTCGCGCAGCTTGCCGCCCAGGCGCACGATCTCGCGCCGCTGCAGCAGCAGCTTGCGCTCCCGCGTGGGCTCGTGATTGAAGCGGTTCGCGGCCGTGTACACGTCGATGTGCGCGCCGACGAGCCAGGCCTGACCGTCGCGGCCGATGCGCGCGTACGCATCGCCCAGGTTCGCGTTCCCCCCGCGCATCGACTTGACCTCGGAGCCGGTGAGGACCAGCCCGGCCTCGAGCGTCTCGAGGATCTCGTACTGGAAGCGCGCCCGCCGGTTGCGGCAGACCGGGCGGACGTCGTCCTCGCTCATTGCTTCGCGTCGCTTCCGGACTCCGCGACCTCGGTCGCGCTGCTGTCGGCGGCGATCCCCGCCGACACGATCAGCCGGAAGGCCTCCTCGACGCTCAGGTGGGTCTCGACCACGTCCTTCACGGGCACGAGAAGGTAGTAGCCCGTCGTGGGGTTGGGCGTGCTCGAGACGAATACCTTGACCAGCCGGCCCACGGTGCCCGGGATGGGCCCCTGCTCGCCCGTGACGAAGGCATAGCTCCAGAGCCCGGTGCGCGGGTACTCGATCAGCACCACGCGATCGAAGCTCGCGTGCGTGCCCTCGCCGAGCACTGCCTGCATGAACTGCTTGAGCACGGCGTACAGGCTGCGCGCGACGGGGATACGCTCGACCGTGCGCTCCCAGAGCGACAGCGCCCAGCGGCCGAGGAAGCTGCGCGTCAGGGCCCCGATCAGCAGGACCACGCAGATCGTGACGATGACGCCCACCAGGGGCGGCTGGCGCGCCTCCATGCCCAGCGCGCGGAACACGCGCGGCAGCACCATGCTGTCCAGCTGCTCCAGGATCCAGAGCACGCCGAGCATGGTGAAACCGACGGGCACGAAGACCAGCAGCCCCGCGACGAAGTCGCGGCGCAGGGTCTGCACGACGTTATGTCGCAGCCGGTCCCACACGTTCGCTTGCCTCCGACGGAGGGGAGGCTAGCAGGCGGCGCGGAGCCCCGCCGCGGCCGCCCCGGCGCGGGACCCGCCGGCGCGCTACTGGAGCACGTTGGCCGGGTCGACGAAGCAGAGACGGGGCTGCCAGCCCCTGGCCTCGGGCGTCTCCATCTGGACGTAGCTGCAGATGATCACCAGGTCCCCGGGCTTGACCAGGTGCGCCGCGGCCCCGTTGATGCCGATCACGCCGCTGCCACGCTCGCCGGGGATCACGTAGGTCGACAGACGGTTGCCGTTGGTGATGTCGTAGATGTCGACCTTCTCGTGGACCAGCAGGTCGGCCGCGTCCATCAGGTCCTCGTCGATCGTGATCGAGCCCTCGTACTCCAGATCGGCCTGGGTGACGGTCGCCCGGTGGATCTTGGACTTCAGCACGGTGCGGAGCATCGGGGCGCCTCCAGCAGGGTGTTGTCGATCAGGCGCGTGCGCTCGAAGCGCACCGCGACCGCGAGCAGGGCCCGGTCGAGCATCTCGGCGACCGGCTGCAGTGAATCCGCGTGGACCAGCTCGACGTACTCGATCCGGGCCAGGGGCTCCTTGCCGATGCGCCGCCGTACCGCGTCGATCAGCGCGGGTGCGCGCAGCTCGCCGGCGGCCACCAGGCGGCGCGCCTCACCGAGCGCGGCGAACAGCGCCCGTGCCTGCAGGCGCTCGTCGCGCGACAGATTCTCGTTCCGCGAGCTCATGGCCAGGCCGTCCGGCTCCCGGACGATCGGCGCACCCACGATCTGCACGTCCATCAGCAGGTCGCGGGCCATGCGCCGCAGCACGGCGAGCTGCTGGTAGTCCTTCTCGCCGAAGACAGCGACGTGGGGCTTGGCGGCGTGGAGCAGGCGCGAGACCACCGTCGTCACGCCCCGGAAGTGGCCGGGACGATCGCGGCCACACAGACCCTCGGTCAGGCCGTCCACGTCGACCCAGGTGGCGGCCCCGCCCGGGTACATCTCGTCGACCGGTGGCGCGAAGACCAGATCGCACGGGCTGCGGCGCAGCTTCTCGCAGTCGCCCTCGAGATCCCGCGGGTAGATCTCGAAGTCCTCGCCGGGCCCGAACTGCGTGGGGTTGACGAAGATGCTGACCACGACGCGATCGGCGCGCTGCGCCGCCACCTCGACGAGCGACAGGTGACCCTGGTGGAGGGCCCCCATGGTCGGGACGAGCGCCACGCGCCGACCCTCGCAGCGGATCCGGTCGGACCAGGCCTGTAGCTCGGCCACGCTGCGGACCACGCGCATCAGTAGGACTCCGCATCGGCCGGGAACTTCTGCTGGCGCACGTCGTCCACGTACATCCGGGCGGCCTTGGTCACGATCTCGCCCAGGTCCACGTACTGGCGCACGAAGCGCGGCGGCGCGCCCTCGCCCAGGCCGAGCAGGTCGTGGATGACCAGCACCTGGCCGTCGCAGCCCGAGCCGGCCCCGATTCCGATCGTGGGAATCTCCAGGGCCGCGCTGACCTCGGTGGCCAGGTCGCGGGGCACACACTCCAGCACCACCGCGAAGGCTCCGGCCTCCTGTACCGCGAGCGCATCGTCGAGCAGCCGGGCGCGGCCGTCTTCCCCGCGTCCCTGCACGCGATAGCCGCCGAAGCGGTGCACGGACTGGGGCGTGAGCCCGACGTGCCCCATCACCGGCACGTCCATCCGCGCGATCGCCTCGATGCGGTCGGCCACGCGGCGGCCGCCCTCGAGCTTGACCGCGTGGACGCCGCCCTCCTTGACCAGCCGCACGGCGGCCTCGAGCGTGGGCTCGATGCCGATCTGGTAGCTGCCGAAGGGCATGTCGCCCACCACCAGCGCGCGCCGCGCGGCCCGCGAGACCAGGCGGCAGTGGTAGACCATCTCGTCGAGCGTCACCGGGAGCGTGGTGTCCTCGCCCTGCACCACGCTGGCCAGGCTGTCGCCGACCAGCAGGACGTCCACGCCGGCAGCGTCGAGGCGACGCGCGAACGGGAAGTCGTACGCGGTCAGCATCGCGATCTTCTCGCCGGTGCGCTTCCTGCGCGCCAGCTCCGGGACCGTCACCCGCGACTCTCTCACGACCGTCTCCCGGCCGGATGATCCGGCCAGACCGGCTCCGCCGGCCAGACGGGTCACGTCGCAGTCCCGATCCTGCATCGCCGGGCCGGGCCGTGAAGTCGCGGGAGAGACGGCTCCGGCGCGGACCCGGGGCCCGCGCCACCGCCGTCCACATCCGCACCCTCCGGTCTCGGTCCCTGGAGATCCAAGCCTGGGTCGTAGATGTGACTCGACAGGGCGAAGCCTAAACACCGGCGTGCAGGCATGTCAACATCGGTCCCGGCCCCCGGCCCGGACGGGCCTGTGGGCCCGGGGCCCCGGATCAGCCGTCCGGGGAGCAGGCCGAGAGCGCGTTGGCCAGGCGCAGGAACTCCTCCTCGTCGAGCGTCTCGCCGCGTCGCAGCGGATCGATCCCCGCCGACTCCAGCGCCGGCAACGGATCGGCAGACACGCGGCGCAAGGCACGGCGCAGGGTCTTGCGCCGCTGGCCGAAGGCGGCGCGGACCGTGCGCCGCAGCATGGACATGTCGTCGACCCGGGGCCGGTCGGCGCGCGGGTCGAAGACGAGGAAGGTCGAGCGCACCCGGGGCCGCGGCTCGAACTCGTCGGGGCCCAGATCGAGCACACGCCGCGGCTCGGAGAACAGGCGGGCCCAGATCGAGAGCGTGCCGTACTCCGGGGTGCCCGGCCCGGCCAGCACCCGATCGGCCACCTCGCGCTGCAGCATGAAGCCCCAGCGCCGGAAGGGGTTGTTCGGACTCAGCAGCGCGCCGAGGAGCCTGCCGCTGATCGAGTACGGCAGGTTTCCCAGCAGCACCACCGGGGGGCCCAGCTCGCGAACGATGCCGCCCAGGTCCGAGTCGAGCACGTCCTCGTGCCGCAGCTCCACGCGGTCGGCCAGGTCGCTCTCCGCCAGCAGCTGGACCAGACCGCGATCCACCTCGATGGCCACCGTGCGTCGGGCGACCGCCACCAGCGGACGCGTCAGCTGGCCGGTGCCCGGCCCGATCTCGACCGCGGCGTCCTCCGGCGTGACGCCCACCAGCTCGACGAGCTTCCGCGCCGTCGCCTCGGAGCGCAGGAAGTTCTGGCCCCGCGACCGCGCCGGAGCCAGGCCCCGGCGGGCCAGGCGCTGCCTCAGCGAGACCATGCGGTCCCCTCCCCTGCGCGCGCGCCGACCGGCACGCGCGAGAAGGCCTCGAGCTCGAGGTCGGCCGTGCGGCCGGCAGCGAGCATCCCGTCTGCGACGGCCGCGATCATCGCCGCATTGTCGGTGCAAAGCCGCAGCGGCGGCAGGCGCACCTCGAGCCCGAGCTCGTCGGCCAGCTGCGCCACCCGCTCGCGCAGCCGCGAGTTCGCGGCCAGGCCGCCGACCAGGGCCAGTCGCCGCAGCCCGGTGCGATCGAGCGCGCGGTGCGCCTTGCCCACGATCACGTCGGCCACGGCCTCCTGGAACGATGCGGCCAGATCAGCGACGTCCGCGGGCGAGAGCCGCCCGCCGCCGCGCTGCTCGCAGCGCGCGATCTCGAGCGCGACGGCCGTCTTGAGGCCCGAGAAGCTGAACTCAAGCCCGGGCTCCGCCAGCATCGGCCGCGGAAACGCGTACGCGTCTCGGCGGCCGTCGCGCGCGCGCTCGTCGATCTCGCGCCCGCCCGGGTAGCCCAGCCCCATCCGCTTGGCGACCTTGTCGAAGGCCTCGCCCGCCGCATCGTCGCGGGTCTGGCCCAGCAGCTCGATGCGGCCCAGGTCCTCCACGTGATACGCCGCGGTGTGCCCGCCCGAGACCACCAGGCCCAGATACGGCAGCTCGAGCGGGTTCTCGCCGATGCGCGCCGAGGCCAGGTGACCCTCGATGTGGTGCACGCCGATCAGCGGCCGACCGATGCGGTAGGCCAGGGCCTTGCCGAAGCTCACGCCGACCAGGAGCGACCCGATCAGGCCGGGGCCCGAGGTCACCGCGACGGCGTCGACGTCCTCGACCGCAACGTCCGCCCCGGCGAGCGCGCGAGCGGTCACCGCATGCACGTTGCGCACGTGATCGCGGCTCGCGAGCTCCGGCACCACGCCCCCGTAGGGCGCGTGCACGGCGTCCTGGCTATGCACGACCGAGGCCAGCACCTGCGTGCCGTCGCGCACGACGGCGGCCGCCATGTCGTCACAGGACGACTCGATGCCCAGGATCAGCGCCACGACTGCTCCCGTCCGCACCCCGAGCGGCCGATCAGCCCTCGTGAGCCTCCTGCTCGCTCTTGCAGTCGATGCAGAGCGTCGCCACGGGGCGCGCGCGCAGGCGCTGGGCGGCGATCGGATCGCCGCAGACGCTGCAATCGCCGAAGCTGCCCTGCTCGATCCGCGCCAGGGCGGCGTCGATCTTGCGCAGCAGCGCCTGCTCGCGTTCGCGCAGCCGGCCGACGAACGCCAGCGTCGCGTCGAGGGACGCCGAGTCGATCTCGTCGGGGAAATCGTCGGGATCGAGGTGAACGCCGCCGGACACCGCCGCCCGCGCGCTGGCGATCAGCTTCGAGCGCGTCTCCTCGAGGATGCCCCGGAGCTCCTCGGTCTCGGCCGGGCTCAACGGAGCTTGTCCAGCTGACGCCGCGCCTCGTCCACGCGGTCGGAGCGCGGGTGATCGTCGACGATGCGCTGGAAGATCTCGCGGGCGGCCGAGGCGTAGGCGGCCTGTTCGCCCTTCTCCTCGCCGATCGCGAGCAGTGCGATTCCCTGGCGGTACAGCGCATCGGGCACCTTGTTCCCATCGGGGTAGCTCTTGGACACCTTCTCGAAGGTGACCGCAGCGAGCACGTGATCCCCGAGCTTGTAGTGACACTCGCCCATCCAGAACATGGCGTTGTCCGCGTAGTCGGACCGCGGGTGCTCGTCGAGGAAGCGCTGGAAGCGCGCGGCGGCGGTGGCGTAGTCGCCGGCGCGGTAGACGCGGAACGCCTCCTCGTAGGCCCGCACCTCGACCGGGCTGACCCCGGCCGCCGGCGAGGCTCCGGGCAGCGGGGCCGCCCCCGCGACCGGTGGCGACCCCGGGGGCCGCTCCGCCCCGGGCGCCGGCGGACGCGGCCCGAGCAGAGGCACCGCATCGGCCGCCGCGGCGCCCGGCGTGCGCCGGGTGGACTCGGCCTCCTGGAGCGCCTGGCGCGCCAGGTAGCGCGCCTCCTCGATCTCGCCCGTGAGACGCGCGACCTCCTCGCGCAGCGCGACGACCTCCTGCCCGAGGTCGGCCACGCGCTGGCGCAGGTCGCCGCCGGCTCCGGGGAGCGCGCCCGCGCCCGGCGCGGCGCCGCCACCCTTCAGCTGCTCGACGTCGCGCTGCAGGACACGGAACTCGGGAACGGTCACGCAGCCGGGCAGCGCGCAGACGAGAGCCGCGCACAGAATCGATCTCAGGAGCTGCAGCGTGGGTCTCCTAGCGGACCTTGAACTCGTCGCGCCGGTTCTGCCCCCAGGCCATCTCGTTGTGCCCCTGGACCGCCGGGTTCTCCTCGCCGTAGCTCAGCGTGGAGATCCTCGATCCGTCGATACCGAGGTCGACCAGGTAGCTCTTGGCGGCCTCGGCGCGCTTCTTGCCCAGGGCCAGGTTGTACTCGTCGGATCCGCGCTCGTCGCAGTTGCCCTCGATCTGGACGCGAACGTCCGGGCTCGAGCGCAGCAGCTGCGCGTTGTGCTGCAGCGCGTCGCGGGCGTCGCTGCGCAGGTTGTAGGCATCGAAGTCGAAGTACACGGTCCGGAACTGCGACCCGATGTCCCGTGTACGCGTCGTGGCCCGCTGATCCAGGCCCGGATCCCGGCCCTCCTGACCGAACTCGTCGGAGCCCCCCGAGGTCGCGGGGGCGGTCGTCGTTCCGCTCGACGCGCAGCCTGCGGCCAGCGCGGCCGCCACAATGATCGTTCCCAGTGCTCTGAACACCACCCCAGGTCCTCCCGTCACGGTCGGAGACCGTGAAAATCCCCGGAATCTCTAGCGGATCCGGGGCGATTCGCGCAACGAATTCCGCCCCGGTGCGCGAAAATCGCGCGTGCAGCCCGCGTCCGGGACGCGCGGATCAGTCCAGCCATCCCGACCATGCCGGATGGCTCGAGTTGCCATGTCCGCCTGTCAGCCGGCGCAGGTTCCGGCCGTCGGCGTCGATGCGATAGATCTCCTTCTTGCCCAGACGCGTCGAGGTGAAGGCCAGCTTGCGCCCATCGGCCGACCAGGCCGGATCCTCGTCACTTCTCGGGTGGATCACCAGCGGCGTCGTGAAGCCCGAGTCAGGGTCGATCAGGTACAGGTCGAAGCCACCGGTGGTCCGCGCCGTGTAGACGATCCAGTCGCCGCGCGGCGACCACGCCGGATTCGAGTTGTATTCGCCACGGAACGTGAGCCGCCGCTCGTCGCCGCGGCGCAGGTCGCGCACGTAGATCTGCGGGGTCCCGGTGCGGTCCGAGACAAAGGCCATGCGCTCCCCGTCCGGAGAGAAGCTGGGGGAGACCTCGATCGAGCGGTGGCGCGTGACCCGGTCGAGCGAGCCCCCGCGGAGCGTGTAGATGTCGGTGTTGGCGTCGCGACTGAGCACCACCGCGGCGAGCCCGTTCACCGGCGACCAGACGCCGCGGATCTGCTCGTCCCCGTTGCTCTCCAGCAGGCGCGCTCCCGGACGCGAGCCGCGGAAGATCTGCCAGATCTCCGGGCGACCGGACTTGTAGCTCGTGTACAGCAGAGAGCGGCTGTCCGGGGCCCACGACGGGAACAGGTTGATCGACCCGTTGCTGGTGACGGCGCGCTTGCGCCCGCCATCCGCCTCCATCAGCCAGACCTCCTTGCGGCCGGACTGGTCCGAGACGAAGGCGATCTGGGTCGCCGCCACGCCCCGCAGCCCGGTGAAGCGTCCGACGATGTCGTCGGCGACCGAGCGCGCCAGCTCGCCGGCCTCGCCGCGGGAGCGACGCGCCTCGGTCACGTCGCCCTCGAGCCGGCAGCGCACCGTGTCCCAGACGCGGTAGCGCGCCACGAGCTGCTCCCCCTCGACGCGCAGCGTGCCCTGGAGCAGCGCATCGGCACCGATGCCCTTCCAGTTGTCGCAGCGGATCGGCGCGTCGAGATCGCGGGTATCGGTGGAGTCGAGGAACGCCAGGTGATCCACCGGCTCCATCACGCTGGAGTACTCGACCGCGGCGGTCAGATCCTCGAAGAAGCGCTCGCGCAGGCCAAACGCGCCGTCGAAGGCCGCGAAGCGCTGCACGGCGAGCTGGTAGGCGCGCCCGGCGGAGCCGTGCACGTCGACGTGCACGCGCTCCTGCGCCGCGGCCGGAGCGGCCATCAGGAGACAGAGGGCGAGCGCCAGGCGCGCCATCAGAAGTGCACGTCCGGATCGAAGCTCACGATGACCTCATCGATGCCGCGCGGCGGCGTCGGGAACTCCGTGCGCCGGATCGCGCGCTCGCCCGCCGCGTCGCAGTGCCGGCTGTCGGAGCCCTGCAGGATGCGCACGCGCCCCAGGCGCCCGCTGGGTGCCAGCTCGACCTGGAAGCGGGCCACCGGCTGGCGCAGGCTGCGGCAGACCTGCACGCCGGCCCAGGACTGGTACAGCAGCGCGTGCACCTTCTGCGAGTACGCCGCTCGCTCGGGATCACTGATCCCGGGCGCGCCTCCCGCCGTCCCCGGCGACGGCGCGGGGGCTCGGGCCTGGGCGTCCTCGCGCAGCGAGGCCATCAGGTCATCGGCCGAGGGCGGGGGCGGCGCCGCCGGCTTCGGCTCGGGCTTCGGCCGCGGCGGCTCCGGTTTCGGTTTCGGCTCCGGTTTCGGCTCCGGCAAGGGCTTCGGCTTCTCCGGGATCACGATCTCGTCCACCTGCTGGCGCGGGGGCGCCGGCGGCTCGGCAGCCGGGGTGGGCGCCGCTGCCGGCGCCGGAGCCGGAGGGCTCGGGGCCGCGGCCACCACCGTCACGTAGGTCGTGGCCGGCAGGTCCACGGAGCGCCGGAAGCTCGGGCTCACGACCAGCAACAGGCCCAGCAGCAGGTGGAGTCCCGCGCTCCAGGCGAGCAGGCGCCGGAACTCCTCGGACGACCAAAGCGAGAGTCGAGCAGCGTGGTTCACGCCTCTGGCTCGGTGACCATCCCGATCTGGGTCGCTCCCGCGGCACGCAGGATGGCCAGCGTGCGCGCCACCCGGCCGTACGCCACCTGGGTGTCGGCGCGCAGGAAGACCTCGCGATCCCCGCGCGTGGCGAAGATCGACTGCAGCTTGGCCTCGAGCGCGTCGATCTCCACCGCCGCGCTCTGCAGGAAGACCTCGCCGTCCCGCTTGACGGTGACCACCAGGGGCTCGTCGTCGCTGCGCAGGCCCTCGCTCTGGGTCTTGGGCAGCTCGATCTCGATCCCCTGCTGGAGCAGGGGCGCGGTCACCATGAAGATCACCAGGAGCACGAGCATGACGTCGACGAAGGGCGTCACGTTGATCTCGGACATCGGCTGCCGGCGGCCCCCGGCGCTGCGCCGCGCGACGTTCACGCGGCGCCGGCGACGCTGCGCCGCAGCAGGTCCGCGAACTCGATCTCGAAGGCGTCGAGCTGCTCGACCAGGCGCGTGGCCCGTGCACCCAGGTAGTTGTAGGCGATGACCGCCGGGATCGCGGCAAACAGCCCCACGGCGGTCGCGAAGAGCGCCTCGGCGATGCCGGGCGCCACGACCGCGAAGCTGGCCGACCCGGACTCGCCGATCTCCGCGAACGCGTTCATGATCCCGACGACGGTGCCGAACAGGCCCACGAACGGCGCCGCGCTGCCGGTCGTGGCCAGGAACGAGAGGCCGCGCTCGAGGCGCTGCATCTGCTCGGTGCGGATCCAGGCCAGGCGGCGGATCACGATGTCGGTCTGCTCCGGGGCCATGGCCGCCTGCCGGCCCTGGACCTTCTCGATCTGGGCGAGCTCCCGCAGGCCGGCGCGGAAGATCGCGGCCAGCGGGCTGGAGCGGTACTGCCGGGCCTGCGCATGCGCAGCCTCGATGGTCGCGCCCTGGTAGGCCTCGAGAAAGCCCCGCGTCTGGCGGTCGGCCTTCGAGAGCTCCCGCGCCTTGTAGACGATCACGGCCCACGAAGAGATCGAGGCCAGGACCAGCAGGACCAGCACCGACAGCACGATCGGTCCGGATCCGGTGATGATGTCGAACATCGTCCTATCCCGGGGGGCTCACAGCCGGCGCGAAGCTACTGACCGGCCCCGGGCAAGTCAACGAACGGGCCAGCTGCGAGCGGTCGGGTAAGATCTGCTCCGCCATCGATGCACGGGGGGTGAGGATGCAGATCGAGGTGAGCCGCGCCCAGCCCGTCGACGCCGACGTCGACGCGCTGGTGATCCCGCTGGCGGAGACGGAGCAGCTGCCGCGCTCGCTGGGCGCACTCGACGCCGCGCTCGGCGGCGCGATCCGGGCACAGCTGGAGGGCGGGCTTTTCGGCGGCAAGGCCGGCCAGGTCGCGCATCTGCCCGGCGGCGACAGCGCGGCCGGGCGCGTGGTCCTGCTCGGACTCGGCAGCGAGCGCGAGATCGACACCACCACGCTGCGGCGCGCGGCCGGGCGCGCGGTGCGCGAGCTGCGCGGCGCGAAGCTCACCAGCGGCGCCCTGCTGGTCCCCGCCGGCCGCCGGCCCGCGCACGACGACGCCGGCCAGGCGCTGACCGAGGGCGCGCTCCTCGGTCACTATCGATTCGACAGGTACAAGACCGGCGACGACGCACCGCCGGAGGTTGACACCCTGCGCCTGCTGGTCCGTGACGCGCGTCACGCGACGGCCGTGCGCCGCGGCTCAAAGCTCGGCGCCATCGTGGGCGAGTCGGTCTGCCTGGCGCGCGACCTCTCGAACGAGCCCGGCGGCGTCGCGACGCCCGAGCACCTGGCGCGACAGGCGCGCGCCCTCGCGAAGGAGGCGGGCCTGCGCGTCAGCGTGCTCGCCGAGCGCGAGCTCAAGCAGCGCAAGATGGAGGGCATCCTCGCCGTCGGGCGCGGCTCCGCCAACCCGCCGCGCCTGCTCGTCCTCGAGCACGGCCGACCGGCGCGCGGTGCCCGGCGGCGCCCCGTGATCGCCCTGGTCGGCAAGGCCATCACCTTCGACTCGGGCGGCATCTCGATCAAGCCGGCGCAGGCCATGGACGAGATGAAGCACGACATGAGCGGCGGCGCCGCCGTGCTGGGAGCCATGCGCGCGATCGGGCTGCTCGGCCTGCCGCTGCACGTGGTTGGCATCGTGGCCGCCGCCCAGAACATGCCCGACGGCAAGGCCTACCTGCCGGGCGACATCATCAGGGCCTCGAACGGCAAGACCATCGAGGTACTCAACACCGACGCCGAGGGCCGGGTGGTGCTCTCGGATGCCCTGGTCCATGCCCAGACGTTCGAGCCGGACGCCGTGATCGATCTCGCCACGCTGACCGGCGCCTGCATCGTCGCGCTGGGTCACGTCTGCGCAGGCGTGATGGGCAACGACGAGGCGCTGATCCGCAAGCTCTCCGAGGCCGGCGACCGCACACGCGAGCGCGTCTGGCAGCTCCCCCTGTGGGAGGAGTACCAGAAGGACATCAAGGGCAAGGTCGGTGACATCGCCAACACGGGAGGGCGTGCCGCGGGCACGATCACCGCGGGCGCGTTCCTCTCGCACTTCGTGGACGCCGCCACCCCGTGGGCCCACATCGACATCGCGGGGACCGCCTGGGAGGGCGGCGAGGAGGACACCAGCGTCAAGGGCGCGACCGGTTTCGGCGTGCGCCTGCTGCTGGACATGCTGCGCCGCTGGCGCTGAATCATCCTCCGGGCCACGGCGTCCGATGGGAGTCGCGGCCCCGGGCTCCGGCGCGGCCCCGCGACCCCCCGCGGATTTTTGACAGCCCCGCGGACGCTTCCTAGCATCCGCGCCGCCCGGGTTCGAAGGAGACGAGAACGACATGCGCATCTGGAGCATCGCCCCGCTGGCAGCGAGCCTGATCCTGGCCAGTGTGGCCACGGCGGACGACAAGGTCGCCTCGGCCGACGTCGCCAAGGGCAAGCAGGCCTACTCGACCTACTGCTTCACCTGCCACGGCGACGGCAGCGGCAACGGGCCGGTCGGCAAGACCCTGAAGCCGCCCCCGCGGGACTTCGTCACGGGCGACTTCAAGTACGGCGGCTCCAACCAGGACATCTTCGAGGTGATCTCCAACGGGGCGGCGTCGAAGGGTGGCTCGGCCATGATGGCGCCCTGGGGCGCGGTCATCCCCGAGGACACGCGCTGGGCCCTGGTCAAGTACATCCGGTCCCTGAAGAAGTAGCGGCCTGCCCCCGGGCGGCCTGCGCTAATCTCGCCGCGTGGCCAGAACGCAGGACGAGGCCCTGGAGCCTGAACTGATCGACGCCGGGGACGTCTCCGACGTCTCGGACGACGACCTGCTGGACGAGGGCGACGAGGGCGGCGTCGAGATCGACGTCTCCGCGCGCAGCCTCCCGGCCGGCAGCGACGACTCCGGGGTCGTTCCGCGGGATCCGGTCGATCGCTACTTCTGGGAGATCTCGAAGTACCCGCTGCTCACTCGCGAGCAGGAGCTCGAGCTGGCCCTGCGGGTGCACGAGGGCGGCGACGCGGAGGCCGCACAGCAGCTCGTGCTCTCGAACCTGCGGCTCGTGGTCAAGATCGCCATGGAGTACCGGCGCGTCTGGACCAACCTGCTCGACCTGATCCAGGAGGGCAACGTCGGCCTGCTCCAGGCCGTCAAGCGCTTCGATCCGCACCGCGGCGTGAAGCTGTCCTCGTACGCCGCCTACTGGATCCGCGCGTACCTGCTCAAGTACCTGATCGACAACATCCGCCTGGTGCGCGTCGGCTCGAGCCGTGCGGAGCGCAAGCTCTTCTTCCAGCTCAACCGGGTGCGCCGCGAGCTCGAGAGCGAGGGCCAGGAGCCGACGCCGAAGCTGATCGCCGAGCGCATCGGGGTCAAGGAGCCCGAGGTAGCCGACATGCAGCGGCGCCTGGCCCAGGGCGACCTGTCGATGGACGCATCGGTGCGGCGCGACGATCCCGAGGCGGCGAGCTTCGGCGAGCTCGTGGCTGCAGAGGCGCGCGACGTGGACGACGTGGTCGCCGAGAAGACCATGAACGAGACCTTCCACGAGCACATCGAGGCGTTCCGGCCACAGCTCGATGAGCGCGAGGTGGTGATCCTCGACGAGCGCATCCTCGCCGAGGAGCCGCGCACGCTGCAGGAGGTCGGCGACCAGTTCAGCCTGACGCGCGAGCGCGTTCGCCAGATCGAGAAGCGCCTGGTCGGTCGCCTGCGCGACTTCCTCAAGGAGCGCCTGGTCGACTTCGAGTACTGGGCGCCGGAGGACTGAGCCGGCCGCTCAGCCCGCGCCGCCGCCCAGATCCGAGGAGAGCGCGTCGGGCGGGAAGCGCGAGCGAACCTCGTCCTGCAGCGCGAGCTCCAGGGCCTCGACGTCAAGCCCGATCTCGGCGCGCAGGGCGTCCTCCCAGGCGGCACCGGCGGCACAGCGGCGCAGCCAGCGGCCGGTGGCGCCCGGCCAGCGCTCCTCGATCATCTCGACCACCGCGCGCGACTCCAGGTACGCCAGGAGCGCTCGCTTGCCCTCGAGCCCGCCGAATCCGCGCACGATCGAGTGCAGCGGGATCCAGCTGTCGTCGCGCAGCGCGTCGAAGAGCTGGCGCCACTCTCCGCGCGCGACGCGCAGCTTGCCCCGCGCCCGCTCCTCCTCGCGGTCGCAGATGCCCTCGTTCAGGAAGAACGGCTGGTGGCTGCCCAGGGCCTCCTTGAACAGCGCGTGGCCGTACTCGTGCACCAGCAGGGCGTAGAGCTCGTCGCGGGGGTGGCGAGCGGACACCACGTGGATCGTGCCGTCGTAGAACCCGACCGTCGCGAAGCCGAAGCGATGCTTGTAGCTCTGCAGGTAGTGCGCCTTCGTGTACAGGCGCACGTCGAGCGGACGCTCCATCTCGAGTCCGATCGCGCCGCGCATGTGTTCGCGAACCCGCTCGAGCGTGCGCGCCACGCGACGACCATAGTCGCGACCCGCGAACTGATGGTCGTAGACGATGCGGAAGTTCGGCGTGTCGAAGCTCTCCTCGTGCCAGAGCCCGGCGCCGTCGCCACGAGCCAGCGCGATCTCCTCGACCAGCTCGGCCTGCAGCCGGGTCGCGGTGTCGCGCCACTCCGGAGCCAGCTCCGCGCCCGTGCGCAGGACCGCCTCGAGGGTCTGGTGGGCCGCCTCCAGGCGCCCCCGATGGCGCTCGACGAGCACCAGCAGGTAGCCCGCCTCGGGGCGCCCGGGATGCTCGCGCCAGAGCCGCCGCAGGATGCGCAGGCCGCGCTTGATCTCGCCGCGGCGGATGTCGTCGCGCGCCGAGAAGACCTCGGCCAGGTAGCGGTCGCCCTCGTCGACGCTGTTGGTGCCCGCCTCCAGGGGCTCTCCGAGCACGTCGCCACCCCAGACCAGGGAGAGATCACCCGGCGAGACCCTGCGCGCGCCCTCGGCAGGGGCGGCATCGCGGTCGGAGAGCCAGGTGCGGCCCTCCTCGTCGGTCCAGACCGCAACGACGCCGGTGAGCAGCGCCGTCAGCAGCGCCGCGACGGCCGCGAACGCGATCCAGCGGCGTCCGTGCTCCTCCATGGCAGCGCTTGTCGGAGCCCGGCGGGCGGCACTGAAGTCGCGGCGGAGGGGGCGGACGGCAGAGGGTCGGGGTCAGTGGCCCCGGGGCCGGGCCGGCGCTCAGCGCGTGGCCGGGCGGAGAAGCTGGCCGACCGCGTGGGCCAGCTCCGGCACGATCAGCCGCTCGAGGGCCAGCCTCACCGCGGCGCGCGAGCCCGGCATCACGTAGACCAGGGTGCGCCCGGCCGTGCCAGCCAGTGCGCGCGAGAGGACCGCGGCCGGACCGATCTCCTCGAAGCTGAGCATGCGGAACAGCTCGCCGAAGCCGTCGAGGCGCTTGTCGAGCAGGGGCGCCACCGCCTCGGGCGTGACGTCCCGGGGCGCCACACCCGTGCCACCGGTGACCAGCACGGCGTCGACGTCGGCGCGCTCGATGCCGCGCAGGACCGCGCGCCGCACCGACGGCGCGTCGTCCGGCACGATCGCCCGGTCGACCACGCGGTGGCCCGCCTTCTCCAGCGCGTCGCGGATCAGGTCGCCCGAGGTGTCGTCGTCGAGAGTGCGGCTGTCGCTGACCGTGAGTACGCTGCAGCTCACGCTCGAGGGCGCGTACGAGCGGTGCTGGTGGGGCGCGTCGCCCTCGGCCGGCCCCCGCGTGCTCAAGGGTTCTCCTCGACCCAGTAGCTGCCCCCCGTCGCGAATTCCTTCTTCCAGATCGGCACCGTCTGCTTGAGGGTGTCGATGGCGAAGCGGCAGGCCTCGAACGCCTCGGGCCGGTGTGGACCGGCCGCCGCGATCATCACGGCCGGCTCGCCGATCGCCAGCCGACCCACGCGATGCGACATGGCGCAGCGCACCTGGGGCCAGCGCTCCGCGATCCGGTCCGCGATCTTGCGCATCTCCGCCTCGGCCATCTCGCCGTAGGCCTCGTACTCCAGGTGATCGATCGACTCGCCGCGCGCATGGTTGCGAACGATGCCCGTGAACGTGACCACCCCGCCCATCTCGGGACCCTGCACCTCGGCGAGCAGCGCATCCATGGACAGCGGCGCCGCGCTGACCCAGGGGCGCCGGCCGGCCCCGCCGCTCACAGGCGGCAGCAGCGCGATCTCATCGCCGTCGCCGAGCAGCTGCTCGAGCGGCGCGCGCTCGGCGTTGACCGAGAGCACGAGGCGGCCGCGGTACGGCTCGACCGCCGGGTGCCCCGCCTCGATCCGGGCGACCGCCTCGGCGAGCGTGGCGCCTTCCGGCAGCTCAAGGTCGAGGTGCTTGTGGCCGACCGCTTCCCGCAGGCCCGCGAACAGCAGGACGCGCACCTTCATGGCCGGCAACCTACCCGACCCCCCCTCCGAGATCAACGCGAGCGCCGCGAGCGTGGCGTGCCCCGACCAGGTCCGTCGCGCGCTCGACGCACTCCGGCCCGGCCTGCTCGCAGACGGTGGCAACGCCGAGCTGATCGACGTGACCGAGGACGGCATCGTGCGCCTCGAGCTGCAGGGCAGCTGCGCGACCTGTCCCGCCCGGGAGGCCACCCGGGCGCTGGTCCTCGAGCCGGTGCTCCGCCGGCACGTCCCCGGCGTCACCGCTGTCCTGACCGAAACGGCCTGACCGCAGCCACGGACACGTGCGGTTGCCGTCGCCTGGTGCTGCTTGCCTGGTGCTGCTTGCCTGGTGCCAGGCTCCCGGTCCCTTGCCTGGTGCCGGTCCCTTGCCTGGTGCCAGGCTCGGCGTGCCGGGGTGGTGCCCCGGGGTGGTGCCAGCCACCGCCCGGGGTGGTGCCAGCCACCGCCGACGGGCAACTCCCGTGAGCACGGCCAGCAACATCGGCATGCCACCGCCCGAAACGGGTGCCAGCCACCGCTGCCTGGCAACACACACGCGCCCGGCGGGCAACGTCGCGGGCGTAGCTGCTCCGGCCGGCGCCGGCGGGAGAGGCCGGCTAGGCCTCGGCAGTCTTCGAGGATGCGCCGCCCTGCTTCTTCGAACGGGTGCCGACCGTGGGACCCATCTCGACCTGGCCGTCGAGCTGGGCACCGTCCTCGATCGCGAGACGCGCCGTTCGCAGGCTGCCGTTGACCCGGGCGGTCTTGTGCAGGGTGATCTGCAGCTGGGCGTCGATGTCGCCGTTGACCTCGCCCGAGATGATCACGGTCTGCGAACGGACCGCCGCGTTCACGACGCCGCTTTCGCCCACGATCAGCGTGTTCTCGCTGGCGATCTCGCC
Source organism: Deltaproteobacteria bacterium (assembly GCA_029261925.1). Classification (GTDB taxonomy): domain Bacteria; phylum Myxococcota_A; class UBA9160; order SZUA-336; family SZUA-336; genus JAGWBS01. Next base: position 107,149 of record JAJDAJ010000048.1, on the reverse strand, counting down.
CTCGAAACGACCGTCGATGCGGACCGTGTCCTTGAACGACAGCTTCCCGGAGAACTCCGAGCCCTGGTCGATGAAGGCCGTGAGCGCGCCCACCCCGCCGCCCGAGGGCTGCGTCGCCGGGGGCGTGTGGGTGGTCGTCGGGTCCTTCTTGCGGAAGTCGTTGAACGCCATGCTTCCCTTCCCTCCGGTCGCGGCGGCTTGCCGCACCGACTGCATCCGATCTGCGTATCGGCGAAGGCAGCCGGCGCTTGATAGGCTCGGACGCAGCATGGATGGTCCGGGGCAGGAGCGAGACGCGCGCGCCCAGCTGGCGGCAGCGCTAGAGCGCGATGCGGTGGCGGGCGCCTACCTGATCGAGGGCCCGGCCGGGAGCGGGGCACGACGCACCGGGGCCTGGTGGGCGGCGCGCCTTCTGGGGCGCAACGAGGCGGCCGCGACGCTCGCCGACGGTGAGCCCCCGGATCCGCACCCCGATCTCCACTGGCTCGCGCCCGAGGGCGGCTGGATCCGCGTCGACGCCGTGCGCCAGCTCCAGGCGGCACTGGCGCTGATGGCCAACGAGGGGGGACGCCGGGTCGCGGTGATCGAGGGCGCGGAGCGGCTCCGCATGGAGGCCGCCAATGCGCTGCTCAAGACGCTCGAGGAGCCGCCCCGGGACGCGGTGCTCATCCTGATCGCCACCCACGGCGAGGGCCTTCCGGCCACCGTGCGCTCGCGCCTGGTGCGCTTCCGGCTGCCCCCCTGGCCCGAAGCCGCACTCCGCGAGGCCCTCACGGCCGACGGCCTCGAGCCGGACGACGCCTGGCTCGCCGGCGCCCTCGGCGGCGCCAGCCCGGAAGCCGTCCGCGCGTGGGCCGCGGAGACCCTGCCCGACGCGCGTGAGATGTGGCGCTGGCTGCGCGGGATCGGCTCGATGGGCGCGACGGAGATCCTCGACTTCGCGGAGGACTTCCGGGGCGGCGAGAAGGCGCGCGCACGTGCCGAGCTCCTGATCGACGTGTACGAGGCCCTGGCGCGGCGCGAGACCGACCAAGCGTGCCGCGAGAGTGATCGACGCCAGGTGCTGCGCTGGAGCGGGCGCTTCGAGGCAGGCGAGAGCGCGCGTCAGGAACTGAGGCGCCGCAACCTGAACCCGCAGCTCGTGGTCGAGGGCCTGCTGATGGACCTGCGCGCGGGCGCGTGAGCGGCGCCTCGCTACCCTGCGCAGCGTGAATGCCCTCGCCCGCGGCCTCTTCGACAGCCACGCCCACCTGGGCGCGCCCGAGCTCTACGAGGAGGCAGGCGCCTGCATCGCGCGAGCCCGCGAGGCCGGCGTCTCGGGCTCGATCGCGGTCGGTGCGGGCTACGGGATCGGCCTGAACGCCGCCGCGGTCGCTCTGGCCGAGCAGCACCCGGACGTCTGGGCCACGGTGGGCGTACACCCGCACGACGCGACCGAGTGGAGCGATCTGGCGCGGCGCGCACTCGACGGCTGGCTGGCGCACCGCCGGGTGGTGGCGGTCGGGGAGTGCGGCCTGGACTACTGGTACGAGCACGCCCCCCGCGATGCGCAGAAGCACGCGCTGACCGAGCAGATCGCACTGGCACGGGAACACGATGTGCCGCTCGTGATCCACGTACGCGCGAGCCGCGGCTCACGCGATGCCTTCGAGGACCTGCTGAGCATATTCGACCAAACCGGTGCAGACGAGGTCGGCGGCGTGATCCACTGCTTCACCGGAGATCTGGAAGCGGCGCGGAGTTGCCTGGCACGCGGCTTCGACATCTCCTTTTCCGGGATCCTGACCTTTCGCAACGCCGGGGATCTGCGCGAGGTAGCTGCCGCACTCCCCCTCGACCGGCTGCTGGTCGAGACGGACAGCCCCCTGCTGGCGCCGGTCCCGCTGCGCGGGAAGCGCAACGAGCCCGCATTCCTGCCACACGTCGCGTCGTGCCTCGCCGAAGTTCACGGCCGCCCACTCGACGAGATCGCGGAGCGCACGCGCGAGCGCGCCCTGCAGGCTTTCCGCATCGATCCCACATGAGCGACCGACTCACCGTAGCGGTCGATATCGCCCGCGAGGCCGGTGCGCTTCAGCGCGCCCGCTTCTCGGAGCCACGCACGATCGAGACCAAGAGTAGCGCCATCGACCTGGTGACGGATGTCGACCGCGCCTGTGACGCGCTGATCCGCAAGCGAATCGGCGCCGCATTCCCCGGCGATGGAATGCTCACCGAGGAGGATGCCGAGCACACCGGAACGACCGGATGGCGGTGGATCGTCGACCCGCTGGACGGCACGACGAACTACGCACACGGCTTTCCGCACTTCGCAGTCTCCATCGGCCTGGAGCGCGATGGCGAGCTCGTCGGCGGCACGATCCATGACCCGATCCGAGACGAGCTCTTCCGTGCAGAACGCGGAGCGGGCGCGTGGCTCGGAGACACCCGGCTGCGCGTCTCGACCATCGACGACCTGGAACGCTCGCTATTGGCCACCGGCTTCGCATACAACGTGCACAGCGCAGAGAACGACAATCTGCCGTACTTCCGGCGCTTCATGAGGCGCGCTCAGGCCGTCCGCCGGGCCGGATCTGCGGCTCTCGACCTCGCCTACCTGGCCGCCGGACGCTTCGACGGCTTCTGGGAGCTCAACCTGCATCCCTGGGACGTCGCCGCAGGCCTCGTGATGATCATCGAGGCCGGGGGTCGGACGAGCGACCTCGAAGGAGGCCCCGCCCCGAGCAGCGGCGAAAGGATCGTGGCCTCGAACGGCCTGCTGCACGGAGCGATGCTGGAGGTAATCTCGGGCTGAGTCTTGGTGCGAGTCTTGGTGCCTGAGTCTTGGTGCTGAGTCTTGGTGCCAGGCACCGAGTCTTGGTGCCAGGCAGTCGGTCCTGATTGCAGCCGTTCTGCAGGTGCCCGCGAGACATCACCTGCGGTCCCGGATTCCCGACGCAACGCATGCAGCGCCCCGCGACACCGAGTCGCCCACCCCTGCGCAGCCAACTGCGCTCGTCGCGCGCGGGTGCGCAACGAAACACGAGTCTCGGCGCCTCCGACCGTTGAATCTTCCCTAGCCAGCCTCGGCACGTACCAGCGGTTGCCCCGGCGGATAGGACCAGGGCGGAAAAGTCACATCGGGTAGACCCGCTCGCAGCCGCGTGGAAGCTTCGCGAAACGCGACGACGAACTGCGAGTAGGCCTCCCGGAAGGCGCGGACCAAGGCTCGATCTGCTGCGTGACACGGCGGTCGCGGAGACCGCTTTGGCTCGGAAGGCCGGTCCTTCCAGTTCTGTCGGAGGATTGCTGCCCGCCCGATCACGCGCTTCATGGTCAACCTCCGTTCGTTCCGTAGCGACTCCTCCACCTGCTCGACCGCAGTCGCGACCGCGAGAGCCTCCGCCGATTGGACCGGGTGAATCACGAGATGAGCCGCGTTCTGGATCCCGACCCCGCCCCTCCCACGCGGAGGAGGTGGGATGGAGTGGCGCTCCACCGCGTCCGTGCGCGCCCAGAGGATGACTCCAGGCCAGTCAGTTGCCCGTTTGCACAGCGAGGCGTGTACGGGGTTGGTCACAACGTAGACCAGCCGGTCGAGCAGGGCCTCTTGATCCAGGATCGGCTCCGCCGAGTATCGCCGGGAAAACACACTACCCTGCCGCTTCCGGATCCGGTTCGTGGCCCGCGCAAGATTGCCGAGAAAGTACCCCGCCCACCTGGCGAGCTCGCCCTGCGTGTCACGTACCACCAGGTGCAGGTGGTTCGACATCACGCATACCGCACAGATCAGAACTCCGGGCCAGATCTGCTGGGCGCGGAAGAGCCAGGCGACGACCGCGTAGTTGATCTCGGCATCCGGCCGGAGCAGGAACCGCGCCTGATGGCAGCGACTCGTCACGAGGTACCAGGTGCCCGGAGCGTGATTCCTCAGAGGACGTCCCATGGGTGAGACGAACGCAAGTTGTGTGCCTGCCGCTTGCGGCCGCCCAGGGCTCCTCACCGGCACATGTTGCGCCCTGGCCACTCGAGCGTGAACTCCTCGAGGTTCCTGGCACCCTTCAACCGAGCGTGAACTCCTCGAGGTTCCTGGCACCCTTCAACCAGGCTCAGAAGGAGTCCTTCCTCCGTCGCGTTTCTGCGAATACGTCCACGTTCGACGCCTCGGGCATGCCCAGTGTCCTGCGCAGAGCGGGACTCGTGGGTCGCAGGAATGGGTTCGTGCGCAGCTCGTCGCCGAGCGTGGTCGGAACGGTGGGCAGTCCCTTCGCGCGCAGCTCGTCGGTGCGCTGAGCACGCTCCACGAGATCTGGATTGTCGGGCTCGACGCTCAGCGCGAATCGCGCGTTGGCCTGCGTGTACTCGTGGGCGCAGTAGATGCGAGTTGCTTCGGGCAGGGCCATCAGCTTCTGCAGCGAGGTCCACATCTGCTCCGCGGTGCCCTCGAAGAGACGGCCGCAGCCGAGTGCGAACAGCGTATCGCCGACGAACGCGACCCCATCGTCCTCGAACCAGTACGCGATGTGGCCAGAGGTATGGCCGGGTACATCGAGAACGCGAGCGCGGTGCCCACCGAAGTCGACGATGTCGTCCTGGGCAACGGTGACGTCGATCCCGGGGATGCGGTCGGCCTCACCCTGCGGGCCGATGATCGTGCAGCCCCAGGCCCGCTTCAGCTCCTCGTTTCCCCCGGCGTGGTCGGGATGCCAGTGCGTGTTGAGCACATGCGTCAGGTGCCACCCACGCTCTGCCAGCGCCCGCTCGATCGGCTCGACCTCGGGGGTATCGATCACGGCGGTGACACCGGCCTCGGCGTCGTGGATCGCGAATCCGTAGTTGTCGGACAGACACGGGAACTGCTGAATCTCTAGCTCGGCCATGCGGACCAGGATAGCGGGCCGCGCGACTCAGGTGCGCCGGCGGTCGATCAGCGGCCGGAACTCCTCGACGACGCGTGCATAGAGGTCCCGCTTGAAGGGCACGATGGCCTCGCACAGGGCATCCAGCTCGAGCCAACGCCAGTCGCAGAACTCGGCTGGACCGTCGGGAGCGCCCGACAGCTCGAAATCCGAGTCCTCGCCCTCGTAGGCGAGCAGGAACCACTTCTGTCGTTGCCCCCGGTACCTCCCCTGCCAGAGCTTCGCCGCGAGCTCCAGCGGAAGGTCGTAGTGCAGCCAGGAGCGGCTCTCGGCCAGGACGGTCGCGCGATCGGTGCCAGCCTCCTCGGCAAGCTCGCGCATGCAGGCCTCGCGCGGCGTCTCGCCCGCATCGATGCCGCCCTGCGGCATCTGCCACGCCTCGCCCGGAGTGTCGGCGCGGCGCCCCACCCAGACGCGAGCTCGAGCGTCGACCAGCATGATGCCCACGCCCGGCCGGTAGTCCCCCGGGCCGCTCACGAATCGGTCGGATGCCGAGGGAAGAGGGGGGGACCCTTCGCCAGCTCACTCCCGGCGGCGAGGCCGCCCCAGGCCGACCACGCGTCGCGCTTGCCACGCCCGCCGTCGGCCAGCGTCGCGCCGTAGTCCAGGCCGGCCCGCTCCCAGACCTCCTGCATCTTCCCGGGCAGTGCGGGCCAGAGCCAGAGGCTCGCGATCCGGAACGTCTCGGCGCACTGGTACAGGATGCTGGCCACCTCGGCCGCGCGAGCTGGATCCTTCGCGACGCGAAAGGGCTGGGTCTCCTCGATGAATCCATCGATCTCGCGCACGAGTGCCAGGCCACGCGACAGGTCGTCCAGACCCAGCGGCAGCGCGTCGGTCGCCGGCCCCGCCAGCACGGCCTCGACCCGGGTCCTCATGGGGCCGTCCGTGACCACCTCGCGCAGCCGCCCCTCCAGGTAGCGCTGCGTCATGTTGACGATCCGGTTCCAGCAGTTGCCGACCGTGTTGGCCAGATCCGCGTTGCAGACCTCGATCAGCCGCGCCTCGGAGATGTCGCTGTCGACCGTCCCGATCGGACCCTGCGTCGCCAGGAACCAGCGGAGGGCATCGAGCCCGAACGTCTGGACGAACCCGTCGATCTTCTCGAGATCGACGAAGTTGCCCAGCGACTTGCTCATCTTCTGGCCCTCGCTGATGAAGAAGCTGTGCGCGTAGACTGTCCGCGGCAGGCCCAGCCACTCGTTTCCCGGCGTCTTCCCCGCGGCCATCAGCATGGCCGGCCAGATCACGGCGTGGAACCAGAGGATGTCCTTGGCGATCAGGTGAACGTCCGCGGGCCAGAAGCGTCGACGATCCGGATCGTCGATCAGCGAGATGTAGTTGATGAGCGCGTCGATCCAGACATAGATCAGGTGATCCTCATCGCCCGGAAACCGGACTCCCCAGTCCCCCCCGCCGCTGCGCGTGATCGGGACGTCGTTGAGACCGTCGCGAATGCGGCCCAGCACCTCGTTGCGCCGCGCCGGGGGCTGGATGAACTCAGGGTGCGCCTGGATGTGCGCCAGCAGCGCGTCCTCGTAGGCCGACAGGCGAAAGAAGTAATTCTCCTCCTTGCGGCGCACGAGCTCGCGCCCGGTCACCGGCGAGCGATACTCGTGCTCGCGAGCGCGGTTCTCCGGGACGTACTCCTCCTGGCTGGCGTCGTACCAGCCCTCGTACTCCCCCAGGTAGACGTCGCCGGTCGCGGCCAGATCGGCCACCAGCTTGCGCACCGTGCGCTTGTGGCGGTCCTGGGTGGTCCGAATGAAGTCGTCGTGCGTCGAGCCCAGGCGCTCGAACGTGTCGCGAAACGCCGCGGCATTGCGATCCGCCAGCGACTGGGCGGTCTCGCCGAGCTCCTCGGCCGCCTCGACCACCTTCCCGGCGTGCTCGTCCGTTCCGGTCGCGAACATCACGTCGAGCCCGCGCATGCGCTGCGTCCGTGCCACCACATCGGCCACGAGCGTGGTGAACACGTGCCCGATGTGAGGCTCGCCGTTGACATAGTAGATCGGCGTCGTGATGTAGAAGGTATCCGGCTCGGCCATGGGCCGGAAGGTAGGCACTGGGCCGGGGCCGAGCACCCCCGGAGCCAGGATGGCCCGCGAAGCTGTCGCCAGGCACTGCCGAATCTGGTGCCCGAATCTGGTGCTGCCCGAATCTGGTGCCCGAATCTGGTGCCAGGCACTGCCCGCGAATCCCTGTGCCGTGAACCCGGTACTGAATCCGGTGCCAGGCACTGCGAGGCGGGTGCCTGGCACCCAGCTCAGGCACCCAGCTCAGTGCTGAATCCGGTGCCAGGCACTTCGAGGCGGTGCCGTGAACCCGGTGCTGAATCCGGTGCTGAATCCGGTGCCAGGCACTTCGAGGCGGGTGCCTGGCACCCAGCTCAGCACCCAGCTCAGCGTGAACCCGAGGCCACTGCGGGCCCGCGGGGCCCACCCTGGTCGATCTTCAGCAGCCTGCTAGCGGTCGCTGTCGTCGGCCGGGAGGTCGGCGAAGTCGTTGCGGAAGGCGTCGAGGCTCAGCGGGACGTCCTCTCCGACCTCGTTGCGCACCCGCCACAGGACTTCGCTGGCGGAGGAGCGCGCGGCCAGGCCGCGGTCGGGGTGGGGATCGCCGAGCTCGAGCCAGCCGAGCTCGGCGCCGGCCGCGTCGCGCGCCGTGACGCGCACCCGCGGCGGATCCAGGCCGAGGTCGGGCAGCGGCGTGCCAGCAGCCTCCGCGGCGATCGCGTCGAGCTCCTCGATCGCGAACAGCAGGTCCACGACCTCCAGCGAGTCGACCTGGAGCGTGTCGTCCTCCGGGCGCCAGCGATCGTCCTGCCGGACGAAGCGGTAGGCGGCGCCGTCGCGCGGGAAGACCAGCTCGATCCCGGTGACGGCGTCGCCCTCGAGCGTCAGCACCCGCTTGTGGCGATACTCGAAGACCTCGCGCGGGAGGCCGTCGACGAGCCGCTCGCGCACCTGGAGCACCGCGGGCAGACCGGGGCGACGGACCCAGGCAGCGTCCTCGGTCCGCCCCAGCTCGATCCGGAGCGGTCCAGCGGGGCCGGCCGGCCCGACGTCCGCGATGTCCCCGGCAGTGGCGGCCGCATCGTCGCGGCTTCGCGCCAGCTCGAGCTCGATCACGGCAAGTGGCGGGTCCAGCCCGTAGTCGGCAAGTGCGGCGGGCGCATCGACGAAGTCGCTGGCGCGCGCGAGGTCCAGCTCGTCGATCAGGCGCTCGATGCGCTCCCCGTCGGCCCGCGCCCGGAGCGGCTCGGTCAGGTGCCAGGCTCCGTGGGCGGCTTCATCCCCCTCCGCCGCGCCCTCGCCGCCCCCGGCCGCGCCGGACCCGCCCTCCCCGGCGTCCTCCTCGCCGCTGCCCGCGACCGCGCGCTCGACGCGGATCGTGGGACCGCCGGTCAGCCGGACCACCATGGCCGACACGTCTGCCGGGCGCGCGCTCGCGACGCGCCTGTCGCGCAGATCGATCAGATCGGGCTCGAGCGCGCTGGTGTCGGCGAAGCTCACCACCAGGATCTCGGCGGGCCGCGTCGAGACCTGTACGTAGCGCGCGGCGCCGACGGGGGCGCGCTTGCCCAGCGCGATCTCCAGCGACGCGTCGCCGGCATGCACCTGCAGCCGGCGCGCGTCGGCGCCGAGCCCGAACTGCGTCAGACCGTCGGGGGCCGGGTCGATCGTGCTGGTGGAGGCGAGCTCTGCGAGCGCGTCGACGAGCCGCTGCACGGTGAAGTCGTCCACCGCCCAGTCGACGGGATCGACCATGCGCCAGTCGCCCTCCGCGTCGCGCTGCAGGCGCGCCTCGCGCCCGTCCGCGGTCTGCAGGTCCAGGGCCGTGAGCGCAGCGACGTCCAGCGAGATCACCCGCCGCGCGACCGCGTCGGCCTCGGCCTGACGCTCCTTGCCCCGGATCTCGACCCACCAGACGTAGCCGCCGAGCAGCAGAGCGAGCGCGAGCAGGACCCAGGTCGAGCGCGACGTCATCTCAGCCGCGCCGTCTCCACCAGGAGGCGACACCTGCCAGGAGCACGAGCTCGGGCAGGACGAAGATGGCCAGGAAACGGAAGGTGTTGAACTGGACGTCCGAGATCTCGGCGGTCGAGGCGCGCGGCCGCTTGCGCTCGATCGTCGCCATGTCCTCCTGGCCCGCGAGCCAGGCGACCATGTTCAGGAAGAGATCCGCGTTGTACGCCTCGGCCATGTAGCGATTGCGGGCAAAGTCGGAGTCGCCGACGACCACGAGGCGCCCCTCGGCACCGTCGTCGCCGGGCACCGTCGTCGCCATGGCCAGCGCGACCGGCCCGGGGTGGTCGACCTCGGGGTCCAGCGCCACGGCGCTGTCTGCGACGAAGCGCTCGGTATCGGTCTCGCCCCACGACGTCGGCGCGGGCGCCGTGCGCACGAGCTCGACCGGGGTCACCGGAGCGCCCTCCGCGGCGCGCACCGAGCGCGCGCGCGGGAAGACCGTGACCGTGCGCGGGCCGAGCTTGCGCGTGATCGGGTGGTCGCCGTACTCGTTGACGAGCAGCTGCAGTACGAGCTGCGGGCCGCTGAACAGCGAGGGCTGCTCGGCCACGACGATGTCGGGCACCAGCTCGATGCCCCAGGCGCGTACCCGGTCCTCGATGCCGGTGATGACCAGCGGATCGGCCAGGATCGCGACCGCCCCGCCGCCGCGCAGGTAGGCGTCGAGCGCGTCGAGCTCCGCCTCGAAGAGCGAGTGGTCGGGACCGACGACCAGCAGCGCGTCCGTATCGGGCGGTACCTGCGCGGTGCCCGCCAGCACGAGCTCCTCCACCGCGTAGTTCTCGTTCTCGAGCAGACGGCGCATCTGACCGAACCCACCGGGGGCCTCGCGATCGTCGAGCCCGGCCTCACCGTGGCCCGCCAGCACGCGGAGCCTGCGCTCCTCGGTCAGCACCGAACGCAGGGCCTTGGTCACCTCGGCCTCGCTGAACTCCAGCACGCGCACGGGGCTCGGCGTCTGCTCGCAGGACCCGCCGCAGACCAGCAGCAGCCCGGCGTCGCTGCGAACCTCGAAGCGCTCGGCCAGCGCCGGCTGCTCGAGCGGATCCAGGTAGCGCACGCGCACCCGGTCGCTGGCGTAGGTGTACATCTCGAGCAGATCGGCGGCAGCACTGGGCTGGCCGGGCGCCGGCACCTTCTCGCCGCCGTCCTGGAAGAAGCCGTAGATCTCGACCTGCTCGCCCTCGGGAATCGACCCGAGCAGGTCGACGGTCGCCCGTGTCAGCGTGAACAGCCCCGCCTCGGTCCAGTCCCAGTTGACGGGGTTGCGCGCAGCCAGGAAGGCGACGAGCACCGCGATCGCGCAGAGGCTGGCCGTCTGCACCGCCACGTTCGAGGTCGCGCGCGCCCCCGAGCTGCCCGCCAGCTCCCCGAGCCGGCCGAAGCGGCTCACGGCCGCGTAGCCGAGCAGGATCGCGCCGAGTCCCAGGTGCGTGTAGAGCAGCACCGGCGCCGCGCCCCCGAACAGCCCCAGCAGGCCGAACGAGAGCAGGATCACACCGACGGCGGCGAGCAGCGGCTCCACGGTCAGCGCCAGCGCAGCGACTCGACGGTCGCCCGGCTCAGGGAGAGAAAGATCGCGGTCATCGCACCGAAGTACGCCAGATCCTCCAGGCGCACCTGACCGCGCAGCCCGGGCTCGAAGTGCGTCGAGGTCCCCAGGTACTCCAGAAGCCCCTTCATCAGATCGCTCTGCGCGCGCTCGGCCCCGGCAGGGAGCACCAGCAGCACGAAGCAGACGATGATCCCGACCACGACGGCCACCGAGGGATTGCTCGTGAGCGCCGAGACGAAGCAGCACAGCGCCGCCGTGCCCGCCGCGTACAGCAGCAGCGTGAGCAGTCCCGACAGGGTCTGCCAGAGCTCGGGGTTGCCGAAGAGGAAGAGCAGCAGCGGGAAAGCCGCGGAGAGCACGATCACGATCACGATCATGCAGAGCACCGCCAGGTACTTCCCGATGATCAGCTCCCAGCTCGAGATGGGGCTGGTCAGGTGCAGCTCGATCGTGCCGGTCGAGCGCTCGAGCGAGAGCGTGCGCATGCAGAGCGCCGGGATCACGACGATCAGCGCCAGCACGAACGTGCCGAAGGCCTGGCCGATCACCATGTCGTTCAGGTTGAACTGCTCGAGCAGGTGGTGATAGCCGAAGGCCTGGATCTGCTGGACGTTGACCAGGAAGAAGGCGAAAGACGCGAAGAACACCAGGCCCGAGAACGCCAGGTAGGCGGCCAGCACTACGTAGGCGACGGGCGTCGAGAACATCGAGCGCAGCTCACGGGCGGCGATCGCGCCGACGTGCCTCACGCGCCCGCCTCCTCGCGTTCGGCCCCCGCGGCCTCGACCTCGCGCACGAACGCCTGCTCCAGGGAGCCCTGGGCGCGCGCCTCGTCGAGCGTGGCGTCGAGGCGCAGCTGCCCGTACGCGATGATCAGCACGCGCTGGCAGATCGCCTCGACCTCGGCCAGGACGTGCGTGGACAGGATCACCGTGCGCTTCTCCTCGGCAGCCAGGTGCCGGATCAGCTCGCGGATCTCGCCGATCTGCATCGGATCGAGTCCCGAGGTCGGCTCGTCGAGCACCAGCACCGGCGGCTCGTGGACGATCGCCTGCGCCAGCCCCACGCGCTGGCGGTAGCCCTTCGAGAGCGTGCCGATCACCTGGCGTCGCACGTCGATCAGGCCGCAGGACTCCAGCGCGTGGTCCACGCGCTCGGGGCGCGCCCGCCGCGGCACGTCGTTGATCGCCGCGGCGTAGCGCACGTAGTCCTCTACCCGCATCTCCGGGTACAGCGGCGGGGTCTCGGGCAGGTAGCCGACGGCCGCCCGCGCCGCCAGCGGCTCGGCGGCCACGTCGTGTCCGGCCACCTCCACCCGCCCGTCGCTGGCGGAAATGAATCCCGTCAGCACGCGCATGGTCGTGGTCTTGCCCGCGCCGTTGGGGCCGAGAAACCCCACCACCTCACCGCGCGCGACCTCGAACGAGACGTCGCGCACGGCGGTGAAGTCCCCGTAGCGTCTGGTGAGCTTCTCGACCTCGATCACCGCAACTCACCCCGGTCCGGTTCCGTGATGTCCGGATCCGTGATCTCCGACTCCTTCGCAGCGTCCCCATTGCGACGAGTGCCGGCGGAGTCTAGCCACGCGAGGCCAGCGGGCAAGCGCCCGCAGCGCTCAGGCAGCGGTCTGGCCCCGCGGGTCCAGCCGCTCGCGCAGCGCCTCGCCGAGAAGATGGAAGCCCAGCAGGGTCAGCAGGATCGCCAGGCTCGGGAAGAGGATCAGGTGCGGGAAGGAGCGCAGCCCCGCGAAGCCATCGGCCGCCAGCACGCCCCAGCTGGAAAATGGCGGCTGGATGCCCAGCCCGATGAACGAGACGGTGGACTCGGCCAGGATGGCCGCGGGGATCCGGAACGCGGCGGTCACCGCGATCGGTCCGGCCACGTTGGGCAGCACGTGGCGCAGCAGCAGGCGCGTGGATCCGACGCCGAGCGCACGCGCGGCCTCGACCCAGGGCTCCTCGCGCGCCTGGAGCACCAGGCCGCGCACCAGCCGCGCCACACCGACCCAGCCCACACCGCCCAGCGCGATCACCAGCGCGAGCAGGCGGCGGTAGAGGTCGGGGACGCCGATCAGGCTCGCCTGCAGCACCTCCGTGAGCAGCACGATCACGAGCACGTCGGGCAGCGAGTAGAACACGTCGACCACGCGCATCAGAGCGGCGTCGGTGCGGCCCCCCACGAAGCCGGCGAGTGCCCCCCAGGCGATGCCGATGGCGAGGGCGAGCGCGGTGGAGCCGACCGCGATCAGCAGCGAGACGCGCGCGCCCGCAGCGACACGCGCCCAGAGGTCCCGGCCCAGTGCGTCGGTGCCCATCCAGTGTGCGGAGCCCGGTCCCTCGAGCGTATGCGCCGCGTCCTGCTCCGCGAAGCCCCAGGGCGACAGCGCGTCGCCCGCGATCGCGACGCCCAGCAGCGCCAGCACGATCGCGGCGCCGAGCCGACCGGTGGCGCTCAACGCCGCTCCCCCGTCACGCGGATGCGCGGATCGAGCCGGGCGTAGGCCAGGTCGACCAGCAGATTCGCCGCGACGATGCCCAGCGCGTACACGAGCGTGACGCCCAGCACCAGCGGGTAGTCGCGGCTGGTCACGGCGCTGACGAAGAAGCCGCCGAGACCGGGGATCGCAAAGATCTTCTCGACCACGAACGAGCCCGTGAGCAGCGTGGCCAGCAGGGGCCCGAAGTACGTCACGACGGCCAGCAGCGCGTTGCGCAGCACGTGGCGCACGCGGACGCCCCGCTCGGGCACCCCCTTGGCGCGCGCCGTGCGCACGAAGTCCTGGCGCGCCACCTCGATCACGGAGCTGCGCGTCAGCTGGGTCACGTACGCCAGCGGCAGCGCGGCCAGGGTCAGCGCAGGCAGGACCACGTGGGCCGGTCCCTCCCAGAGCGCCACCGGTAGCCAGCCGAGATGCAGGCCCACGATCAGCATCAGCCCGGCGCCCAGCACGAAGCTCGGCAGCGAGACACCGAGCACCGAGAGCGCGCCGAGCACGCGGTCGAGCGGCGTGCCCGCGCGCATGCCGGCCGCCAGGCCCAGGCTCACGCCGCCGAGCACCGCGATCACGAACGCGACACCGCCGAGCTGGATCGAGACCGGCAGCGCCTCGGCGATGATGGTCGCCACGTCACGACCCACGTAGCGGTACGAGGGACCCAGATCGCCTCGCAGCAGATCGCCGAGGTACAGCGCGTACTGCTCGGGCAGCGGGCGGTCCAGCGCGTAGCGCGCCTCGATGTTGCGCAGGATCTCCGGCGGCAGCGCCTTCTCGCGGTCGAACGGGCCGCCCGGCAGGAAGCGCAGCAGCGCGAAGGTGGCCGTGGCCACGACCAGAAGCACCGGCACGGCGCCGGCGATCCGCAGCAGCACGTAGCGGATCACTCCAGCCAGACCTCCTCGAGCGCGTAGAGCTCGAGCGGGTTGAGCGAGAAGCCACGTACGCGTGACGCGACGGCGTAGCTCGCCGACGAAACGAAGAACGGCACGATCGGCAGCTCCTGCTCGCAGAGCAGGCGCTGGGCGCGGTCGTAGAGCTCGCGGCGCCGCGCGGGGTCGCGCTCGGACGCCGCGCGCTCGACCAGGGCATCGTAGTCCGGGCTCGCCCAGCCGGTGTGGTTGTTCGCGCTGTACGAGGTGAACAGCTCCATGAAGCTGTGTGGATCGGCGTAGTCCGCGCCCCAGCCCAGGCGGAAGACCGGCGGGGGATCCAGCTCCAGCTGCTTCAGGTACGCCTTCCACTCGCGCGGCTGCAGCTCCACCCGCACGCCGAGCTCGCGCGTCCACATGTCCTGTACCTTCTCGGCCACGAGCTTGTTCTCGGGCCGCTCGCTGTTGTAACCGACGACGATCGGAGCCAGCGCTCTCGCGTCGACCCCCGCCGCCAGCAGCTCGGCGCGCGCGGCGTCGGGGTCGAAGCGCAGGCCGATCGCGGGATCGGCTCCGAGCATCCCCGGCGGGATCCACGACGACCAGGGCAGCTCCCCGCCGCGCAGCACGGCGGGGAACTGCGCGCGGTCGATGGCGCGCGCGAACGCGCGCCGCACGCGGGGATCGTCGAACGGCGGCCGCCGCGTGTCGAATCCGTAGTAGTAGCCACGCAGCAGCGGCGCACTGAGGTACTCGGGCCGGTCGGCGTAGCGGCGGATCTCGAGCGGCGGCAGGCGCACCAGGTCCAGGCGACCCTGCTCGAAGAGCAGCAGCTGGGTGGCCGGGTCGGAGACCATGTACAGCAACACCCGCTCTGTGCGGGGCGCTGCGCCGTGGTAGCGCGGATTGGCGCGCAGCCGCACGCGGTACTCGTGGCGCCACTCGTCGAGCAGATACGGCCCCAGGCTCACCAGGCGCCCGGCGTCGGTCCAGGCCTCGCCGTGGCGCTCGATCACGTCGAGGCGCACCGGGTAGGTGACCATGAAGCTCACGAGCGCCGGGAAGAACGCCAGCGGCTCGGCCAGCTCCACCTCCAGCAGGTGCGGACCCGCGGCGCGCACGCCCAGGGTCTCGAGCGTCGCCTCGCCGGCATTGACGGCGCGCGCGCCGCGCACGGGGTACAGGTAGTAGGCGTACTCGGCGGCCAGCGCGGGGTCGAGCAGGCGCCGCCAGGCGTCCACGAACTGCTGCGCGTGCAGCGGCACGCCGTCGCTCCACACCACGTCCTCGCGCAGCCGGAAGCGCCAGGTCCGGCCGTCGTCGGGTGTCTCCCAGGAGGCAGCCAGCTCCGGCACCGGCTCCAGGCCCGGACCGAGGCGCGTCAGCCCGCGCATGATCTGCTCGATCACCAGGATCGAGGCGTGGTCGGTCGCGCGGGTCCAGTCCAGGGTCGGTGGCTCGGTCTCCAGGTTGATGCGCAGCAGCGTCCCGGGAGCCGCGGCATCGCCCCCGCAAGCGCCAGCGCCCAGCAGCGCGAGCAGCGCGGTGCCGATCGCAGCCGGGCCAGAAACGTGGGTCGAGCTCATCAGCGACACATGGCTACCCGCCGCGCCCCGGCTCCGCCACGAATTCCGCCCGCGCGGCGACCGGGCGACGTGCGGGGTAGTCTTGGCCGGGTGCGGGTCGCGGTGGTCATCGAGCGTTTCGCGCCCGGCGCGGGCGGCGTGGAGCGCGCCGCCTTCGAGCTGATCTCGGAGCTGGCGCGCCGTGGTGTGGACATCAGCGTGTTCTGCCGCGAAGCACGCACGGCAGCGCCGGCCGGGGTGGCCCTCGAGGCCCTGGGCGGGCCGCGCTTCTGGCAGCCGCTGCGCGTGCGCGTGTTCTCGCGCCGCGCCGCCATCGCGACCCGCGGCTACGACGTGGTGCACTCCTTCTCGCGCACGCGCCACCAGCACGTCTACCGCGCCGGGGGCGGCACGCACGCGGCGTACATGGAGCTGATGTACGGCGCCTCGCGGCTGCAGCGGCTCTCACCGCGTCACCGCGCCATCCTCGGCATCGAGGAGCGCGTCTTCGCCGACCCGCGTCAGATCGTGCAGTGCAACTCGCAGCTGGTCGCCGACGAGATCGCGCAGCGCTACGGCGTGGGCGCCGAGCGGCTGGTCGTGATCTACAACGGCGTGGACCTGGAGCGCTTCACGCCGGAGCGTCGTGCCGCGCGCGGTGCCGCGGTCCGGGCCGAGCTGGGAATCGAGGGGCCCGCGGCACTCTTCGTCGGGCACGGCTTCGAGCGCAAGGGTCTGCGCGCCGCGATCGACGCGCTGGCGGACGCCGGGGGCAAGGGCTGCCTGCTGGTGGCCGGCGGCGACGCGCCCGGTCCCTACCGGGAGCATGCCCGGCGCCGGGGCCTCGGAGGACGCGTGCACTTCCTCGGCCCGCGATCCGACGTGGAAGCGCTGCACGCCGCGGCGGAGCTGCTGGTGCTGCCGACCCGCTACGATGCCTTCGCCAACGCCTGCCTCGAGGCCATGGCCTCGGGCCTGCCGGTCGCGACCACGCCGACCAACGGGGCGGCGGAGCTGATCGAGCCGGGCATCTCCGGCTGGATCGCCGCGCACGACTTCGCACCCGCCCTGCGCGCGCTCGACGACCCGGGTCGACTGCGCACGATGGGCGAGGCGGCGCGGCAGCGCGCGGCGGACTTCACCTGGCAGAGGCACGCGGACCGCGTGCTCGAGCTCTACGCGCGGGTGCGGGCTTGAAGCAGGAGCGGCTCGAGGCCCTGGCGCGCGGCCTGCGCGCGGGGGAGCGACCCGCGGGCGTCGAGATCCTGAAGGATAGCCCGGTGCGCCTCGCCGCCACCGCAGACGCGGCGTTCATCAAGCTCTTCCGACGCCGTCCCGAGGTCGCCACGCGCGAGGCGCGCAACCTGGAGCGCGCCCGCGCGCGCGGCCTGCCCGTCCCGGAAGTCCTCGGGTACGGCGACGACTGGATCGCCCTGGAGCGACTGCCCGAGCCGCGCGAGGCCACGCGCGCCGACCTCGACTCCGTGCTCGCGCTGACCCGGCGCATGCACGACGCGGGGATGTTCCACGGAGACCTGCACGTCGGCAACCTGATGCTCTCCGGGGGCCGGCTCTGGCTGCTCGACCTGCAGCGCTCGCGCTTCCTGCCCCGCGTGCCACGCTTCCTGCGCCGCTGGGACCTGGGCTTCCTGGCGTACTCGCTCGGCGAGCCACTGCCACCGCAGCTCGCCGGAGCACGGCGCGCCCGCGACCGCCGCGCGCAGCGACACTGGCGCAGCCGCACGAAGCGCTGCTGCAAGGAGAGCTCGGGCTTCACGGCCTGGAAGCTCGACGGGAAGCGGGGCTTCCGTGCGCGCGCCGTCGAGCCCGGGACGCTCGCCGACGCCGTCGAGCAGGCGCGGGCCCGCGCGCCGTTCAAGGACGGCCACAATGGAACGCTCTGGCGCCACGACGGCTGGGTGGTCAAGCGTCACCGCAGCACCCGCGAGGCACGCCGCGCCTGGATCGGGGGCCACGGTCTGGAGATGCGCGGGATCCCGACCGGGCGAGCCGTCGGCTGGGCCGGCCGCTGGCTGGTCATGCACGACGCCGGCCCGACGCTGATCGACCGCGTCGAGCACGATCTGTCCGACGTCCCCGACGCGCAGCGGCGCGAGCTCGCGGAGGCCCTGGGAGACCTGCTGGCGCGCCTGCACCGGCGCGGGATCTATCACGCGGACCTCAAGGCCAACAACGTCGCCTGGACGCCAGGAACCGGCCCGCGCCTGATCGACTACGGGCGCGTGAGCTTCGGTCGCGGCGTGGCGCGGCGGCGCCGGGTCAAGAACCTGGCCCAGCTCAACGCCGCCCTGCCCGACTCCGTGGACGGCGCCCTGCGCGAGCGCGCGCTCGACACCTATCTCGCGCGCGCGGAGACGGGGGACGCGCGCGAGAACCTGCGGCGCGACGTGATCGCGGAGAGCCTGCGGCGCGCGCACCGCTGGTCGGGGTGCGGGCCGCCTCAGCTGTTGCGGTGATGGATCGTCACCCAGCGGTAGTAGGAGCTGCCCAGCGAGCCCTGCTCGCCCTCCTCGAACGCGACATCCGGCGAGCGCGGCGCGCTGCGCAGGATCGTCTCGAACGAGGAGATCTTCCGCGGCAGGTCGTTCTGGTTGGGGCTGTGGAAGATCACGTCGATCCGTTCCTTGACCTCGATCACGTTAAGGATCAGCGTGGCGAGCCGGAACAGCTTCTCCGGACCCTCCATGCTCTCGACCGAGAAGTACGGAATCTCGACCTCTTCCAGGCCGAAGGTGTACTCGACGCGCATGATCGCTTGCTCCTCAGAGTGGGGCCAGGTGACAGGCGGTGACGTGGCCGGGTGCGACCTCGCGCAGCTCGGGCCGCTCCGTCGTGCAGCGCTCGACTGCACGCGGACACCGCGGGTGAAACGGGCAGCCCGACGGGGGATCGATCGGGCTCGGAACGTCGCCGCGAAGCGCGATGCGCTCGCGCCGGCGCGTGGGATCGGGCACGGGCACCGCCGAGAGCAGCGCCTCGGTGTACGGGTGCTGCGGCGTGGCGTACAGGTCCTCGCTGCGCGCGCTCTCGACCACGCGGCCCAGGTACATGACCGCGATCCGATCGGTCAGGTGCTGGACGACGCGCAGGTCGTGCGAGATGAAGACGTAGGCCAGCCCGAAGCGCTCCTGCAGATCGACCAGCAGGTTCAGGATCTGCGCCTGGATCGAGACGTCGAGTGACGAGACCGGCTCGTCACCGATCACCAGGCGGGGCTCCACGGCGAGGGCACGCGCGATTCCGATGCGCTGCCGCTGGCCGCCGCTGAACTCGTGCGGGTAGCGCTCGGCGTGGTCGGCCTGCAGCCCCACCACGCCCAGCAGCTCCCGAACCCGCTCCTGGCGCCCGGCGGCGTCTGCCATGCCGTGCACCCGCATACCCTCGGCGATGGCCTCGCCCACGCTCATGCGGGGATTCAGCGAGGCGTACGGATCCTGGAAGATGATCTGCATGCGGCGCCGCAGCGCCCGGAGCTCGCGGCGGCCGAGCCCGCCCATGTCGGTGCCCTCGAAGCGGACCTCGCCCTGGTCGGGCTCGATCAGGCGCAGGATGAGGCGCGCCAGCGTGGACTTGCCGCAGCCCGACTCGCCCACGACGCCCAGCGTCTCACCCGGCTGGAGCTCCAGATCGACTCCCGCCACCGCGTGCAGCCAGCGGCGCCGGCCCAGCCAGCCACCGCCGACCGGGAATGCCTTGTGCAGCCCGCGAACCTGGAGGAGCGGCGCGCTCACACGGGCTCCGGGTCGAGCGGGTGCAGGCATGCCAGGGCGCGCCCGCCGTGCACCTCGAGCTTGGGATCGATCTCCGCGCAGTCCGCCTGTGCTCCGGGACAGCGTTCCCGGAAGCTGCAGCCGGACGGGCGCGAGCTCAGGTCGGGCACGACGCCCTCGATCACGTTCAGCCGCCCGCGGTGGGGGGTGCGGCCCGGCATGGCCAGCATCAGGCCGCGCGTGTACGGGTGGCGCGGTGCGGCGAAGATCTCGTCGACATCGCCCATCTCGACGACCCGGCCGGCGTAGAAGACCGCCACGCGCTGCGCCGTCTGCGCGACCACGCCCAGATCGTGCGTGATCAGCAGCACCGCCATCTCGAAGCGCTGCTTGAGCGAGTCGAGCAGCTCCAGGATCTGGGCCTGGATCGTCACGTCGAGCGCCGTGGTGGGCTCGTCGGCGATCAGCACGTCGGGCTCGCAGGCGAGCGCCATCGCGATCATCACACGCTGGCGCATTCCGCCCGAGAGCTGGTGCGGGTAGTCGCGCGCGCGCTGCGCGGGGTCGGGAATGCCGACGAGCTCGAGCAGCTCCATCACGCGCTCGCGACACTCGCTGGCGCTCATCGAGGTGTGGACGCGAAGCGCCTCACCGATCTGGTCCTGCACGCGGAAGACCGGGTTGAGCGAGGTCATCGGCTCCTGGAAGATCATGGCGATGCGGCTGCCGCGAACCTGGCGCAGCTCCTCGGGGTCGAGCTTCAGCAGGTCGCGGCCGCGGTACAGCACCTCGCCCGCCTCGATGCGCGCCGGCGGCTCGGGCAGCAGGCGCAGGATCGACAGCGCCGTGACCGACTTGCCGCAGCCCGACTCGCCGACCACGCACAGCGTCTCGCCGGGGTGGACGTCGAAGTCGATGCCGTCCACGGCCGTCAGCACGCCCCGCGGCGTGTGGAACGCCACGCGCAGGTCGCGCACGCTCAGCACGGGTGCGCTCAAGGACGCGCCCCCGGGGCGCGGAACTGGCCGGGTCGCAGCTCGGGGTTCAGCTCGACGCGGCTGAGCGCCAGCTCGGCGCGGACCTGCGTCGCCGGGAACTCCAGCTCCAGCTCACGAGGGAAGCGCCCGCCCGGCTCGTCGCGCCAGCCCGCGTAGCGGGCGCGCCAGCGCACGCTCCCGTCGGCCTCCAGCGTCTCGAGCAGGGCCAGATCGCCGAGCGCGTCGTAGACCACGCGCCAGCCGTCGCCATCGACCACGGTGTCGGAGTCGCGGCGGAACGCGGCGCGCGCGATGCCGGGGATCGGGGGCGCCGCCAGCAGCAGCTCGACCGCCTCGTCTGGCCGCAGCTCGAGGCCGAGACGACGCGCCAGCAGGTCGTCGTGCACCGCACCGGACTCCAGGCGCTGGCCGTCGAAGAAGCTGTACTCGCCGTCCGCCGTGACCAGCAGCCCGACCGCCTGGCCCAGCGGCCCGTGCGACTCCAGCCGCAGCCGGTCGGGTCTCTGTGCCAGGATGATCTCGCGGACGCGCCCGTCGCCCTCGGGCGTCACCAGGCGCAGGCGGCCCACGGCCCGCAGCCCCACGCGCGCGTCGGCCTCGCGGTCGATGCGCGCCAGCGCCTGACGCGCCTCTGCGATCGGCACCGGCGCGAGCGGGGCCGGCGGCGCGTGCGCGCAGCCGGCGGCAAGCACGGCGGCGCACGCCAGGGCGCCGGTGCGGCGCATCAGCGCGCGGCCCCGGCGCGACTCTCGCGGAGCTGCAGCTCGAGCAGCTCGATCTGGCCGCGGATCTCCTCGGCCTCCTCGTCCCCGGGACCGAGTTCCAGCGCCTCCTGGTAGGTGCGCAGCGCCTCCTCGAAGCGCGAGACCGAGCGGTAGGCATCGCCCAGGTGCCAGGTGATGATCGGATCGCGGCGTTCGAGCTTCGCGAGCGCCAGCTCGAGCTTCTCGATCGCCTCGCGGAAGAGCACGCGCGCGCGGTCGCCGTCGCCCGCGGCGATCTGCTGGAGCCCGCGCTGGTAGAGCACCCAGCCGAGGCTGTCGATGATGTAGCCGTCGTCGGGCTCGAGCTCGATCGCGCGCCGGATCATGCGCTCCGCCTCGTCGAGACGCTCGCCGCGCTCGGCCCAGGAGTAGCCCACGTAGTTCAGCGCCCGGTAGTGGTCCGGGTTGCGCGCCAGCACCTCGTTCATCAGCTCGAGCGAGCGCTCCATCTCGCTGGCCTCGCCGTGGATCACGCCGAGGTCGTAGAGCAGCTCCACGTCGTCGGGGTACTCGGCGATCAGGTCGTTCATGACGCCGAGCGCGGCGTCCATGTCGCCCCGGCGCTGGTACAGCCCGGCCAGGAAGACACCGTGGCGGCGCGGGTCCTCGGCCGAGGCCAGCGCCTGGCGCGCGTCGACGATCGCCGCGTCGATGTCGTCGCGCCGCTCGTGGATCCAGGCGCGCAGGCGCCGCGCGTCGGGGAAGCGCACCGACGTCGGCGGGATCTCCTCGAGCAGCTCGAGCGCCTCGTCGAAGGCCTCGCGATCGGCGAGCACGAGGCCCAGGAAGTACTGCCCGGCGTGCAGGATCACCGGCTGGGGTAGCGAGACGGCGTCCGCGACCACGCTGCGGAAGTGCTCCTCGGCGGCCTCGAGCTCCTGCATCTCGTAGAGCATCGCGCCGAGGCGCAGCTGTGCCGGCACCAGGTCCGGATGAGCCCGCACCAGCGCCTCGAGCGCCTCGCGGGCGCGCTCGCGGTCCCCGGCCTCCTCGTGGATCTCGGCGATGCGCCCGAGCGCGCGGCGATCGTCCTCGACCACCGCCAGCTTCTCGTGCAGCACGGCGAGCTCGCCGGCGGCGTCCCCTCGTGCCTGGTTCACCCGCGCCAGGTAGTCGTACAGAGCAGTGCGCTCGGGCTCCAGCGCCAGCGCCTCGCGGTACAGGGCGACGGCCTCGTCCCAGCGCCCTGCCCGCTCGTAGATCACGCCCAGGGCGAGGTGTCCTCGCAGGTCCTCGGGATTCGCCTCCATGATCCGCCGGGCAACGCGCTCCGCATCGTCCACGCGGTCCATGCGCGCGTACAGCGCGAAGAGCATGGCCGTGATCTCCTCGTCGAGATCCGGCGCCTCGAGCATCGGCTCGAGCACGGCCGCGGCGTCGGCCAGCCGCTCCAGGTTCACGTAGAGGCGCGCGATCGAGACCCGCAGGCGGTCGTCCTCGGGATCGAGCTCCAGCGCCCGGGCCGCGTGCGGCACGGCGCGGTCGAGCTGTCCGAGCTGCGCCCAGACGCCGGCCAGGTGCCGGGGCAGCTCCTTCGAGTCCGGGTCGAGCTCGGCCGCGCGCTCGTACAGCTCGGCGGCCTCGAGCAGCCGGCCGCGATCGTGTGCCTGGCTCGCGGCCAGGAACGCGGCCCAGGCCTCCGAGCGCGGATCGGCCGACAGCGCGGTCGAGCTCGCGGGCGCGGGCCCGCGCGGTCCGGCGCAGCCCGCGACGACGACGCAGCTCAGCAGCGCAGCAAGGGTCTTGGCAGTCGGTCGCATCGTCGCTCGGTGGATGGCGCCCGGCGGCGCAGCTCGGGGCATCCGAACGCGCAACACCCCGAAAGAAAAGACGAACCTCGGGATCGTAACAACGCCCCGGGGCCCCGGCAATCCGTATCGGCGCGATCCCACGCGCGCCTGAGACCAGTCCTCAGGAGGCGAGCACGTCTGTCTGCCGCAGGTACTCGATGACGCGCTCGACGCACCAGTCCACGTCGCGCTCCCCCGCCGGCAGCCGGATCTCCGCGGCCTCGGGGGGCTCGTACGGGGCCGAGATCCCCGTGAACTCGGGAATCTCGCCGGCGCGCGCGCGCGCGTACAGGCCCTTCACATCCCTCTGCTCGCAGACCTCCAGCGGCGTGTCCACGAAGACCTCGACGAACTGCCCCGCGGGCAGGATCTCGCGCGCGCTCGAGCGATCCGAGCGATACGGCGAGATGAAGGCGGTCAGCACGATCACGCCAGCATCGTTGAACAGGCGCGCCACCTGACCCACGCGGCGGATGTTCTCGCTGCGATCGGCCGGCTCGAAGCCGAGGTCGGCGCACAGGCCCACGCGCACGTTGTCACCGTCGAGCACGTAGGCGATGGCGCCCAGCTCGACCAGGCGCTTCTCCACGGCGTTGCAGAGCGTGGACTTGCCGGAGCCCGACAGGCCCGTGAACCACAGCGTGACGGCCCCGTGCCCGAGCAGCGCGCGGCGCTCCCCGGGCTTCACGAGGCTGTGATTCCAGACGACGTTCTCGCTCTTCGGCTGCAACCGGCCCTCCGGGGGCGTGAGCATAGCGGCCCGGGGGCCGCTCAGCGGCCCCGGAGCCGCGCCACCGCCGCGGCGAGCACCTCGATGGCGCGCTCCACGTCGGCCTCGCCGGTCGGACGGCCGAGCGAGAGGCGCAGCGAGCCCAGCGCTGCGCGCGCGTCGAGCCCGAGCGCGCGCAGCACGTGCGACGGCTCGGGGATCGCCGAGCTGCACGCCGAGCCCGCCGACAGCGCCAGCTCGGGGGTCGCCGCCAGCAGCGCCTCGCCCTCGACGGGGAAGGTCACGTTCAGGTTGCCCGGCAGGCGCCGCTCTGGGTGGCCGTTGAGGCGCACGCCGCCGATCCGCTCGCGCAGGCCCTCCCAGAGCCGCGCGCGCAGCGCGGTCTGGCGGGCGGCGTCGGAGGCGCGCCGTTCGCTCGCGAGCGCGCACGCGGCGCCGAAGCCGACGCAGAGCGGCACCGGAAGCGTGCCGCTGCGCAGGCCGCGCTCGTGCCCGCCGCCGTGCAGCAGCGGCGCGAGCGCCAGCGGAGGGCGCCGGCGGCGCACGAGCAGCGCGCCGATTCCCTTGGGCCCGTACAGCTTGTGCGCCGACAGCGAGAGCAGGTCGACGTCCAGCGCCGCCACGTCCAGCTCGATCTTGCCCGCGGACTGCGCCGCGTCGGAGTGCAGCCGCGCTCCCACCGCGTGCGCGCGCGCGGCAATCGCCGCCAGGTCCTGGATCACGCCGATCTCGTTGTTGGCGTGCATGACGCTGACCAGCAGCGTGCGCTCGTCGAGGGCGGCGTCGAGCGCGTCGAGGTCTGCCAGACCCTCGCGGTCCACGCGCACCCGCGTGACGCGCAGCCCCTCGCGCTCGAGCTGCGCCAGCGGATCGAGCACCGCCCGGTGCTCCGTCGTCAGGGTCACCAGTCCGTCGCGGCCGGCGGGACGCGCGCGGGCGGCACCGATCAGGGCCAGGTTGCTGGCCTCGGTGGCTCCCGAGGTGAAGATCACCTCGCGTGCGTCGGCACCGACGAGCGCGGCGACCTGACGGCGCGCGGCGTCCACGGCCGCCGCCGCGGCGTGCCCGGCGGCGTGCGTGCGGCTGGCGGCGTTCCCGAAGCGCTCCGTCCACCACGGCGCCATGGCCTCGACCACGGACGGGTCACAGGGCGTGGTCGCCTGGTAGTCGAGGTAGACGGGAGGAGCGTCGTCGCTCAGGCGCCGAAGCTCTGGCCGCAGCCGCAGGTCTCGGTCGCGTTCGGGTTCTCGATCTTGAACCCGCTGGAGTCGAGGTCGTCGACGTAGTCCACGGTCGTGCCGACCAGGTACACGGCGCTCTTCGAGTCGACCACGACCGGCACGCCATGGACCTCAAAGGCCTGGTCCCACTCGCCGACCTCGTCGTCGAACATGAGCTGGTACTGGAGGCCGCTGCAGCCGCCACCCACGACCTTCAGGCGCAGGGCGTAGCCATCGCGCCCGTCGCGCTCGATGAGCTGCTGGACCTTCACGGCCGCCATCTCGGTCAGCTGGATCACGGACATCGTCGAACCTCCGTCGGGAGTGACCGTTGGGATCGCCACCCGGTCGTGCCCTCGGGGCAGCTCCGGGCACTCCCCTGGGACGGGCCTCACCGCGCTTTCGATTCTATATCGGCACGGAGGTGCCGCAAGCAAGCTCCCTCGTGCTCAGGGCCGCCGCAGCAGCAGAAAGCGCTCCACGTTGCCCCTGGGACCCGTCACGGCGTTCTCGACCCCTCCGGCCGCCTCGAGGCCCGCGGCGCTGGCCGCCTCCTGCACACGAGCTGCCGCCGCCGCGCGCAGGGCCGGATCGCGCACCACTCCGCCCTTGCCGACCTCGCCCCGCTCCAGCTCGAACTGCGGCTTGACCATCGGCAGAAGCCAGCCGCCGGGCCGGACCAGGTCGATCAGGCGCCCCAGCACCAGGCGCAGCGAGATGAAGCTCAGGTCGGCGGTGACCAGGTCGAAGCGATCCTCGCCGGCCGGCAGCGAGAAGTGGCGCACATTGGTGCGCTCGAGCACGTGCACGCGCGGATCGGCGCGCAGCCGCGCGTCGAGCTGCCCGTAGCCCACATCGATCGCCCAGACCTGACGCGCCCCGCGCTGCAGCAGGCAGTCCGTGAAGCCGCCGGTCGAGGCGCCGACGTCGGCGCAGCGCCAGCCCCCGGGATCGAGGTCGAGCGCGTCGAGCGCGTCGGCCAGCTTCTGCCCGCCGCGCGAGACGAAGGCCGGGCGGGCGCGCAGCTCGAGCTCGACGTCGGCGGGCACGAGCATGCCGGGCTTGTCGAGGACGCGGTCGCCGCGGCGCACGTCCCCGGCGCGGATGAACGCCTGCGCGCGGCTCCGGGTCGGCGCCAGCCCCAGCTCGACGACGCGCTCGTCGAGGCGGACCTTGCCGGGCAAGGGCCCGCCTAGGCGAGCAGCTCGCGGGCGGCGCGCTCGATGCCGGCCGCGTCCAGACCCAGCTCGGCCATCCACTCGGCCTGCCCGCCGTGCTCGATCAACCGGTCCGGGATCCCCAGCTTGCGCAGCGGCACCGACACCCCGCCCTCGAGAAGCGCGGCGGCGACCGCGTCGCCGAAGCCGCCCATGCCCGAGTGCTCCTCGACCACGACCATGGCGCGGCAGCGCGTGCCGAGCTCGAGCACCCAGGCGGCGTCGAGCGGCTTGACGAAGCGCGCGTTGAGCACCGCCGCCGAGATGCCGTCGGCGTACAGGGCCTCCGCCGCCCTCTCGGCCTGCTCGACCACGTTGCCGATCGCGACGATCGCCACGTCGTCGCCGTCGCGCAGCAGCTCGGCGCGTCCGATCTCCAGCGACTTGATGTCGGCGTCCAGCGGCACGCCGCGGGCCGCTCCGCGCGGGTAGCGCAGCGCAGCCGGACCGGGGTGCTCGATGGCCGTTCGCAGCATCTGACGCAGCTCGTTCTCGTCGCGCGGAGCCATCACCACCATGTTGGGCAGGCTGCGCAGGTAGGCCATGTCGTAGAAGCCCTGGTGGGTCGCACCGTCGGCGCCCACGAGGCCCGCGCGATCCAGCGCGAAGGTCACGTCGAGGTTCTGCACGCAGACGTCGTGCACGATCTGGTCGAAGGCACGCTGCAGGAACGTCGAGTAGATCGCGCAGACGGGCTTCATGCCCTCGGTCGCCAGGCCGCCGGCGAACGTCACGGCGTGCTGCTCGGCGATGCCCACGTCGTAAAAGCGGTCGGGGAGCGCCTTCTCGAGCTTGTCCAGCCCGGTGCCGCCCGCCATCGCGGCCGTGATGCCGACGATGCGCTCGTCCTCGCGAGCCAGCTCGATGAGCGCATCGGCGAAGACACTGGTCCAGGACGGCGCGCCGCCGCCCGACTTGTCCATGGTTCCCGAGGAGACCTCGAACCTGGACACGCCGTGGTACTTGACCGGATCCGCCTGCGAGGGCTCGTAGCCGTGGCCCTTCTGCGTGCGGCAGTGCACCAGGACCGGGTGCTCGTTGTCCTCGATGTCGCGCACGTTGCGCAGGGTCTCCACGAGCTCGGCGATGTTGTGGCCATCGATCGGGCCGATGTAGTTGAAGCCCAGGCCCTCGAAGAGCATCGCCGGGGAGATGAACGTCTTGAAGGCCTGCTCGGCGCGCCGTGCCAGCCCGACCATCGGATCGCCGGCCACGGGCAGCGACTCGAGCAGCGACTTCACGCCGTGCTTGAGGCGGCGCGTCTGCGGCGCGGACCAGCGCCGGGCCAGGAAGCTGGTGAGCGCGCCCACGTTCGGCGAGATCGACATCTCGTTGTCGTTGAGCACGACCACCAGGTTGCTCAGGCGCAGATAGCCGGCGTTGTTGAGACCCTCGTACGCCATGCCGGCGGTGAGCGCACCGTCTCCGATCACCGCGATCGCGCGCTCCGCACCGCCGCGGCGGCGGATGGCCTCGGCGATGCCGGTGGCGGCCGAGATCGAGGTGCCCGCGTGCCCCGCCCCGAAGACGTCGTACTCGCTCTCGTGGCGGCGCAGGAACTTTCCCATGCCGCCCTTCTTGCCGATGCTGGCGAACTGCTCGCGCCGGCCGGTGAGCATCTTGTGCGGATAGCCCTGGTGGCCGACGTCCCAGATCAGCCGATCGTCGGGCGTCTCGAACACGTAGTGCAGCGCCACGGCCAGCTCGACGGCGCCCAGGCCAGCAGCCAGGTGCCCGCCGGTCTTGGAGATGGTCTCGATGATCTCCCCGCGAACCGCGTCGCAGACCTCGGGAAGGCGCTCCTCCGGAAGCTCGCGCAGCGCGGCAGGCGAGCCGATGGCATCGAGGATCGACATGCGGTGCCTACGGTAGCCGTCCCTCGAGGGCATTGGCCAGCGCGGCCAGGGTCTCGCCGCCCGGCCCGAAGCCCGCAGCGGTCCGTGCCGCCGCTCCCAGGAGGCCCAGCGCGCGCTCCCGGGCCCGCGTGGGCTCCATCACCCGCAGCACCGAGCACTCGTCGCGTCCCCCGTCCAGCAGGTCGTCCACGGTCTGGAACGCCAGGCCGTAGTCGCGGCCGAACGCGTCGAGTCGCTCGAGCTCCCCGGGCCCGGCACCCGCCGCGGCGCCCCCGCCCCAGGTCGCGAAGCGGAACAGGGCGGCCGTCTTGCGCAGGTGCACCGACTCGACGCGCTCCAGGCTGACCGGGCCGCTGCGGAAGGACAGATCGTCCACCTGCCCGCCGACCAGCGCCTGCGAGCCCGCCGCGTGGGCCAGGCGCGCGGTGGCCTCGCGCGGGATGCCGGGCCGCGCCAGCTGGGCGAAGGCCGCCGCCAGCAGCGCGTCGCCCGCGAGGATCGCGCAGGCCTCGCCGAACTTCACGTGCACCGTGGGACGCCCGCGGCGCTCGGCGTCGTCGTCCATCGCGGGCAGGTCGTCGTGCACCAGCGAGTAGGCGTGGACCAGCTCGACCGCGCTGGCGACCGGCGTGGCGGCGTCGGGCTCGCCTCCCGCGGCGGCAGCCGCGGCGAAGGCCAGCGCGGGCCGCAGCCGCTTGCCGCCCTCGAGCACGGCGTAGCGCATGGCCGCGTGCAGGGGCGCCGGGGGCGCGTCGGACGCGGGCAGCGCCGCATCGAGATCCGCCTCGACGCGGGCGCGATAGTCCTCGAGGAAGTCCGGGAGCGCGCTCACGTCCCCGGCTCCGGCAGACCGGGCCGCTCGGCCAGCTCGCCGGAGCGCTCGACCAGCTCCGCGATGCGCAGCTCCGCCGCGTCGAGCTGACCCCTGCAGTGCTGCACCAGGCCCACGCCGCGCTCGAAGGCGCCCAGAGCGTCCTCCAGCGACAGGTCGCCCCGCTCGAGCTGACGGACCACGTCCTCGAGCGCCTCCAGCGCCTGCTCGAAGCTGCGCGGTGGGCCGGCGTCGGGAGTCTCGCTCACGGCTCCTCCGTCGTCCCGGTCACCCGCGCGCGCAGGCCGCCGCGCGCCAGCCGGACGCTGACCATATCGTCCGGCTTCACCTGGCGCCCGTCGCGGAGCAGCGCGCCGTCGGCCTCGCGCCGCGCCAGGGCATAGCCGCGCCCCAGCACCGCCAGCGGCGAGAGCGCGTCGAGCCGCCCGGCCAGCGAGGCGAGCCCCCCGCGGCGGCGCTCCGCGGCGCGGTCGAGGGCTGCGCGCAGGCGGCCGGCCAGCTGCTCGCAGCGAGCGCGCCCGGCCGCCAGGCGCTGTGCCGGATGCACCAGCCCACGCTGCAGCCCCGTGACGCGCTCGCGTGAGCGCTCCAGCCGGCCACGAGCCGCGCGCTGCAGGCGCCCGTCGAGCTCGCCGATCCGCGCGCGCAGCGCCGCGGCGTCGGGCGCCACCAGCGCCGCGGCCGCGGTCGGCGTCGGTGCGCGGGCGTCCGCGGCCAGGTCCGTCAGCACCATGTCGACCTCGTGACCGATCGCCGAGACCACGGGCTTCTGGAGCTCGACGATCGCGCGCACCAGCTCCTCGCGGTTGAACGTCCACAGGTCCTCGAGCGAGCCGCCGCCGCGGGTCAGCACGAGCACGTCGACATCGTCGCGCGCGTCGAGCAGGTGCAGGGCGCGCACGACCTCGCGCCAGGCGCTCTCTCCCTGCACGCTGGCATCGCAGACCAGCACGTCGGCAGCGGGCCAGCGCTGGCCCAGCGCGCGCAGGAAGTCGTGCAGCGCGGCACCCCGGACCGACGTGACCACCCCGATGCGCCGCGGGACCAGCGGCAACGGGCGCTTGCGCGAGGCGTCGAACAGGCCCTCGGCCTCGAGCGCGACGCGGAGACGCTCGAAGGCCAGGCGCAACGCGCCCTCACCACGAGGCCGCAGCTCGTCGACGATCAGCTGCAGGCGACCGCGAGGCGCGTACAGGTCCACGCGGCCGTGCGCACGCACGACCAGGCCGTCCTCGGGCTCCAGCGGCAGCTGCCGCGCCGAGCCGCGAAAGAGCACCGCGTCGAGCTGGGCGTCGGCGCCCTTCAGCGACAGGTAGAGGTGACCCGCGCGCGAGCGCGTCAGGCCGCCGACCTCCCCCTCCACCCAGACGTCCGCGAACGCCTCCGCGAGCCAGTCCCGCAGCTCGGCCACCAGCTCGGAAACGCTGTAGACGTCGTCCACGTACGGAGGTTCTTCAGCCCCCCGCGCCGCCGAGATCGAGCCGGGAGAAGATCGACCAGCTCTTGAGCAGATCGACGGCGCGCGCGAGCTGGCGATCGCGCTGGAGCTGGCGGGTGAAGCGCTCGGCGCGCGTCAGCGGCGTCTCGTCCTCTTCCCCCTCCGCGGCCTCCCCCGGGTCCTCGCCCTCGGGCGAGGCCAGATGTCCCTCGAGATCCACCTCGCCGAAGCTCTTGCGCTCGCCAGCCTCCTCGATGGCCTCGACCTGGGCCTCGGAGAACTGCTCCACGACGACGTCGGGCTTGATGCGGGTCTCCTGGATCGAGCGGCCCTCGGGCAGGTAGTACAGGGCGGTCGTCAGGCGCAGCCCGGACTCGTCCTCGAGCGGGATGATCGTCTGCACGGACCCCTTGCCGAAGGTCTCCTCGCCCATGACGATCGCGCGCTCGTGGTCCTGCAGCGCTCCGGCAACGATCTCCGATGCCGACGCGCTTCCCCCGTTGACGAGCACCACGATCGGGTAGTCGGGCTCGGTACCCTCGGCCTGGGCGGTCCACTGCATGCCACTGCCGTTGCTGCGCCCCTCGCTGGTGACGATCACGCCCTGGCGCAGGAAGAGGTCGGCGACGTTGACGGCCTGCTCGAGCAGACCCCCCGGGTTGTCGCGCAGGTCGAGCACCAGGCCGCGAATCGGCCCGGCGCTGCGCGCCACGGCCAGCGCGTCGCGCAGGTCACGCGACGTGCGCTCCTGGAACTGGCTGATGCGAACGTACGGCATGCCGGGCTCGATCTCGTTCTGGCGCACGCTCGAGACCTTGATTGCGTCGCGCTTGATCACGAAGGGCTTTGGCGTCATCCAGCCCTCGCGCAGCACCTGGATCATGATCTTCGTGCCGCGCGGGCCGCGCATGAGCTTGACCGCCTCGAGCAGGTTCATGTCCTGCGTGGACTTGCAGGAGTCCTCGGTCGCCTCGGGGCATACCGCGACGATCTGGTCGCGCGCGCGCAGCCCGGCCGCGGCGGCCGGGGTGCCGTCGATCGGCGAGACCACCGTCACGTAGTCGGTGCCCTTGGTGATCTCGATCCCCAGCCCCTCGAACTCGCCCTTGGTGTCGCGCTGGATCTCCTGGTAGAGGTCGCGCGACAGGTAGCTCGTGTGCGGGTCGAGCTTGCTGAGCAGCCCCTCGATCGCGCCCTCGATCAGCTCGCGCTCGTCCACCTCGTTGACGTAGTGCTCCTGCACGAGGCTGAGCACGCGACTGAAGAGCTGCAGGTCCTCGTAGCGCGGCGCGGCGCGGGTCTCGCGCAGGGCAAGGCCGACGAGCAGGACTGCGTTGACGAGCAGGATGCCGGCCAGACTCGCCGTGGTCAGCAGCCGGAGCTTGCGCATCGATCGGATCTCCTGGTGTGACGTCCCGGGCCCGACGGTCAGCGTCGCAGCCAGGGCTCGGGGTCGACCGGTTTCCCGTCGCGGCGGACCTCGAAGTACAGCCCGGGTCCGGACAGCGAGCCGGTCTCTCCGACTGTACCGATTTCCTGGCCGGCGCGAACCACCTCACCCCGCTCCACGAGCAGCTCCTCGAGGTATCCGAGCACCGTCAGGTCATCGCCACCGTGGTCACAGATGATCATCTGGCCATAGCCGCGGAACCATCCGGCAAAGAGCACCCGGGCGTCCGCCACGGCGCGCACCGGCGCGCCGCGCCCGGCCGTGATCTCGATGCCATTGCGCAGCGTCTGGGTGCCGAACTCCGGGTCGGTCTGGCGCCCGAAGGCCAGGCGGACCGGGCCGTCGGTCGGGCGGTGCAGAGCACCGCGGCGCAGCCCGTCGCCTGGCGAGCCCTCGCGCGGCAGCCCCGATATGGCCTCCTCGAGGCGCTGCGCCGCGGCCCGCAGCTCCGCCGCGGTCCGGGTCTCACGATCGGCGCGGGTTCGAAGCAGCGCCACCAGGTTGCGGCGCTCCACGGTCTTGCGGCGCACCGCGTCCTCGCGGCGTGCCGCGGCGCGCCGCGCGCCCCGCACCTCCGCGAGCGACGCCTCGGCGTCGCCCTCGGCGTCGCGCAGCTGGTCGCGTGCGGCGCGGTGCCGCGCGAAGAGCGAGCGGTCGCGATCCACGATCCGCGCCAGGTCCGCGCGGCGTCGCGCCAGCGACTCCAGGTCCGCGGCGCCCGCCAGCGCCACGCTGCCGCCGGTCGCGACGTGCTTGTACAGGGCCACCAGGCGGCGGTCGAGTGCGCGCCCGGTCTCCTCGACCTGCGACGCTGCGCTGGCCGCCTGGCCCCGCGCGCGCTCCAGTGCCACGGCGGCCTGCTTCTCGCGCTCGCGCAGCAGCCGCATGCTGCGGCGCAGCTCGCTCAGCTCGCGGTCGAGGCCCTCGAGGCGCGCCCGCTCGTCGGAAGCCTCTGCGGTCAGCTCACGCGCGCGCGCCTCCCGCGCCTCGATCTGGGCGCGCAGCTCGGCCAGGCGATCGCGGCGCTCGTCAGCCCCCGCGATCGCCGACAGCCCCAGCAGCAGCAGGAACCCGGCCGCCAGCCGGCGCGCCGCAAAGCTCACGACCCGGCGTCCTCCAGGCGTAGCAGCGACAGGGCCGCGCCGCCCGCGCCCAGCAGCACGCCCAGCAGCAGCAGGGCGGCGCACTCCAGCGGCGAGAAGAACCGCATCCCGCCCGTGCCGATCACGAAGGCCAGCGGCTCGCGCAGCAGCGGCAGACCCAGCGCGTACAGGCCGCGCAGCACCCCGAGCGCGAGCGCCGCGGCCAGCAGGCCCTGCACCGCGGCCTCGAGGTAGAACGGCGTGCGCACGTAGATGCCCCCGGCGCCCACCAGCCGCTGGATCTGGATCTCGTCGGCGCGCGAGTAGACCGACAGGCGTACGGTGCCCGCGGCGATCGCCGCGAGCACGGCGGCCAGGAACGCGCCCAGCGCCAGCCCGATGGCCTCGGCGGCGCGGACGATGCTGGCGTAGCCCTCGGCCCAGTCGGCGCGGTAGCGCACCTCGGCGATCGGCTCCGGGGCCCCGAGCTTCGCGACCAGCTCGCGCAGCGCATCGGGGCCGCGCTGTGCCGCGGCGACCTCGATCTCGAAGGAGCCGGGCAGCGGGTTGGCGTCGAGACCCTCGAGCACGTCGGCATCGGCACCGAGGTCGGATCGCAGACGCTCCAGGGCCGCCTCTGGCGACACCCAGCGCACCGAGGCCACACCCTCCACGCCGCCCAGAGATCGGGTCAGCTCCTGCACGACCTCCGGCGCGGGCGGCGCGCCGACCCCCAGGAACGCGACCACGCGCAGGTCGTCCCCGACACCGTCGAGCACGCCGCGCATGTTCTGCACGACCAGCAGGTAGGCGCCGAGCACGAGCAGGCCGGCCGCCATGGTCGAGACGGCCAGCGCGAACACCCCGGGCGCCGCGCGCAGCCCCCGGAAGCCCGAACGCAGCGCGGACCAGGCGCGGCGTGTTCCGCGCGCGTCGATCACGCGACCGGGGCCGCGGCCTGGCGGATGCTGCTGGAGTAGGCGCCCGGCGGCCGGTCGACGACCAGCCGCCCGTGCTCGAGAACCAGGCGCCGGTGCGGGTAGCGCTCGATGAGGGTCGGGTCGTGGGTGGCGACGATCACCGTGGTGCCGCGCGCGTGCGCGTCGGCGATGATGTCCATGATCCCGATCGCCATCTCCGGGTCGAGGTTGCCCGTCGGCTCGTCCGCGAGCAGCAGCGGCGGATCGCTGACGAGCGCGCGCGCGATCGCCACGCGCTGCTGCTCGCCGCCCGAGAGCTCGAGCGGCCGGCGGTCGAGCTTGTGACCGAGGCCCAGGCGCTTGAGCAGGTTCCAGACGCGCCGCCGCACCTCGCGCCGCGGCACGCCCGCGATCTCGAGCGTGACCGCCACGTTGTCGAACACGCTGCGAGCCTGGAGCAGCTTGAAGTCCTGGAAGATCACGCCGATCTGGCGGCGCAGCGGCGGCAGGTCGCGGCTGGCCATGCGCGTGATGCTCCGCCCCGAGACGATGAGCTGACCTGCCGACGGGCGCAGCGCACCGAAGAGCAGCCTCAGCAGCGTGGTCTTGCCGGCGCCGCTCGAGCCCGTGAGGAAGGCGAACTCACCGCGGTCCAGGACCAGCGACACGTCGCGCAGGGCGTGGCGCGTCGCGTCGTAGCGCACGTCGACGTGGTACATCTGGATCACCGCGCCCCACCCCCTGGACGGCAGGCTCGCCTCGGGCGAGCTGCGTCCAGACGATAGCGTGCGCCGGGCCCGGCTCCAGCAGGGTCAGAGGGAGGCGACGAACTCGATCACGACCTCGTCGAGGCTGCGATCGCTGACCCAGGCGGCGCCAAAGGCCACCTTCGACGTGGAGTCGTCGGAGCCGACCTCCGCGGTCTCCAGGCCGATCTTGTCGTCGAGCTTGCCCGCCTTCAGCGCCGAGACCATCAGACGGTGCTGCTCCTCCATGAGCTGGCGCACCTGGCTCTCGAGGTCGGGCTGGCCGAGCTGGTCCTCGTAGCTGCGCTTCTTCGAGAACAGGATCGCGCCGCCCTGGTAGAGCAGTGTGATGACGCTGGGGCTGTCGGCCCCGCCGTCCTCGGTCTGCACGTGGTACAGGCGCTCGCCGTACCGGATGTTCGTGTTGAAGCCGCCCAGCATTCCGCGATCCGGATCGGACGGAGCCGGGGACGAGTTGAACCACGAGGCCCCCCGCGTCCCACGCGGGCCACTCGCGCGTCCGGCGTCGGGCGCGACTGTCCGCTCCCGGCAGCCGCTGTCGCGCGGCCGGCCCGCTCGCCGCGCCAGGCGGGCCCCGGGACGGACACGCCGCCCCGGGACCCGGACCGCGGAGCGGCCAGGGGGGTCAGTCGGACTCGCTCCAGCGGCGCATCAGCACCGAGCTGCAGGCCAGGAGCAGCAGCAACGCGCCGGCCGGCTCGGGAACCACCGCGAGCGGTCCGCTTCCGGGCGTGGGCGTCTCCAGGACCATCCAGTCGGCGGCATTGTCGTTCGTGTCGACGTTCGCGAACAGGCGCGCCAGGCTCTGCCCCGCGGGCGGGTCGGGCGCCGGGCTGCCCTCGCCGGCGAAGACGTCGCCGGCGCCGAACACGCCGTAGCCGAGCGCATCCGCGATCGCGCCCAGGGGATCCCGCAGCACCACGGAGTCGGGCCCGTTCTGGAAGTCGAAGTCCAGCAGCAGGTCGGCGCCCGTCACGCCGGTCGCCCCGGCGCTCTCGTCGGCAACCACCCAGAAGCCGTCCGCGGGGATCGCTCCCACGAGCGCGAGCACCGGGCCGACGGCGCCGCCGGCACCGTTGACCCCCTCCAGGGTCCAGCCCTCCAGGGAGCTGCCGGCCTCGCCGTACAGCTCGACGAAGACAGCGCCGTCGTCGGCACCGGCCGCGTCGTAGAGCACCTCGCTGAGCAGCGTGAGCGCGGCCGCCGGGGATGCGGCCCCGAGCAGGGCGATCGCGAGCAGGGTTCGGGTCGGGTTCATCTTTCCCTCCTTGGGACCGGGGGTGAGTCGAGCTCCAGGCGCGAGGCGGCGCCGCCGGTCCACGCGTCGAGCTGGGCGGTCAGCTCGCGCTCGCGCAAGCGCAGCGCGTCGAGGTCGGTCGCGGCCTCGGGCCGGGGGCCAGGCGCGGCGGTGGCCTCCGGGGACGGCCCCGCCGCGGCCAGCGTGCGGCGCACGCGCTCGCGCTCGAAGTACAGGCGGTTGACGCGCTCGAGCACCTGGTCGCGCAGCTCGACCACGAGCCGGCGCTCGCGCGAGACGTCGATCGCGTCGCCGGGTGCGGCCAGCCGTGGCAGGTCCCAGACCAGGTCCACGTCGAGCTGCACGCCGCGGTCGCGATCGTGCGCCAGGTCGACCAGCCGGCGCACCTCGCCCGAGGAGAACGTCTGGTCGTGGTCGCGCTCGCGCGTGCTGCCGCGATCCCAGCGCGCCCCCGCCCGCAGCTGCGGCAGCCAGCCTGCGCGGCGCGCGCGGCGCTCGACGGCGCGCAGCCGCTCCGGCTCGAGGCCCTGGTGCGCCAGCGCCGCGCGCTGCAGCGCGCGAACGTCCACCGGCCGTGGTGCCGGGGCGAGGCCCGGGCCGGCGCGCCGGGACGTCGGCGGCGATCCGGGTGTCCGGGCGAGCTCGACGGCGAGCTCCGCCAGGCCCCGCCGCGCGAGCACCAGCGTGCGCCGTCCGTCGCCCAGCAAGGCGCGCGCGTCCACGTGCAGCTGCGGGCGCGGGGAGCTGCGCGCGTCGCGTGCGAGCGCGTACACGCCCCGTGCACCCGCGACCCAGAGCTCCTCGCCCACCGGCAGCGCGTCGCGCAGCTCGCCTGCGACCGGGACCTCGACGCGCTCGAGCGGCCCCTCCCCGGCGCGCCAGAGCCCGGCCGGAACCACGAGCCAGACGGCGCCCGCGTGCGCGACCGCCGCTCGCAGCTCCCACCAGCCATCGCCCAGCGCTCGCGCGGCGAGCTCGGCGCGGCCGGCGGAGACCCGCCAGAGCGCGCCGCGCCGCGCCACCCAGATCTCCCCGCGCGCGGCGGCCACAGCGTGCACCTCGCCGGGCGGCAGTGCGCGCTCGCGGGTGAAGCCCGCCGCGTCGCCCGAGAACAGGCCGACCTCGGTGGCGGCCCAGACGCGGCCGGCGGACGCCGCCACACCGCGCACGCGCGCGCCCGCACCGAGCGGCACGGGCCGCACGCGGCCACCGCGGCGCCAGGAATGGAGCCCGCGCGAGCTGGCGATCCACAGCGCATCCCCGACGACGGCCAGGCCGCGCACCTCCCCCGGGGCGCGCCGCTCCCAGCCCGACGGGCCGGGGCTGAACAGCCCGCTGCGGGTGCCCGCGACGGGCTGTCCGTCGAGCCACGCCAGCGCGACCGGGTCGCCCGGGGCGGGCCCGCTCAGCCAGACGACGAGTGCGAGCAGCGCGATCATGCCCCTGCACTGAGCAAGGGTCGTGCCCGGACCGTGCAGCGAAACCGGTAGCAAATCCGATCTCTTGTACCTGGAAGTGAACGCTGGATCTCCAGCGTGAAGCGGCGCGTTCACGGCGGCGCTGGCCCACCCGATCGCCCGCTCGTAGAATCGCGCCGGACGGCGGCGACGCCGCGTCCGGGAGGTCCACGATCCAAGCCCTGCGCCGCGCCGCCCTGCTCGCGCCCGCCCTGGTGCTGCTCTGCAGCCCCGACGCGCGTGCGGACTTCTACCGCTGGACCGACGAGTCCGGGGTCACCCACTACGTGAGCGACCCCGATCGCGTTCCGCGACGCCACCGCGCCAGCGTGCAGCGGGTGGTGCCGCTGGCCCGACCGCCGGCCCTCGTGGAGACCGACCCCGCCCCGGACGACGCGCGCGCGGCTCCGGTGGGTGCGCGCCCCGCGGCGGCTCCCGCGCTGCCAGGCGCAGCCGATCCGGCCGGGGCGACCGGCTCCGGTCCCGCGGCCGCGCCCCGCGCGGCCCGCCCCGCAGCGGCCCCGGAGCCCGGGCTGCCCGTGCGGCCGCCCACCGCGTCGCGCAGCGTCGAGCCGGCGGTCGCCGGTCCGGAGCTCGCCCCCGAGCCCGCACCGCCCGCCCTGCCCGGCCCGCCGCCCGACCCGCGCGCCGCCGAGCTCGCGGAGCTCGAGCGCGAGATCGCCGTGCGCCGCGAGGAGATCAAGGACCTGATCAGCCGCTCGGACATGGATGGCGGCGCGTTCGCGAGCCACACGCGCCTGCGCGAGCTCTCGGTGGAGCTGCCCCGCCTGCAGGCCGAGCTGGCCGCGCTGCGCAGCGAGCTGGGCCAGTGAGCGAAGGGGGCGTCGTCGCGCTGGCCGGGGGCGTCGGCGCCGCCCGCTTCCTCGAGGGGCTGGTCCAGGTGATGGATCCGGCCGAGCTCACGGTCGTGGTCAACACCGGAGACGACCGCGACTTCTTCGGCCTGCGTGTCTGCCCGGACCTCGACATCGTGACCTACACGCTGGCGGGCGTGGTGGACCGCGGCACCGGCTGGGGCATCGAGGGCGACAGCTTCGCGCTGCTCGAGGCGCTGCGCCGTCTTCGCTCTGACGACGTATGGTTCAACCTGGGCGACCGCGACCTGGCCACGCACGTGCACCGCACGCAGCGGCTGCGAGACGGCGCGAGCCTGTGCGAGGTGACCGCGGAGGTCGGCGCGGCGTTCGGCGTGCGCGCCCGGCTGCTGCCCATGACCGAGGACCCCGCAGCCACGATCATCGTGCGCGAGGACGGCACGCGCACGGACTTCGAGGAGTACCTGGTGCGCGACGGCGCCCCCGACGACGTGGCTGCCGTCGACCTGTCCGCGGCCGCCGCGGCGCGCCCCGCACCGGGCGTGATCGATGCGCTGGAGTCGGCACGCGCGGTGCTGGTCTGCCCGAGCAACCCGATCGTCTCGATCGGCACGATCCTGGCGCTGCCGGGCGTCCGCGCCGTGCTACGGGCGCGCCGCGACGCCGTCGCCGTCAGCCCGATCATCGGCGGCCGCCCGGTCAAGGGCCCCGCGGACCGCCTGATCCCCACCGCCGGCGTCGAGGTCTCGGCCCTGGGCGTCGCGCAGCTGTACCGCGACTTCTGCAGCGGCATGGTGATCGACACCGTGGACCGCGAGCTGCTGGGCCCGATCCGCGACCTGGACCTGCGGGCCCGGGCCGAGCAGACCCTCATGCGAAGCTCGAGGATCGCAGCGGATCTGGCCGCCGTCACACTGGAGATGGCCGGGGCCCGATGAGCACGATCGGGCTGGTCCCGGTGCGCAGCTTCGCGCGCGCCAAGCGCCGCCTGAGCAGCGCCTACGGCGAACGGGACGACGCCGCGCTGCAGCGCGCGCTGCTGGCCGACGCGATCGCGCTGCTGGCCGGTGTCTCCCGCATCGAGCGCGTGGAGGTCGTGACCGGAGAGCCCGAGGTCGCGGCGGCGGCACGCGAGGACGGCGCGGAGGTGCGCTGGCTGGAGCCCGACCCCGGCCTGAACCCGGCGCTGGAGGGCGCCCTGGGGGAGCTGCGCGCCGCGGGCGCAGCGGCCGCGCTGGTGCTGCTCGCCGACCTGCCGCTGCTGCGGCCGGCCGACGTCGACGCCGTGCTCGACGCGGGCGTCGCCCACCCGCTGGTGGGCGTGCCCTCGCTCGACGGCGGCACGGCCCTGCTCCTGCAGCGCCCGCCCGGCCTGCTGCCCGCGCGCTTCGGGCCCGAGAGCTTCGAGGCGCACGTGGCCGCGGCGCACGAGCGCGGGCTGGAGCTGCACGCGCTGGAGCCCGGCGATCCGCTGGCGCGCCTCGATCTCGACACCCCGGAGGACGCGCAGCGCATCGCGGCCTCGGGCCGGACTTGCCGCACGGTCGAGCTGCTGCGCAAGCTGGGCGCGTGAACGAGCTGCGCCTGCGGCCCCTCGAGGGCCTGCCCGAGATCGGACCCGGCGACGACCTGCCCGGCCTGCTGGCCGCCGCAGCGCCGCCCGGGCCCGGCGTGCTGGTGGTCGCCCAGAAGGTGGTGTCCAAGGCCGAGGGGCGCCTGGTCGCGCTGTCGGCGGTCGAGCCGTCGCCGCGCGCCCGCGAGCTCGCCGCCCGCGCCGACAAGGATCCCCGCCACGTGCAGGTCGTCCTCGACGCGTCGCGCAGCGTCCTGCGCGTGGCCCCGGGCGTGATCATCTGCGAGACCCACCACGGCCTGATCTGCGCCAATGCCGGCGTCGACATGAGCAACGCACCGGGGGACGAGGTCGCGGTGCTGCTGCCCGTGGATCCCGACGCCTCGGCGCGCCGCATCCGCGAGCGGCTGGGGCCCGGACGCGCCGTGGTGATCAGCGACACCTTCGGCCGCCCCTGGCGCGAGGGCCTCGTCGACGTGGCGATCGGCGTCGCCGGTCTCGCGCCCCTGCGCGACTACGCCGGCGAGACCGACCGCCGCGGCCGCCCGCTCCAGGTCACCGTCATGGCCCGCGCCGACCAGCTCGCCGCCGCCGCCGGCATCCTCATGGAGAAGAACGCCGGCCGCCCCGCCATCTGGATCGAGGGGGTCGATACGTTCGGCGACGGGAGCCTCGCCGACCTGCTTCGCGATCCGGAGCGGGACCTGTTCCGCTAGCCGCGATGCCAGCGGGACTGACCGACAGCGTGCGCATCGACAATCCTGCGATGCGGGCATGGACCTGGGCAGCACCGGTCCTGGTGTCCGCTCCCATCGCCGCCGCCCTGCTTCGGTTCCCTGCCTCCGGATCCGGCGCTCCGGAGCACTGGGGCTTGTTCATCGCGGTGGTCGGATACGGGATGGTGATCCCACTGACCTTCATGGCGCTCGCGCGAAGATCGAGGGGCAGTGTCGAGATCACTGCTGAGGAGATCCGGCTCACGGACGCAGGTGATGAGGTTCGAATCCCGTGGGCCGAAGCTGGCGACGCGCGCGCTCATGCGGGACCCAGGATATCCGGCATCAGCTTCACAGGACCTCGAGGCCGGGTCTTCATCAGTGCCCACGCGTCTGGGTTCCGGAGAGCCGTCCACCGCATCCGAGAGCTCTACCCACACGAGACGAGGCCCGGATACGAGTACCGGCGGCGGGGCTGGCTCAGCACGCTGGCCCTGCTCGTGCCGTACTGCTGCCTGTTCCTCGGTCTCGCCCTGAGCGCGTGGCTGTCGAACGACCCGTGGGACGTGGTCGCGGGCTTCCTCGCAATCACGGCGCTCGGAGTGCTCCTCGTCGCGGTAGTCCGATCGAGGGAGCCCTACCATGTGAAGGCCAGTCCGGGCACGCTCGAGCTGCGCACCTGGCTGAAGCGAGAGACCGTGACGCCCACGCGCCTGGATCTCGTGCCAGTGACGACCGGACGGTTCACCAGGCTCGCCCTACGTGCAGGGACGACTGCTGAGAATCACGTCGACATCCCGGCCCACCGTGCGGATCCCTTTCAGGTCCTGGCCACCGTCCTGCGCTCGACGTAGACGCCCGCCCGGCCCCGGACCCCCGTACCGATCGTCGCAAACCGGGGGGCAGCCAGGGCCCGGTCGATTTCCGGAAACGCGGCCGGAGCGCCGCGATGAGCCCCCACGAAGAAAAGCGTGAGCTCCCCCCACGTACGGTCGGCGATCCGGCCGCGTTTCCGGAATCGACCGGGCCCCGAGCAAGACCTAAGCGGAGGGAAGCGGAATGTCGTACAGCGCCGCCGAGTTCTCGAATAGGATCTTGCGCCGCACGTCGTCGGGCTGATCGCCGAGACCCGCCTCGATCACCTCGCCCACGTTCCCGTAGAGGCACGTGGGGTGCGGGAAGTCGGTCTCGAACAGGATGTGATCCACGCCCACGTTCTCGAAGTGGTCGGCCGCGCCCTGCTCGAACCAGTAGCAGGCGTAGACCTGGCGGCGGAACAGCTCGGACGGCTTCAGATCGAAGTCGCCACGGCGATCCGAGTGGTCGCCCTGCTCCAGGCTGTAGTCGGCCGCCTCGAGCGCGAACGGGATCCAGCCGATGCCGCTCTCGACGGACACGAAGCGCAGTCGCGGGAAGCGCGAGAGCACGCCCGAGAGCAGCAGGTCGCAGAGCTGGATGCCGTTGTTCAGGAACAGCGTGCACGACGCCAGCGCGTACGCGGGCGCCGTCCCCATCGCCGCGATGCGCGGAGGTGAGAAGACGAAGTCGTCGCCGCTTCCGATGTGGAAGCTGATCGGCAGGTCGGCATCCTGCGCCGCGGCCCAGAGCGGGTCCCAGTGCCGGTCGGCGAGGAACGGCAGGTCGAAATCCTGGGGCGCGGCCGTGAACAGCACGCCCTTGTGGCCGCGCGCGGCGCAGCGCTCGATCTCCGCGACCGCGGCCGGCACGTCCCAGAACGGCGTCGCCATCACGGGCACGAAGCGGCGCGGGTCGGGCGAGATCCAGTCGATCTGGAAGTCGTTGTACGCACGCACGCAGGCGAGCTTGAGCTCCTCGTCGGGCAGGCGCAGGAAGAACTGGCTGCCGAAGCCGCCCACGTTCGGATACAGCACCTGCGCCCAGCAGCCGATCTCGTCCATGTACGCGAGGCGCGCGCTCGCGTCGTAGGCCCCCGCGTGCGAGGCCTCGTAGCTCGGCGGATGATTCGGGAACTTCTCGGGCCAGCCGGCCATCGCGGTCATGCCGACCGGCATCATGCGATTGTCCTCGAGGAACCAGCACTCCTCGCCGCTCTGCTCGTCCCGGCGAACATGCGGCACGCGGTCCTTCCAGCGGGCCGGGACGCGGCTGGTCCACACGTCCGCGGGCTCGGTGATGTGGGTGTCGGCGTCGATCAGGGTGTAGGCCGTGTCGGGCATGCGAGCATCATAGCCCCATCGGCCCCCCGCACCGGCGCGTCCTCAGTCCAGCAGCGGTGAGCCGTCGGCGCGGCGCAGCTCCAGCCCGGTCCAGTCGTGCATCCAGCGTCCGACGGTCGCCAGCCCCCGGCCGGTCCGCGCCGAGACCGTGCACAGCCGCCCGGCATCCAGCCCCAGGGCGTCGCCGCTGGCCTCGAGGCGGCGCTGGCGCTCGGCGGGCCGCAGCTTGTCGGCCTTGGTCAGCACCGCGCGCGCGTCGAGCCCCTCGGCCTCGAGCCAGGCGATCAGGTCGAGCTCCTCGGGGCCGGGCCCCCGGCGCGGATCGACCAGGACGATGGCCGCGCGCAGCGCCTCGCGCGCGCCCTGCAGGTACGACTCGACCAGCGGCCGCCAGGCGGCGCGCTCGCTGCGGGAGACCGACGCGTAGCCGTAGCCGGGCAGGTCCACCAGGTAGGCGGCCTCCTCGAGGCGGAAGAAGTGGATCAGCCGGGTCTTGCCGGGCGTGCCACTGGTGCGTGCGAGCTGGCGCCGTCCGAGCAGCGCGTTGATGAAGCTCGACTTGCCCACGTTGGAGCGACCCGCGATCGCGATCTCGGGCAGGCCGTCGGCCGGGAACTGCGCGGCGCTCGCCGCCGAGTGCGCCAGCTCGGCCCTCACGGGCCGCCCCGGGGCCCGCGCCGGCCGGGCGGCCGCCCCCGGCCCGGCGTAACCGGGTGCAGCGATTCGCGTAATTGACGCACCAGGGGGTCGAAGTTAGCCTCCCCAGCGTTCGCGGCGCGAGCCGCCGCCCCCCGTGCGGAGCATCACGCTCTGCGGGCTGGCCCCGGTCGATGAATGCGCCGC
Organism: Deltaproteobacteria bacterium; assembly: GCA_029261925.1. Taxonomy (GTDB): domain Bacteria; phylum Myxococcota_A; class UBA9160; order SZUA-336; family SZUA-336; genus JAGWBS01. Next base: position 64,058 of record JAJDAJ010000048.1, on the reverse strand, counting down.
AGGAGACTGGATAGCGCATGGGTAAGGGCACACAGATCGCGATCGCCGTGCTGACCGTGTTCGCGGGGGCGGCCTGGGTGCTCGGCCTGAGCGCCTCGGGCGAGGGCACCTTCTCGTACTACGAGGACGTGGGCAGCTTCCTGGCGGCGGGCGCCGATCGGGACGCCGGCGACACGCGACGCGGTCAGCGGGTGCACGGCTTCGTGGTCGAGGGCTCGATTCTCAAGGACCTCGGGGCCCGCCGGGTGGACTTCCGGATCGCCGATCCCGGATCCGAGCGCACGCTGCCCGTGCGCTACCACGACATCGACGTGCCCGACCTGTTTCGCGACGGCGCCGAGGTCGTGGTCGAGGGCCGCGCGGAGGCGGGCACCTTCGTGGCCCGGAAGGTCATGGCGAAGTGCCCGTCCAAGTACGAGGTCGCGCCCGGCACCGGGGCCTGACCCGTGCTCGTCACGCTCGGGAACCAGGCACTCTACGTCGCCCTCGCGTTCGCCCTCTGGGCCGGCGCCGCGGGCATCACGGCCGGGCTGCGGCGCGACCCCGCGTGGACGCGCAGCGCCGAGCGCGCGGTGTACGCGGTCTTCGGGCTGCTCAGCCTCGCCATGATCGGCCTGGCGGCGGCGATGGTCGGTGATCGCTTCGACCTGGCGTTCGTGCAGCAGAACTCGGCACGCGAGCAGCCCTGGCCGTTCAAGCTCGCGGTCTGGGGCGGCCAGGCGGGATCGCTGCTGCTGTGGACGTGGATGCTGGGCCTGATGGCCGCGCTGGCGACCTGGCAGAACCGGCAGCGCAACCGCCTGCTGATGCCCTGGGTGATCGCGTCGATGATGGTCAGCGTGCTGTTCTTCGGCGCGATCGTGACCTTCGTCTCCAATCCGTTCACGCCGCTGCCGCCGGGCCACGCGTGGTCGAGCGGCCAGGGCATGAACCCGCTGCTGCAGCACCCGGTCATGCTGATCCACCCTCCGATCCTGTACACGGGCTTCATCGGCTTCGCGGTGCCCTTCTCGTTCGCGGTCGCGGCGCTGATCACCGGGCGGCTCGACACGACCTGGTTCGACACCACGCGGCGCTGGACGCTCACGGCCTGGTTCTTCCTGGGTCTGGGCATCATGCTCGGCGGCCGCTGGGCCTACGAGGTGCTGGGCTGGGGCGGCTACTGGGCCTGGGACCCGGTCGAGAACGCGTCTCTGATGCCCTGGCTGGCCGGCACGGCCTTCGTGCACTCGGTCATGATCCAGGAAAAGCGCGGCATGCTGAAGATCTGGAACTTCGCGCTGATCGGGCTGACCTACTCGCTCTGCGTATTCGGAACCTTCCTGACCCGCAGCGGGATCGTGCAGTCGGTGCACGCGTTCGCCAACGCCGGCTGGTTCGGGACGCTCTTCCTGGCCTACGTGGGCGTGCTCGTGGTCGGCTTCGCGGCGCTGCTGATCTGGCGCGTGCCGCTGCTGCGCAGCACCACCCGGCTCGACGCCTTCGTGTCCCGCGAGTCCAGCTTCCTGATGAACAACCTGGTCTTCATGGCCATGCTCTCGGTGGTCTTCTACGGCACGCTGTACCCGGTGCTGACCGAGGCGCTGCTGGGCGTACGCGACCAGTGGGGCCCACCGATGTTCCGGCTGTTCATGGGCCCGCTGGCACTTCTTCTGCTGCTGCTGACCGGTCTGGGGCCCCTGGTCGCGTGGCGCCGCGCCACCTGGGTGAACCTGCGCAAGAGCTTCGTCTGGCCCGCCGGCGCCGCGATCGGCGTGGCGGCGCTGCTGCTCGCAATGGGCCTGCGCGAGCCGTATCCCCTCGGCTTCGGCGCGCTTTGCGCCTTCGTGACCGCCACCGTGCTCGAGGAGTACCAGCGCGGGATCCGCGCCCGCATGCGCCGCGGCGAGGGCCCGCTGCGCGCATTCCTCGAGCTGCTGCGGCGCAACCAGCGGCGCTACGGTGGCTACGTCGTCCACATCTCGGTCGTGCTGATGTTCGTGGGCTTCGCGGGCGCGGCGTTCAATCTCGAGGAGACGCGCGTGCTGCGCCCCGGCGAGAGCACCGAGGTCGGTCCATACACGCTGCAGTACCGCCAGCCCCTGGCCGTGACGCACCCCCACTACGCGGGCGCCGTCGCGCGCGTGGGCGTGCTCGACGACGGCGAGCCCGTGGGCGTGCTGCTGCCCGAGAAACGCATGTACTTCCAGCAGGAGCAGCCCACGACGATCCCCGCGGTCGCCAGCAACCTGCGCGAGGATCTGTACGTGATCCTGATGGGCTTGGAGCCCGACCAGTCGGCCGCGCTCAAGATCTACATCAACCCGCTGGTCAACTGGATCTGGATCGGCGGCCTCGTCTTCGTGATCGGCAACACGCTGCTGCTCTGGCCCATGGGCGCGCGCGCGCGCCCTGCGGGACAGCACCCGGCTTGAGCGTGCGCGCGCTCGCGCTGCTGCTGGCGACCCTGGCCCTGCCCGTGCACGCGGCCGTGATCGAGGGTCGCGTCACGCACCCGTCGCGGGCGGGCGCCACGGCGGGCGTGCAGGTCCAGGCGATCGGGATCGACGCCAGCGAGCAGACGATCGTGCGCGAGACCGTCGCCGACGACGACGGCAGCTTCCGCTTCGACGATCTGCCCGCGCCCGCGGCCTACCTGGTGCGCGCGCTCTTCGAGGGCTTCATGTACCCGGGCGGCGCGGTGGTCTTCCGGCCGGGCGAGCCGGAGGCCTCCGATCCGGTCGTCTTCCGCGTCTACGACCGCACGGACGACGCCAGCGCGCTGCACCTGCGGGTGGTGCAGTGGGTGGTCGAGCACGACGCGGGCGCCTACCAGGTCCGGCAGAGTGCGACGGTGTCCAATGCCGGCAGCCGCGTCGCGGTCGCCGCGCCCGACGCCCCGCCCCTGCTGCGCCTCGGGCTCGCCCCGGGTCACGGCGAGCTGCGCACGGGCCTGGGTCGCCTGCCTCCCGGCGCGGAGCTCGGCGACGGCGCGCTGGAGATCCGCGGCCCGGTCTTCCCGGGCGAGCAGGGCTACCAGATCGAGCTGGCCTACGACCTGGAGAGTCCCGACGGTGCGCTCGAGCTGAGCGTGCCGGTTCCCGACCCGATCGAGGAGCTGCAGGTCTACGTCAAGGACTGGGGCATCGACATCACCTCCGACGGGCTGCACCCCGCGCGCGTGGCGCGACAGAGCGACGTCTTCTACCAGAGCTTCGTCGGCTTCGACGTGCCCGCGGGCGCGACGCGCCGGCTCAGCGTGTCGCCGCTGCCCCCGGCCAGCAGCGCGTCGCGCTGGGGCTCCACGATCGCGGCGGCACTGCTCGCCGGCGCGCTGGTGCTCTTCGTGGGCCGTCCGGTCACGAGCGGCGCCCGCGCGAGAACGCCCGAGCCGGTGGCTCTCGACGATGCGCGCGCGCGCCTGACGATGGCGATCGCCGACCTCGACCACGACTACGAGACCGGCAAGCTCTCCGACGCCGACCGCGATCGCCTGCGCGAGGAGCTGAGACGCACCGAGGTCGAGCGCCTGGCCCGCGAGCGCGGCCTGCTCGGCGCGGCCAGCACGCCCGGCGAGGTCGCGCGGAGCTGCTGCGGCCGCAGCTACGGCAGCGAGGACCGCTTCTGCTCGAGCTGCGGGAAGCCGCTTTGAGCGCCGCCGTCGAGGTGCGCGGGCTGGCCAAGATCTACGGCCGCCAGCGCGCGCTTCACGGCCTGGACTTCGCGCTCGAGGCAGGGACCTTCACGCTGATCGCCGGCCCCAACGGCGCCGGCAAGAGCACGCTGCTGCGCGTGCTCGCGGCGCTCACGCGACCCAGCCGCGGGGAGGTGCGCGTGCTCGACGGCGATCCCTTCGGGCGCGGCTCGGGAGAGCTGCGCCGGCGCATCGGCTACCTCGGCGCGCAGCCGGGCCTGTACGACGGGCTGACCCTGCAGGAAAACCTCGAGCTCGCGGGCCGGCTGCGCGGCGTCGAGCCGCACCGCGTGTCGGCGCTGATCGCGGAGCTCGAGCTCGCGAGCGTGGCGCGACGGAGCTTCGGCGAGCTCTCCCTGGGCTACCGGCGCCGCGCCGGCCTGGCGCGCGCGCTGCTCGGTGCGCCGGACCTGCTGCTGCTCGACGAGCCCTGGAGCGGGCTGGACGCGGCCTCGGTGCGGCGCCTGAACCTCCAGCTCGCGCGGCGCCACGAGCAGGGAGCCACGGTGCTGGTGGCGGCGCACGCGGTGCGCGACCTGCTGCCGCTCTGCGATGCGGTGCTCAGCCTGGCGGACGGGCAGCTGCGCGCGCTCGAGCCGCCGCGCGACGCGCACGCGGAGACGTACTGATGCCGCGTGCCGGCGCCGCCGGTCCCGTGGTCGCGTGGTCGGTCCTGCGCAAGGACCTGCTGCTCGACCTGCGCACGCGCGATCGCCTGGGGCACATGGCGGTCTTCGCGCTGCTGGTCGTGGCGCTGCTCAGCATCACGCTGCCCGACTCGCCGCGCGCGGCGGAAGCCTGGGTCCCCGCGCTGCTCTGGATCGTGGTGCTGCTGACCTCGGTGCTCGGGCTGGCGCGCTCCTTCGAGTCCGAGGCCGAGGCGGGCGCGATCGTGCTGCTGGCCCACGTGCCCTGCGATCGCGGCTGGATCTTCGCGGGCAAGGCCGCCGCGAGCTGGCTCGCCCTGCTCGGCGTCGCCCTCTGGACCGCCCTGCTGATGACCGTGTTCCTCGACGTGGACTGGTCGCCCGCCGGCTGGCACGGAGCGGCGGTCTGCGCGCTGGGCACGCTGGGCATCGCGGCGGTCGGCACGCTGCTGGCCAGCATGTCGATGCTGCTGCGCTTCCGCGCGCTGCTGCTGCCGGTGCTGCTCTTCCCGCTGCTGCTGCCCGTGCTCGTGCTGGCGTCCCGGCTCACCGGCGACGCGCTGGCCGGGTTCGACTCGCCCCGGCAGTGGTGGGGAGCGCTGGGCCTGTTCGACCAGGTCTTCGTCCTGCTCGGCTTCCTGGTCTTCGACTACGTGCTGGAGGACTGACGCCGTGAAGTTCTCGATCGTGGCGCTCGAGATCCTGGCGATCTCGGGCTGGCTGATCTGGCAGACGCGGGCCGTGGATCGCGGCCGGCGCTCCACGGCGGCCGCGGGCCTCCTGGCGCTGGCGGCTCTGGGCCTCTGGGCCTGGCTGGTGGTGCAGGCGCCGGTGGAGGCGGTCCAGGGGGTGGTGCAGAAGATCCTCTACGTGCACGTGCCCAACGTGATCCCGACCTACCTGGGGTTCGTGCTGACGGCCGTCGCGGGTGTGGGCTTCCTGTGGACGCGCGACGAGCGCTGGGACGACCTGGCGCTGGCCAGCGCGGAGGTCGGCGTGCTCTTCTGCAGCCTGATCCTGGTGACCGGCCCGATCTGGGCGAAGCCGGTCTGGGGCCAGTGGTGGGTCTGGGATCTGCGCCTCACCTCCACCCTCGTGCTCTGGTTCATCTACGTGGCCTACCTGCTGCTGAGGAGCTTCGCATTCGGCAGCGGCCAGGCCCGCAGCTTCACCGCGATCTACGGGATCGCGGGGACCGCCGCGATCCCGTTCGTCTACTACGCGGTCAGGATCGCGCGCGGCGGGCTCCACCCCGAGAACCCGGCCGAGCACGGCATGCCCCCCGCCATGGCCTGGACCCTGCTGTCGGGCCACGTGGCCTTCCTGCTGAGCTTCGCCTACCTGGCGGCACGCCGGCTGCAGCTCGCCCGCCTCGAGGCCGCGATCGAGGAGGTCCTGTGATGGAGGCCCACCCCTACCTGATCGCCGCCTACGCCGTCACGGCCCTGGCCCTGGGGGGCTACGCGCTGCGCATGGCCGCCCATTCGCGCCAGCTGCGCCGGCAGCTGCGGGCCCGGGAGGAGCTCGCCGGGGGCTCCCTGTCGAACGCCGGTTGACAAACCGGCAGAGGGTGGAGATAACACTGGACAAGCTATCGGTTCCCCCGGTAGCGCTCGAGCGACCCTGATGTTCCACCCTCTCCCCTCCCCATTGCGCCACCGGCGCGCACCGCCCGTTCTCCGTGCGGCGGCGTCCCCGTCGGGCGTGGCGACTCCGGCTCCACTTTGCGGCGGCTGATGTCCCTCCCGGGGCACGCAGCGCGGGCGCACCGGGCCGGCAGGGAGCGGCCGAGGCGCGCGTCCGGCATCGGAATCGCCGCTGCTCGCGCGCGGCTGGCACGGAAGTTGGAACATCCGGGGACACGCCCGGAACGCGGGCTGGATACGACAGGGGAAGGGTCGTGAGACTGTTCGAGCTTCTCGGTTTGCTGGGCCGGCCAGGTCGGCGGCGCCGCGGAAGCTCGGGGCGGGTCGCACCGGCCAAGCACGATCCGGGCAGGTCGAGCCGTGATGGGCTCGGGAGGTCAAACGAGATGGCACGCATGAAGCGCGGCGTCGGGTACTGCGAGAACACCGAGTGCGAGGACTACGCCAAGGGCGTGTTCCTCCTGAACCACGGTGACACCTTCTACTGCCCGCGTTGCCGCCAGCTCGGGAAGGTCGAGAAGGAACGCGGGTTCTACACCGGCAACTCCGACATCTTCAAGGAGGTCCGGGTCGAGTACAACTTCGATCCGATCCACGGCATCTATCGCGAGATCGCGATCGTGCGCGACGAGAGCCTCTGGGGGCGCAACAACGTCTACACGCTGCAGTCGCCGCTGATCAAGACCGAGAAGCGCGCGCTCAAGGTCGCCGAGGCGATCCTCGCCAACCTCAACCGCTACCGCGGCCTGCTCTCGGGCGACGACATCCCGCGCACGACCGAGATCATCCTCTCCTTCGACGACGACTTCGACGAGTTCAGCCGCAAGCTCCAGCAGCTCTCCAAGGAGTGGGAGGCCAGCGGCCTGCGCGAGGTCGGTCGCTGAGCGAGACGGCGCGTCCCGCGGGCACGGACGGGCCGACCTCCTACCCGCCGCGCCAGCACGTGCTGCGCGACCTGCAGATCCGCTCGCAGTGGCGGGCGGACGGCCGCGTCGCGTCGAGCGCACCCGTGGTTCCCGGCGCGCTCGACGCCGGGGGCACGCTGCGCGTGGGCGTCATCGCCACGCTGATCGACGCGGCCGGGGCGGCGCTGGCACTGGCCGAGATCGCGCCCGACCGCGTCGCGACCGTCGAGCTGGCGTACTGCTCGACGCGACCCGCGCGTGCCGGCGAGGTGGTCGCCGTGGCCGCACCGCTGCGCAGCGGCTCGAGGCAGGTGGTGACCACGGTCGACGTGTTCGAGGGCGCGGACGAGGGCGCCGACGCGCGCATCGGCACGGGCACGATGACCTTCTCGCGCCTGGTGGCGCGGGCGGGCCACGCCGCGCTGCCGCCGATGACGCACCCGGACCGGCGCGCCGACCTCACGCCGCGCAGCATGGCGGTCGAGGGCTCCGGGCTCTCGCGCTCGCTGCTCGAGCACGCGGGCGTACGCGTGCTCGACGCGGACAAGGGCGTGCTCGAGGTTCCGAACCATGCCTGGGTGCGCAACAGCTTCGGCACGCTGAACGGCGGCGTGGCCGCCACGGTCCTGGAGCTCGCCGGCGAGCAGGCCGGGTGCGCCGCGACCGGTGCGCGCCTGCAGGTCGCGGACCTCTCGGTCCACTACGTGGCACAGCTGGGCGCTGAGGGTCGCGCGCGAACCGCCGCGCGGGTCCTGCGCGTCGCGGCCGATCACGCGGTCTGCCGCGTGGAGCTCCGCGACGCCGACGACGGACGCCTGCTCTCGCTCGGAACCGTCACCGCGGTACGCTGGGGAGCCTGAGGTGCAGACCCCGGCGCGCGATCTGCTCGGCCTGGAGTTCCCGATCCTCGCCTTCAGCCACTGCCGCGACGTGGTCGCCGCCGTCTCGCGCGCCGGGGGGCTCGGCGTGCTCGGCGTCACGGCCCTCTCGCCAGCACAGCTGCGTATCGAGCTCGACTGGATCGACCGCGAGGTCGGGAACCGGCCCTACGGCGTGGACATCCTGATTCCCGCGCGGCTCTCGGGCCCGACCGCGGCCCCGGATCGCGCCGCGCTCGACCGCCCAATCCCGGACGAGCACCGGCGCTTCCTCGACGCGCTGCTGCTCGAGCACGGCGTACCGCCCCTGCCCGACGACGACGGCCCGGGGCGCGATCCCATGGCGCTGGACCACCCGACCCAGCGCGCCCTGATCGAGCTCGCCCTGGAGCGCCCGGGCGTGCGGCTGGTCGCCAACGCGCTGGGTCCGCCGCCCGGCTGGATGATCGAGGCGGCCCACGCGCGCGGCGTGCACGTGGCGGCGCTGGCCGGGACGGTCGAGCACGCGCGCCGCCACGTCGCTGCGGGCGTCGACCTGGTGGTCGCCCAGGGATACGAGGCCGGGGGCCACACCGGCGAGATCGCCACCATGGTGCTCGTGCCCGAGGTGGTCGAGGCCGTCGATCCGGTACCGGTGCTGGCGGCCGGCGGCATCGCGAGCGGCCGGCAGATGGCCGCCGCGCTGGCGCTGGGCGCCCAGGGCGTCTGGACCGGCTCGGTCTGGCTGACCACCGAGGAGGCCGAGACGCACCCGGTGGTCAAGCAGAAGTTCCTCGAGGCCGGCTCGGGCGATACGCTGCGCTCGCGCTCGCGGACGGGCAAGCCGGCACGCCAGCTGCGCAGTGCCTGGACCGACGCCTGGGAGCGGCCCGACACGCCCGACCCGCTGCCGATGCCGCTCCAGCCGCGCCTGATCGGCGAGGCCTGGCGACGCATCGAGCGCTCCGCTCACCACCAGCCCGGGGCGGCCGCGCTGGTCAACTACTTCGTCGGTCAGGTCGTCGGCTCGATGCGCGATGTGCGTCCCGTGCGCGCCGTGATCGAGGAGATGGTGAGCGACTACCTGGAGACCGTCGAGCGGCTGGAGCGCTGGACCGCGGGCGAGTAGCCCGGCGTCAGCGCACCCGGTCACGGTCGCGGCAGCGCTTTCCCCCGTCGAGCTCGAGCACCGCGGTCAGCGTGCGCGCGGGCGTGTCGAGCTCGATCTGGAGCTCGGCCCGGAACGGACCGTCCTCGACGCGGACGGCCGGACCCGCCACGTGACGACGCTCGTCGAGCGGGGCACTGAGCCAGACCCGACCGGTCTGGCCGGCCCGTCCGCGCACGCTGTGCACGTAGGACGCCGCCTTCGAGTGCACGTGCAGCGACTCGAGCCGCTCCAGGCGCACGTAGCAGGTGTCGCGCCAGCCGCCTCCCGCAGCCACGTCGGGCAGCGAGCGGCCGCGACGCCGGCTCCGAAACGGCCCGCAGCGCTCCCGCGGCGCGGTCCCCTGGATGAACCACTCCGGCGAGCCCTCGCAGCGCCAGCCGGCGAGCAGTCCGCTGGGCCCGTGCACCGCGACCTCGCTCACGCTCTCCGGGGGCTCGAACTCCGGACCTTCGCGGCCAGCGAGTCCGGCGCCGCGCAGGAAGCCCGCGAAGATCGGCAGCGCGGCCACCGCGCCCGGGGCGTGGATGCCACCGTCGCGGTCGCGCCCGACCCAGACCGCCGCGACCACCTCGGGGGTGTAGCCGACCAGCCAGCCATCGCGGTAGCCGTTGGTGCTGCCGGTCTTCGCCGCCACGGGGGCCTGCACCCCGAGCTGGCGCAGGCGTCGCGCCGTGCCGCGATCGACCGCGCCGCGCAGCGCCGAGGTCACCAGCCAGGCGGCCGCGGGATCCACCACGGCCTGTCGCTCCGGCTCGACGCGCTCCAGCGCCGTGCCCTCGTGGTCGGTCAGCGCATGCAGCCAGTGCGGCTCGGTGCGGATGCCTCCGGCCGCGAGGGTCGCGTAGGCGCGCGCCAGCTCGAGCGGCGTCAGGTCCGCGACGCCGAGCGCCAGGCTCGGGACCGCCGGCAGGGGCGACTCGATGCCCAGCCTTCGCGCCACCTCGACGATGCGTCGCGCACCCACCGCGCTCCCCAGCCGGGCGACCGGAACGTTGAGCGATTGCTCGATCGCCTCGCGCACGCTGACCTCGCCGCGAAACGCCTTGTCGTGGTTGCGCGGCACCCAGGGGCCCTCGAGCGACTCGGTCTCGAAGGGCTCGTCGTCGAGCCGCGACACCAGCGTGAAGCGGGGAGGTGCACCGCCCTCGGGCGCCAGGGCCGCGAGCGCGACGACCGGCTTGAACGCGCTGCCCGGCTGACGCCGCGCCAGACGCACGCGGTCGAACTGGCTGCGCAGGTAGTCGGCTCCACCCACGTGCGCCAGCACCTCGCCCGTCCCGGGGTCGAGTGCGACCAGCGCGGCCTCGAGCGGGACATCGGCGAGCACGGGACGATCGCGACGCAGCGCCTCGAGGCCATCGTGCACTGCGCGCTCGGCCGCGCGCTGCAGCCGCGCGTCGATCGTGGTGTGCACCACCAGCCCACCTGCGGCGGCGCGGCGCTTGCCGATCCGCTCGTGCACGGCCGCCCGCACGGCATCCAGGTAGTGGCGGCCGCGCGTCGCGACCTGGCGCGCGGGCACCGGCACCGCGGCCGCGCGCGCGGCGTTCGCGGCAGCGGCGTCGATCACGCCGCGCGCCTCGAGGACGTCGAGCACGTCGTCGCGGCGCGTGCGTGCGGCGCCGGGATCGCGCCCGGGCGCGTAGCGGTTCGGCGCGCGGATCATGCCGACCAGCAGGGCCGCGTCGGCCAGCTCCAGCGACCCCAGCAGGCGACCCACGTGGTGACGTGCGGCCGCCGCCAGGCCGTGGATCGGCAGCCCATCGGCATGCCCCATGTAGATCTCGTTGACGTAGGCCTCGAGCAGCGCGTCCTTGGAATGGGCGCGTTCCAGGCGCAGCGCCAGCGAGGCCTCGCGCAGCTTGCGCGAGAGCGTGCGCTCCGGGGTCAGGTAGAGGTTCTTGGCGAGCTGCTGGGTGATGGTGCTGCCGCCCTGCACCACGCGTCCGGCGCGCCAGTTGGCCAGCGCGGCGCCCGCGATGCGCAGGGGATCGATGCCCGCGTGGCGCCGGAAGCGCCGGTCCTCGATCTCGATGAGCGCGTCGAGCAGGATCGGCGGCACCTCGTCGAGCTCCACCGGGCGCTGCCAGCGCGCGTGGCGGGGATCGAGCCAGCCCAGGCGCTCGGGCTCGAGCCGCAGCGCGGCGACCGGGCTCCCCGCGCGCTCCAGCGCTCTCACGCGCGCCCGGGCGTCGAGGGTCACGCGCAGCTCGGCGCCGGGCTCGCGGCCGTCGGCGTGCAGGAAGGCCCGCCCGATCACCGTGTAGCGCCGGCCCTCGCGCGCCCACTCGCCGCGGCGGCGCGGCGCCTCGACCTGCCGGTAGTCGGCCCGGGCCAGCCAGTCCTCGAGAGCCTCGGGCCGCAGGACCTGTCCCACCCGCAGCAGCGGGGGCCGCGCCAGGATGGGAGACGCGAAGGGCCGCACCTCGCCCGCCCCGGACATCGGCGGCGCCGGCGCGCAGGCGAAGATCAGCAGCGGCAGCAGCAGCAGAAGCAGCACCGCGCCCACGATCGCGGCCGCCCTCGACGCACCCATCGCCCGAGTGTAGGCCACCCCCGACCGCCCACGATCCGGCGGCAGGGTCAGTCCAGGGCGGCGCTCAGCGTGGCCTCGAGCTCGGCCAGCCGCTCGCGAGCCGGCCCGGGCCCGAGCTCTGCCTCGCCGCGGGCCCCCGTGCGCTCCAGCACCCCGCACGAGACCAGCCAGTCCAGTGCGTTCCCGCAGGCCACCGGGCACACGCCCTCGGGGTACACGGCCTCGCCGAGCGCCAGCTGCTCGCGGTGCACGGCCTGCGCCGCCTCGATCAGCGCTCGACGCCCTCCGCGGGCCCCGGCCGCGCGCACGGCGTCGAGCGTGGCGCGGTACGCCTCGAGCACCGGCCGGATCTGCGCGGCCCAGAAGCCGATCCACGGCCCACCGTCGGGAGTGACGCGCCAGGCGCCATCGCCGCCGCGCCCGATCCAGCCGCGCGCCCGCATGTGGTCGCAGAGCGTCGCCAGCCGTCGCTCGCGCGCCTCGCCGCGCAGGGGGAAGTACTCGAGCTCGAGCACGTCGAGCCAGCGCCCCGCGTGCGCGCCCAGCTCCGACGCCGGAACGGGCTCCCGCAGCGCGAGCGCCAGCGCCGCCGGCCAGACGAGCACCGGGGTCAGGGCCGCACGGTAGTAGTCCAGCGCGCCGCGATGCTCCGGCTCGATCTCGAGGTAGTCGGCGCGCGGCGAGCTGCGGCGCCGCACCTGTCCCGCCACCACGAGCATCGCCGCAGCGGCATCCGGCCGGTCGCCCTCGAGGCAGCGACGCAGCGACGCGTCGACCGGAGCCTCGAGCAGATCGAGCAGCGCCACCGTCTCGCGCACGCGCGCGTCGAACGCCGCCACGCGCAGGGCCGGGCCCGGCGTGGACAGCAGCGCCGCGGAGGCCACCGCCGAGCGGGTAGCGGTGATCTGCGCGTTGATGCGGCGCGACAGCTCGACGCCCAGACCCGCCGCCACGACGCGCAGGTCGGGCTCGCTCCCGGCGGCGTCGGACCCGGCGCGCGCGCTCTCGAGCACGCGCGACATCGCGATCGGCGAACCGAAGCGCACGGTCACGCCGCCGAAGCGGTAGCCGAACACGGAGCGCGCGCGCAGCAGGTTCCACAGGTTCTCGCCGCGCTTGGCCAGGCCGCGGCGCTCCTGCGCCATGGCGCCCTCCTCCACCAGACGCTCGTAGGTGAAACCGACCGGTACGAGGTAGAGCTCGCGGCGCACGCCGCTGGCGTATGCGTCGAGGACCATGCGCAGCAGCCCCAGCCGTGGCTGCAGCGTCTTGCCCGTGCGCGAGCGCGTGCCCTCGATGAAGAACTCCTGGGTCGCACCGTCCTTGATCAGGAGCCGCACATAGGCGCCGAAGACGGCCGCGTAGAGCCGGTCGCCCTCGAAGCTGCGACGCAGGAAGAAGGCGCCGCCGCGCCGGAACATCGGACCCAGCGGCCAGAAGCTCAGGTTGCTGCCCGCCGCCACCAGCGGTGGCACGACGTTCCGCTCGTAGAACAGGTACGAGAGGATCACGTAGTCGAAGTGGCTGCGGTGGCTCGGCACGAGCACGACCGGGTGAAGCTTGACCGCGTCGATCACCTCGGCCAGGCCCTCGACCTCGAAGCGTGTGAACAGCCGGCGGAAGATCCGCCGCACCACGATGGCAAGGCCCGCCAGCATCACCGAGCTGGGGCGTGCGGCGATCTCGCGCAGATGGCGCGCCGCGGTGCCGCGCGCGCGCAGCACGGCACCCGGGGCCGACCCGGCCGCCTCGATCGCGGCGCGCACCGCGGGATCCGCCAGCACGGCCTCCTCGACCCGGTCGGGCGTACGCAGTGCGGGGCCGACGACCGCCTTCTCCTCCCGGCGCAGGAAGATCATCACGACGCGGCGCACGCGACGCGCGACCCGCTCGCGGCCCTCGTGCCGGCGCCGCTCCACGACCGCGCGCAGGTCGACCGGGGTTCCGACCCGCACCGTCAGGTTGCGGTAGTTGAGCAGGAAGGACAGCAGCTTGACCCAGCTGCGGGGGCGCTCCGGGCCGCCGTAGAAGAGGTCGAGGAAGCCCCGCTGCGCGGTCGGGCCCTTGCGCCAGAAGAGCGCCAGCGGCACCAGGGCCACCGGCCCCTCGTACTCGTCGAAGCAGCCGTCGATGATCCCCGCCAGGTAGTCGTGCTCGCGGCGCGCGCTGCGCAGCGCGCGCCGGCGCGGGAGCGCGGCCGAGGGGATCTTGTCGGTGCGGAGGAAGAGAAACGCCGATCCTCCGGCGTTGAGCACGGCACGCAGGTTGCGACGGCCCTGCTCGCGCACCCCGCGGCTGCCGCGGCGGAGGCGGCGCACGAGCCGTCGCAGCAGCAGCGGCACCGACTCGCGCAGCGGCCGGTAGTAGTCGAACCAGATGCCGTTGGCGGCCCCCGACAGGCGCAGCCCGGCCCCCAGGAAGAGCCAGTTGAACAGCAGGTAGTCCAGCCGCGAGCTGTAGCGCATCACGTACAGCACGGCGCCGCGCTCCTCCATGTCGCGCAGCAGCTTGACCTCGCCCTCGTCGAGAGCGAAGCGGTCGAAGAAGCGGCGCGCGAAGAGCGCCGCGGGCCACGCCAGGCGTGGCGTCATCGCGGTGTGAGCATCCCCCACCGCGCCGGCGGCGCGGACCTCGTCCACGCCGCCCAGGGTACCCCGCACCGACCGCCGCACCAGTGCAGCCCGGCGATCGGCGCAGCGGGTGCCCCCGGACCTAGCCCCGCATGTCGAAGTACGCCGACTCGGGCAGGAAGACCTTGTCCTCGTTGTTGGCGATGTCCAGGGCGCTGAATCCGTCCTTGCGCAGACCCTCGGGCCCCGTGACGCGCACCTCCGCCACCCGCGAGCCGCTCGAGTACAGGATGCAGCCCGTCCGATCGCCGGAGAGCTCGCTGACCATGTACAGCACCGCCTGCGACACCTTCGCCGGATCCAGCGCCTTCTGGGCCTGCTCGTTCTCCTCACCCATCAGGTCCGCCGTCAGGCGCGTGTACGCCACGGGAGCCAGGCCCCAGACGCGGATCTTGTACTTGGCGCCCTCGAGCGCCAGGCAGCGCGTGAAGCCGGCGATCCCGGCCTTGGCCGCGCCGTAGTTGCACTGCCCGAAGTTGCCGATGAGACCGGACGTCGAGGCGGTGTTGACGATCACGCCGGGGCCGCCCCTCTCCTTCATGTGCGTGAAGACCGGGCGGGTCACGCAGTAGGTCCCGCGCAGGTGCACCGCGATCACCGCGTCCCAGTCGGCCTCCTCCGTCTTGACCAGCGTCTTGTCGCGCAGGATCCCGGCATTGTTGACCAGGATGTCGACCTGACCGAAGGCCTCCAGCGCGGTCTTCAGGATGCCCTGACCGCCGTCGAGGGTCGCCACGTTGTCGTAGTTCGCCACCGCTTCGCCGCCGGCCTTGCGGATCTCGTCCACGACCGCGTCGGCCATGCTCGAGCCCCCGCCGGTGCCGTCGCGAGCGCCGCCCAGATCGTTGACGACCACCTTCGCGCCCTCGGCCGCGAAGAGCAGCGCGTGCTCCTTGCCCAGCCCGCCGCCGGCCCCCGTGACGACCGCGACCTTTCCATCCAGCAGACCCATTGCTCTCTCCTCCCCGACGCAGCGCGCCGGTCTAGTTCAGCACGACCAGAACGTCGCCTTCCTCGACGGCCTGGCCTTCCTCGACCCGGATCTCCGCCACGGTGCCCTTGCACGGCGCCTCGACGGGGATCTCCATCTTCATCGACTCGAGCACCAGCAGCTCGTCGCCGTCCTCCACGCTCGCTCCGACCTGCGTCTCGATGCGGAAGACCGTGCCGGCCATCTCGGCCTCGATATTCGTCGCCAACCCCTCTCCTCCCGTCGCGGGTCACCGGGCCACCGGCTCGCCGGCCCCGCCGCGAATCGCGACGGCGGACCCGGGGGGCGCCGCGGGGGGCGTACTCTAGCAGGCGGCGGGCGCCCCGCGCCGGTCTCCGGGCCGGACGGTCTGGAGACCGGACACCGGGCCCGGAGCCGCTCCTGCCGGCGCGCGGGGCGACGCGCTATCGTGGCGGACCATGCTCGAGACCCTGACCCGCGGCTTCAAGACCGCGCGCGACCGCTTCCGGGGCGTGACGGAGCTGAACGAGGAGAACGTCGCCGACGCGCTGCGCGACGTGCGCATGTCGCTGCTCGAGGCCGACGTCGACCTGGGCATCGTGCGCGGCTTCCTCGAGCGCGTCACGCAGCGCTGCGTGGGCGACGCGGTCAAGCTCCGGGCCGGTCGCGGACCCGACGGCGTGACGGTCACGGCGAGCGACCACTTCACCAAGGCCTGCTACGACGAGCTGGTCGAGCTCATGGGCACCGAGGAGCCGCTGCCACCGCGGCCCTCGGGCACGCGCACCCTGATGCTGGTGGGTCTGCAGGGCACGGGAAAGACCAGCACGGCCGCGAAGCTCGCGCTGTTCCTGAAGAAGAAGGGCGAGAAGCCGCTGCTGGTCGCGGCCGACGTGCGCCGGCCAGCGGCGCGCGAGCAGCTCCGCGTGCTCGGCGAGCAGATCGGCGTGGAGGTCTTCACCCGCGAGGGCGACGACGCGCCGGCGATCTGTGCCGAGGCGGTCGAGCACGCGCGGGCGGGCGGGCACCACACGGTGATCCTCGACACCGCCGGCCGCCTGCAGATCGACGACGAGCTGATGGTCGAGCTCGAGCAGGTGGTCGAGCGCACCTCGCCCGAGCACGTCACGCTGGTCTGCGACGCCATGATGGGCCGCGAGGCCGTCAACGTCGCGAACGGCTTCGCCGCGCGCCTCGCGCTCGACGGGCTGATCCTCACCAAGCTCGACGGCGACTCCCGCGGCGGCGCCGCCCTGGCGATCCGCCAGGCCACCGGCGTGCCGATCCGCTGGATCACCGTGGGCGAGGGCGTGGAGCGGCTCGAGGGATTCCGCCCCGAGGGCCTGGCGTCGCGCATCCTGGGAATGGGCGACGTCGTCGGCCTGATGCAGGACTTCGAGGAGGTCGTCGACGAGGAGGCCGCCGAGGAGGACGCGCGCAAGATGCTCGAGGGGAAGCTCAGCTTCGGCGACTTCCTCTCGCAGCTGCGCACGCTCCAGAAGATGGGGCCGCTCCAGGATCTGATGCAGAAGATCCCGGGAATGGGCGACATGATGCCCGAGGGGGCACAGGTCGATCCGAAGCAGCTCACCCGCATCGAGGCGATGATCCTGTCCATGACGCCCGGCGAGCGGGCGGACCCCGAGCTGATGAACCAGCGCTCGCGCCAGGAGCGGGTGGCGCGCGGCTCGGGCTCGAGCGGTCGCGACCTGAGCGAGCTGCTCGAGCGCTTCTCCGCCATGCGCGCGCTGATGGGCGCGGTCGGTCAGGCCGGGCCCGGCGTGCTGAGCAAGATTCCCGGCATCGGCCGGATGTTCGGCGGCGGCCCGCCGGGCATGCCCGGCCAGCTCCCGCCCGAGGCGCTCGCGGGGCTCGGGCCCGCGCCCGCGAACCGCCAGATGGCGCGCGCGCAGAAGGCGGCGCAGAAGCGGCAGAAGCGCCAGCAGCACCGCAAGCAGATGCGGCGCGGCAAGAAGGGCAAGAAGAAGCGACGCTGACGTGAGCGAGCGCGGCCAGCGGCCCCTGGTGGGCGTCAGCCTTTGCACCGACGGGCGAGGCCGCTGGCGCGCCGGGCGCGACTACCACTATCTGCACGCGCGCTACGCGCGCGCGCTGGAGCGCGCCGGCGCGCGCGTGGTCTACCTGCCGGCGCAGTCCGATGCCGTCGCCCTGGTCGCGGCGCTCGACGGCCTGCTCGTGCCCGGGGGCGACGATCTGCCGCCGCCGGGCGGAGCCGGCGACCTGCCCCTCGACCCGGTGACGCCCGCGCAGCTCGCGTTCGACCGCGCCCTGCTCGACGCCGCCCGGGCACGCGAGCTGCCGGTGCTCGGCATCTGCTACGGCGCACAGCTCATGGCGCTGCACGGCGGCGGCTCGCTGCACTACCACCTGCCGACCGAGCGCCCGGAGCTGCCGTCGCACCGGCTCGGGACCGACGACGCGACCCACGCGCTGCACGTCGAGCCCGGAACGCGCCTCTCGCGCGTGCTGGGCGACGCGGCGCTGGTGAACAGCCTGCACCACCAGGGCGTGGCCAGCGTGGGCGACGGCTGGCGCGTCGCCGCGCGCGCCGCAGACGGTCTGATCGAGGCGCTCGAGAGCCGCGACGGGGCCTGGCGGCTCGGCGTGCAGTGGCATCCCGAGCTGCTCGACGACGCGGCCAGCACGCGCCTGTTCGCGGCCTTCCTGCGCGCGTGCGTGCCGTGAGCCAGAGCGGCTGGATCTTCGGCTACGGCTCGCTGGTCTGGCGGCCGGCGTTCGAGCACAGCCAGCGGCGCGCCGCCGTGCTGCGCGGCTGGGCGCGTCGCTTCTGGCAGGGGTCGACCGACCACCGCGGCGTACCCGGCGCGCCCGGCCGCGTGGTCACGCTGATCGAGGCGCCCGGCGAGATCTGTCACGGCGTCGCCTACCAGGTGACGCCGACCGTGCGCGACGCCGTGCTCTCCGAGCTCGACCACCGCGAGCGCGGCGGCTACGAGCGCCTGCGGCTGCGCGTCCGGCTCGACGACGGTGCCACGCCCGAGGCACTGGTGTACGTCGCGACGGAGCAGAACCCCAACTACCTGGGACCGGCCCCGCTGGACGCGATCGCGGCGCAGGTGGTCGCCGCGCGCGGTCCGAGCGGGCCGAATCCCGAGTACGTGCTGCGTCTGGCCGAGGCCCTGCGCGAGCAGGGCGCCGACGACCCGCACGTCTTCGCGCTCGCCAGGCGCGTACAGCGCCTGGCCGGCGGCTGAGCCGGCGGCTCAGTCGTCGTCGCGCGGGGGCCGGCGCTCGCGCTTGCGCCGCGAGGCGTGTCGCTTGGCCTCGAGGCGCCGGCGCACCGACGAGCGCGTGGGTCGCGTCGGCCGGCGCTCGCGCGGCGGCCGCGCCACCTCGCGCAGCATCGCGGCCAGGCGAGCGTGGCAGTCGTCGACGTTGCGCTGCTGCTCGCGATGTCGCTGGCTCTGGAGCACCAGCACACCGTCGGCGCTGATGCGGTTGGCGAAGCGCTGCAGGAAGCGCGCGCGCACGTCGTCGGGCAGGCTCGGGCTGTGCCCGACGTCCCAGCGCAGGGTCACCTTCGAGCTGACCTTGTTGACGTTCTGCCCGCCCGGACCTCCGCTGCGCGCGAAGCTCAGCTCGAGCTCGCGAGGCGGGATCGCGATCCTGTCGTCCACGCGGAGCAATGAACCCCGCTACAGGTAGACCAGGAGCAGCCAGGCGCCCGAGATCAGGAAGACCAGGTGGCTCAGCGTCATCCCGATGCTGCGCGGCATGTGCTGCCCGCCGAGGATCACGCCGTCCAGCGCGATCCGCCGCATCGAGACGCGCAGGCTCAGGGCCACCATCTGCAGGGCGAAGAGCCCCGCCACGATCGTGGTGATCGGCAGGTCGGACATTCTCGCTCCTCCGCTCGCAGGCCTCGGCCCATGGTACGCGCGCGGCGGCTTGACCGCCCGGCGCGGGCGCGAAACACTCCGAGGGTGCCGGCCTCCACCCTCCCCGATCGCATTCCCGACGGCGCGGCCACGTCCACCGTGCGCTACCGCGTGCCCTTCTACGACACCGACGGCATGCGCATCGTCCACCACGCCAACTACGTGCGCTACCTGGAGCTGGCGCGTGTGGGGTTCCTCGAGGAGCACGCCACCGCCTACGAGCGGCTGGTCGCCCGCGGCATGCACTTCGCCGTGACGCGCTGCGAGGTGCGCTACCGCCAGGCCGCGCGCTTCGCCGACGATCTGGCCATCACCTGCTGGCTCGACTGGGTCAAGGGCGTCTCGCTGGGTATCGGCTACCTGGTGGCGCGCGACGGCGAGCGCCTGGCCAGCGCGCGCACCGAGCACGCCATGGTCGACGAGGCCGGGCGTCTGCTGCGCATGCCCGACGAGCAGCGCGCGGCGCTGGCGCGGCTGGTGGCGCGCTGAGCGGTCAGCGCCCGCGGCCCCAGGCGTTCCAGTAGGCGACGTCCTCGGGCCCGCGGCGCTGCGCGGGGGCGAGACGCGCATCCTTGGTGTAGGCGACCGGGAGCAGCACGGTCTGGGTGACCCCCGCGGGAATGCCCAGCAACCCCGCGGCCGCGTCGGCCTCGCGCAGGTGCAGCGTGGTCCAGGTGGCGCCGAGTCCGCGCGCGCGCAGCGCGAGCATCAGCGACCAGGCGGCCGGCAGCACCGAGCCGTAGAAGCCGACCTGCTGCGCCAGGCTGTCGGGATCGGGCTCGCCCACGGCGCAGACCAGGATCAGCACCGGCAGCTCGTGCAGGCGCTCGGCGAGGATGCGGTAGCCGGGCCGCTCGAGACGTGCGGCATCGCCGCCCCCCGCGCGCTGCAGCTCGTCGACCACGCCCTCGAACGCGCGCAGGTACAGGGCGCCGAGCGCGCGGCGCCGCTCCGGCTCGGTCACGACCAGGAAGCGCCAGCTCTCGCGATCGAGCCCGGTCGGCGCCTGCACGGCGACGCGGATGCAGTCCTCGATCACCTCGGGCTCGACGGGGCGCTCGAGGTCGAGCCGACGCCGTACCGAGCGCGTGGTCATCAGCAGGTGGTCGAGGTCAGCCGGATCCACGGCCCGCGAGCATAGCGCCCGTCGGCGCGGCGGCGCCCCGGGGAGTACGATGAGGCGGTGAAGGCCTGGCGCGTCGTCCGCTACGCGAGACCCGTCGAGGCACTGGAGCTGGCCGATCTCCCGGCTCCGGAGCCCGGTCCGGGTCAGGTCCGCGTGCACTCGCACGCGGGCGCGCTGAACTTCAACGAGGTCGACGGCTGTCACGGGCGCTACCTCACGGTGAATCCGCCCCTGCCCTACACGCTGGGCATGGAGCTGGTCGGCCGCGTCGACGCCACGGGACCGGGCGAACAGGCCTGGCTCGGGCGGCGCGTGATCGCGGTCGGCCACTCGGCGACGGGCGCCCACGCCGAGCAGGTCGTCTGCGACGCCGACATGGTCTTCGACGCTCCGGGATCGCTCGACGACCTCCAGGCCGCGGCCTTCTATTTCCCGTTCCACGTCGCGCACGTGGCCCTGATCGAGCGCGGTCAGCTGCGCGCCGGCGAGACCGTGCTGGTGCACGCGGGCGCGGGGGGCGTCGGCTCGGCGGCGGTCCAGATCGCCGCCGCGACCGGAGCGCGCGTGATCGCGACGGCGGGCTCGCCCGCCAAGCTCGAGCTCTGCCGCGAGCTGGGCGCCGATGTCGCGATCGACTACCGCAGCACGGACTTCGTCGACGCCGTGCTCGAGGCCACCGGGGACGCCGGCGTGGACGTCTGCTGCGACCTCGTCGGCGGCGAGACGACCGAGCGCACCTACCGCTGCATGGCCGCCGGCGGCCGGCTGATGCTCGCGGGCTTCTCGGGCGACATCGGCGCCGAGGATCGCCCCGCGCCCGCGCCCCGCCCCATCCTGTTCGGGAACTTCAGCGTGGGAGGCGTGCTGCTGTCCTACCGGCGTCAGCCCCTGCCGGTACGCGGGCGACCGCTCGCGGTCCGCCCGCTGGCGCGCACGACCGGTGAGGCCGTGCAGGCGCACCTCGTCGAGCTGCTGGACCAGGGCCGCATCCGCCCGGTGATCGGCCGGACGGCGGACTACGCCGACCTGCCCGCGGAGCTCGAGCGCATGGAGGCGCGCCAGACCACGGGGCGCACGGTGCTGCGCTGGTGACGCGCAGCGCCGTGCTGCCGGGCGCGGAGGGCTGACTGATCGACGCCCGCTACCCGCCGGACCCCGGGGCATGTAGTTGACTTGACAATCAGTCGGATCTCCGGAAGATGGGCGCGGATCGGAGGGGCCATGCAGTTCATGCTCCAGTACCCGGACCTTCACGGGAACCAGGGCGACATGCTCGACGCGGGACCCGTGCACGAGCTGGCCACCGCCGCCGAGCGCGCCGGCTGGCACGGCTTCGCGCTGACCGAGCACCCGGCGGCGACCTCGCGCTGGCTCGAGCACGGCGGCCACCAGACGCTCGACCCGTTCGTCGCGCTCGGCGCCGTGGCCGCGGTGACCGAGCGGCTGCAGCTGCTCACGTACCTGGCCGTGGTGCCCTACCGCAACCCCCTGCTGCTGGCGAAAGCCGCGACGAGCGTCGACCGCCTGTCGGGCGGCCGCTTCGTGCTCGGCGTGGGGACCGGCTACCTCAAGAGCGAGTTCCGGGCGCTGGGCATCGACTTCGACGAGCGCAATGCGCTCTTCGACGAGGCGCTCGAGGTGCTGCCGCTGCACTGGAGCGGCCAGCCGTTCAGCTTCGAGGGCCGCCACTTCAGCGCGCGCGACGTGCAGGCGTTGCCGCGCCCGGCCCGGAGCCCGATCCCGATCTGGATCGGCGGCAACGCCAGCATCACGCGGCGCCGGGTGGCCGAGCGCGCCCAGGGCTGGATGCCGCTGATCGGACCCGACGAGATGTACGTCACCACGCGCACGCCCGACCCGGGATCGCTCGAGCAGATCGGCGCGCGCATCAAGGAGATCCAGGCGGCGGCGGCCGATCGCGGCGAGCCGATCGACCTCGCGCTGCCCTACCTCGACCCCTCGATCGCGCGCCCCGACGTCGACGTCGAGCGGCACCGCGAAGCGCTCGGCCGGTTCGAGGAGATCGGGGCGACCTGGGTCGTCGTCAACCGACCGACGGGATCCCGCTCCGAGCTGCTCGAGTTCGTCGAGGCGTTCGCCGGGCGCTACATCCGCGCGTGAGTCCGCGCGAGGAGGCTGCCCGATGCTGCCCGAGGACCTGGAGCGGAATCTGCTGGGCGCGCGTATCGAGGCGTCGGCGCGCGTCGAGATCTACTCCGGCGTCGCGCGGCTCTCGCGCACCGTCTGGGGCAGCGAGGTTCGCCGCGCCGGCAGCCGGCCCGACACGGCGATCGTCCTCTGCCACCCGACCGCGAACTTCCTCGGCCACTATGCCCTGCCCGGCCTGGCCGAGCGCGGCCTGGGCGCCGTCGGCCTGACCACGCGCTACATCGGCAACGACACCTCGCTGATCCTCGAGAACTGCCTGCTCGACATCGGCGCCATGGTCCGCCACCTGCGCGCGCGTGGCTACCGGCGCGTGGCGCTCGTGGGCAACTCGGGCGGCGCGTCGATCGTGCCCTACTACCAGGCGCAGGCCCGCAGGCCCACGGTGAGCGATCCCCCGGGTGGCGGGCCCGACCTGACCGCCGCCGGCCTCGAGCCCGCCGACGCCGTCGTCATGCTCAACGCGCACCCGTCCCGGGCGCGGCTGAGCAGCGAGTGGCTCGACCCGGCGATCACGGACGAGCACCTGCCCTTCGAGCGCGACCCCTCGCTCGACATGTTCAACCCCGACAACGGCCCGCCGTTCTCGCGCGAGTTCATCGAGCGCTACCGCGCCGCGCAGCTGGCGCGCAACCGGCGTATCTCGGCGTGGGCCGCGGCCCAGCTCGCGACGTTGACGCGGGCCGGGCACTTCCCGGCGGGCCTCGACGACATGGCCTTCGTCGTCCACGGCACGGGCGCCGACCTGCGCTTCCTCGATGCCGGGATCGATCCCGGCGATCGCGAGGTCGGCGTCACGCTCTGGGGCCCGCCCGAGGTCGCGAACTACCTGCCGGCGGGCATCAGCCGCGTGACCACCCTGCGGTCCTGGCTGAACCAGTGGTCAGTCGAGCACACCAACGGCGACGCGCTGCGCTGGCTCGGCGAGATCGACGTTCCGGTGATGATCGTCTCGGGCAGCGCCGATCCGACCGTGCTGCCCCAGATGGGCCGCGAGATGTACGAGGCGGCCGCCGCCGCGCCCGTGCGCGACGTGGTCGAGATCAAGGGGGCCACGCATTACTTCGAGGGCCAGCCCGAGCTGCTCGACGAGGCGCTGGACCGCATCGCCGCGTGGATCGAGTCGAGCCTGGGCCCGACCTGAGGTCTGCCTCAGTCGAGCAGGCCGCGGCAGCGGCGCGCGGCGTCGATCTGCGCCTCGTGGTCGCGCTCGTAGGTCCGACCCACTCCGGGGGGAGCCGCGACCAGGCCGTGCCGATGTCGAGCCGACCGCCGTCGCGCAGCCGCTCTGCAGCGACCACGTCGGCGAGGAAGATCGTGTTCTCGTCGGCGTCGAGCGTGCGCACGACGCGTCCCTCGACGTACATCAGCGCGTCGAGCAGGATCGGCGCCCCGGTCACGCCGGGGCGCGTGGCGAAGGGCTTCATCTTGTCGCCGTCCCGCCCGGAGCTGCCGCCCAGCCCCATGAGGATCGCCAGCGAGGCCTCGATCACGTCGGCGTCCTTGCCGAGCAGGTGCACGGCGAAGATCCCGGAGCCCAGGATCAGGTCGTGCGAGAAAGCCGTACTGGGTGATGCCGACCGTGACCCGCGGCGCCTCGGGTACGATGCTCGCCATGCCCGCGGACAGCGACATCAGGCCGTTGCTCCGGCCCTCGTGC
Source organism: Deltaproteobacteria bacterium (assembly GCA_029261925.1). Lineage (GTDB taxonomy): Bacteria > Myxococcota_A > UBA9160 > SZUA-336 > SZUA-336 > JAGWBS01. Next base: position 40,169 of record JAJDAJ010000048.1, on the reverse strand, counting down.
AGCGTCGTGATCGCCACGGGAAACGTCCGCAGGCCCGCGAGGGCGAGATCGGCCACCTTCAGATCGAGCGTCATGGGGGTCGTCCGGGCGGTGCCGGCCCGGGCATCCGCGCTTGGAGATCGTTGACAGGTCATCTATCATGCACGAGCACGCGGGGTCAAGAAACCGCGGGCCGCGCGCCGGAGTCGACGGGAGACCGGACCATGACAGGAGACCGAGCCGACACCCCGGGGCTGCAGCCGCGCATGCTGCACCACGCGGGCCACGTGACCCAGGACGCCGCCGCCACCGTCGACTTCTACGCGCGCATCCTCGGCATGGACTTCGTGGCGACGGTGATGGACGACCGCGTGCCCTCGACGGGCGAGCCCTTCCCGTACCTGCACCTGTTCTTTCGCATGGCCGACGGCTCGACCCTGGCGTTCTTCGAGTCGCCCTGCATGGGGCCCCCGTCGGCGCCCTCGCACCCGGCGTACGACGTGTTCAATCACACGGCCCTGGCCGCGGCTTCCACCGCGGAGGTCGACGCCTGGGCGCAGCGGCTGCGCGAGAGCGGGGTCGAGGTCCTGGGTCCGGTGGATCACGGCGTGATCTACAGCATCTACTTCCACGACCCCAACGGGCTGCGGCTCGAGATCACCACCACGACCGACCCCTCGTTCGACGATCACGCCGACGAGGCGCGCGCCGACCTGGAGGCCTGGGAGGCGGCCAAGAAGCGCGCCGCGGCAGCAGGTGGTGACGTGGCCGGCGCGCTGCTCGAGCTGATCGGCGAGCGCAAGGAGCAGATGCGCGCGCGGGGCATCCGCACCGCCGACGAGCTCGACACGCCGTGAACCTCGCGGCCCTGCTCCCGCGCTCGGCCCGGCTCTGGCCCGACGCACCGGCGATCGCGGTCGGCAGCCGCACCCGCTCCAGCTACCGGGAGCTGGCGGACCGGGTCGCGTCGCTCGCCGGCGGACTCTGCGACCCACTGGGCCTCGAGGCCGGAGACCGCGTGGCGGTCTTCGCGGGAAACTGCCCCGACTACCTCGAGCTGCTGCTCGCCGCCTGGCACGCGGGACTCGTCGCCGTGCCGGTCAACGCCAAGCTCCACCCGAAGGAGCTCGCACACATCCTCGAGGACTCGGGCGCGCGCGTGGTGTTCACCGGGCCCGGGCTGGCGACGAGCGTCGCGGGATCGACGCGCGTGATCGAGATCGGCTCGGCGGAGCACACCCGCCTGCTCGACGCGTCCGGCGGCGGCCCCGCCGCCGTGAGCCCGGACGACCCGGCCTGGCTGTTCTACACCAGCGGCACGACGGGGCGGCCCAAGGGGGCGGTGCTCACCCACGCCAACCTGCTGTTCATGATCCTCGCGTACTTCGCCGACGTCGAGCCCGTGGCGCCGGGCTGCTCGATCCTGCACGCGGCCCCGATGTCGCACGGCTCGGGCCTGTATGCCCTGCCGCACCTGGCCGCGGGCTCCCTGAACGTGATCCCGGAGAGCGGCGGCTTCGAGGCCGACGAGGTCCTGCGCGAGATCGGCCGGCAGCCGCGCCCGTCGATGTTCGCGGCGCCCACGATGGTCACGCGCCTGATGGACGCTCCGGGTGTCGGCGACGCGGACCTCAGCAGCCTCGGCACCCTCATCTACGGCGGCGCGCCCATGTACGTGACCGACTGCCTGCGCGCGATCGACTGCTTCGGCCCGCACCTGTTCAACCTGTACGGTCAGGGCGAGAGCCCGATGACGATCACCGGGCTGCCGGCGTCGGAGCACGCGGCGCGGGATCCGGACCGCCTCGCCTCCTGCGGCGTGGCGCGCACGGGCGTCGAGCTGCGGGTGGTCGACGAGCGGGACCGGGAGCTGCCCGCTGGCGAGCCGGGCGAGATCGTCACCCGCTCGGCGTGCGTGATGCGCGGCTACTGGAAGATGCCAGAGGCGAGCGCCGAGGCCCTGCGTGGCGGCTGGCTGCACACCGGCGACGTCGGCGCGCTCGACGGCGACGGCTTTCTCACGCTGCGCGATCGCTCGAAGGATCTGATCATCTCCGGCGGATCGAACATCTACCCGCGCGAGGTCGAGGAGGTGCTGCTCCGCGATCCGCGGGTCGCGGAGTGCTCGGTGGTCGGTCGCCCGCACGCCGACTGGGGCGAGGAGATCGTGGCCTTCGTGGTGCCGGCAGCCGGGGCCGCCCCGGGAACCGAGGAGCTCGACGCGCTCTGCCTCGAGCACATCGCCCGCTTCAAGCGACCGCGCGCTTACCGCTTCGTCGACGCCCTGCCCAGCAATAGCTACGGCAAGGTGCTCAAGACCGAGCTCCGCCGGCTGGCCGCCGCGGAGCCCGACACCGGGTCGGCACCGTCCGCGCCCGCCGAGCCCCGCCATCCGGGAGATGCACCGTGAGAGCCGAGTCCCGCTGCCCCGAGGCCCGCGTCCCCTGGTTCGACCCCGACTTCCAGCAGGACCCGTATCCCCTGCTCGCGGACCTGCGCGAGAAGCATCCGGTGTTCCTCGATCCCGGGCTCGGCCACTACGTGGTCACCCGCTACGACGACGTCGAGAGCATCCTGCTCGATCGCGAGACGTTCGCCGCCGCCAACGCGTCGGCGCCGCTCTTCCCGCCCTGTGCCGAGGCACAGGAGATCCTCAAGGCCGAGGGCTACAAGCGGGTGCCGACGCTGAACAACGCCGACCCGCCGCGGCACGCGCCGATGCGCAAGGCCGTGTTCACCTGCATGAGCCGGCGTCGCCTGATCGCGCTCGAACCCGAGGTGCGCCACCACGCACGCCGTCTGATCGAGGCGCTCGTGCGCCGCCCCGAGGCCGACCTGGTCGCGGAGCTCGCGTACCCGCTGCCGGCGCACGCGGCGATGGGCCTGATCGGGATCCCGCAGCAGGACATCGACAGGATCAAGCAATGGGGCGACAAGCGCGTGCTGATGACCTACGGCCGGCTCGAACCCGCGGAGCAGGTCGAGGTGGCGCGCAATGTCGGCGCCTTCTGGCGCTACTGCGAGGCGTTCATCGCCGAGCGCGACCGCGAGCGCCGCGACGACTTCGCCAGCGACCTGCTCCGCTACCGCGACGAGAACCCCGACCTGATCAGCACGGACGACCTCGTCAACATCACCTACTCGATGCTGCTGGCGGGGCACGAGTCGACGACCAACGCCCTGGCGGTCGGCCTGCGACACCTGCTGGCGGCGCGCGACCAGTGGCAGGCGGTCGTCGACGACACATCGCTTATTCCCAACGCGGTCGAGGAGTGCCTGCGCTTCGATCCGCCGGTTCTGGGGCACCGGCGCATCACCACGCGCGACGTCGAGGTGGGCGGCGTGACGCTGCCCGGAGGCGCCCGGCTGATCATGCTCTTCGGCTCGGCACAGCGCGATCCCGGGCACTTCGCGGATCCGGATCGGCTCGACGTGCGCCGGCCGGAGGCGCGCGAGCACCTGACCTTCGGCAAGGGCGTGCACTTCTGCCTGGGTGCGCCGCTGGCGCGGCTCGAGTTCCAGGTCGTGCTGGAGTACCTCGGCGAGCTCGCGCCACGAATGCGCCTGGTCGAGGAGCAGCGCCTGCCGTACGCCGGCAACGCGCTCTGGCGCACCCTGACCGAGCTGCGGGTCGTCCCCCAGGGGAACTCTGCCCGGGCCGTCCGGCACCGCACACCGCGGCCCCGGCCCGCCTAGTCGGTCAGTCTCAGCAGCCGCCCGAGGTTCCCGCGCATCAGGGCATGCGTCTGCTCGTCCGACAGGTTCTTCACCTGGCTCATGTACAGCGACGGGTCGGGCAGGCCCTCGCCGTGCGGGAAGTCCGAGCCGAAGACCAGCGGGTCGATGCCCAGCACCTCGACGAGGCGATCGACGTTCTCCTCGGGGAAGGGCGCGACCAGGCAGTGCTCGCGGAAGATCTCGCTCGGCCGCCGGTCGAGCTCCCCCCAGGTGGCGCGGCGCCCCATCAGGAAGGCGTGGTCGAGCTTGCGCACCAGATAGGGCACCCAGAGCGCGCCCTGCTCCGAGAGCAGCAGGCGGATGTTCGGGAAGCGCGAGAACAGCCCCTGCAGGATCGCCGCGGCGACGGTCTCCAGGGCCGGCCGGTCGCCGTAGTACAGCACCCACTGCAGCGCCGACATGTCGCCGAGCATGCACTCGGGCTCGTCCCACTCCTCGCCCTGTGCGGCGTAGAAGCTGACCGACGCCAGGTGCGTGCAGATGTGGATGCCCGCCTCGTTGAGCCGCGCCCAGAACGGGTCGAGCTCGGGCCGGAAGGGCGAGCGGTGGATCGCGGGGCCCGCCGCGATCTGGATCAGACGCGGCGTCTCGTCGCGCATCACGGCGTCGAGCTCGGCGATGGCGTGCTCTGCCGAGGCCAGCGAGATGAACGGCGGCGTGAAGATCCGGTCCTGGTAGCTGAAGCCCCATTCGGTGGACAGGTAGCGGTTGATCGCGCGCAGGTTCGCGTAGAGTCCCTCGACGTCGTGCTCGAACTCGAACTCGATGCCCAGCGGGCCCGCGTAGTTCACGGTCGCCTCGATGCCCTGGCTATCCATCACGGTGACCCGGTCCGCCGGGTTGTCGTACTTGGCCTGGAGGGCCCGGTAGCGCTTGACGAAGTCCCTGCGGCCCGCGTCGTCCAGGCTCCTGAGCGGATTCAGGCGGTTGAGCAGCGAGCCCGGGATCACCTGCGTGGTATCGCGGTCGCTCGGCCCGTCGAGCCCGGCGCCCTTCAGGCCGATCTCCGAGAGCTGGTCGTCGCTGAACGTGACCTGGAAGTTCTTCGGCGGCATGCGCATGGGTCGACCCGCGAACGTGGTCTCGAACGTCCCGTCCGCGTTGCGCACGCTGCGCACCGCCTTCTCGCGCTTGCCCGGGTCGATGTAGCGCTCGTACGCGTCGTCGGGCGGCGTCGAGTGCTGGTCGGCGTCGATGATCCGGTACGGTAGGGCGTCCACTGCGGCTCTCCTCGATCACGGCAAATGACCTGCTGTATCCTACCAGCCGGCAGTCGGCGCACGGCCCCCGGAGGAAACGCAATGAGCCGCATCGATCAGGTCGGGATCGTCACCCCCGGGCCCGGCCTGCGGCGCGTCGAGCCCAGGAGCTGAGCGCACGGTGTCCGCGAACCCCGGATCCGATCCCGTCCTGTGGGAGCTCGACGAGCATGGCGTGCTCACGCTGAGCTTCAGCCGGCCCCAGCGCCGCAACGCCTGGACGCGGGAGCTCGAGGAGCGGTACTTCGGGCACCTCCTGACCGCGGCCGCCGACCCCGCGGTGCGGGTCATCGTCATCACCGGGGACCCGGCCGGCAAGGCGTTCTGCCCCGGCCTCGACATGGACGTGCTGAGCCGCTCGGCGCGGGGGCAGCGCCCCCCCGAGAGCGAGCGACTGCCGCACACCCTGCTGACCGCGCTCCCGAAGCCGACCATCGCCGCGATCAACGGCGCCTGCGCCGGGCTCGGCCTGATGCAGGCGCTCTGCGCCGACGTGCGCCTGGCCGCGAGCGGCGCCCGCCTGACGACGGCGTTCGCGCGCCGCGGACTGCCGGCCGAGCACGGGATCGCCTGGATCCTGACGCGCCTGATCGGCCTGGGCCCGGCCGCCGACCTGCTGCTGTCGGGGCGCGTGTTCGATGCGGAGGAGGCCCACGCGCTCGGGCTCGTGAAGCAGGTCGTCCCGCACGACCAGCTCATGCCCACCGCACTCGAATACGCGCGAGATCTGGCCGCGAACTGCTCGCCCGGCGCGATGGCGCAGATCAAGGGCCAGCTCTACGGCGGACTCGATACCGGCATGGAGGAAGGGCGGCGCGAGGGCGTGCGGCTGCTGCGCGACGAGCGGCTGGCCGACGACTTCGCCGAGGGCACCGCGAGCTACGTCGACAGGCGCCCGCCGCGCTTCCCCGGCATCGGCGTGGACCTCGCCGCGAAGGTGAAGCGCGACGACCCCTGAGGCTGCCCCGCCGGCGCGGGCCGGCGTCAGGCGCGCGACGACAGCGCCGCGCGCAGCTGGTCGAGCAGCACGGGCACCTCGGCGAGGGCGCGCAGCGCGTCGTTCAGGTGCGTGCAGCCGTTCGTCCGCGGCAGGCGCTCCAGCACCGCGCTGCGCAGCTCGCCCAGCGGGACCCCGACCACGTCCGCCGCACGGGCGACGGCGGAGGGGCACTCCATGAACGGAAGGATGTGCGGCACCGGCTCCACCGACCGGAGCGTGCCCGTCGCGACGTCTGCCCGGGCTCGCAGCGCGTACTCGTGGACCGCCACGCGGCCGTGCTCGGGATCTCCGGCGCTGTCCTGGAAGCCCGAGTCGATGACGATCGCGTCGTCGTCGAGCCACACGTCGATGCGTCGCGCCCGGCGCGCCCACACGCCGGAGTGCTCCGCGAGCTCGTGCCAGCCGTGTGGGTCGTCGGGGTGCAGCAGCGGTCCGACCGGCTGGCTGCGGTGCGGTGCGCGACCCTGACCGATCTCGTCCAGCGCACTGGAGCCCGGACGGAAGCCGATGCAGATGCCTTCCATCGAGCGATGCGGGCCGCGGCGCGCACGCCCGGGCCAGCCGGTGTCCCAGCGGGACCACGCGAAGCCCGCGATCAGGCTGGTTCCCGAGATGTCGTCGAGAAGCAGGTACAGGGGCGTGCCGGCCTTGCGCTCGCCGGGCAGGATGTCGTCGAGGGCACCGCGCAGGTGTCCTCCGCCGCGGCACCCGACCAGCCGCTCGATGCCGTCACGCGCGGGGGTGGCGCGGATGTCCTGGATCTCGCGCTCGGGGCCGATGCCGACGCTCGTGGTCGCACTCACCAGCACGCGCGGTGGCTCGCCCGGGTCGAGCGTGACGGCGTCGCGCGCGCTGCCGTCCAGGCGCAGCTGCGTGCCCTGCCCGCCCGGCCACGTCATGTCGACGGTCGCCGTACGGCGAATCGACTGCGCTGGCCGCACGGGAGCCGGCCCCGCCGGTCCGCGGACGTCCTGGACGCGCCGGTCGCGCGGGCCCGTCGACTCGTTCATGGCCTCGCTCTCATCCGGCGGCACGGCGCTCGCGGGGCGGCCTGCGGCACGGGTGTCGGCGGTCCGGGCCCGCCCCGCCCCCGAGGAGGGCGGCGGATCCGAGGAGCTCGTACGGCAGCGCTGACAGGGGACGGGTCATGGGGCTCTTGTGCCCATCATCCCACGCCCGGCACCGCGCCGGGGTCGGGCGACAGGCCCCCGGCCGCAGCGCCGCGCACGATGTCGAGCAGAGCCCCGGGATCGTCGGGAAGCCGGTCGTCGCGCCAGGCCACGTGCCCGTCCGGCCGGACCAGGACCAGCCGACGCTCGTAGGCGGCGGCGACGTCGGGGGCCTCGAGATCCACGACCTCGAGCGGCACGCCGCGCTGACCCGCAGCGTCGACCAGCGGCGCGGGATCGGGCGCGCCGGGGAATCGCAGCAGCACGGGACCGCGACCGAACAGATCCAGCGTCGAGCGCTGGTCGTCGAGCCAGACGTGCGGCGCCCGATGGCCCGGTCGCGCCGTCTGCACGTACTCGGATGGGTCGTCCTGGGTGGGATCGGCGCCATCGGCAACGATGGCCGGCGAGCCGTCGTAGCGGTAGCCCATCGCCACACCGTACGAGTTCCACTCCGGATAGAGCGACCTGCTCAGCTGCGCGCCGATCTCGCGCCGGGCGGCGTCGCCGTCGGGCCCGTCGAGCAGGACCCCCGAGAAGTCGATGCCGCCGACCCACGCACCGTAGTTGCGGGTGGACGCGGCGCTGTTGCGCAGCGCGACCCGGCGGCGCTCGATGGAGTAGGCATCGAGCAGCCCGTCACCGCCCCAGCCGGCGAGGAGCGCATCGAGCACCCAGCCCAGGCCCGCCGCGTCGCCGAGTCCCGTGTTCAGGCCGTGCCCACCGGTGGGCGAGGTGGTGTGCGCGGCGTCGCCGGCCAGAAGTACGCGCCCCTGGCGGAAGCGCGCGGCCGTGCACTGGCTGCGGCGCCAGGGCACGTAGCGCAGGATCTCGAACGGCACGTCATCACGCCCCAGCGCGCGACACAGGTCGGCACTCATGTCGAGACGATCGAGATCGAGCTTGCTGGAGGCCCCGAGCACGGTGAAGCGCCACAGCGACATCAGGTCCACCGAGGTGATGTTGGCCCAGGTGCCCTGCGGCCCGATGAACATGAAGCGCTCGGCGCGACCCAGCGGGTGGAAGCGCTCCAGCCGGTCGATCTGCACCAGCGCGCTGACCGAGTAGTCCAGCGTCTGGCCCTCGAACGGGATTCCCAGCGCTTCTCGCACGCGGCTCGCCGCGCCGTCGCAGCCCACCGCGTAGGCCGCGCGCAGCGCATGGCGCTCGCCGGTCTCGACGTCGCGCACGTGCAGGCTCACGCCGTCGGCGTCCTGGGTCAGATCCTCCAGGCGCGTGGCGTAGCGGACGTCCACGAGGCCCGTCTTGCGCGCCGCGTCCGCGAGCATGGGATCGAGCACGTACTGCGGGCACTTGCGATTGATCTCCGGCGTCGAGGCGGGCGGGACGCGGTCGCGCGCGCAGGCCAGCGCGTCGGTCCCGATGTGGTGTCCCGTGAGCGCGGTACAGTAGGTGGTGTCGCGCGGGTAGTCGTCGGGGCAGCCCCAGCCCGCGATCTGCTGCGCCATGCCCCAGCGCCGGAACAGCTCCATGCTCCGCTCGTTGAGGTAGCCGGCCTTCGCCAGCAGCACGAGCGCGGTCCCGGCGTCCTGCTCGATCACGACGCTGCGCCGGCCGCGCTGCGCCAGATCGAGCGCCAGCGCGAAGCCCACCGGTCCCCCGCCGACGATCGCGACCGGCCACGCGCCCGGATCCGGTCCCATCGCCTAGTCCGCCTGCACGGTGACGCGCCCCTCGATCAGGCGCGCGATGGCCGCATCGTCCAGACCCGCCTCACGCAGGATGTCGCGGCTGTGCTCGCCCAGCCGCGGCGCCCGGCGGCGAATCCGCGGCTGCGACTCCGACCAGCGACCCGGTACCGCCATCTCGCGGATCCGTCCCTCGCTCGGGTGCTGGACCACCTCGAAGAAGCCGATCGCACCCAGGTGGGGATCGTCGACCAGAGACTCGAGCGTGTGCAGGGGCGCGGCGGGGATGTCGGCAGCGCCCAGGAGCTCGAGCCACTCCGCGGTCGTGCGCTCCCGCAAGGCCTCGCCGATCAGCGTGTAGACCTCGACGGCGTGAACCGTGCGCGCGGTGATGTCCTTCAGGCGCGGATCCGTCGCGAGCCGGTCGGCCTGGCCGATCAGGCTCATGAAGGCCTGCCAGTGCGCGTCCGTGTAGATCACCGCGCAGACGTGACCGTCGCGGGTCGGAAACGGGCGGCGCTCACTGTTGAGGGAGCGGCGGTAGCCGGCTGGGCCCTCGGGCGGATCATAGGTGAGCCCGCCCATGTGCTCGAGCAGCGTGCCCTGAACCATGGTCTCGAACATCGGAATCTCGATCCCGAGGCCGCGGCCCGTGCGCTCGCGATGGAGCAGCGCGGCGAGGATCGCGCTGGTGGCGTACAGACCCACGGCGCGGTCGTTGAACGCCATCGGCACGTAGATCGGGTGCTCCGCCCCGGCCGAGACCAGCATCGTGGGCACGGCGGTCAGCCCCTGGATCAGGTCCTCGTAGACGGGCTGCGCGGCGTAGGGTCCGTCCTGCCGGAAGCCGACGAGACCCGCGACGATCAGGCGCGGATTCACGCGGGAGAGTCGCTCGTAGGTGAGCCCGAGGCGCTCCATGCCGCGCGGACGGATGTTCGAGACCAGGACGTCGGCGGTCTCCGCCAGCCGGAGCAGGGCCGCGAGACCCTCCGGGTTCTTCAGGTCCAGGACGACGCTGCGCTTGTTGCGGTTCAGGTTGAGGAAGACGTTTCCCATGTCGGGGCTGCGCATCGGGCCGATCTTGCGCGTGGTGTCCCCGGCCGGGGCCTCGACCTTGATCACGTCGGCGCCGAAGTCGCCCAGGACCTGCGTCGCGTAGGGACCCATGACGACGATCGTCAGGTCGAGCACGCGAATCCCCTCGAGCAGATCTGGCACCTGGTCTCCCCTGGAGGCGCGGGCGGACCGCGCGTCGGTCCCGGAGCCCTCCGGCACGGCCGGGCGCCGGCATGATCGCCGGATTCAGTTGCTCCGTCAACCAGTGGGGCGGCGCCGCCCCTCCGGGGCGGCGAGCGGCCCGGCACTGGGGTATAGGTGTCATGACAACCTATCCGGGAAGGGCCTCGCACAGCGTGTCGTCGAGAAAGCCCACCGAGGTCTTCGATCTCGAGCAGATGCTCACCTACAAGGTGTCCCTGCTCTACAGCCGCCTGGCGCTGACCACGTCGCGGCAGCTCGCGAACCAGTTCGACCTCGCGCTGCGCGAGTGGCGCGTGCTCGCGCTCCTCGGCAAGGCACAGCCCATCTCCGCGAGCGCGCTGGTCGCGCGGAGCCCGCTCGACAAGGCCAGCGTGTCACGGGCGGTCACGAACCTCGAGGAGCGCGGGCTGGTGTCCGCCGAGCCCGATCCCGACGACGGCCGCGTTCGCATGCTGAGGCTCACCCGGGCCGGCGAGCGCCTCTGCGAGCGCATCGCGCCGCTGTCGGTCGAGCGCCACCGGGCGCTGCTCTCGGCCCTCACGCCCGGCGAGCAGAAGACCCTGTTCCGGGCGCTCGACAAGCTGCTCGCGCGCGCCAACGAGCTGCTCGAAGAATCGCGCACCCCGGCGGGATCGGGCCGTTCATGAGGACCCGGACGGCCCGCGCCGGGGCAGCCAGGGTCCGGAGTACTGGGTATCGCGCGCGCGCTTGAGGCCGTCCATGCCCTCGGCCGCCAGGATGTCCTCGAAGAGCCGCCCGTCGGGAGCGCGCGCGTGGCGGCTCATCGCCTTGGTCAGAACGTCGTGTGCGCGGCCGACGCGACGCCCGGCCTCGCGGCCCGAGGCCTCGAGCATGCGGTCGATCGCGGCCTTGTTCAGCAGCACGCCCTCGCGCGGCATGCGCGCGATGCGCCGCGCGAGCTCCCACGCCCGCGGGTCGAGCTCCACGGCCGGCACCACGGTCAGGATCAGGCCGATCTCGCGCGCCGTGTGCGCATCGATCAGCTCCCCCGTCAGGATCATGAACTTGGCCCAGGCGGCGCCGACGAGCGGCACGATCTCGGTCGCGCCGGGGTGACCGATGCGGCCCTCGATCAGGCCGAAGCGCGCATCGTCGGCCGCGATCACCAGGTCGCACTGCGCCACGAAGCCGAGCCCCGAGCCGAGGCAAAGGCCCTGGACCGCGGCCACGACCGGCTTGTGCAGCGCGCGCAGGCCGGCGTGGAAGCGATCGACCTGCTCCACGAAGAGGTGCTCGTCGAGCGCCGTCTCCGTCGGCGGCGCGCCCGACAGGTCTCCGCCGGCGCAGAACGCGCGGCCGCTCGCCGTGATCAGCAGGCAGCCCACCTCGGGGTCGGCGTCGGCCTCCGCGAGTGCACGCCCGATCTCGTCGCGGCTCGAGCCCGGCCCGATGCCCAGCGCGTTGAGCTTGTCGGGCCGATCGAGCGTGACCTGCCCCACCCCGTCGCGCCTCTGGTAGCGGATGTGCTCGAAGCTCGTCCCGGTCGCGCGAGACATCTCAGACCCTCACCGCCGTCGCGTCCCCGATCCGGGGCACGCGCGGCACGGAGCCGGCGTCGATCAGGCGCCGCCCCAGCTGACGCACCAGGTCATCCGCCGCCCCCAGCAGACCGTCGAGCAGGTGGCCACGCTGGACGAAACGGTGGAAGCCGTGCTCCACGGTGAAGGCGATCCCGCCCGTGACCTGGTGACCGTGCGTCGCCGCCAGGCGGTGCGCCCGGGTGGCGAGACACTTGGCGGCGATCGCCGACGACGCGTCGCCGACCTCCCAGGCGGCCGCCAGCCCCGCGCCCGCCGCACCGATGGCGACGTGCACGTCGGCCAGGCGGTGCTTGACCGCCTGGAACGAGCCGATGGCGCGCCCGAACTGCTCGCGCGCCAGCACGTGCGCGACCGCATCGTCGAGCATGCGCCCGGCGAGACCGACGAGCTCGGCCGCCAGGAAGCGCCGGCCCGTGGCCAGCGCCGCGCTCCAGGCGTCGGGGGGCGCGAGCAGCGCGTTCGCGTCGTGCGGGACATCGCCGCGGACGAGATGCAGCCCGGCGCCCGGATGGAAGCCGCGGACGGGCTCCAGGCGCAGCGACGACGCGGGCACCGCGAGCAGTCCCTCCGCGACCGGGACGACCAGGTGCTGCGCGCGCTCGGCCCCACCGAGCAGCAGGCCGTCCACGCGCAAACCCGACGCCACCGGCTCCGCGGCCCGCTCCGCTCCGCGCCGCAGGGGCGGCAGCACGAACGCCGCGGCCGTGTCCAGCGGCAGCCCCGCGCCGTGCTGCAGCACCAGGTCCAGCGTCGGCGCCGGCCGCAGCGCGCGACCCTGCTCGCCTCCGAGCACGCCGATGGCGACGGCCGGCTCCGTGGCCACGAGGTCGGCCCAGTCCGCGGCGAGCAGCGCCGCCGGCACGTCGGCGGGCTCGCTGCTCTCGAGCACGTGACGCAGCGACTGTCCGACCAGCTCGACCTCGGCGGCATCCATCAGCGTCCCCTGGGCAGGCCCAGCAGCCGCTCGGCCACGAGGTCCCGCTGGATCTCGGCCGCCCCGCCGTAGATCGTCGTGATCCTCGAGTACGACCAGCGTCGCCGCCAGTGGGCCGCGGCGTGGCCGTCATCGATCTCGAGCGCTGGCCAGAGCAGCGTCCGGGCAGCGTCGGCGACCGTCTGCTCGGTCGCGCCGAGGATCAGCTTGTCGACGGAGATCTCCGGGCCGAGCTCCTCTCCCGCCGCCAGCGCCGCGAGCGTGCCGATGCACTTCGAGCGCAGCGCGAAGACGTCGAGATACGCGTTGCCGACCACCGCGGGCTCCGGGTCGCTCGCCTGCTCCAGCAGATGCTGCAGCTCCGCGTGGAGCTCGCCCTGGCGATGCCAGCCGTAGGCGCCACGCTCGAACTGCATCAGGTACATGACCACGCGCCAGCCCTCACCCACGCCGCCGACGAGGCGCTCGCGCGGCACCTCGACGTCGTCGAGGAAGATCTCCGACACCTCGGCGCGCCCGCTCTCGCACGCGGTGGGGCGAACGGTGATGCCCGGGCTGTCCATGTCGATCCAGAACATCGTCAGGCCGCGATAGCCGCTGCCCGGCTCGCCCGTACGCGCGAGCAGACAGCAGCGCTGCGCCAGGTGGCCGTCGCTGCTCCACATCTTCTGACCGTTGATGCGAAACCCCGCGTCGGTCTCGACCGCGCGCGTGCGCAGTCCGCCCAGGTCGCTACCGGCCTGCGGCTCCGAGAAGCCCTGGCACCAGACCTCGTCGCCGGCGATGGCCGCCCGCAGGCAGCCGGCAGCCAGCTCCGGGGCGAAGCGCACCAGCATCGGCCCCACGATCTCCAGGTTGCCCAGCAGCTCCGGAACCACGTAGCCCGCGGCGGACAGCTCGTCGAGCAGGGCCGCTCGCTGCAGCGACGTGCCGCCGAGTCCGCCGACGTGCTCCGGCCAGCCGATGCGCGTCCAGCCGGCCTCACAGAGCAGGCGCTGGAGCGGTCGGAAGTGGTCCAGACCGACGTCGAGGTCACCCACCGGCTCGCTGCGGAACCGCGCGAGCTCCCCGGCGCGCGGGAGCAGCCACTTGCGGAAGGCCTCGCGCAGCTCATCGATGCTCGAGCCCGGGTCCGCTTCAACGCGCATGGGCACTCTCCAGGGCAACGCCGCGGCGGGGCGGCGTGCCGCTCGAGGCTACGGTGATAGGATCCTCGCGGTCAAACGCGTGCGGCGTCCGCGCGGCGCGCGAATCGATCACGGGAGCGACGCGCCGATGCGCTTCGAGTCGACCGAGCTGACGTCCGCCGAGCTTCGACTGCAGCAGGAGGTGCGCGCGTTTCTCGCCGGGGAGCTGCCCCGCGGCGCCTTCACGCCCGGGCTCGGGTTCAACGCCGCGAAGGATCCGGCGTTCTCGGCGCGGCTCGCGGCGCGTGGCTGGGTGGGCATGTCGCTGCCCCGGGCGTACGGCGGCCACGATCGCTCCGCCGTCGACCGGCTGATCGTGATGGAGGAGCTGCTGCGCTGGGGCGCGCCGGTCGGACACCACTGGGTCGCCGATCGCCAGAGCGGCCCCGTGATCGCACGCTTCGGCACCGAGCAGCAGAAGCAGCGCTTCCTGCCCGGCATCTGCCGCGGCGAGCTCTCGTTCTCGATCGGCATGAGCGAGCCCGACAGCGGCAGCGACCTGGCCTCGGTCTCGACACGGGCCACGCACACCGGCGACGGCTGGCGGCTCGACGGGACCAAGGTCTGGACCACCGCGGCCCACGTCAACGACTGGTTCGTCGTGCTCTGCCGCACCATGCCGATCGAGGAGAGCGGCGACAAGCGCGCGGGCCTGTCGCAGCTGCTCGTCGACCTGCGCTCGCCCGGCGTCGACGCGCGGCCGATCCCGTTCCTCGACGGGACCGAGGACTTCTGCGAGGTGATCCTCGACGGCGTGCTCGTCCCCGACGATCTCGTGCTCGGCAAGGTCGGCGAGGGCTGGGCGCAGAACACCTCCGAGCTGGCCTACGAGCGCGGAGGGCCCGACCGCTGGCTGAGCACGTACCTGGTCGTGGAGGAGCTGCTGCGCCAGCACGAGGGCGACGCCGTCCCCGACGCGGTCGTCGAGCTGCTGGGCGACGCCGCTGCGCACTACTGGGTCCTGCACAACCTGTCGCTCTCGATCGCGCGCTCGATCGACGCGGGGGGCACGCCCGCGACCGAGTCGGCACTGGTCAAGGAGATGGCGACCCGCTTCGAGCAGGACGTGCTCGAGGCAGTGCTGCAGGTCGTGGAGCTCGAGCCGGACCTGGTGCCGCGCTCGCTCTTCGAGCGCCTGCTCGTCACCTCGATCCTGACCGCGCCGTCGTTCACGATCCGCGGCGGCACCAACGAGATCCTGCGCACGGTAGCCGCGCGCGGTCTGCATCCGGCGGTGGCGCCGCGATGACGGCGGCCGACGCGCTCATCGCCGAGGGCGTCGAGCGCCTGCTCGCCGATGTCTGCACGTACGCGGTCATCGAGCAGGCCGAGGTCGACGGCTGGTGCGCGCCCGTCTGGGACGCGCTGGCCGCGACCGGCTTCGACCGCGTCTCGCTGCCCGAGGAGGCGGGCGGCTCCGGCGGCTCGCTGGCCGACGCCGTCGCCGTGCTGCGCGCCGTCGGACGCCACGCCGCACCGGTTCCCGTGGCCGAGACCGCGCTTCTCGGCGGCTGGCTGCTCGCTCGCGCCGACCTCGAGCTCCCCGACGGCCCGATCGCCGTCGTGCCCGACCCCGCGAGCCTCCAGCTGGTCGACGGACACGTCCGCGGCGAGGCCGCGGTGGCCTGGGCCCGCCGCTGCGCCGCGATCGCCGCACTCGTACAGGGTCCGGACGGCTGGCTCGTGCTGCGCCTGCGCCCGGACCAGGTCGAGACCGCTCCCGGCGCCAGCCTCGCGGGCGAGCCGCGCGAGCGCGTGCACGTGGACCAGCCGCTCGACGCGCTCGAGCGCGCGCCCGCGCCGGAGGGCCTCGATCCCGGCGCGCTGCGCGCGCGCGGCGCCCTCTCCCGCGTCGCCCTGATGGCCGGCGCCGCCGGGGCCCTCCTGGACCTGACGGTGCACTACACCGGCGAGCGGCGGCAGTTCGGCCAGCCGGTCGCGCGCTTCCAGGCCGTGCAGCAGCACCTGGTGACCGCCGCGCAGTGCTCGGTGCGCCTGTCGATGGCGGCCGACGTGGCGACCCGTGCCGCGCTGGGCGGTGACGCCGCCTTCGAGATCGCCGCCGCGAAGGTCCTCGCCGACGAGGCCGCGGCCGGCGCCACGCGTGCCGCGCACCAGGCGCACGGGGCGATCGGCATGACGCGCGAGTACCGGCTGCACCACCTGACACGGCGCCTGTGGGCCTGGCGTCACGAGTACGGCAGCGCGCGGCACTGGCGCCGGCGGCTCGGGACCCGGATCGTGGAGGCCGGCGCAGATCGCCTGTTCGAGGCGATCACCAGCTAGCCCTTCTTGAACTTCTCGACGGTGCGCCGCACGTCGTCGGTCGAGAACGACTCGCTCTCGGCGGCGAACGCGAACGGAGCCACTCGCTGGATCGCCGCCTGCACGTGCAGGTTGAGCGCGCGCTTGGTCTCCTCGAGCGCCTGCTGCGGCTGATCGGCCAGCCGCTTGCCCAGGCCCACGGCCTCCTCGAGCAGCTTGTCGCCCGGCACCGCGAAGTTCGCGAGACCCATGTCGACGCAGTCGGTCGCGGGAATGCGGTCGCCCGTGAGCAGGTAGTACTTGGCCTTCAGGATGCTCATCATCAGCGGCCACGTCACCGCGCCACCGTCCCCCGCGACCAGGCCGATGCTCACGTGCGGGTCCGACATGAAGGTGCTCTCTGCGATGTAGACCACGTCGCAGCTCACCGCCACGCTGCAGCCCAGCCCGATCGCCGGGCCATTGACCGCGGCGATCAGCGGCTTGGGGAACTCGGCCATGGCGTCGAGCAGGCGCCGGGCGCCGCGCAACGAGTCGCGGCGGTGCTGCGGATCGTCGTAGTCGCGGATGAAGCCGGGGATGTGGCCGCCGGCGCAAAAGGCCCTTCCCGCGCCGGTGAGAACCGCGGCGCGAACGGACCGGTCCTGCGCCAGGTATCCCCAGATCTCGCGCATGCCCACGTGCATGCTGTCCACGAAGGCGTTGAGCTCGTCCGGGTTGTTCAGGGTGACGATCGCGACGGGGCCGTCGTGCTCGATCAGGATCTCGGGGACGGGTGCATAGGGCATGAGCGCTCCGCTGCCTGGAGGAACGTGAGGGACGCGCCGGGCGGCGACCGCTTCGCGCCGTCGACATCGTTGTTATATCATCTATCGGCTCCAGGCGGCGCTTCGCCGTATCATCGCGAGCGGGCGGGAGGGCGAGGCGGGGCCCCGGCGCCCGGAGGAGAAGCCCATGCGGATGGAAGACATGGTCATCGTCAGCGTGGACGACCACATCGTCGAGCCTCCGGACATGTTCGAGGGCCACCTGAGCCGTGGCGAGCTCGCCGATGCGCCGCACGTGATCGAGGACGACGCCGGCAACGAGATCTGGATCTGGGACGACCTCGCCACCGCCAACATCGGCCTGAACGCCGTCGTGGGCCGGCCGAAGAACGAGTGGGGCATGGAGCCGACGCGCTTCGAGCACATGCGCCGCGCCGCCTGGAACGTCGACGCGCGCGTCGACGACATGAACGTCAACGGCACCCTGGCCTCGCTCTGCTTCGGCACGTTCGTGCGCTTCGACGGCAAGATCTTCCTCGACCGGGCACAGAAGGATCCGGCCAACGCCTACCGCATGCTCCAGGCCTATAACGACTGGCACATCGACGAGTGGTGCGGCGCGCATCCGGCGCGCTTCATCCCGCTGGCCCAGGTCCCGCGCTGGGACGTCGACCTGACCGTGGAGGAGATCCGGCGAGTGGTGCGCAAGGGCTGCCGCGCGATCACCTTCCCGGACAACCCGGTGGCGCAGGGGCTGCCGAGCCTGCACTCCGAGGTCTGGGAGCCGCTCTGGAAGGTCTGCAACGACCTGGGCGTGGTCATCAACTGCCACATCGGCTCCGGCTACCAGCCGAACCACCCGTCGATGGAGTCCCCGATCGAGGCCTGGATCACCAGCATGCCGATCTCGATCGCCAATGCCGCGGCCGACTGGATCACGCTCGAGGCCTTCCAGCGCTACCCGGACCTGACCATGGCGCTCTCCGAGGGCGGCATCGGCTGGGTGCCCTATCTGCTCGAGCGCGCGGACTTCACGAACCGCCACCACGGCGCATGGACGAACAAGGGCTACGGCGGCAAGAAGCCCAGCGAGATCTTCAACGAGCACGTCGTCACCTGCTTCATCGAGGACGACTTCGGGCTGGCCAGCCTCGAGCACATGAACGTCGACAACGTCTGCATCGAGGTCGACTACCCGCACTCCGACTGCCTGTGGCCGCGCGCGCCAGAGGGCATCTGGCGCAGCATCCAGAGCGTCCCCGCCGGGCTCCCGGACGACGTGATCGACCGGATCACCCACCGCAACGCCGGGCGCATCTACCGCTTCGATGGGATGGAGCGCATGGGCGGCCGCGAGAAGTGCAGCGTCGCGGCGCTGCGCGCCCTGGCCGGGGGCGTCGACACCCGCGAGGTCTCCCTCGCCGGCGCGGCGCCGCGGGGCTATGCCCCGGGCAAGGTCGTGACCTCGGGGGACGTGCTGGTCAACCTGGGCGGCTGAGGCGGCCCGCGGGGAAGGCCGGGAGGACAGCGCCGGTGAACGATCGCAACCGACTCGGCCGCGCGGTATCCGCGGCGCGCGACTTCGACCCGTACACGCGCGAGTTCCTCGAGCCCGACGACCCCCACCACGAGGGCACCTGGCCCAACACGCGAAGAGAGCCCGCGGAGATCCTCGAGAAGCTGGGCGACGTGCCCGACGACGTGCGCCACGCCGTATCGCTGGGGAACGTCGCGCGGCCGTACGGTTCGCCGCCGTCCCCCCGAGGAGCATGACGTTTCGAGTATGCGGGGTGGCCCGTGGTGGTACGATGCCCCGGGCACCGCGCGACGGGCGAGGCCAGGCCTCGCGGCATCCAGATCGCGCCCCGGGCGCGACACAACGGAGGGAAGACATGAAGGTTCTCGAGTCAGTTCTGGTAGCGACCTGCCTGATGGTCGCGTCACCCGCAGCCGCACAGACGCTGGCGTGCGGCGCCGACGGAGACGGCGACGGCACGGGCGACCTGTGCTTTCACGTGAAGTACGGGACGCTCCACCCCGACGATCGCGCCTTCCGCTATCCAGCGGACGGGCTCGATACCTCGGTCTGGAACCCCGCCGCGTTCACGGGCAGCTACTTCTACACGCGAACCGACAGCACCAATCCGTTCGGCGACGACTGTGGCGTCGAGCGCAACTTCAACCCGACGGCGGGCCAGCTCATCGTGCGCGAGCTCGTGGGCTGCACGCCGACGAGCGAGGGCCCCGAGGACGCCGCCAACGGCGGTGAGGCGGGCGGCTGCCGCGTCGAGATCCCCCAGGACCTGGAGGCCATCTTCGGCGATGCGGGGCTCTCGGCCGTCCAGAGCCAGGTGGTCGTCGGCTTCCCCGGCGTGTTCGTGCTGAACTCTTCGACTCGCAGCTACTTCGGCGGGACCTCGGAGGCGATGGAGGAAGGGCAAGCCTGCTTCGCGGGCAACCAGCTGCCGCCGAGCATGGGGCGGCGCTACCTGCTGTCCGCCGCGCGACAGGCGGCCACCGGACAGCCCGCCGGCTCGACCTACATCCGCTGGGACGACAACCCCACGACGGGCCTGCGCCGCTACCAGGAGGGCGGGACCTGCTGCAACGGCGTGACTCCCGAGACCTGCACCGGCCTGTTCCCGACGCTGGTGCAGTACCCGGCGCTCGGCGTCGACAGCTGCACCAACGAGAACGTGATGTATCACCTGCGGCGCACGGGCGACTGGCTGTTCCAGGGCGGCCCCGGCACCGACTTCATCAGCGATCCCGAGTATGCGCCCATCGGCCAGTCCGAGGGCGTTTGCGAGACCAACCGTCTGACGCCGTGCGACACCGTGCCGAACCACACCTTCCAGGGGAACCCCTGCCCGGGCCTCGGCGACACCGCCAATCTCCCGGCCCTGTCCTCGAACTCGGGCCCGCGCGTGGTGGAAGGCTGCGACCTGCGTGAGCGGGGCTCGCGCGTCTCCGTACCCGCGACCACGGGAGCGCCCGATTTCCTGCCGATCGTCAACGAGTGTGCGAACAGCCAGGTCGTGCTCCGTGGCCACGCGAACCGCTTCTGCAGCATCATCAACCGGTACACGAGCCCCGGCGATCCCAGCTCGAACTGCAACATCGCCAACTTCGGCGGAAACCCGCGGCCCGACGACGACTGCGACGGCGTGATCGACGAGGTGGCCCCGGGCGTCGCCGACCTCTGCCCCTTCCTGAACGAGTTCGACTACTTCGCCAACTCGGACCTGGCCGCGGGAGGCGACGCGGTCCAGATCCGTGGCGACGAGTGCGAGTGCGGCGACCAGCAGGAGGACGGGATCATCAACGTCTCCGACATCCTCGACATCAACACGGCGATCTTCAGTCCGGAGATCGCGCTTCCCATCTGCGACGCCAACAACGATCTCCTGTGCAACATCGGGGACATCCTCGACGTGAACAACGAGATCTTCAATCCCGGATTCACGAGCTGCCGCCAGGTCACCCGGCTCAGCTGCGGCAACGGCGTCATCGATCTCGAGGAGGATTGCGACGACGGCAACATCCAGAACGGCGACGGCTGCGACAGCGCCTGCCTGCTGGAGTAGCCAGCTGATCGGACGGACGAACGACGAGGCCGGGATCCCTCGCGGGATCCCGGCCTTGGTCGCCGCGGGAGAGCGATGCGATGATCGATGGCCCCAGGAGCCCTATCCGGGCGTTGCTCGCCGCCGTCGCCCTCACAGCGATGCCGGCGTGGGCCCAGGACGACCCCGTGCCCGCCGAAAGTGTGCCCGGCGACGTCGAGGCGATCGAGATCATCGGCGAGCGCATCGACGTCACCGACGTCCAGGACGAGGCCCAGGCAATCACCGCTTTCTCGGCCGAGGACCTGGACCGGGCCAACATCCAGAACATCGACACGCTGGCATTCAACGTGCCGGGGCTGCACGTCGGTCAGAGCGGCCAGCAGGCCATCGTGACCCTGCGGGGCGTCGGCACCGAGAACGCCTCGATCACCGGTGAGCCGGGCGTGGCCTTCCACGTGGACGGCATCAACTTCGCCCAGCCCTCGGCCGCACGCGTGGCCTTCTTCGACCTGGAGAGCCTGGACGTCAAGCGCGGCCCCCAGGGGCTGCTGGGCGGGAAGAACTCGACCTCCGGCTCGATCAACCTGGTGACGCGCAAGCCCGGTGACGAGTACGAGGTCAGCGGCGATGTGCTCTTCGGCAACTACGACCGCGTACGGGCCCGGGGCGCGGTGAACCTGCCGCTGGGGGAGCTCGCGGCGACGCGCTTCGCGTTCTTCCACGAGGACCGAGACGGCTTCCTGGACAACAGGCTGGCGGGCGATAGCCGAGATCCCTTCGACGCCGACGACTTCGGGCTGCGCAGCCATCTGCGCTTCACGCCGACCGACTCGATCGACATCCTGCTCAGCTGGAACTACTTCAAGCAGACGGGCAATGGCCCCCAGGGTGATCTGGCAGCGATCCCGAAGACCGTGAACTGCAATCCGTCGGGGTTCCCGAGCCAGAGCATCGTCGGACTCGCGACGGTGATGCCACAGCTCTACGCCTGCAACTTCGCCGTGACCCAGGCCCAGTTCGACCCGGGTCCCCCGCCCCGCATCATCCCCGCCACCGCGGAGTACGCGCCGTCGACCGAGGATCGCGATCCCCGCTCCCTGTACAGCGACTCCCGCTCGGCGCAGAGCAACCGCTTCTGGGGCTGGAGGAGCTCGATCGACT
This sequence comes from Deltaproteobacteria bacterium, assembly GCA_029261925.1. Classification (GTDB taxonomy): domain Bacteria; phylum Myxococcota_A; class UBA9160; order SZUA-336; family SZUA-336; genus JAGWBS01. Next base: position 18,667 of record JAJDAJ010000048.1, on the reverse strand, counting down.
GGGACGTGCCGGCGCTGCCCCTGCTCGGGGAGACGCGCCTGAAGGCCCTCGGTGGCTTCCAGAAGACCGACACGGAGTTCCGCCAGGATTTCGACGGAACCGACCTCGTGCTGACCCAGATCGAGAGCGCCCGGGCGGCAGAGCAGTACACGAGCGAGCTCCAGTGGAGCGGCGCGGCGTTCGACGAGCGGGTCCGCTGGCAGGCCAGCGGCTATTTCAGCCGGGAGAGGGGCTTCGACCAGACGGAGATCCCGTCGCTGTCCAACGACAACGCTCTGCAGATACTCGAGGTGAGCATCGACCAGGAGACCGAGAACAAGTCCTACGGAGCCGCACTGCACACGTCGGTCCAGCTGGCGGACACGGTGCGCTTCGAGCTCGGAGGCCGCTGGATCAAGGACAGCAAGCGCGTCAAGCTGTTCCGCGACGCCCGCGGAGGCGGCGGCAGCCAGTCCCGCTTCGCCGGCTGCGACGGGCTGCTTGGAATCACTCAGTTCGGCCAGCCGCGAGAGGAGCCGGAGTGGTGCGGCCGGACCTACCGCGGCACGACCTGGGGATCGTCGATCGACTGGAGGCCGTTCGATGGCGATCACCTGCTGTACGCGAAGATCGATCGGGGCTTCAAATCGGGCGGCTTCCGCTCCGGCCGCGTCGGCGAGTACCTGCCCGAGCGAATCTGGGCCTACGCCGCGGGGACCAAGTCCGAGTTCTTCGACTCGCGCCTGCGGATCAACATCGAGGGCTTCTTCTACGCCTACCAGGACATGCAGCTCGTGGTCATCGACGGGTTCTCACTGCGCACCGAGAACGCGGACACTCGCATGTACGGCTGGGACCTCGAGCTCCAGGCCAGCCCGATTCCGGGCCTGAACCTGGGGGCCGTCTTATCGTTCCTGGAGACCGAGACCCTGGACTATTTCACCCTGGATCCCGCGGGGACCGAGCTGGCCATCGGCAGCTCGGCGAATGCCACGATCGATCAGGTGCGTGCGTTCAACCAGAGACGACTCAACGAGCGCGACCTCGCCGACGATCTCGCGGACCGCGGCTTCTCGAGCAGCTACGAGAGCCGTCGCTGCTTTGCCTCTCCCGAGCTCGTCCGCCTCGGAACGAACACGCTCTGCGGCGAGGTGACTCCGTTCGGGGGGCTCGACGACTTCAGCGGCAACCAGCTCTCGCGCGCCCCGCAGTGGAAGGTGACGCTCTCGGCCGAGTACGAGATTCCCCTGGGCCCCTGGGGCACGCTGACGCCACGCGTCCAGTACCTCTGGCAAGACGACACCTACTACCGCGCCTTCAACCGCGACTTCGACCTGCAGGAGGCCCACCACCTGACCGACGCGAAGCTGATCTGGCGCAGTCCCGAGGGACGCTGGGAGGCGGAGGTGTTCGTGACCAACATCGAGGACGAGGCGCCCAAGCAGAACATCCTGGTGGGCCCGCGCTTCTTCGGCGCGCCGCCGCTCAGCTGGTACGGCGCGCCGCGCTTCTTCGGCGCCCGCCTGGGCTTCCGCTACTAGTCCGCCCGGTCGCGGCCTCCCCGCGGGTCTCTCAGCCTCCCCGGCGCGCCATCTCGAAGCTACGCTTCATGTGCTCGGCGTAGCCGGAGGGGACGGGCGGGAGGGTCCAGAGGCCGTCCTGGTCGCGGATGGCCTCGATGTTCTCGCCGACGTCATCGATCGTCCAGGACGGTCGGTACACGCCCTCGGTCTCGGCGACGAGGGCCCGGGCGACACGGCCGGCCATGGAGACCAGCATCTCTCCCGTGATCGTGCAGGACTCGTGGGCCAGCCAGCCGACGACCGGGGCGACGAGCTCGGGCCCCATCGGCGGGTACTGCGAGATGTCGAGTCCCTCGGCCATGCGGGTGACGGCCCCCGGCAGGATGATGTTCGACTTGATGCCCCGCTCCGCGCCCTCGATCGCCACGATGTTGTTGAGCCCGATCATCCCGGCCTTCGAGACGCCGTAGTTCACGACGCCTCGGTTGCCGTAGATGCCCCCGATCGAGGAGGTGAGCACGACCCGGCCGTAGCCCGCAGTGCACATCACCGGGAACGCCGGACGCACGACGTGGAACGCGCCCATCAGGTGAACGTCGACCACGGCCCTGAAGTCCTCGTCCGAGATCTCCTCCAGCGAGCCGCGGCGCACGTTTCCCGCGCTGTGGATCAGCACGTCGATCCGGCCGAAGTGGTCGAGCGCGGCCTCGACGATCGCCCGGCCGCCCTCGGGCGTGGCCACGGAATCGGTGCAGGCGACCGCCTCGCCTCCGGCCTTGCGGACCGCGGCGGCCACCTCCTCGGCGGGGCCCGCGTCCGCTCCGTCCCCCGTCAGGGCACCGCCGGGATCGTTCACGACGACCCTCGCGCCACCCGCGCCGAGCAGCTCGGCATAGGCACGGCCCAGCCCCCTGCCCGCACCCGTGATCACCGCCACGCGGCCGTCGAACCTGCGCTCCGTCATTTCTCGTCCTCCCCTGTGGCGCCCGTCACTGGACCGGCGCCCAGAGCGGCGCGCCGCGCTCCTCGCGCAGGGACGCGATCGCGCGCCCGTCGACGTCCGTGATACCGTATTCGCGCGCGAGCTCGGCGGCGATGAACGTGCCGCCCGAGCGCTTCATGCGCTCGGGATCGCCGGCGAGCGCCGCGATGACCCGCCCCGGGAACTCGACCGAGCTGCCCGCCGCGCTGTTGAGCTGTGCCGCCATCCCGGCGACGGACTTCAGGTTCTCCCGCGCCCGCTCCGTGTACGTGAAGCCCTGCCAGAGCGAGATCGAGGCGACGTCGTGGGGCTGGAGCTCGATCGCCATGTCGCGTGCCATGCGGTCGGTCGCCGCCTTGGTGGTGCCGAAGATCGAGCTGTAGGTGTAGGTGACGCCGACGTAGCCCGAGATCGCCACCAGCAGGCCGGACCGCTGCCCGACCATGATCCGTGCGGCGTGCCAGGCCGCCACGAAGGCCGCGCGCACACCGATGTCGAACATTTTCCAGTTGGAGACCGGCTTCTCCCAGAACCCGCCGGGCTGCGTCAGCTCGTCGGGGATCTCCATGGCGTTGTTGACCAGGACATCCAGTCGCCCCTGCTCGCGACGAACCTGGTCGAAGAGCGCCGCGAGCTGCGCGTCGCTCGCCAGGTCGACCTGGACTGCGATGCCCCGGCCCCCGCGCCGTTCGCACTCCGCCGCGGTCTCCCCGAGGGTCCCCCCGAGCGGGTGCGCGCCGGGCGTGACCGTGCGCCCCGTGACGTAGACCGTCGCCCCCGCCCCGGCCAGGGCGAGCGCGATGCCCTTGCCCATGCCGCGGCTGGCGCCGGTGACGACCGCGACCCTGCCCGAGAGATCAGCGGCCATCCGCAGACTCCCGGATCGGGCGCCAGATCGGCGCGCCGCGCGTCTCGCGCAGCGACGGGATCCGCTTCCCGTCGACGTCCGTGATCCCGTACTGCTGGGCCAGCTCCGCGGTGATGAAGGTGCCGCCGGAGTGCCGCATCACGTCGGGATCCGCAGCCAGCGCCGCGATCACGCGGCCCGGGAACTCGGGCGAGCAGCCGTCTGACGGCCTCGTGGCGGCTCTCTCCTTCAGGCCGGGAATGCTCGCCAGGTTGCGCTCGGCGCGCTCGGTGAGGGTCAGGCCCTGCCACAGCGCGATGGAGGCCACGCCGTGCGGCTCCAGCTCGATCGCCATGTCGCGCGCCATGCGGTCGGCGGCCGACTTCGAGGTGCCGAAGACCACGCCGTAGGTGTACGCGATGCCGGTGTAGCCCGAGATCGCGACGATCAGCCCGGAGCGCTGCGGCACCATGAGCTGAGCGGCGTGCCAGGCCGCGACGAAGTTCGAGCGCACACCGACCTCGAACATCTCCAGGTTGGACAGCGGCTTCTCCCAGAAGCCCCCCGGGTCGGTCAGGTCCTCGGGGAGTGAGAAGGCGTTGTTGACGAGGATGTCGAGCCGCCCCTCGTCCCGCCTCAGCTGCTCGAAGAGCGCCTCGACCTGCGCGTCGTCGGCGTGGTCGACCGGAACGGCGACGCCCTTGCCGCCGCGCGCGCTGCATGCCTCGGCGGTCTCGCCCACCGTGCCGGGCAGCGAGCAGGAGCCCGGCGTGACCGTCCGCCCCGTGACGTAGACCGTCGCGCCCTGCCCGGCGAGCGCCAGCGCGATCCCCTTGCCGATGCCCCGGCTGGCGCCGGTGACGACGGCGACCCTTCCTCCGAGCGAGCTCATGGTTCCCCTCGCCTCAGTCCTGGATGTTCACGAGGGTGCGACCGCCTCGCCGCTCGACGGCCTCACGTCGGCGCCGGACAGGACCAGGCCTTCCAGGTCTCCTCGAGCGCGCCAGTCCTCGAGCAGCTGCTCGAACGCCTCCCAGCCGGGCCCGTAGGGCTCGCCCGCGTAGAAGCGCCGCTTCTCCGACCCCTCCCCGTTGAAGTAGCTCGGCGTGCACTCGGCCTGGAACTGCCAGACATCGACCGCCGTCTCGCGGACTTGCCGGACCCACGCATCCTGGGCCTCGCGGCTGGGCTCGACCTCCTCGGCGCCGCGCAGCAGCGCCTGCCCGATGATGTGGGCGGCATGAAAGCCGTGCCGGTTCATCTGCTCGGTGGTGCTGGCGTTCAGCGCGCTCTGGATGAATCCGGTGAAGAACAGGTTGGGGAAGCCACGCGTGGTCATGCCGTGCAGCGTCTGGAAGCCGTCGGACCAGTGGTCGTAGAGCGAGACGCCCTCGCGGCCCTCGATCACGTCGATGCCCCAGCGCCGGTCGAGGTCGCTCGAGACCTCGTAGCCGCTGGCGAAGATCATGCAGTCGATCTCGTACTCGACACCGCTGGCGACGAAGCCCTTCTCCGTCATGCGCTCGACGCCGCGCGTCGCCGAGACGTCGACCAGCTGGACGCCGGGCCGGTTGAAGGTCGGGTAGTAGTCGTCGTTCGAGGCGGGCCGCTTGCACAGGTAGCGGTAGTAGGGCTTGAGCGCCTCGGCGGTCTCCGGGTCCTCGACGATCGACGCGACGCGCTCGCGCAGCCGCTCCATCACGCGGTAGTCCACGACCTCGCGCCGCCTCGCGAACTCGCCGGGCGCGAGCTCGGGCCAGCCCTCGGCGTCGAGCTCGGCCGCGAGGTTGCGGCTGATCTCGGTCCAGATGTCGCAGATCAGATCCGGCTCGCCGGGAGCGAGCATCTCCATCGCGGCGTGGTGGAAGTTCCGCTGCCGCTCCTTCTGCCAGCCTGGCCGGAGCGTCCTGACCCACTCGGGATCCGTCGGCGGGTTGTGGCGCTCGTCGACGGTCGAGGGCGTGCGCTGGATCACGTAGAGCCGGCCGGCATGCCGGCCGAGGAAGGGCACGGCCTGTACCGCCGTCGCGCCAGTGCCGACGAGCGCCACGCGCCGGTCCGCGAGCCGGTCGAGCACGGGCACGCGCTGGCTGCCGCCCGTGTACTCGTAGTCCCAGCGGCTGGTGTGAAACATCTTGCCCCGGAAGCCCTCGATCCCCGGGATGCCGGGCAGCTTCGGGATGTTCAGCAGGCCGTTGGCCATCACCACGAAGCGGGCGCGGATGTCGTCCCCGCGGTCGGTGCCGATCCGCCAGCGCCGGATCGATCCGTCCCAGCGCAGGGACTCGACCAGCGTGTGGAACAGGGCCCCGTCGTACAGGCCGGCCCTGCGGGCCACGCTCTGCGCGTACTCGCGGATCTCGAGGCCGTCCGCGAACTTCCTCGACGGGAGGAAGCCGGTCTCCTCGAGCAGCGGCAGGTAGCAGTAGGCGTCGTTGTCGCACTGCAGGCCCGGGTAGCGGTTCCAGTACCAGACCCCCCCGAAGTCCCCGGCGTGATCGATGTTGCGGACGTCCTCGACGCCCGCGGCGCGCAGGTGATGGCCCGCGAGGATTCCCGACCAGCCGCCGCCGAGGATCACGACGTCGACATCCTCGGAGATCGGATCGCGCGGCTCGACCGGAGTGTGAGGATCGCTCTCGTAGGTCTGGTCGAAGTGGTCTCGCTCGGCGTCCGCGCCGGTGGTCCGCACGTACTGGTCGGTGGCCTCGCGCATGAGGCGCTTGTCCCGCTCGTGGCGATACCTTTCGCGGAGGCCCGGGATGTCGACGCGCTCGGCGGGTGGCGTCCGCGTGGGCTGGCAGCTCATGTCAGCCCTTGCCGAAGAAGCGCTCGCTGTGATCTCCGACGGCGCGCCCCGAGAAGTGCTCGGCCGACAGCGGCAGCCCCATGACGCCCTGCGACCAGTCGATCGACGGGCCCCAGTCCTGGTACCAGTCGTAGAGCATCGTGCGCTCGGCGATGCGCCACTCTCCGCCGCGCTTCTCCAGCCGGTCGAGGTAGCGCCCGCCGATGCAGGTGTCGCGCTCCTCGTCCCCGGCATCGATCCGGTGGTACGAGACCACGTGGGTCTCGACGCGGGCCACCTCTCCCCGCAGCTCGACCACGCTCTGGCCCAGGACGTGCTGCGTGTTGCGGATCGCCTCGGATCCCGGGATCACCCAGGCCAGGTACGCGTCGAACTTGCCCGAGAACACCCCGTAATCGGTGCTCGAGTCGGGCCAGCAGGAGGCGCAGATCATCGCCGCATCGCGGCGATCCTCGCCGCGTGCCAGCCGGGCGATGCAGTCGCGGATCCTCTCGCGCTCCAGCAGGGCCTCGAGCTCGCGGTTGACGTCGTCCATGCTCGCTCTCCGTCCCCGGCCCGCCTCTCGCGCCGGGGGTCCACCATCGACCCAGCCGGGGCGGTCGCTGCGCCCCCCGCGCGCGACCGTATCACGCGCTTGCGCCGTCCGGGTAGTCTGCGCCGAGGATGGGCTGGAGCTCACCGGCAGCGCCAGGGTGAAGACCGCCGACCTGCCCACCCTCGCTGCCACGAGGCTGGAGGCCGGACCGGCTGAGTACCGGTGCCGGTCCGCAGGGGCGCTACGTCCCCTCGCGCAGCCGCCGGCGCAGCTCGAACTTCTGCACCTTGCCGGCGGCGGTGCGCGGGAGGTCGTCGGTCGTCTCCAGGCGCTCCGGAGTCTTCTGGCGCGCCACGCCTTCGGCCGCGAAGTGGCGCGAGACCTCACCGAGATCGAGCTCGGCGCCGGGCCGCAGCACCACCCAGGCGCAGACGCGCTCGCCGTAGCGCTCGTCGGGCATGGCGACGACGGCAGCCTCCTGCACGGCAGCGTGCCGGGCCAGGACGTCCTCGACCTCCTTCGAGGCGATGTTCTCTCCGCCGCGAATGATCACGTCCTTCTTCCGGTCGGTGATGCGCAGGAACTCCTGCGCGTCGAGCACGCCGATATCGCCCGTGAGGAACCAGCCGCCGGGCAGGAAGGCGTCGCGGTTGAGCGCGGCGTCGCGATACCCGGCAAAGAGCTCCGGGCCGCGGCTGGCGATCTCGCCCTCGCGCCCCGGCGGCAGGTCGGCCCGGTGGTCGTCGAGGATGCGCACCTCGTTGCCGACGAGCAGCCGGCCGTCGGTCGCTGCACGCCGCTCCAGCGGATCCCCGGCCGAGCCCGAGCTGATCGTCGGGTGCTCGCTGGAGCCGTAGGAGCGGTAGGTCGGGATCCCCGCCGCGTCGGCGCGCTCGACCAGCGCAGGGGGCACGCTCGCGGCGCCGATGAGGTAGCCCTGGAGCGAGGACAGGTCGCGGGCCGCCGTCTTCGCCGCGTCGAGAAGGCTCGCCAGGTGGAACGGCGTGCCCGCCGTGTGCGTGACGCGGTGCGCCTCGATCAGGCGCGCGGTGACGTCGGGATCCCAGGCGTCCATCAGCACCGAGGGCCCGCCGTGCAGGTACAGGCGCAGCAGGCCGAGCACGGCGGCAATGTGTCCCGCCGGGAAGGCCGACAGGTTCGAGGCTGGCCGGCCGTCGCCGGTCACGCGCCGGATCGAGCGCGCCTCGGCGAGCACGGTGTTGTGCGTGTGCTGCACGCCCTTGGGCTCGGCGGTCGTGCCCGAGGTGTAGATCAGCAGGCAGACGTCATCGGGATCGACGGCGGGCAGCGCGCCGCCCTCCGATGTGCGCGCCTCGAGCCCCACCCAGTCCAGCGTGTCGGAGCGTCCGCCCTGCCCGATCACGATCACGTGCTCGAGCGCCGGGAGCGCGCTGCGGTCGAGCCGGTCCAGACGCTCCAGGTAGTCGATCCGGCGCCAGCGATCGGGACAGATCAACGCCCGCGCGCCCGACTGGCGCAGGATGAATCCGACCTCGGCCGGCCCGTAGATGTGCACGATCGGGAGCACCACGACGCCCAGGGTCATGGCGGCCTGGAAGGCGAGCGCCCCCTCGAGCCAGTTCGGCACCTGGATCGCGACCACGTCCCCGGGACCCAGACCCAGGTCGGCGAGCCCCGCGGCGACCGACCGGCTGCGCCGGTGCATCTCGCCCAGCGTCGCCTGCGCGGGACGCTCGTCGGAGTGGAAGACCACGCGCACGCCGGGGTATGCGGCGGCGCCGTCGCGAAGCTCGTCGGCCAGGGTCCGGCGGCGGAAGTGGCCGCTGACGTAGCAGCGCTGCCGGTGCGCGCTCAGCTCCGCCTTCCAGTGCGCGTCCCTCACGGGGGTGCCAGACCCGCGCTCAGATGCGGCCCAGCTCGACGGGGATCCCGTTGCCGACGTGCGTTCCCGAGATCTCGTCGAGGTCGTGCTCGTCGGTCAGGAAGTTCGAGCAGGGGCCCGGCTGCTGGCGAGGCGCCACCCCCATGCGGATTCCGGGCAGCGTATGCCCGAAGCCATGCGGCAGGCTCGCCGGCCATGGGTGCCTCCGTGGCCCGCCCTCACTGCAGGCCCATGCGCCTGTTATAGCCGAAGCGATGTCCCGCGGTGAAGCCGCCGTCCACCGCGAGCGCCTGGCCGGTCAAGAACGAGGTGCCATCGCCTGCCAGCAAGCCTGCGGCGCCGGCGATCTCCTCGGGCCGGCCGGAGCGGCCCAGCTTCCCGGCGCGTATGATCGCGCGATGCTGCTGCGTCTCGTCCTCCTCGCGGCCGTGCTGGCCGCCGCCGGCTCCGGTCCGGTGCTGCCCGGCCCGCTGCGCGACCTGGACGGGGCCGAGGTCGACATCGCCCGGCTCGCCACGGAAGCGCGCGTCTTCCTGATCACGATGAAGTCCCCGGTCTGTCCGGTGTGTGCGCAGCAGCTCGCGCGGCTGGAGCACCAGCGCCCGGGACTCGAGCTCTGCGGGGCGCGCTTCGTCGTGCTGGCGCCGGGGCCTGCGGAGCGAATCCGCGCGGCGCGCCGCGCGACCGGGCTCGAGGCACGCTGGGTCGAGGACCCCGACGGCTCGCTGGCGCGCGCGCTCGACCTGGTCCTGGGCCCCGGACAGATGGTGCCGGCGATCCTCGAGATCGACGCCGCCGGGCGGGTCACCTGGCAGCAGCGCGGCCGCAACGGCGCCTACTTCGGGGACGGCGAGCTGCAGAAGCACCTGCGCTGCGAGCAGCGCGATACCTGACGACGGGGGACCCATGCCCACCTCGATCCGCGAGCTGTACTCCGAGCGCGTCAAGGCCGCGCCCGATGCCTACTTTCCCGAGCCCTCGGAGCCGCCGCTGTACGACTTCTCGGCGGGCGATCCCCCGCCCGAGGCCTACCCGCTCGAGGAGATCCGCGAGTACATGGCGCGGGCCGTGGAGCAGGCCGGCCTGAACCTGGCGAAGTACAGGCCCACGTTCCGCCAGGACATGGTCCGCGGCCACCCGGGGCTGCGCGAGCTGCTGGCCGAGCGCGTCGGCGCGCGCGACGGCAGACACGACATGACCGCTGACTGGCTGATGCTGGTCAACGGCTCGTCCGAGGGCCTGGGGCTGGCCGCACGGGCATTTCTGGGCCCGGGCGACGGCGCGATCGTCGAGTCCGCGACCTTCCCCTACATGGTCGGCTACATGCGCGCGACCGGGGCGCGCATCGCCACGGTGCCGGTCGATCGCGATGGCATGGTGGTGGACGCGATCGACGACCGCCTGGACGAGCTGCGCGAGGCCGGCGCGCGCCCCAAGATGATCTACGTGATCCCCACCTTCCACGTGCCCACGGGCAGCACGATGCCGCGAGAGCGCCGCGAGAAGCTGGTCGAGCTGGCGCAGCGCCACCAGCTGATCGTGATGGAGGACAGCGCCTACGCCGAGCAGTACTTCGACGCACCCCCGCCGCCGACCCTGTTCAGCATGGACGACAGCGGGCTGGTGCTGCAGTCGGAGACCTTCGGCAAGCTGCTCGCCCCCGGGCTGCGCCTCGGCTACATGATGGGCGTTCCCGACGCCATCCGCGCGCTCGACGTGGTCCGCGAGGACCTCGGCGTGAACATGCTGATCCCCACGATGCTGGAGGCATACATCCGCGACGGCAAGCTCGACGCGCACATGCAGCGCGTGCGCGAGCTGGGTCGCCAGAAGCGCGACGCGACCCTGGCCGCTCTACGCCAGCACTGCGCGCGCTGGGTGGAGTTCGAGGTGCCGCGCGGCGGCATCTACTTCTGGCTGCGCCTGTCCCCCGAACTCGACTGGGACAAGCTCGGCGAGCGCCTGAACGCCGAGGGCATCTCGTGCCGCCCGGGCGAGGGCTTCACCGACGACTCCAGCGGCGCGGGCTACCTGCGCATGTCGTTCCAGCAGGAGTCGCTCGAGGGCATCGAGCGCGGCGTGCGGACCCTCGGCGCGGCGCTCGAGGCGAGCGTCCGCGGCTGACGCACGGAGCACCGCGCACCGGCGAGGTGTGCGTCCGGAGTGTGCGAGCGGTGAAGCCGTTCACACGCGAGATTTCTCGCGCTCCCGGTGAAGACCTTCACAGACCCGGTGCAGTGCAGCGCCGTAGCCTCCCCGTCAGCTGACACGCCCGGCGGCACCGACGCCGCAGGGAGCAGCGTCGGGAGAGAGACATGACACGGTCTTCCTGGGCTCGAAGGGCAGCGGTCTTTCTCATCATCATCGCGGGTCTTGCCGGACCAGCGCGGGCTCAGGAGGCGTTGCGCGCACTCTGCGGCGACGTGAGCCTCGACGCTCGCATCGACGTCGCAGACACGCGACTCATCCGCCAGCACCTGGCCGATCCCTCGGGAACGGGACTGACGTTCGACGCGCTCGAGCGCTGCAACACCACCGGCCAGCCCAGGCCCTGTGATCTCGCCGACCTGGTGGTCCTGGCGCGCAGCCAGGTCGGGCTCGCTCCCGGCATCCAGCCCGCGTGTCCCGCCGTCACCGAGCCCGATCCCTCGACCGTCTCCCCGGGCCAGCTGAGCGCGCTCGGCGGGCAGCCGACCGGCGCCGCGGGAGTGGTCGGTGCCGTCGACGCCAGCTTCGACGTGAACAGCTACGGCGCGGCCGTCTACACGATCCCGATCAAGGTGCCCCCGGGGACCCAGGGCATGGAGCCCAGGATCGCCCTCGCCTACAACAGCCAGGGCGGCCACGGCCTGGCGGGCGTCGGATTCGAGATCTCCGGTCTCTCCTCGATCGAGCGCTGTCCCGCGACCGTGGCGCAGGACGGCTACGCGGGCGCGGTCGGCTACAACGAGAACGATCGCTTCTGCCTGGACGGTCTGCGCCTGGTGAAGGTCGACGGTCCGGGATCGGGCTACGCGAATCCGGGCTCCGTCTACTTCACCGAGGGCCAGACCTGGACCCGCATCGAGGCGGGCCCGCGCTGCGACGGCGCGGTGCGCCTCGCGGATGGCAGCCAGGCGCTCGCGGGGGGTCCCTGCGGCTTCACGGCGACCCTCAAGAACGGAACGATCGTGGAGTACGGCGAGCAGGAGCAGGCCCCGTGCTCGATGTTGCCCGGCGGACCGGCGCGGTCGACCTGGCCCATGACCCGCGTGACGGATCCGCGCGGCAACAGCATGACGGTCCACTACTCCGGCGGCGGGCTGAACCAGTGTGTACCCGAGCGCATCGAGTACACGGGCAACGAGCGCCTGGGTGCACCGCCGCTACGCGAGGTGCGCTTCCTGTACGACACCCGGATCAGCCAGGTCACTCACTTCACCGCCGGCGTCGCGAGGCGCCTGGGCGTCACGCTGGACCGCATCCAGACCTGGATCCGCGGCCCCGCCGCGGCGGGTGGTGAGGAGATGGTCAGGGAGTACGTGCTCTCCTACCAGGTCGGCAGCGACACCCTGCGTGAGCGGCTCGAGCAGATCGAGGAGTGCGACGGAGCCGGCATCTGCCTGCCACCGACCGAGTTCCAGTGGCAGGACGGGAACTGGCTCGGCCACGTCGACTTCTACAACCCTCCTCCCGCGTCGCTGGTCACCCCCGACGTCGACCGCGCGGCTGCGATCGGTGACCTGGACGGGGATGCCAAGCCCGACTTCATCCAGGTCGAGGATCCCGACGTCTCCCAGCAGGGCGACGAGCACTGGCGCCTGTACCTGACGAAGGGCGCGGGGATCCAGTGGTACATCGAGGACTGGATCGATCACATCGAGGATCCGGACGACATCTACATCAACCAGTCGATGCGAAGCGTGAACATCGCCGGCGGCCCCACCAACCAGATCCTCGAGACTCGGGTCGCCGAGGGCAGCGCCATGCAGTGGAAGCTGTACAGCTGGAGCGAAAACTCCGGTATGGCGGTGGGTCCGTTCGCGGCCGGGTTCTTCCCCAACGCCGCCCCCTACGCGCGCACCGTCACCGGCGACTTCACCGGAGACGGTCGCACAGACGTTCTCGTCGGCAACGAGCTCTACGCCTGGACGTTCAACCCGCAGATCGCGAGCTTCGTGTCGCAGGGCATCGCGATCGACGTCTCGGGGGCCGGCAAGGTCCTGCCCGCGGATTTCAACGGCGATGGCCGGGTCGACCTGCTCGTCATGCGCGAGTTCGCCACGGATCCCAACGCCGGGCCCCAGCGCATCATGACGACCTGGGAGCTCCACGTCTCGCTCGGAACGACCTTCATGCTGCAGGACTCGGGCATCTGGCCGCTGCACTTGCCCACGATCCTCACCGGAGACTTCAACGGAGACGGGCTCTCCGACGTGATCGTCAAGCGCACCGAGAACATCTTCCCCGAGATCGATGGCTACGTGATGCTGCACTCGACCGGCACCACGCTGCTTCCCCGGCTGACCACCGTGATCCAGGAGACGATCGCACTGCCCAATCAGCCGGCTTACCAGATCGACTGGGGCTACACGGCACAGCAGCCGGACTCCGACGACCAGATCACCACCGCCGACTGGAACGCCGACGGCATGACCGACGTCCTGCTCTGGAACCCGGGCGACCCGGACGTGGAGGAGATCCAGGTATGGCGCTCGCTCGGCGACCAGATCCTGGCGGCTCCGAACGGGACCATCCCGATGACCGGGAGCACGGGCTTCCTCGCCGGGGACCTGTTCGGCGTGGGACGGACCGCCGTCCTGATGCGGAGCACGGACATCTACTTCAACGGGCCCATCTTTTACCACTCCACCGCGCAGGAGCACCCGGACCTCCTCACGGGCGTCACCAACGGCGAGCAGCTTGGCATCGACGTCGACTACTACCCGATGTCGAGCGACTTCCTGTACACGCCGGGCTCGGGGAGCCTGTATCCGGACCGGAACTGGATCGACACCCGCTACCTGGTCTGGCGCACCGACCACGACGACGGGACCGGCAAGGGCTACGAGGCCTGGTACGGGTACCAGAACGCAATGACCAATCTCGAGGGCCTGGGCTTTCTGGGATTCGAGCAGGTCGAGGTGCAGACGCAGGGCAAGACCCTCAAGACCCACTACTTCCAGCTCCCGCCTTTCTCGGGCGCCATCGACTGGCAGCAGGAGTGGTACGCGCTGGCCTACGGCCCCCACCTGGCCAGCTGGATCGACTACAGCTACGAGGACATCTCGACGACGCCAGGAGTCTACGAGGTCGTGCCGCGCTTCGAGCGCACCCGGACCGGATTCAGCATCGGGGGGCCCTATTCCTGGCTCGACGCACCCTACGAGGCCCAGCGCGAGTGGATCTATGGCGCCTACGGAACCGTCCTGCAGGTGATCGACGAGGCCGAGGTCGGGGATCCCGGCCACACCCTGGTCAGCGCGACCCAGTACCTCAACGACCCGGTCGCCTGGCGGCTCGGGTACCCGGCGCTGGTCGAGACGTTCGATGCCAGCATGGCCCTGCTCTCCCGCAAGCAGATCCTCTACGACGCCTCCATGAACCCCAGGTTCCAGGGCGACTGGGACGCCACTCACGGGGTCTACCTGGGCAGCACGCTCGTCCACGACGCGTGGGGCAACCCCGAGCAGTCGCTGGACCCGCTGAACGAGAAGACCGACCTGCAGTACGACGCCTACGGGTTCCTGACCTGGGTGCGCAACCCCCTCGGACACGAGCTGATGCGGGTGGTCGATCCGCGCTTCGGCACCGAGATCGCGCGCGTGGACGTCAACGGCAACGACACCGAGATCAAGGTGGACGGCTTCGGCCGCACCACGGCAATCCATGGCCGCGAGCCGGGCGGCACCATGACCGCACTGCGGCTCTTCTCGCTCACGTCCACCGGCTACGGCCACGTGGCCCAGACGTGGACGCGCCGCGACTGGGGCGCTTCGGAGTGGGACTGGAAGGAGGAGTTCCACGACGCGCTGGGCCGCGTCTACCGCACGCGAAAGCGCGGCGAGGGAAACGACGCGATCGTCACCGACCTCGAGTACGAGTACTCGCGCGATCGCCTGGAGCGCGAGAGCAAGCCCTACTTCGAGAGCGATACGCCCATCTGGACCGAGTACAAGTACGACTTCCGCGGACGGGTCCGTGAGGTCGCGCTACCCGGCGGCCAGCTGATCTCCATCGATGTCGACGAGAGCACGCGGACGGTCACCCGAACCGAGCCCGACTCGGCGCAGACCATCGTGGAGCTCGATCCGCGGGGCAAGCTGCTCAGCCGCACCGATCCGGAGAACGCGATCAACTACTTCTCGCACGATCCCCTGGGTCGTCTCTGGCGCGTGGCCGACGCCGACGGCGTGATCACGGAGACCGTCTACGACACCCTGGGGCGCCGCACCTCGGTCACCGACCGGGACACGGGCACGACGACCTTCGAGCATGACGCCAGCGGTCACGTCGTGGCCGAGGTCGACGCCAGGGGCCAGCGGATCGAGCGCGACTACGATCCGCTCGATCGCACGACCGAGAAGCGCTTCTACCCCGCGGCGAGCCCGTTCCCGGCGCGCCGCGTCGTCTTCGAGTATGACGACACCACGCTGACCCACAGCCTGGGCCAGCTCTCCCACGTGGACACCTGGGTCGGCCCCGGTGCGGGCGTGCTGGAGTCGAGCTACGACTTCGCCTACGACCGCTACGGCCGGCAGCGCGCGGCGGCGCTGGGCATCGACGGGAAGAGCTTCGTCTGGACCAAGAGCTACGACGCAGCGGGCCAGGCGCGCGAGGTCAGCTATCCCGACGGCTCGATCCTGCGTACCACCTACACCGCAGCGGGCAGCCTGAGCCGGCTGCAGCTCAACGAGCCCCTCGACCCTCCGGGCGCCTTCACGACCTACGCGCGCTACACGCAGTACGACGCGCAGGGTCGCCCGGGGCTGCTGCTCCAGGGCAACGACACGGCCACGTGCTGGATCTACGACGAGCAGCGCGGCACGCTCCTCGAGACGGCCACCTCGCACTTCGCGGGCGGTGGCTTCGCCGACAGCTGCCGCCGCGGCGAGACCATGCCCGGCGAGACGCGGCTGCTCGCGTACGAGTACCTCTACGACGACGTCAACCGGGTCGACGCCATCGACGACCGCCTCGATCCGACGCGCTCTCAGAGCTTCGGCTACAGCGCGCGCGGCGAGCTGACCTACGCGCAGGGGCTGTACGGGACGCACACGTACGGCTATGACGACAGCGGGAACATGACCTGGCGCGACGGCGAGACGCTGATCCATCAGGGCTCCCGCCTGGTCCAGGGCGACTTCCTGTTCCTGACGTACGACGACAACGGCAACCTCGAGAGCAAGGCCGGCCAGGGCTCCATCTGGAGCTACACCTGGGACGTGGAGGACCGCCTCAGCCAGGTCACGCGCGACGGCCAGACCACCCGCTACACCTACGACTTCGATGGCAAGCGCATCCGCAAGCGCGACGCCGACGGTCGGACGACCTGGTACGCCTCGGCGCTGTACGAGGTGACCCTGGGTCCCGACGGCGCCGAGCTCCATACCAAGTACGTCCCGGGCCCCGCCGGGCCCCTCGCGCAAATCTCCCGGACGGGTGTCCAGCTCGTCTCCATGCCGGCCGCCCAGCACCTGCACAGGTCGCGCATGTACGACCGCACGCATCCGGTCGGCTGGCTCCATGCCCAGCGCCACCTCCTGCTGTCCGCCACGTCCTCGCCGGAGTTCCACCGCGGGCTCGTCATGGGCACCTGGATCTCCGGCTGTGCCGTTCTCCTGCTCCTGCTGGCCGCCGGCATACACCGCGGACTGCGTTCCGGCGCGCGCCTCCTGCCCGTGCCCGCATCCGGGATCGTCGCCCTGGGCATGGCATTTGCCTTCTTCACCACCTTCGGCCTGGGCCCGGGCGCCGCCCACGCGGCCCTGATTCCCGGCTCGAACGGACCGGGCGTGCCGGTCTCGGGCACCTACTACTTCCACCCCGATCACCTGGGCTCGACCACCGTGGTCACCGACGCGCTCGGCGCGGAGGTCTCGCGTCTGGCATACGACCCCTGGGGCAACGTGCACCAGCCCGGCAGCTCGGGCGCCGACATCTACCGCGCCAAGTTCACCGGCAAGGAGTACGACAGCGGCCCGGGGCTGCACTTCCTGGAGTCGCGCTACTACGACTCGACGCTGCAGCGCTTCATCAGCGCCGACGCCTCGCTGGGCGTCGATCCGCTGCGCGGCGCATCGATGCACCGCTACGCGTACGCGGCCAACAACCCGGTCACGTACGTCGATCCTGGCGGTCAGAGCATCTTCGCGGCCTTCCTGCTGATCGGCTCCCTGATGGTCGGCGGCGCGTTGATCGCCGGTACCGAGGGCAAGATCCTCAGCGACCCGGCCCATGCCTTCGACAACTGGTCGTGGACGCGCGCACTCTTCGGCGCCTGGGTGGGCCTGGTCGTGGGCGTGGCCACGTTCGGGCTGAGCCTGGCCTTCTCCGGCGTGACCATCGCCGGGATCGAGGTCGGTCAGGTCGTCAGTCAGGCCTTCGTACACGGGGTGATCGACGCCACCTTCGCGTACGCCTCCGGTGAGGCAGACGCCGGCAAGCTGTTCGCGTACTTCGGCATCGGCATGGTCGCCGGCTTCCTGTCCGGTGCGGCACCGGCCGTGGGCGCGGCGCTCGGCGAGGTCGGTGGTAAGCTCGCCACGGAGACCGCGGGCACGCTGCTCACGTCGTCCCTGAAGCGGGCCGTCGACGGCAAGCATGCCTTCAGCGTGCGCGTCTGGGCCTTCTCGCTGCAGTTCCGCAAGGATGGCAGCGTCGAGTTCGGCGCCGACTACATGTACCTGGCCTCTCAGGCGATCTCGACGGTCGCCAATCAGGACACGCTGCAGCGTGGCGATGGCAGCCCCGACGACCCCTGGAGCTGGGACCGTCTCGCCCCCCAGGCGGCCCATCCCGAGGACGGCGCCGTGTCCTGGATCGCAAGCCAGGTCCGCGTGGAGGACTTCGGGACCCAGGCGGCGAGCAACCTGTACGGCGTGCTGGAGACCGTCGGCCGGGGCGTCGCCGTGTACGCGGTGCGCGAGGTGGTCTCGGCGACGGGTGCCGGCCAGCACGTGATGGACGCCGCCAACTTCGCGGTGGACCAGGGATTCGGCGACGCCTTCCAGAACGTCGTCGAGCCCGAGGGCTTCGCAGATCTGGCGAAGGGGAAGCTGGACTGACCTCGCTCGCGATCGCGCGTATGCTCGCACCCTGACGGAGTCGAACAGGGGGAGCCGCCGTGGGCATCAAGGGGATCGATCACATCGTCGTACGCGTCAAGGATCTCGAGGCCGCCGTGGAGGCGTACCGCAAGATCCTCGACATGGAGCCGCGACGCACCTCGTCCGACGCGCTCAAGGCCGAGCAGGCGTTCTTCGACCTGCCCAACGGCACCGCCGTCGAGCTGATCATGCCGACCGACCCGGCCTCACCGCTGGCCGGTCCGCTGGAGAAGCGCGGCGAGGGCATCCACTCGATCGCCTTCGCCGTGGACGACCGCAAGAAGACGGCCGCCGACATGGCCGGGCGCGACGTGCGAATGCTCGGGGAGGCCTTCGTGCACCCCGGCGCCGCGCACGGCGTGCTGGTCCAGCTGCTCGACGGCTGAGACGAGCCGGGCGAAGGGCGCAAGCCGCTAGACGGGCGTCGCCAGCACTTCGGGCTCGAAGTGGAACAGCCGTGCCGCCGCCGGGATCCGGGTCAGCCGCCGCTCCGGAGCTCGTAGCGACCGGCGAACGTCGAGAGCACGCGCGTCTCGCGGATGCGCGAGGGCTCGACCTCGAGGAGATCGCGGTCGAGCACCACGGCGTCGGCGCGGCTGCCGGCTACGAGCTGCCCGATCTCGCCGTCCATGCCCAGGGTGCGCGCCGCGCCGCGCGTGTACATCTCGAGGGCCTGGGCGATCGAGAGCCCCTGCTCCGCGAAGAGCAGCGCGCCGCTGGCCAGCTCGCGGCGCACCGCGAAGTCGATCGCGGTGAGCACGTCGAACCCGGCGCACGGCGCGTCGGAGCTCCCGGCCAGCGGGACGCCAGACTCCGCGAG
>JAJDAJ010000047.1 GCA_029261925.1 Deltaproteobacteria bacterium | reverse complement strand
CAGGCGCTCCAGCAGCTCCACGCTCGCCAGCCCGGCGGACGGGCTCAGCTGGTCGACGAAGCAGGGAACGAGCAGGACGACGCGCACCCGCGGGGCCTCAGGCGTCGGCGTGCAGCGCGCCGACCGCGTCGGGGTCGAGCGCATAGCTGTCGCCGCAGAATTCGCAGCGCACGTCCACCGTCTCGCGGTCGCGCGCGATCTGCCGGGTCTCCTCGCGGCCCAGCAGCGCGACCGCCCGGAGCACGCGGTCGAGATCGCACGCACAGTGGAAGCGCGGCCGCGACTCGACGATCGGACCGGTCGGCAGATCGCCGGCCACACGCTCCAGGATCCCGCGCGCATCCAGGCCGCCGCGCACCATGCTCGAGGCGGGCGGCAGGTCGCGCAGCGCCCGCTCGAGGGTGTCGAGCGCATCAGGCCTCGCGCCCGGCAGCGCCTGCACCAGGAAGCCGCCCGCCGCATGCACCGTCGCGTCGGATCCGACGAAGACGCCGAGCGCCATCGCCGAGGGGACCTGCTCACTCTCCGCGAGGTAGCGCGCGACGTCCTCGGCGATCTCGCCCGACACCAGCGGGACGATGCCGGAGTACGGGCTGCGCCAGCCGGGGCGGAAGCGCACCACCGCGAGCAGCCCCTCGCCGATCAGGCCGCCCACGTCGAGCTTGCCGTCGGTGCGCGAGGGCACGTGCGCGGCGGGCCGCGAGAGATAGCCGCGCGCACGACCGAGCTCGTCGGAGATGGCGGTGAGCGTGCCGCCCGGGCCGTCGCCGCGGAACTGCAGCTGCACGGTCTCGCCGTCCTTGCCTCCGCTGGCCAGCAGGCTGCAGGCCATGAGCGCGCGACCGAGTGCAGCGCTCGCGGTCGGCGACGTGCCGTGTCGCAGGGCCGCCTCGCCGACCATGCCGGTCGCGCTGATCGCGCGCAGCGACAGCCCCGCTTCGCTGGAGACGCAGCGGGCGAGGCGATCGCCCGGATCGGATACTGGCTTCGTCGCGCTCATGATCTCACCCGGGCCCGCTGTGGACAGCGAACGGGCCCGCTCCTAAGCTGGTCTACCCCATGTGGGAGGAGACGTCATGGCGTGGAGAAAGTCCCTCCAGGCCGCGATCCGGGATCTGAAGCGGGAGCAGACACTCCTCCTCCGCGACCTGGACGCCGTCCGCGCCCGCATCGAGGAGCTCGAGGCGCTGACGAGCGCCCCCGAGCCCCGCAAGCGTACCGCCCGCAAGAAGGTGACCCGCGGCAAGCCCCGCCTGAGCGCGGACGGCCGCGACGCGATCTCGAAGGCCGCAAAGAAGCGCTGGGCCCGGTACCGGGCCGAGAAGAGAAAGGGCACCCGCTAGCATGCTCCCGAGGATCCCCGGGCTGGTACTGGCGCTCGTCCTGACCGCCTGCTTCAACCGCATCGACCTCTCGCTGGGTCTGCCCGACGCGTCCGGCGCGCTCGAGGAGACCGTGCTGCTGGGTGACGACGGCCCCAAGCTCGTGCTCGTCGACGTCAGCGGGCTGATCAGTGACGAGCCGCGCGTCAGCGCGCTGGGCTTCCTGCGGCAGCGCAGCATGGTCGCCGAGCTGCGCCAGGTGCTCGATCGAGCCCGGGAAGACGACGACGTGGCCGGCCTGCTGCTGCGGATCCACAGCCCCGGGGGCAGCGTCGCCGCGAGCGAGACCCTGCATCACGAGCTCGAGGGCTGGCGCGCGGAGCGCGGTCTGCCGGTGGTCGCGTTCCTGAACGGGATCGCAGCGTCGGGCGGCTACTACGTGGCCATGGCGGCCGACGAGGTGATCGCGCACCCCGCCAGCGTCACCGGCTCGATCGGCGTGGTGCTCCCGGGCCTGAACTTCTCCGGCCTGATGGAGCGCTACGGGGTGGCCGACCAGACGCTGACCAGCGCGCGCTACAAGGACGCGGGCTCGCCGATGCGCCCGATGCGCGCCGAGGAGCGGGCCCACCTGGAGTCGGTGCTCGCGGACCTGCACGCACGCTTCGTGGCGGTCGTCGACGCCGGGCGCCCGCGCCTGGACAGCGTAGAGATCACGGCTCTGGCAGACGGGCGCGTCCTCAGCGCGGGGCAGGCGCTCGAGCGCGGCCTGGTGGACGCGACCGGGTTCATCGAGGACGCCATCGCCGCGCTCGAGCGGCGCGCGGGCCTGAGCTCGTCGCGCCTGGTCCTGTACCACCGCCCGGGCGCACCGGCCGAGAACGTGCACAGCCGCGCCGGCATGGACGGCGTCGGCGCCGGGCCACTGTCGCACGGCTTCTACTACCTCTGGCCTCCGGCGATGGGCGCGCCGCCCGGGCCGTAGCCGGCCGGGTCCGCGCGAAGCCCGGCGGACTCGGGCAGGCCGAGCATCAGGTTCAGGTTCTGTACGGCGGCGCCCGCGGCCCCCTTGCCCAGGTTGTCGACGAGCGCCAGGAGCAGGACGTGACCGGCGGGGTTCGCCGCGACCGCGAGCTCGACGCGATCGGTGCCGTTGCAGACGCGCGGATCGAAGCTGTGCTCGTCGAGCTCCAGCGGCTCCTGATACGTGCGAACGCGGACGAGGGGCTCGTCGGTATAGCGCGCCCCGAGCTCCTCGTGGATGCGCTCGCCCGTGGCACCCGGCTCCAGCGCAGCGGCGTGCAGGGGGATCTCGACACGCATGCCGCAGTCGAAGGCTCCCACCGCCGGCACGAAGAACGGTGCCCGGGAGAGCCCGGCGTGCACGGTCATCTCGGCAACGTGCTTGTGCACGCGGTCGAGCGCATAGGGCGCCTCGAACGGCAGCTCGCCGAGGCCGAGCGCCGGATCCTCCCAGCGCTCGATCAGCGCGCGCCCGCCCCCGGTGTAGCCCGAGAGCGCGTGAACGCTCAGCGGCGCCGCCGCGTCGAGCAGCCCGGCGTCGACGAGCGGCCGCAGCAGCAGCGTGGTGCAGGTCGGATAGCAGCCCGGGTTCGAGACGCGCGCGGCCTCGCGGATCGCGTCGCGCTGGCCGGGCGCGAGCTCGGGCAGGCCGTACACCCAGCCGGACGCCACCCGGTGCGCTGTGCTCGCGTCGAGCAGGCGCGTGCCCTCGCCCGCCAGCTCGACCGCCTCGAGAGCCGCGGGATCGGGCAGGCAGAGCAGGGCCACGTCGGCGGCGGCGAGCAGCCGCGCGCGCTCCCCGGGATCCTTGCGCCGCGCCTCCTCGATCTCGAGCAGCTCGAGATCGTCGCGCGGGGCCAGGCGCTCGCGGATCCTCAGACCCGTGGTGCCAGCCTGACCGTCGATGAAGACCCGGGGCGTCATGATGCCGCAGTCTAGTGCCGCGGTCCGGAGCGGGCGAGTCGCGCGACTCCGGGGCGTCTAGGGCGCCGCCGGCGAGGCGGGCAGCTCGATGTCGAGGCGCCGCTCGCGCGCGAGCTGCTGCTGGCGCTCCCCGCGCGCGCCGAGCAGCTCGGCACTGCGCCGCGCGAGCTCGGCGTTCTCGCTGCGCAGGCGCGCCAGGTAGCGCTCGGCGTGGCCCGGCATGGCGTAGATGCGGAAGCGGAACAGCCCCGCCGCACCGCGGTCGCTGTGGATGCGCAGCTCCACGTCGTTGGCACCCTCGAGCAGCGGCAGCTCGCCGAGGATGCGGCCGTCCTGCCCCTCGACCAGCAGGTCGTCGGCATGTGCGCCGCTGGTCAGGTTGCGGGCGCTGACCGTGCGCACGCGACTGGACACCAGCGCTGGCAGCGCCGTCTCGACCGCCCCGGGAGAGGGCACGCGCACCAGCCGCGAGCCGGTGCGACGCGCCAGCTGCTCGTGGGGTCGCGCGGCGTGCGCCGGGTCGAAGACCAGCGGGGTCACGCGCACGCGGCCCTCGGCGCGCCGCGCGAAGCTCGCCAGGTGCACCAGATCCGAGCTGCCCGCGCCGGGGTCGAGCCGCGCCGCGGCCGGACACGGGCTGCGGTTGCGGCGCGCCTCGCAGGCGCCGCGCGCCGCCGGTGAACGGCGCATGTAGGGCCCGTCGCAGTCCACGAACCGACCCGAGTGAGGCATCTCGCCGTCGGTCAGCACGACGATCTCGCGCTGGGTGCCGGCCGGCGTGGCCTCGAGCCACTCGGACG
Organism: Deltaproteobacteria bacterium; assembly: GCA_029261925.1. Classification (GTDB taxonomy): domain Bacteria; phylum Myxococcota_A; class UBA9160; order SZUA-336; family SZUA-336; genus JAGWBS01. The sequence goes on along the minus strand of JAJDAJ010000047.1, from coordinate 37,538 downwards.
CGCTCCAGAGCGCACAGACCAGGTCGGTCCGCCCCTCGCCCCGGGGCTTCTCGCGCCGGAAGCGCTCGAGCCCGCGGCGCAGCCGGGCCCGTGAGCTCCCGGGCTCGGCCACCGTCCAGGTCGACTCCCCGAACGCCAGCACGGCCACGTCGAGCCACTCCTCGCCGATCAGCTCCAGCAGCTGCTCGAGGGCACGGCGCTCGGCCTCGAGCACGGAGACGTACTCGACTCCGTCCTCTCCGTGCAGCGCCGTGAGGGCATTGGCACTGGCCGAGGCATCGACCAGGACGACGACGCTGCGCCGGCCCGCCACCGGCGGCGCCTCGACCCGCCCCTCGATCCGCAGGCTCGAGCCGTCCACGGCGGGCACCAGCACCCGACCACCGACCCGTGCGGTCACCAGCGGGTAGCGGAGCCAGACGCCGAGCGAGCTGTAGATCGGCCCGTAGATGCGCTCTCCGGGCCACTCCCTGAGCACGCGCTGCTCGACCTCGGAGGTCAGCCGGCGCGGCCAGGGGCCGGCACCCGGCGACGGCAGGATCTGCACCTGGTCGGGTGGCCCGGGCGGCACCGGGGACAGCGAGTCGGCGCGATAGGCATCGGCGTAGGGCCGCGCCTCGTCCGGATCCGCCCCGCCGGGCCCCTGCGAGACGGCCGGGTCCGGGCCGGTCGTCACCAGCCACAGCGCGCAGGTAGCTGCCAGGAGGGGGGAGATCCTCACGGGCTTCCACAGCGGAATCCGCTGGGTGAAACCTGAGGCAGCTATTCCACATCCTCAGGATCGGGATATGATCAAGTCATTGATCAGAATTCCCGAGTGTCATACCCTGGAAATGCCGCCGGCGCGCCGGCGCGCGGGAGAGAGGATGTCCCCGATGTCCCAGCAGGAAGTCGAGCGGCGCCTGGAGTCCGGCGAGCTGGAGAGCTGGCCGGCGGAGGACCTGATCAAGTGGGGCTTCGAGCAGTTCGCCCCGCGGCTCTCGCTCTCCGCGAGCTTCGGCTCGCCCGAGGGCATGGTGATCCTCGACCTGATGCACCGCATCGCGCCCGGCCAGGCACGCGTGTTCACCATCGACACGGGCCGGCTGCCGCACGAGACGCACGGCCTGATGGACCGCGCCCGGGAGCGCTACGGAATCGAGATCGAGCTCTTCATGCCGGGTGCGGAGCGCGTGGAGTCCATGGTGCGCCGGCACGGCGTGAACCTGTTCTACGAGTCGCTCGAGAACCGGCAGCTCTGCTGCGGCATCCGCAAGGTGGAGCCGCTCAAGCGGGCCCTGTCGGAGCTCGACGCGTGGCTGACCGGGCTGCGCGCCGACCAGTCGGCGCGGCGCGCGGGAGTGCCCGCGGCGGAGATCGACCGCGTCAACGGCGGCCTGGTCAAGCTCAACCCGCTGGCCCGCTGGAGCCGCGAGCAGGTGGACGGGTACGTGCGCGAGCACGCCGTGCCGGTGAACGCGCTGCACGCGCGCGGCTACCCCTCGGTGGGCTGCGCCCCGTGCAGCCGGGCCGTGAAGCCCGGCGACGACGAGCGCTCCGGCCGCTGGTGGTGGGAGACCGACGACGCCCGGGAGTGCGGGATCCACGTGGGCTACGAGCGGGACGGCTCCGGGATCTGAGCCCTCAGGCGACCTGCTCCCAGATCGCGCGGGCATCGACGCGCGCGCCGATGTGCGCGAGCAGCAGGAAGGTCCCGCCCAGACGTCGCGCGACCAGCAGTGCGCCGACCGGCGGGGCCGGACCCGTCGACCAGAGCTCGCCCGCCCGCGCGCGCACGCGCGCGGGCAGATCGGATGCCGCGAAGTCGTACACCCCGCGGTGCCGCAGCGGCGCCGCCGCGGTCTCCGCGAGCGCCCGCAGGCGCGCGACTGCGGCATCGTCGGGATCGCCGCAGAGACCGAGCACGCGGGCGGCACGGACCAGGCTCCCGGGCTCCCTCGCGACCGCTGCCCCCACGAGGTCTCGCCAGGCCGCGCTCTCCGCACGCGTCAGGCGCTGCACGGCGCCGAAGTCGAGCAGCGCGATGCGGTCGCGCTTCGGGTCGTAGAGGTAGTTGGCTGGATTGGGGTCCGTCTGCACGCAGCGCAGCTCGAGAAGCTCGCGCAGCACCAGGCGCAGCAGCGCTGCGCCCAGACGATCGCGGCGCGCGTCGGGGTGGGTGGGCGAGCGCAGGTCCTCGAGCGGCAGCCCGCGCACGCGCTCGGTCGCGAGGACGCGCCGCGTCGAGAGCTCCTCGAGCACCCCCGGTACGTAGAGATCGGGATCGCCCTGGAGCCAGTGGCCGAAGCGCTCCGACTCGCGAGCCTCGCGCCGGTAGTCCGCCTCGCGCCGCAGCTCGCGCTTGAGCGCGTCGGGCCAGTCGCCCGCGGCGAACGCCGGCAGCAGACCGAGCGAGCGAAGCAGCAGCGCCAGGTTGTCCACGTCGGCGTCGATGGCCCGGGCGACCCCGGGGTACTGGACCTTGAGGACCAGGTCGCGCCCCTCGCATGACACCGCCCCGTGTACCTGCCCGATCGAGGCCGCCGCGAGCGGCTCGGGATCCAGCTCGGCGAGCCGGGCCAGCCCCGCTTCACCGAGGTCGCGCCGCAGCACGCGCTCGAGCTGGGCCGGCGGCATCTGGTGCGAGCGCTCCTCCAGCAGCGCCAGCGCCTCGGCCAGTGCGGGCGGCAGCGCGCTGCCCTGCAGGGCCAGCAGCTGGCCGAGCTTGAGCGCCGCGCCACGCAGCTCGCCGAGCGCGTCGGCGAGGTGCGCCACGGCGCCGGGCGGCAGCTCGCCGCCGCCGCCCAGCCAGGCGCGCGCCGCGTCGCCCGCCAGACCGGCCAGCGCGCGGGCCAGCCGCCCCGCCCGCTCCGCGCGGGTTCCGGGCAGTGGCGCGGGCGGGCGCCCGGTGGGGCCGGACACTCAGGGCTCCGCGAGGCTGGCGGCGCGCAGGTCCTCGACGTCGGTCAGGTCGCGCACGCTGCCGCGCATTCGCGCGCCGCGCTCGACCGTGCCGGGCTGGTAGGTGTGGCACTGGCCCATGGGGTTGGGCTGCACCGCAGCCGCGCCGGGATAGGCTTCGAGATCCATGCGCCGCCCGCCCGCGATCGTGCAGGCGCGCTGCAGCACGAGCACGGCCTCGGCCAGGCTCGCGTCGAGCTCCGACTCGGCCCAGTCCGCCAGGCCCGCACCGAGCCGGCGGCCGGCGAAGGGTCCGGGCGTCTCGATCACCCGATCGCGGATGTCCCAGAGAAGGAGCGCCTCACCGTCGCGGCACAGCTCGGCGCGCGTGCGGCCGTCGATCGCGTCGGGCACCGCGATCCGGTAGCTCACGTCGCCCGCGTCGCGAGCCACGCGCGCCAGTGCGAGGGTCGCGGCGTCGAAGAGGTGCGTGCACTGGCGACGCCGATCGGTGTAGGCCGCCGGCGCGCGCATGGACCCCAGCCTGGCGAGGGGCGCACCGACCAGCGCGCGGAGCGGGCCGACGGCCTCGGCGCAGGTGGCCCAGGGATGCCGCGGCGCGGCGCCGCCCGCGCCGGTGACGCGCTCGCCGTCGTGCGTGATCCAGGCGCGAAAGTGGTGGAAGTCGTCGATCAGCTCGCCCTCGGCGCGCCCCGGCGACAGCTGCGCATCGAGCAGCCGTCGGTACACGGCGGTCCCGTAGGGACGGTACGGCGTCTGCTCGGACATCCGCCGAGCTTAGCAGCACACTCAGGAGCCGAGCAGGTGCGCGAGCAGCAGCGGGAAGGTCAGCAGCGAGCCCAGGGTCGACAGCACGATCACGCCAGCCACGTCGTCGGGCGAGCGCCCGTAGCGCTCCGCCATCAGGTGGTTGACCACGGCCACCGGCATCGCGGCCTGCAGCACCAGGACCCCGCGCGCCACGCCCTCGAGACCGAGCAGCCGCGACAGGCCCAGGCCGACGCCCGCGCCCATGCCCAGCCGCAGCGCCGCCAGCGCGGCCTGCCGCCCCAGACGCTCCACCCGCAGCTCCGCGATCGCTGCGCCCAGGCTCAGGAGCATCAGCGGCACGGCGCATCCCCCGAGCAGCCCCGCGGTGTCGAGCAGCCAGCCGGGCACCGGGAAGTCGGTCAGCTTGACCCCCACCGCGAGCAGGGCGGCGAGCGCCAGCGGCGTGCGCGCGATCGCCGCCAGCGAGATGCGACCGCTCCAGAGCGCGATGCCCAGGCTGAAGTGCACCACCGAGGTCACGGCGAAGAAGACCAGGGCGAGCGCCAGGCCCTCCGGGCCGAAGGCGAACAGGCAGACCGGCAGTCCCATGTTGCCGGCGTTGCCGAAGACCATCGGCGCCAGGAAGGTCGGCAGCTCCAGATGGGCCAGGCGCAGGATCGGTGCGGCCACGAGCGCGAACGCGAGCAGCGCTGCCGCACTCGCAGCGGCCATCTCGCCCATGGCCGCGGCGTCGAGCTCCGCGGAGACCAGACCGTGGAAGACCAGGCACGGTGCGCCCAGGAGCATGATCAGGTCGGTGGTGCGCCGGCGATCGATCCCGGGGCCGTGGCGCGACCAGAGCCAGCCGACCAGCGTCGCCGCCGCGGTCGGGGCGAGGATGGCCGCGATCTGGGCGATCAAGCCCGGATCGCGAGGTCGACGATCATCGCCGCGAAGGTCCCCATCAGGTAGGCCAGCGAGACCAGGAAGAGCCGTCGTGCGGCGGCGGGGGTGCGCTCGCGCCAGAGCACCACCCCGCCGTGCAGGAACCACCCACCCAGCGCGGCCGCGGCGATCCCGTAGGTCGCCCCCAGCAGCCCGAGCGCGCACGGCAGCAGGGTCACCGGGAGCAGCACCGCGATCCAGTACAGCACGCGCCGCCGCGTGGCCTCCTCGCCGATGCGGTCGTGCAGCATCGGGAAGCCGGCGCTCGCGTAGTCCTGCCGGCGGTACAGCGCGATCGCGTAGAAGTGCGGCGGCTGCCAGATGAAGATGATCGCGAAAAGCAGCCATCCGGCGATGCCCACGTGCCCGTCGATCGCGGCGTCGGCGATCAGCGGCGCGATCGCCCCCGACACGCCGCCAACCACGACCGCGAACGGCGTGCGCGGCTTGAGCCAGAGCGTGTAGACGAAGACGTAGAAGAGGATCGCGGCCAGGGCGATCCAGGCGGCCGCGGGGCTGGCGAAGCGCCAGAGCAGGCCCGTCCCCAGCGCGCTGAGCACCAGCCCGAAGGCCAGCGCGCCGGCCGGACGCAGGCGACCCGAGGGCAGCGGGCGCAGGGCCGTGCGCTCCATGCGCGCGTCGAGATCACGCTCCAGGTAGCTGTTCAGGACGTTGGCGGCGCCGGCCGCCAGCGAGGTTCCCAGCAGGATGACGCCGACGACCGCGGGGTCGGGCCAGCCGCCCGCCGCGAGCACCAGCGCGGGCAGGCCCGAGAACAGGACCAGCGGCAAGAGCCGCGGCTTGGTCAGCGCCAGGTAGCTCGCCGCGGCGCTCATCGGGCCTCCAGTGCCTGCGCCGGGGCGGACGCGGGCCGCGGCGCCACGGCCCGCGCGGCCACGGCCTCGCGCAGCGTCATCGCGACCAGCAGCAGCAGCGCCGCGGCCAGCGCGGAGTGCAGCGCGGTCACCTCGGCCGGCAGTCGCAAGACCACGTTGAGCACGCCGACCGCGATCTGCAGCACCGCCAGGCGCACGCCCGCCCGTGCGAGCCGCGCCAGTCGGGGCGCGCCGCGCGCCGCCCAGGCCAGGGCACCGAGAGCCGCCAGCAGCGCGAAGGCGTTGAGCCGGTGAACCACGTGCAGGCCGACCAGGCCGCCCAGCGTGGGCACGATCGAGGTACCGTCACAGCTCGGGAAGTACGCGCAGGCGAGCCCGGCCGCGTTGCTCGAGACCATGCCCCCCAGCGCCATCTGCACCAGCAGCAGGGCGACGACCGTCGTCAGCCAGGCGCGCGCGGCGGTCGTGAGCGGCTCCCGGCGCGGCGCGGCCTCCCGCTCGCCGAGATCGACGGCGATCCAGAGCAGCGTGGCGCAGAACGCGTTGCCGAGCAGCAGGTGGAGCGTGACGGTCCACGGCGCCAGCAGCAGCAGCACGGTCAGGCCGCCCAGCACGACCTGCGCGCCGAGCAGCGCCCAGGCCAGCAGCAGCCGTCCCCGCAGCGTGGTCCGGAGCACTGGGTCGCGCAGGGCCAGCGCGCTCAGCACCGCCAGACCCAGGGAGACCAGGCCCGCCAGCAGCCGGTGGCCCCACTCGAAGGCCACCTTCACGTCGAAGCGCGGCACCAGCTCGCCGAAGCAGAGCGGCCAGTCGGGACACGCCAGGCCCGCTCCGTTGGCGCGGACCAGGGCACCCAGGACCACCAGGGCGTACGTGACCGCCGCCAGCCCGCCGAATCCGGCGGCCAGCCGGCCCGCGGAGGGGCGTACCGGGTTGCGGGGGACGGAAGTCACGGATCGCCCTAGACGAGATTCCCGTAGAGGAGCATCAGCATCAGGATCATCAGCAGCGCCAGCAGCAGCGGCCAGAAGAACACGGTGCGGGTCGCGCCGCGATCCTGCGCCAGGTGCATGAAGAAGCCGACCACGGCCAGGAACTTGACCACCGACAGCACGAAGAGCACCGGCAGGACCAGCGGCACGAACCAGGTGGCGTGCTCCTGGTACCAGGCCTTGACGTCCGGGAGGATGATCACGATCTCGACGGCCGTGATCGCCGCCAGGGCGAGCGCGACCGCGATGTAGAACCCCGGTGCGGGGTGATGATCCTCGGCCGCGTGGTCGGTCATTGTGCGAACTCCACCAGGTAGACGATCGTGAACAGGACGATCCAGACGATGTCGACGAAGTGCCAGTACAGCCCCGCGAGCTCGACGTCGAGCTCGTTCTCGGGCCCGATGCTGCCGCGCGCATTCATCACGAACAGGCTCAGCAGCCAGAGCACGCCGCCCGAGACGTGGGCGCCGTGGAAGCCCGTCAGCACGAAGAAGGTGGTGCCGAACAGGTTCTGCTCCAGGGTCAGGCCCAGCGCGTAGAAGTGGCTGAACTCGAAGGCCTGGAAGCCCAGGAAGATCAGGCCACCGATGGCCGTCAGTGCCAGCCACAGGCCCGTCTTGAAGCGATCGCCGTGCCGCGTGTAGTACAACGCCATGACCATCGTGAACGAGCTCATCAGCAGCGTGAACGTCGACCACGTGGTGACGGCGATGTCGAAGACGTCCTGCGGGTAGGGGCCGGTGAGGCTCTTGCCGCGGTACGCCATGTAGGCACCGATCAGCGAGCCGAAGAACATGCACTCCGACCCGATGAAGGTCCAGAACCCGAGCTTGCGGTGATGGTACCCGAGGTTGCCGATCTCGGGATCCGCGTGGGCGACCTGGGACATCAGTGGACCCCTCCATCGTGGAAGCGGTAGCCGGGCTGGAAGGCCCAGCCGAACAGGCCGAAGACGAAGACCAGGGCGCCGATCAGCGAGTAGATCGGGTTCGGCATCCCCAGCACCCCGGCGAAGATCGTGCCGATGCCCAGGGCCGTGATGAACGGCCAGAGCGACGGCGGCGGGATGTGGATGTGCGGATCGGTGCCGGGCTCGGGCCGCGGCGCGTCGCCGTACTTCTGATCGAACAGCGGCCGCGAGCTGGTCACGACGGGCTCGCGATCGAAGTCGTGCTCCGGCGGCGGCGAGCTCGTGGCCCACTCCAGCGTCGCCGCGTCCCAGGGATCATCCCCGGCGGGCGCGCCGCTGCGCATGCTCTTGAAGAAGTTGTAGACGAAGATCAGCTGCGAGGCGCCGAGCACGAACGAGGCCAGCGAGGCCACCATGTTCCACTCGTTCCAGCCCTCGTGCCCCGCATACGTCCAGGTACGCCGCGGCATGCCCTCCACGCCGAGCACGTGCATCGGGTAGAAGGTCACGTTCATGGCGATGAAGCTCGCCCAGAAGTGCCACTTGCCGAGCTTCTCGTCGAGCATCTTCCCGGACATCTTCGGGATCCAGTAGTACAGGCCCGAGAAGAGCCCCATGATCGCGCCGCCGAAGAGCACGTAGTGGATGTGGGCGACGATGAAGTACGTGTCCTGCTGCTGGATGTCGATCGGCGGCGAGGCGTGCATGAAGCCCGAGAGCCCGCCGATGATGAACAGCACCACGAAGGATATGGAGAAGAGCATCGGGGTCGGAAAGCTGAGCTGTCCGCCCCACATGGTCCCGATCCAGTTGAAGATCTTCACCGCGGTCGGGATCGCGATCAGCATGGTCGTGAAGCTGAAGGCCGTGTCGGCGACCGGGCCCAGGCCGGTCGTGAACATGTGGTGGCTCCAGACGCCGAAGCCCAGGAAGCCGATCGCCACGCCGGAGAAGATCACGAACTCCGCGCCGAAGAGCGGCTTGCGCGAGAACGTCGGCAGGACCTCGGAGACGATGCCCATCCCCGGCAGGATCAGGATGTACACCTCCGGGTGGCCGAAGAGCCAGAACAGGTGCTGGAAGAGCAGCGGATCGCCGCCCGCGGCCGGGATGTAGAAGTTGGTGCCGAAGAAGCGGTCGAACATCAGGAAGAACAGGCCGACGGTGATCATCGGGAACGAGAGCACGACCAGGAACTGCACCACCAGCACCATCCAGACGAAGACCGGCATGCGCATCAGCGTCATTCCCGGCGCCCGCATGTTCAGGATGGTGGTGATGAAGTTGACGCCGGCCATGATCGAGGCGGTGCCCAGGATCTGCAGGCCGATGAACCAGAAGTCGATCGCCGCGCTCGGGGAGTACTCGCGCGAGGTCAGCGGTACGTAGCCGAACCAGCCGCCGTCGGGCGGGACGCCGAACAGGAAGCTCGCGTTGATGAACAGCGCGCCGAACAGGAACACCCAGTACGAGAGCGCGTTGAGACGCGGGAACGCGACGTCGCGCGCGCCGATCATCAGCGGGACCAGGTAATTGAAGAACGCCGCCGCCATGGGCATGATCGCCAGGAAGATCATGGTCGTGGCGTGCATGGTGAACATGGCGTTGTAGAAGTCGGCGCTGATCAGGCGCTGCTCGGGCACCATGATCTGGGCGCGGATGGTCAGCGCCTCGAGACCGCCGATCAGGAAGAACGCGAACGCGCTGACGCCGTAGAGAATGCCGATCCGCTTGTGATCGACCGTCGTCAGCCAGCTCCAGAAGACGCTCTCGCCGGATGCCTCTGCCTGCGGAACGGTTGCAGCCGTCGCCATCGTGGTCTCCCTACTTCAGGTCCTGCAGGTAGGAGACCAGCTGGGCCACGGTCTCCTCGCTGAGGCAGTTGCCGATGCCGATCATGCGGCAGCACGGATCGGGCTCCCCCTCGCCGGTGCACTGCGCCGCGGGGATGTCCATCTTGGCGCTCGGCTTGTGGTACTGGGGATTCTGGATCCAGGTCGTCATCCCGTCGGAGTCGTTGGGCAGGATGCCCGCGGCGATCTGGGTGCGCGTGGCGACCTTCGTGAGGTTCGGACCGAGCATGTTGCGCACGGTGCCGTCGTTGACCAGCGTGGTGTGGCAGGTCAGGCATCCCGCCGAGGCGAAGCTCGCGAAGTTCGACATGGCGGCGGGGTTCGACGGCGCCTTCTGCTGCGCGACCCAGGCCGCGTAGTCCTCGGGCGTGTCGACGACCACGCGCATCGACATCAGCGCGTGCGAGGAGCCGCAGTACTCGGCGCACTGCCCGTCGTAGATGCCGGGCTCCTCGGGCGTCATCCAGATGAACTGCGTGCGACCCGGCACGTTGTCGCGCTTGCCGCCGAGCCGCGGGATCCAGAAGGCGTGGATCACGTCGGTGGACGTGAGGTCGAAGCGGACCGGCCGGCCCGTGGGCACGTGCACCTCGTTCGCGGTGACCAGGTCGTGCTCGGGGAGGTAGAACTCCCACCACCACTGCTTGCCGGTCACCTCGATGACCAGGGCGTCGTCGGGCTTGGTCTGCATGAACTGGATCTGCTGGCAGCTCGGCACGAAGAGCACGATGACCAGCAGGGTCGTGGCCACCGTGAGGCCGACCTCGATCTTGGTGTTCCCGTGCACCTGCTCGGGCAGCGGATCACCCGGCCGGGCGTCCTCCTTGCGAAACCGGAACAGCACCCAGATCAGGGCTCCCTCGACGAGCACGAAGATCGCCAGGAGCAGCAGGTTCACGAAGATGTAGACCTCGTGCGTGCTGCGCGCGAAGTCCGTGGTCGGGAAGAACGTGGTCTGCGGCGTGTACGGCGTCGCGAACGAGTAGTAGAGCCAGTACAAGCCCAGAGCCGCGACCGTGATGGCCATGATCAGCGGGGCGCTCGATCGCTTCACAGCACTCTCCTCTCCAGCCTCGAATGCGGTCTGGTACGCGGGTCCCGCGGGGGCCGGGCTGCCCGCCTTGGCAGCGGGCACGGGCCGGCGACGCAATCGCGGACGGAGCTTCGCTCAAGCAGCCGGCGCCCCCCGAGCGCGGGCGAAGATACGGGCACGGCTGCGCCAGATCAAGCGAGCCGAGTGCAGCGAATGGCTGCAGCAGCGGGGGCTTGCGCCGCCCCGGGCTACTTGATCTTGGTCTCCTTGAAGACCACGTGCTGGCGCACGACGGGGTCGTATTTCCGCACCTCGAGCTTGTCGGGCGAGTTGGTCTTGTTCTTCGTCGTCGTGTAGAAGAAGCCCGTTCCGGCGCTGCTTTCCAGCTTGATCTTCTCTCGTGCGCCCTTCTTGGCCATCGCTCGTGCGCCTCCGTCGCGGACGGACTGGATTACACCAGCGGCCCCCGCCGGGCAAGCCCGGCCGTCCCGGGCCGCGCCGGGCGGCCGCTCCCGGGGGCCTGTGCTACAGACCGCCCCATGAAGGGAATCGTCCTGGCCGGGGGCGCGGGCACGCGCCTCCACCCGCTGACCCGCGTCGCGAGCAAGCAGCTCCAGCCGGTCTACGACAAGCCCATGATCTACTACCCGCTGGCGACCCTGATGCTGGCAGGGATTCGCGACGTGCTGCTGATCTCGACGCCCGAGGACGTGCCGCGCTTCGAGGGACTGCTGGGCGACGGCTCGGACTGGGGCATCTCGCTGCAGTACGCGGTGCAGCCCGAGCCCCGCGGCATCGCCCAGGCCTTCCTGATCGGCGAGCCCTTCATCGCGGGCGAGAAGGTGGCCCTGATCCTGGGCGACAACATCTTCTACGGGCGCATGCGCCTCGACGAGATCGTGCGGGATTTCTCCGACGGGGCGGTCGTCTTCGGCTACCCGGTCCAGGATCCCGAGCGCTACGGGGTGGTCGAGTACGGGCCCGGTGGAGAGGTCCTCAGCCTCGAGGAGAAGCCGCGGCAGCCGCGCTCCAATCTCGCCGTGCCCGGGATCTACCTCTATGACGAGCGCGTGGTGGAGCTCACGCGCGGTCTCCAGCCCTCGGATCGCGGCGAGCTGGAGATCACGGACCTGAACCGGGCCTACCTCGAGCGCGGAGAGCTGCGCGTGGTGCGCCTGGGGCGCGGCATCGCCTGGCTCGACACCGGCACGCACGAGAGCCTGCTGGAGGCCGCGAACTTCATCGCCACGATCGAGCACCGCCAGGGCCTGAAGATCGCCTGCCTCGAGGAGATCGCCCTGCGCCAGGGCTACCTGGACCCGGCGGGCCTCGGGCGCACCCTGGAGCGCATGCCGGCCTCCCCGTACCGCGACTACGTGGCGGAGCTGCTCGAGGAGCACGACTAGCAGGCTGCTGAAGATCCCGCTCCCATCCCGGCCGGCCGCGCCGGGCGCGGTGGGTGCGCCGGGCCCCTCCCCCGGCGGTGTATGGTGTTCGCGTGGCGACCGCGGCGGCACTGGGATTCCGCGAGGTCCGGCGCATCGGGCGCTGGCACGTCGTCCCCGTCGTGGACCCGCCCCCCGGCGGCGCCGGGCCGCGGCCCCGGATCTACCTGGCCCCGCTCACCTCGCGGACGGACGCCCACATCCTGGTCTCGAGCCTCGAGGCCGCGGGCATGCCGGCGCCGCGCTGGGTGGCCGCGGACCGCGCCCAGGCGCCCGAGGACGCGCTGCGCCAGCGGCTGCTCGAGGGCGAGCCGTTCCTGGTGCCCCTGTGGCCCTCGCGCCGCGGCCCCGACCGGCTGGCCCGCCTGCTCAGCTGGAGCCAGGAAGCCGGCGTCGACATCGAGCTGGTGCCGCTCGAGGTGCTCTGGGGCCCGACCGAGAACCGGCCGCAGGTCCGCAAGCTGGTGCTGGGCAACCCGTTCGCCCCGCCCGAGTGGCTGCGCTGGCTGCACGTGCGCCGCAGCGGCCACTGTCGCGTGATCGTCGGCGCGCCAGGCCGGCAGAGCGCGCTGCGCGACGAGCTCGGGGGCGCCCCCGACATGCTCGCGCTCGCCGCGCACGTGCGCTCGCAGGCCGTCAAGGCGCTCTCCAGGCGCGAGCGCGAGGTCCTCGGCGATCGCTTCAAGCTGCCGCGGCTGCTCGTGGAGCAGGTCGTGACCGAGCCCGAGTTCCAGAACCGCGTCGCCGCGGCGGGCGCCGGGCAGGGCCTGACGCGCGACGAGTCGCTGGCGCGCGCCGAGGAGGGCCTGCGCGAGCTGACCACGGGCCACCGGCGCCTGGCCATGGAGCTCTTCGCCCGCTTCTGCGGTGGTGCGTTCCGCCTCGCCTACGAGTCCGACGTGGACGTCGACGCCGCCCGCCTGGGTCGCCTGCGCGAGCTGGCACGCCGCTCGCCCCTGGTCTTCGTGCCCTCGCACCAGAGCAACCTCGACCACCTGGTCCTTTACCACGCCCTGTTCACGTCGGGCTTCCCGCCTCCGTTCACCGCGGCCGGCATCAACATGTCGTTCTGGCCGCTGAGCCGGATCCTCCCCGGCACCGGCGCCTTCTTCCTGCGGCGCTCGATCTCCGACGATCCGGTCTACCGCGAGGCGCTGCGCGGCTTCGTGAACTACCTGGTGCAGCGACGCTTCCACCTCGAGTTCTTCATCGAGGGCGGGCGCACCCGCACCGGCAAGCTGCTGCCACCCCGCTACGGGCTGCTGCGCTACATCGTCGACAGCGCGCGCGAGCACGGCATGGACGACGTGCTCATCGTCCCGACATCGCTCACCTACGACCAGGTGCTCGAGGTCGGCGAGTACGTCCGGCAGCAGCTCGGCGCCGACAAGGAAGGCGAGAGCCTGGGCTTCCTGATCCGCCAGATCGCCCGCGCGCGCCGCAGCAAGCTGGGCCGCGCCTACCTGCGCTTCGAGGAGCCGATCTCCCTGCGCGAGTACCTCGACGAGCACGGCGATGATCGCCTGCTGCTCGAGAAGCTCTCCTTCAGGATCTGCACTCGAATCAACGCCGCGCGGCCGCTCGTCCCGGTCACGGCGCTCTGCTCGACGCTGCTCGGCAGCGGCCGCCGCGCGCTCACCATCGACGAGCTCGAGCGCGAGACCCAGCGCCTGATCGACTACGCGAACGAGCGCGGCATCGGCCTGGTCGGCGAGCTCGGCTCGGGAGCGCGCGCCGCGGTGGACGCGGGGCTCGAGGCGCTGGGGCGCAGCGGGATCGTGCGCTCGTATCGGGAGGGCCACGATCCCGTCTACTGGGTGCCGGACGAGCGCCGTCACGCCGCCTCGTACTACCGAAACGCGGCGGTGCACTTCTTCCTGGAGCGCGCCATCACGCGACTGGCCGAGCAGGCCGCGGGGCCGGACGCACCCGACAAGACGATCGACTGGGCCCTGCGGCTGCGCGAGCTGCTCAAGTTCGAGTTCTTCTTCGACGAGCGCGAGAGCTTCCAGCGCGCCATCGAGCGCGAGCGGGACGCGCTCGCCGCCGAGCGCGTCCGTGGCCTGAAGGACATGGCGGCCGCGAGCCCGCGCGTGCTCGGCGACTTCCTGGAGTCGTACTGGATCGTGACCGACGCGCTCGCGGCGCCGGACGCGGCCGGACGCGCCCTGCGCAGCGAGGAGCTGCTGCGCCGCTGCCACGCGATCGGCCGCCAGCGCCTGCTCCAGCTGCGGGTGAGCCGGCCCGAGCTGCTGTCGAGCGTCACCTTCAGCAACGCCCTGCAGCTGCTCGAGAACCTCGAGGCGGGAGAGCGCACCCCCGACGGCTTCGTCTGTCGCAGCCCCGACCGCCTGGCCAGCCTCGCCCGCGACCTCGGCCACCTGAACCAACTCGCGCGGGCGTAGCCCGCGCGAGGTCCGGGTGTCGGGCAGCGGGCGTAGCCCGCGCGAGGTCCAGGCGTCGGGCAGCGGGCGTAGCCCGCGCACCGCGCGGACCGGCCGCGGCTGCCTGCCTGCCTGCTGCCGCCGGGGGCTACGCAACTTTTGCTCAAGTCCCCCCGGCAGGCGTCGATACGGGGATCAGATCGCGGAGCCGCCTTCCGCGCAGAGGTTCTAGGGGAGGGCGGAAGCGAAGGCCAGAGAGACTTGGGGGGGGATCCTTGGCCGGCGCTTCCGCCCCTTTCCGTCTGAACCGCTCCCGCTGGCGGCCCGCCCCGCCGCGGCCCTGGCTAGTCGATCCCCGAGGAGCCGGCGACACGCGCCAGCCGGTCGAGGATCCCGGTCAGGCGGCGCTCCAGCGAGCGCTCCACGAGCCCCCCCGTCAGCGGCAGCAGCGGACGGAAGCGGAAGCGCCAGACCACGGTCGTCACCTCGCCCGCCTCGGAGAGCTCGATCTCGGAGGTCGCGTCGCGCAGCGGCGCGCCCTCGAGCACGCGCAGCACGATCCGTCGGGGCGGCTCGAAGGCCGTGACCTCCTCCTCGATGGCCAGACCCGACTGGCGCACGACGCGGCGAGCGCCGACCCCATCGGGCGGGGGATCGCCCTGCTGTCGCAGCACGACCTCCCGCACGCCGGCCCAGCGCTGCCAGCCGACGTGATCGGTCAGCAGCGCCCACACGCGCTCCACCGGCGCGGGCACGCGCCCCACGAGCTCCAGCTCCCGCATCGGCGCGGATCTTAGCCCGTATCGCGGCGCGGATCCCCGCGGCCCGGTCCGCGCGCCGTCAAGTCGATCCCGGCACGCGTCGAAGCGGCAGATGACCCGCCCGCCCCATTCTGGTTCCTACCGATGGACCGCTCTCCACCCGGCGCCCTCGACGCGCTCCCGATCGGTGTCTACATCGTGGACGCCACGCTCCAGGTGCGCCTGTGGAACGAGACCCTGGTGCGCTGGAGCGGGGTGGCGCGGGACGAGGTCGAGGGCCAGCCGCTGGAGCAGGTCACCGGTGGCGTGCTGAGGCCCGGCGTCTTCGCGCAGTGGAGCGGACTGCTGCGGGGGGAGACCGCGGCCGTGGTCCTCGACCCGCTGGTGCGCGGAATCGGGCCCGATCAGCAGCCGCGCCTCTACCGCACGACTGCGATGCCGTTGCCGCTCGACGACGGTCCCGGGGTGCTGTTCGCGGTCGAGGTGCTCGAGGACGCGGACGACGCGGGGCCCGGCCCGCCCGACGGCCTGGACCGCGAGTCGCTCGCGCGCGAGGTCCGCGAGGAGCGCGAGGACCTGTTCCGCACCATGGCACACCGGGCCCCGGTCATGATGTGGATGACGGATCCCGAGGGCGAGTGCACGTACTTCAACGGGGTCTGGCTCGAGTTCACGGGGCTGACCCTCGGGCAGGCCAAGGGCCACGGCTGGGCCGAGGGCGTTCACCCGGACGACCTGCACGGCTGCCTGGTGACCTACTTCGACGCCATCGACGCGCGCCAGCCGATCGAGATGGAGTACCGGCAGATCCGCGCCGATCACGTGTACCGCTGGGTGCTCACGCGCGGCATGCCGCTGCTGGCACCGGACGGCGACCTCTCGGGCTACATCTGCTCGACCGTCGACATCCACGCGCTCAAGGAGGCCGAGACCGAGCTGCGGCGCGCGAAGGACTCCGCCGAGGCTGCGACGCGGGCCAAGTCGGAGTTCCTCGCGAACGTGAGCCACGAGATCCGTACGCCCATGACGGCGATCCTCGGATTCACGGAGCTGCTGCTCGACGACGGCGGCGCCGCGCTCGAGGATCCCGCCAGGCGTCGCGAGGCGGTCGAGACCATTCACCAGAACGGCACGTTCCTGGTCAACCTGATCAGCGACATCCTCGACCTGTCGAAGATCGAGGCGGGGCAGCTCGAGGTCGAGCACGTCGCCTTCTCGCCGCGCGAGCTGATCCACGATCTCCGCAGCCTGATGGCGCTGCGAGCGTCCGAGCGCGGCATCGGCTTCGACGTGCAGTTCGCGGGGCCCGTACCGGCCTACGTACGCAGCGACGCGACGCGCATCCGCCAGGTGCTGGTCAATCTGCTGGGCAACGCCATCAAGTTCACGCACGAGGGCGGCGTGCTGCTGCGCGTGCAGCTGATCGCGGAGCCCCGGGACGAGCTCTGGATCGAGGTGATCGACACGGGCATCGGCATGACGCCCGAGCAGCTGGCGCGGGTCTTCCGCCCCTTCGAGCAGGCCGACACCTCCACGACCCGTCGCTACGGCGGTACCGGTCTCGGCCTGACGATCTGCGGCCGGCTCGCCGACGCGCTCGGTGGCCAGCTCGAGGCCGAGTCGCGGCGCGGCCGCGGGAGCACGTTCCGGCTCAGGCTGCCGGTCGAGGCGTCGGAGCGGCTGTCGCTGGTCCATCCCGCGGACCACCCCGAGGAAGGCCTCGACACCCGGCGCACGATCACGCCGGCCGGCGAGCGCGCGGGCCAGCTCGAGGCACGCATGCTCCTCGCCGAGGACGGCGCCGACAACCAGCGCCTGCTGGGAATCCTCCTGCGCCGCTGGGGCGTCGAGCTCGACGTGGTGGAGAACGGCGAGCTCGCGGTGGAGTACGCGCTGGCCGCAGACGATCGCGGCGCCCCCTACGACGTGCTGCTCATGGACATGCAGATGCCCGTGCTCGACGGCTACGACGCGACCCGCACGCTGCGCAAGCGGGGCTACACGCGGCCGATCCTCGCCCTGACCGCGCACGCCATGGCGAGCGACCGCGAGCGCTGCATGCGCGCGGGCTGCGACGGCTTCACCACCAAGCCCATCGACCGCGCGGAGCTCTTCGAGACGCTTCGCGCCCTGCTGGGCGGCGGCAAGGACTGGACGCCGACCTGATGGACGGCTCCGACGTGCTGCTGCACCAGGCCGAGTTCGAGGCGCGGCGCCGCCGGGTGCTGGCCCGGCTCGGCGGCCTGCTGCTGATCTTCGCGCTGGGGCTGGCCCTGCTGATCGCCGCGCGGCAGAGCGGCCCGGTGGCCGAGGAGGCCGCGGCCGCGGTCTTCTCGCTCACCCTGATCGCGACGGGCCTGTGGCTCTGGCGGACGCTGCGTCGCGTCTGGCGCTGCCCCGCGTGCGACGTGCGCTGGGTGCTCGGCGATGCTCTCGCCTCGCTGCACTGGAACCACTGTGCGCACTGCGGGACCGCGCTGCGCGCCACTGCGGTGCGCTCGACGCGGGAACGGGAGCAGCTCGACGCCTTCGATCCGAGCGAGCTGGCGGACGCCGGAGCACGTCTCCAGCGCCGTGGCCGCATCGGCCTGGCCGTCGCGACCTGCCTCGCGGTGGTCGGACTGGCGGTCGCGGCGTGGGCGCACGGGGCGGGCTGGAGTCCGCTGCTGCAGCACGCGGCGATCGCGCTGGTCGTCGGCATCGGCACCGTCGCCGCGTTCGTGACCTCGCGCTGCCCGCGCTGCAGCGCGGCCACGCTCGGCGCGCGCGGCGGCCACTGCCAGCGCTGCGGCCTCGTGCTGCGCGGCCGCCCCGCGGCCGGGACACCCCCCGACGGCGGGCGCTGAGGCGCCGGGCCCAGCAGCCGCCGGGGCCGGGGTATGCTCGGCTCCATGGAAGCCGCACGGTCGCGGCGGGCCCTCGAGGGCCTGCGGGTGGTGGAGCTGGGCTCGAGCGCATCGGTGGCCGTGGCCGGCGTGGTGCTCGCGGACAACGGCGCGGAGGTGATCGGCGTCGAGCCCCCCGGGGGCAGCGCGCTGCGCACGCACCCGGCGTTCGCGCTCTGGGCGCGCGGCAAGCGCAGCGTGGTCGCGGACCTGTCCACCCCGGAGGGCCGCGCGCGCCTCGACGCCCTGCTGAGCGACGCCGACGTGCTGCTGGTCGGCCTGAAGCCCGCAGCGATCGAGCGCCTGGGACTCGACGCGCAGCGACTGGCGGCGGCGCATCCCCGGCTCGTGCAGTGCGCGGTCACCGGCTTCGGCACGCGCGGACCGTTCCGCGACATCCCGGCCTGGGACGGCGTGGTCAACGCGCGCGGCGGCCGCATGTGGCAGTTCGACACGCTGCACGACGGGGAGCGCCCGGCGTACGTCGCCGTACCGGTGGCGTCGCACGGCGCGGCGATGCTGGCGCTGCAGGGCGTGCTGGGCGCGCTGCGCGAGCGCGAGCGCACGGGCCGGGGACAGTACCTGGAGACCAGCCTGATCCAGGCGCTGACCGTCTACGACATGATGTACTGGTTCCCGGACGCGTACTGGGAGAACAGCTACACCGACACGCCGTTCATCCCGTACAGCGTCGCGCGCACCGCCGACGGCGCCTGGGTGCAGTTCGCGCAGAACGGCCCGCGGCTCTTCGCGGCGCTGCTCCGCGTGCTCGAGCTCGACCCGGACGTCGCGCCCCCGGTGGAGCTGCGCGGACAGAAGCCCGCGGAGGTGCAGGCGTTCCGCACGCGCGTGCAGGAGCGAATGCTCGAGCGCAGCTGGGCCGAGTGGCAGGAGATCTTCGCGGACGAGCGCGAGATCGCGGTCGAGCGCCTGCTGCTGCCCGGCGAGGCACTCGACCACCCGCAGCTCACCCGCACCGGGGACGTCGTCGAGATCGACGGCGTGCGCCAGCCGGGACCGCTGATCCGGCTGTCCGCGACGCCCGGCGCGCCGGGCCGCAGCGTGCCCGACCTCGGCGAGGCGGGCGGCGGGGCCTGGAACGCGCCCGCCCTGCCCGTCCGCGGGCCAGCGCCGGCGCCGGCCACCGGCGGCCTGTTCGAGGGCGTGACGGTGCTCGAGTTCGCGACCTGGATCGCCACCCCGCTGGGCGTGACACTGATGGCCGACCTCGGCGCACGCGTGATCAAGGTCGAGCCGCTCGACGGCGACCCGATGCGCGGCCCCGTCGGGGTGGGCATGAAGATGGTCCAGGGAAAGCAGAGCATCGCGCTGGACCTGAAGTCACCCGAGGGCCTCGAGATCGTCCACCGCCTGGTCGCGAGGGCCGACGCGCTCGCGCATAACTACCGCCCCGGGGTTCCGGAGCGGCTGGGCATCGACTGGGAGACGCTGCGCCGCATCAACCCGCGGCTCGTGCACCTGTACGGAGCGTCGTATGGCTCGACCGGACCGATGTCCTCGAAGCCCGCGTTCCACGTCACGGCCGGCGCGCTCAGCGGCGGCGCGCGGGCACAGGCCGGGTACGACGCGGTGCCGCCCCCCGACGTGCCCCTGTCGCTGCCCGAGATCGCGCAGCTCTCGCGACGCCTCGAGCTCGCCAACGAGGGAAACCCGGACTTCAACGCCGCCGTCGGCGTCGCGGCCGCCCTGGCGCTGGGCCTGTACGCGCGCGAGCGCAGCGGCGAGGGCCAGGCGCTGGAGACGCGCATGATGCTCTCGAACGCCTATACCAACTCGAAGGACTTCGTGGACTTCGAGGGGCGCCCGCCGCGCGAGATCCCCGACGCGCGCCTCCTGGGCCTCGGGGCACTGTACCGGCTGTACCCGACCGCGGACGACGGCTGGGTCTTCCTGGCCGCGCCCTCGCAGCGCGACTTCGAGCGCTTCTGCGAGGCAGCGGGCTGCGGCGCGCTGCTCGAAGACCCCCGCTTCGCGAGCGCCGCCGGGCGCGCCAGCCACGACGACGAGCTCGCCGGCGAGCTCGAGCGCGTGCTCGCGGCCCGCGACGCCGACGCCTGGGAGGCCGCGCTGACGGCTCGCGGGGTCGCATGCGTGCGCGCCGACCAGGGGCCGCCCGCGCGCTGGATCTACGAGCACCCGGACGGCCAGCGCCTGGGCTGGTGGACACAGCTGCCCGCGGAGGACAGCGCCTTCGGCAGCTACCGCCGCTACGGGCGCCCGATCACGCAGGATCGGGATGCGGGACCGCTGGGGGGCGCCTTCCGCACCGGCGAGCACACGCGGGACCTGCTGGTGGAGCTCGGCTATGGCGAGGCCGAGATCGACTCGCTGCTGGAACGCCGCATCGTCGCGGTGCCCTAGGCGAACACCGAGGGCAGGCGCGGGATCGGGCACTCGATCACCGCGGGCCGGCCGCCGGCCAGCGCCTCGCGCAGCGCATCGCCGAGCTGGTCCGCGCTGGCGAGCCTCGCGCCGTCGGCGCCGAAGGCACGCGCCAGGGCGCCGAAGTCCGGGTTGCGCAGCAGCGTGCCGATCTCGCGCCCGCCGAAGCGCTCGCGCTGATCGCGGTTCGAGTTGCCGTAGGCGCCGTCGTTGAAGACGAGCGTGACCGCCGCGATGTCGTGCTGGACGGCGGTGGCCAGCTCCATGGCGGCGAAGCCGAAGCCGCCGTCGCCGATCACCGCGACGACCGGGCGATCGGGCGCGGCGACCTTCGCGCCCAGCGCGCAGGGGAACGCGAAGCCGAGCGTTCCCATGTACGACGAGCCGAGGTAGCTGCGCGGCGCGTACACGGGGAAGTGCATGTGGCACATGTAGCCGAGGCTGGTCGTCCCCACCGCGAGGATCGCGTCGTCGGGCAGCGCGGCGCGCAGCGACTCGACGATGCCGGCGGCCGGCCCGAGCGCGCGCTGTCGCTCCTCGACCTGGGCGCGCACGGCGCGCAGCTCGGCGGCGCGCGACGCGCGCGGCTTCGCGACGGCGTCGAGGGTGTCGCGCAGCGCCGCGAGCCCGAGGCGGGCGTCGGCGGTGATGCCGACCAGCGGCGTGCAGCCGCGATCGAGCTCCTCGGGATCGACGTCGATGCGCACGACCGGCTGCTCCGGTAGCGCGCCGGTCCCGCTGAAGCGCGTGCCGACCGCCAGGATGATGTCGGCGTCCTGCACGAACGGGCGCAGGCGCGGGTTGTTCCACATGGTGCCGACCGACAGCGGGCTGCGATCGTCGATCGCGCCCTTGCCCTCACGGGTCACGACCACGCCCGCCTGCAGCAGCTCGGCGACCTGGGTCAGCTCCTCGCGGGCGCCGGACAGGCTCACGCCCCCGCCCGCCAGGATCAGCGGACGCTGTGCCGACGCCAGCTGCTCGGCGGCGCGACGTACGGCGTCGGGGTCGGGCGTCACGGGCTCGACCGGCGCAGCATCGAGCGGGAGTGCGTCGGTCTCCTCGGCGAACGCCTCGGGCGGGATCTCGATGTGCGCGGGGCGGGTGCGGCCGCTGCGCGCCTGGCGAAACGCCTCGCGCACGCCAGCGGGGATGTCGTCGGCGCGCAGCACGCGCTCGCGCCACTTGGTGACCGGCCGCACGATCTCGAGCTGATCGTGCACCTCGTGCAGCAGTCCCAGGGTCTTGCCGATGCCGTCGCGGTTGACCTGCCCGGCGATCTGCACGACGGGCGAGCTACAGGCCCACGCGGTGGCCAGCCCGGCGGCCGCGTTGTAGACACCGACGCCGGGCACGACCATCGAGACGCCCGTGCGACCGGACGTGCGCGCGTAGCCGTCGGCCATGTAGGTCGTCGCCTGCTCGTGCCGCGTGGTCACCCAGCGGATCTCGGGTCTCGCGTGGAGGCCGTCCAGGGCGTGCATGAGCTGGTCACCGGGTAGCCCGAAGATCTGCGTCACGCCCTGTGCGACCAGCGTGTCCGCAAGCAGCCTGCCCCCGGTGATTCCCATTCCGCCTCCCTGGTCGTGCCGTCATACACTACCGGGACCCTTCCCAGCCAGGAGCCCGATGAGCGACGAGATCCGCGTCCCCTCAGCGACCCTGCAGGCACACGCGCGGGCCGTGCTGATCGCCCTGGGCGTTCCGGACGACGAGGCCGAGCTGGTGGCCGGGAGTCTGGTCGAGGCCGACCTGCGCGGCGTGGACTCGCACGGGGTGAACCTGCTGCGGGTCTACTTCGACCGGATCCGCGGCGGCGAGGTCCGCCCGCACGCCGAGCTGCGCGTGCTCCGCGAATCCGGGCCGCTGATCCACATCGACGGCGGGCTGGGGCTCGGACAGGTCGCGGGCGTCTTCGCCATGGACCGGGCGGTCGAGCGTGCGCTCGAGCACGGCGTGGGCGTGGCCACGGTGCGTGAGAGCACGCACCTGGGCGCGCTGGGCTACTACACGCTCCGCGCGGCGGAGCGCGGCGCGATCGCCCTGGCCTTCCAGAACGGACCCGCGTTCGTGCCCCCGTTCGGCGGCCTCGCGCCGATCTTCTCGACCAACCCGTTCTCGTACGCGGTGCCGGCGGGCGCGCATCCGCCGGTGGTCTACGACGTGGCGACGACGGTGGTCGCGGGCAACAAGATCGCCCTGGCGCGCAAGCGCGGCGGCGCCATCCCGGCGGACTGGGCGCTCGACGCCCAGGGCCGGCCGACGACCGACCCCGAGCAGGCGTCGCTGAGCCACCTGCAGTGGTTCGGCGGGCACAAGGGCTACGGCATCGCCTTCCTGGTCGAGGTGCTCTCGGGGGTGCTCACCGACGCGTCTTTCGGACACACCCACGTGTCGGAGTCTCACGTGCGCGATGGCCGGCGTGTGGCCAAGGGCTACCTCTTCATCGCCCTCGACCCCGGCGCCGTGCTCGGCACGGCGGCATTCCGCGAGCGCATCGACGCCCTGATCGACGAGGTACACGCCTCCCCGCCAGCGCCGGGATTCGAGCGCGTGCTCGTTCCCGGCGAGCTCGAGAACGAGCGCCGCGCCGAGCGACTCGCCGCGGGAATCCCGCTGGCGCACGGCCTGCTCGACGAGCTGGCGGACATCGCAGCACAGCTCGGGATCGCGCCGCTGCGCGAGACCCCGTGAGGACGACCCCATGACCCAGGAAGCGAGCCGGATCGAGCAGGACGCGGCAGCCGCCCTGGCGAGGGACAGCGGGCCGCGGCCCGAGCCCGACGGCGCATATCCATGGTACGTGCTGGTGCTGCTGTTCGGGATCTACCTGTCCAACCACATCGACCGGCAGATCCTGTCGATCCTGCTGGAGCCGATCAAGGCGGAGTTCGGCGCCTCGGACACCATGATGGGCTTCCTGACGGGCCCGGCCTTCGCGATCTTCTACGCGTTCGCGGGCATCCCGATCGCGCGCTGGGCGGATCGCGGCACGCGGCGCACGATCGTCGCGATCAGCGCCGCGCTCTGGAGCCTGCTCACGGCGCTCTCGGGGCTCGCCGGGAGCTTCGCCCAGCTGGCGCTGCTGCGCGTCGGCGTGGGCGTCGGCGAGGCCGGCTGCAGCCCGCCCTCGCACTCGCTGATCTCGGACTACTTCCCGCCGGCGCAGCGCGGTCGAGCGCTGGGCCTGTACGCGGCGGGCGGACAGGCGGGGGCCGCATTCGGCTTCCTGCTTGGCGGGCTCCTCTTCGCCTACTTCGGCTGGCGCACCACGTTCGTCCTGGTGGGGCTGCCGGGCGTCCTGCTCGCAGTGCTGGTCTGGCTCACGGTCCGCGAGCCCGCCCGCGGCCAGTGGGACCGGGGCGCCAGCGTCGAGCCCATGCCCGCAGTCGAGGCCTTCCGCTTCCTCTGGCAGCAGCGCTCCTACGTCCACCTGCAGCTCGGCGGCGCGCTGCACGCGGCGGCCGCCTACGGCGTCGGCGTCTGGGTCGTGCCGTTCTTCATGCGCGTGCACGGCCTGGAGCTCACCCAGGCCACCACGATGCTCGGGATCGCCGCGATCTTCATCGGCATCCCCGGCATGCTCCTGGGGGGCTGGCTCGCGGATCGCCTGAGCCCGCGCGACCAGCGCTGGTTCCTGTGGCTGCCGACCCTGGCGGCGATCGTGGCGGCGCCCTTCTCGGTGCTCTTCCTGTTCGCGCCCGACCCATGGCTGGCGATCGTCTTCTATCTGCCGCACAGCCTGCTGAGCCTGACCTACAGCGCTCCGGTCTACGCAATGACGCAGGCCGTGGTGCGGGTGCGCGCGCGGGCGCTCGCGGTCGCGCTCCACCTGCTGGTCGTGAACCTGCTCGGCCTCGGTCTCGGACCGCTGGTCGTCGGCGCCCTCAACGACTACTTCCGGGAGAGCTACGGCGAGATGGCGATCCGCTACACCATGCTCTTCGCCGTCGCCGCGAACGTCGCGGCCTGCGTCTTCTACCTGCTCTCGGCGCGCACCGTGCGCGAGGACATCGCCCGCGCGCAGGCGGAGACCGACGACTGAGCCCGCTCGACGCGCGCCAGCTCCGGGACAGCGGGACTTCACGCGAGCTTCGGATACGAGGAGGAGCGAGGATGGGACAGCTCGATGGACGCGTCGCGATGATCACCGGGGCCGGAGACGGCATCGGCGCCGCCATGGCGCGTCGCTTCGCGAGCGAGGGGGCGAGGGTCGTGGTCGCGGAGCTGAACCCGGCGACGGGCAAGGCCATGGCCGACGAGCTCGGCGACGCCGGTCACTTCGTGCAGACCGACGCCGGCGACCGCGAGCAGGTCGAGGCCGCGATCGCCGCGGCCGTCGACCGCTGGGACACGCTCGACATCCTGGTGAACAACGCCTGGGGCGGCGGCGAGCTCGGCCGCGTCGAGCACAAGACCTCCGCGCTGATGGAGCACGGCGTGCGCGTGGGCTTTCTCGGCCCCTTCTGGGCGATGGTCGCCGCGCATCCGATCATGAAGGCGAGGGGCTACGGGCGCATCATCAACATCTGCTCGCTCAACGGCGTCAACGCGCACATGGGCACGGTCGAGTACAACTCCTCGAAGGAGGCGCTGCGCGCAGCAACACGCACCGCGGCGCGCGAGTGGGCCGCCGACGGCATCGTGCTGAACGTGATCTGCCCGGCCGCGAAGTCCTCGGCGTTCCACGCCACCATGACCGCGCACCCCGAGCTGATCGCGGCGGCCGACTCGGCCAACCCGATGGGACGGATCGGGGACTGCTACGACGACATCTCGCCCGTGGCGCTCTTCCTGGCCAGCGAGGGCGCGCGCTACCTCACGGGCAACACGCTCTTCGTGGATGGCGGCTCGCACATCAACGGCTCGGCCTGGGCGCCCGACCTGGGCGACTAGCGCCCGCGAGCGTCCAGCCGAGCGCCTCGATCAGCAGGCGCGCCACGCCGTGGGCGTGCGCGCCGGCGCAGTCGATCACCCGGTCCACCCGCTCGCGATAGTCCCGATCCTGGCCCGCCACGCGCTGCCAGAGGTCGGCGGGATCGACGGGCGGGCCGATCACGAAGCCGGGGATCGAGCCGCGGTCCGTACTGTGCTGGCGGTGCAGTCCCTCGACCAGCTCGTCGGCCGGACGCGCCAGGTAGATCCAGGTCGCGGCGACGGCGGCGGCGCGCGCGGGCAGGTGTGCGCCCTCCGGCGCCACCAGCAGCGCGGGCGGCCCCTGCCGGAGCGCACGCTCTAGCTGCTCGGTCTCGCGCTCGTGCAGGCTGTCCAGCCCGTCCTCGACCGCGATGCGCGCGCGCGAGCGCCCGGCCACGTGCTCGACCGAGCGGCCGACCAGGCGCAGCGGCAGGCCGGTCAGCCCCGCGAGCGCCAGACCCGCCTGCGCGAGGCCCGCCCCGAGCAGGCCGCAGAGCACCAGCGGCTGCTCGAGTGCGACCCGCGCGTGCGGCTCGTAGTACCCGTCCACGCCCCCAGCCTACGGCTGCCCGCCGGCACCGCCAGCGATCCAGCAGCCGGGGGGCGCCGCCGGATCGCGACGCCTCCCGGCACCGGTCGGTCTCAGCCGCCGGCTGCGCTCTCGAGTGCGGCGAGCACGCGCGGCGGCGAGAGCGGCAGCTCGGTCATGCGGATCCGGGCCGCGTGCGACACGGCGTTGGCGACCGCGGCGAGCGGCGGCACGATCGGGATCTCGCCGACGCCCCGGGCGCCGTACGGGTTGGCCGGGTTGGGGACCTCCACGATCACGGTGTCGATCATGGGCAGGTCCGAGGCCACGGGCATGCGGTAGTCCAGGAAGCCCGGGTTCTCCATCTCGCCCTGCGCGTCGAAGATGTACTCCTCGTTGAGCGCCCAGCCGATGCCCTGCGACGCGCCGCCCTGCATCTGGCCCTCGACGTAGCTCGGGTGGATGGCCTTGCCGGCGTTCTGGACCACCGTGTAGCGGACCACGCGCGAGACCCCCGTCTCGGGATCCAGCTCGATGTCGCAGACGTGGACCCCGACCGCGGGCGCCGCGCTGCCCACGTTCAGCGAGCCCTTGCCCAGCAGCGGCCCGCCGAGCGCCCCGCTCTGGGCGGCCAGCTCCTCGACGCTCAGCGGCTGGTGCGCGCCGTTGGGAGGAAGCGCTCGACCCTCCTCCCAGCGGACCTCGTCGGGATCGACGTCCCAGATCCGCGCCGCGCGGGCGCGCAGCTCGTCGACGATCTCGCGCGCCGCCATCGAGACGGCGTGGCCGGTCACGACCGTGGTGCGGCTGCCCCCCGTCAGATCCGAGAAGCCGATGCTGTCGGTGTCCACGACGACCGAGCGGACCCGCTCGTAGGGCACGCCGAGCTCCTCGGCGACGATCAGGGCCATCGAGGCCC
The DNA here is from genome assembly GCA_029261925.1 of Deltaproteobacteria bacterium. Classification (GTDB taxonomy): domain Bacteria; phylum Myxococcota_A; class UBA9160; order SZUA-336; family SZUA-336; genus JAGWBS01. Next base: position 11,072 of record JAJDAJ010000047.1, on the reverse strand, counting down.
GCGTACCGCCGATGTCCGGGTTGCCGATGGCGACCACGGCGGTGCCGTCCTCGTGCAGCGTGACGTTCGCGCTCGACTGCATGCCGCCGTTGAACCAGTAGCCGCAGGCCACGCCCCTGCCCTGGTTGGGGCCGAGCGGCGCGGCGTAGTGCGGGTGCTGGCGCGCGGCCTCGAGCGTCTCGCGCAGGCCGAGGTCGCCGAGCTCGACGCCGGTGGGCGCGCGGTCCGTCGCGCCCGCGGCGTTGCGCAGGCGCAGCTCGACCGGATCGATGCCGAGCTCGTCCGCGAGCTCATCGAGCACCGACTCCATGGCCAGCGCCCCCATCGGCGCCCCGGGCGCCCGGTAGGCGGCGACCTTGGGCTTGTTCAGCAGCACGTCGTATGCCACCAGCGAGTAGGCCGGGATGCTGTACTGGGTGAACATGCACATGGCGGCCGCGGCCGCGGGGGAGCCGGGGAAGGCGCCCGCCTCCATGTAGATGTCGGTCTCCGCGGCGACCAGGGTCCCGTCCTGCCGCGCGCCGACCTTGATCCGGATCTTCGAGCCCGAGGTCGGACCGGTCGAGCGGAAGACCTCCTCGCGGGACATGACCATCTTCACCGGCCGGTGCGCCTTGCGCGCCAGCGCGACCGCGAGCGGCTCGAGGTAGACGGTGGTCTTGCCGCCGAAGCCGCCCCCGATCTCGCTCGGGATGACCTTGACCTTCGCGGGATCGATACCCAGGAGCGAGGCGCAGTACTCGCGCACCACGAACGCGCCCTGGGTGCTGCACCAGACCACGACCTGATCGTCCTCGCCGACGCGCGCCACGCAGGCGTGCGGCTCGATGTAGCCCTGGTGGACCATGGGCGTGCGGAACTCGCGCTCGATGACGAGATCCGCTGCGGCGAAGCCAGCCTCGAGGTCGCCCTTCTCGAAGGGGATCCGCATCGCCAGGTTCGAGCCGTTGCCGATGTCGTCGTGCAGCAGCGGTGCCCCGGGCTCGAGCGCACGATCGATGTCGAGCACCGGCTCGAGCACCTCGTAGTCGACCCGGATCGCCGCCGCACCGGCGCGAGCGGCCTCCTCCGAGGTCGCCGCCACCGCGGCGACGGCGTGGCCGTGATAGAGCGCCTTGCCGCGCGCCAGGGTGTTCATCGAGAGCTGCCGGAAGTTGGTGTGGCCCTCGACGCCGCCCACCATGTCGGGGGGCAGGTCCGGCAGGTCGGAGCCGGTGAGGACGGCGCGCACGCCCGGCAACTTCTCCGCGGCGCTGGTATCGACCGAGAGGATGCGCGCGTGAGCGTGCGGGCTGCGCAGCACCACCCCGTGCAGCATGCCCGGCAGCACGAAGTCCGCGCCGTAGTTGGCACGGCCGGTGACCTTGTCGAGACCATCGGGCCGGATCGCACGGGTGCCGATGTACCGGTACTTGCGCTCGCTCATCTCGTCCTCCGGGCGGCGGGGCGCCGCGCACGCCCCATACAATAACCCCGGCGGAGCCCGGGCGGGGAGGGGCGGGATCCGGGGGCCCGCATCGGGGGGCAGCCCGGCGCCGGCGTACCCCTGACCTGCTGGCTAAGCTCCGGCCGTGATCGCGCTCGAGGTGAGCTCGGCGGCCGGACGTCCGCCCCACGGCGGCATCGGCGGCTCGGTGCGGAGCCTGGTCGGGGCCCTGCTGCGGATCGAGCGCGAGACCCCGGTGGCGCTCTGCTACCGCTGGTCGCGCTGGCGCCGGGGCCACCTGTTTCGCCCCGAGGCCGCCAACGCCCGGGTGCGCGTGATCCAGGACCCCTTCAATGGCTGCCTGCTGCGGGAGGCGCGCCTGCTGCACTCCACCGCCCTGTTCATGCCGCGGACCCCGAGAATCCCCAGGCTGCTCACCATTCACGACCTGAACCCGGTGCGGAACCCGCAGTGGTCCCGCCCCGAGTGGACGCGCAAGCGCGGCGCCCGCTACCGCGAGGCCATCGAGCGCAGCGACCACGTGGTCACGCCCAGCGGCTTCATGGCGGCCGAGGTCGTCGAGACCTACCGCGTCGCGCCCGAGCGCGTCCACGCGATCCCGCACGGCGTGGACGCACGGGCCTGGCACCCGCTGGACTCCGCCGCGATCTCGCGCGTGCGCGCCGAGCTCGGCAACTACGTGATCGCGATCGGGCTGCTCACCCCGCGCAAGAACTTCGCCCGCCTGGTCGAGGCCGTGTCGAGGCTCGACGACACCCGGCTGGTGCTGGTGGGGCGAGCCACCGACGGCGCGGCCGAGGTCGAGGCCGCGATCGAGCGCACCGGCATGACCGGGCGCGTGCTGCGCATGAGCGGGGTGTCCGACGCGCGCCTCCTCGAGCTGCTCGGGGCGGCAAGGGCCTGCGCCGTGACCAGCCTGTACGAGGGCTTCGGGCTCAGCGCGCTCGAGGCCCTGGCCTGCGGCACGCCGCTGGTCTGCTCGGAGGCCGCCTCGCTGCCCGAGGTCGTGGGCAACGCCGCGCTGCTGGTCGACGCCACGGACGTCGACGCGATCGCCGGCGGGCTCGACCGCGTGCTGCGCTCCCCGGAGCTGGCTGCGGAGCTGGGCCGCAAGGGCCCCGAGCGCGCCCGACAGATGACCTGGGAGGCCAGCGCCCGCGCCCATCGCGCGCTGTACCGGGAGATCGCCGGGGTCTGAGGCGCGCCCCGGGACGGGCCGCTCAGGCCAGGAAGATCCGGTAGGCGGGGTTCTCGGTCTCGTCGCGGTACGAGTAGCCCAGCTCGTCGAGGAAGGCCTGGATCCGGGCGGGGTCGCCGCCCACGTGCTGCAGCCCCGCCAGCACCCGGCCCACGGCGGCGCCGTGGTTGCGGTAGTGGAAGAGCGTGATGTTCAGGTCCGCCGGCAGGCGGTCCAGGAAGCGCCCCAGCGCACCGGGCCGCTCGGGGAAGTCGAAGCGATACACCCGCTCGTCGCCGCCAACGACGGCGCGTCCGCCCACGAGGTGCCGCGTGTGGATCTTGGCGAGCTCGTTCTCGGTCAGGTCCACCACGCCGTAGCCCGCGGCCTCGATCGCGGCCATCACCGCCACGCGCTCCTCGGGGCGCGAGAGCTGCACGCCCAGGAAGACGTGAGCCGCGTCGCCTTCGGAGTAACGGTAGTTGAACTCCGTGATGGATCGATCCCCGATGGCCTCGCAGAAGCGCCGGAAGCTGCCGGGCCGCTCCGGGATCGTCGCGGCGAAGATGGCCTCGCGCTGCTCGCCGAGCTCGGCGCGCTCGGAGATATGGCGCAGGCGGTGGAAGCCGATGTTCGCGCCGCTGAGCAGCGCGACCCAGGTGCGGCCGGCCTCCCCGCTCCGCTCCGCGTGGCGCTTGAGACCGGCGACCGCCAGCGCCCCCGCGGGCTCGGCGATGCTGCGTGTGTCCTGGAAGATGTCGAGGATCGCCGCGCAGATCTCGTCGGTGCTGACGGTGATCACGTCGTCGATGCGGTCGCGCAACAGCCGGAACGCCTCGGCGCCGACCTCGCGCACCGCCGCGCCATCGGCGAACAGGTCCACCTCGTCGAGCGGGACCGGTCGCCCGGCGCGCATCGCGGCATCGAGGCAGGCGGCACCGCTGGGCTCGACCGCGATCAGGCGCACCTCCGGGCGCAGGAACTTCAGGTACACCGCCATCCCGGCGGCCAGCCCTCCGCCGCCCACGGGCACGAAGATGGCGTCGAGCGGCCCGGCGTGCTGGCGCAGGATCTCGACGGCGATCGTGCCCTGCCCCGCGATCACATCCGGATCGTCGTAGGGGTGCACGTACGTCATGCGGGTCCGGTCGGCGATCTCGACCGAGTGGGCGTAGGCCTCGTCGTAGGAGTCGCCGTACAGCACGACCTCGGCGCCCAGCTCGCGCACCGACTCGACCTTGATCTCGGGGGTGGTGGTCGGCATCACGATCAATGCCTTCAGGCCGCGCCGGCCTGCCGCCAGCGCGACGCCCTGCGCGTGGTTGCCGGCCGAGGCGGCGATCACCCCGCGTTGCGCGGCCTCGCCGTCCAGGCGCGCGATCCGGTTGTAGGCGCCGCGCAGCTTGAACGAGAAGACCGGCTGGAGGTCCTCGCGCTTGAGCAGGACGCGGCTGCCCACGCGCTTCGACAGGCGGGGGGCGTCCTCGAGCGGCGTCTCCCGGGCCACGTCGTAGACCTGCGCGCGCAGGATTCGCTCGATGTACTGCTCCGCCAAGGGGTCTCCCGGGGTTCAATTGAGTCTAGCGCGCGACGATCTAAGGACCGACGGCATCACGCGCCTCCGGAGGTCCTCGAGAATGCAGCTCACACGCATCGCCTGGCTCATCGCCGCCCTGCTGGGAACATCGCTGCCCGCCGCCGCCGCGGACGTCCGCGCGCACCCGGACCTGAACAGCAGCGAGGACAAGATCATGTACGCCCTCGGGCTCTCGCTGGCCGAGCGGCTGGCGGAGTTCGAGCTGACGCCGGAGGAGATCGAGCGCGTGCAGGCCGGGCTTGCCGACGGCCTGCTGGGGCGCGAGCCGCGCGTCTCCCTGGGTCACTGGGGACACCGCGCCGAGATGCTGCTCCAGCGGCGCCGCGAGGAGATCGCCCTGCGCGAGCGCCGCAAGGCCGAGGCCTACCTGGAGCAGGCCGCACGCGAGGACGGCGCGGTCAAGCGCGCCTCCGGGCTGATCTACCGGGAGCTGCGCAGCGCCGAGGGGCCGCGGCCGGGCGAGTCGGACCGCGTCGAGGTGCACTACCACGGCACGCGGATCGACGGCTCGGTCTTCGACAGCTCCGTGGAGCGCGGCAAGCCCTCCAGCTTCGAGGTCGGCGGCGTGATCCGCTGCTGGACCGAGGCGCTGCAGATGATGTCCGTGGGCACGAAGGCCCGGATCGTGTGCCCGCCGCAGATCGCCTACGGCCGCAAGGGCATGCCCGGCAAGATCAAGCCGGGCGCCACCCTGACGTTCGAGGTCGAGCTGCTCGACATCGTCACGCCCGCCAGCCCCCGGTAGCCCGGGCGAAATCGCCTCAACCAGCCCGGGGTCCGGTGCCGATAGCACCGCTGCATGAGTACGGCCGAGACCTCGCTGCTGGGACGCGTCGCGATCGCGGCGAAGCTGATCACCATGGAGCAGCTGACGGAGGCCACCGCCGTACAGTCGCGGATGCAGTCGCCAGCGAGCATCGGCGAGGTGCTGGTCGAGCTGGGCTACCTGACGCCCGACGGCCTGCAGCGCGTGCTGGCGCTGCAGAAGAGCGTTCTGGAGCGGGCGCGCAAGCAGCGCGCGGCGAAGTCGGCCGGGCCTCCCGAGACCGACGACGCTGCGGAGGCGCCTCCGATCGAGCCCACGTCCGTGGCGACCGCCAGCGACGAGGTCGGCGAGGCGCCGATCCCCGGCTTCGAGCCGACCACCGTGGCCGGCGAGTCGGCGCAGCTCTCGCGCGTGGTCGAGCCGTCGTTCGAGGCGCTCGAGTCCGACGCCAAGCTCATGACCGCGGCCGACGGCGAGGAGCTCGGTGCCGGGACCGACGCCGAGGCCGCCGAGGGACTCGCGGGGGCCACCGCCGCCGTTCCGCTGGCCGGGGGACCCGCGAGCCACCCGTGCGCGCCGGAGATGGAGCGCGTGCTCCGCGACGCCGCCGCGAAGTCGGCCAGCGACATTCACCTGCACAGCCGCGCGCCGCTTCGCTACCGCCTGCACGGCCGGCTCGTCGACCAGGGCGAGGTGATGCCCCCCGAGCAGGCCGAGGCCATGGCGCTGAGCCTGCTCACACCCGAGGAGCGCGAGATATTCGAGGAGCACGGCGAGGTCGACTTCTCGTACTCGCTCGAGGGCATCGGACGCTTCCGCACCAACGTCTACCGGCAGCTCCGCGGCGTGGACGCCACCCTGCGGCGGATCCCGCTGCAGCCCCCCACGCTCGAGGACCTGGGCCTGCCCAACGACCTGGCCAAGTTCACCAACTACCACCAGGGCATGGTCCTGGTGACCGGGCCGACCCGCTGCGGCAAGTCGTCGACCATGGCCGCGCTGGTCGGGCTCGTGAACGAGGAACGCTCCGAGCACATCCTGACGATCGAGGATCCGATCGAGTACGTGCACCGCTCGAATCGCTGCCTGGTCAACCAGCGCAACGTCGGGCGCCACACGGAGACCTTCTCGCGCGCCCTGCGCGCGGCCCTGCGCGAGGATCCCGACGTGATCGTGATCGGGGAGCTCCGGGACCGCGAGACCATCTCGCTGGCGCTCACGGCCGCCGAGACCGGTCACTTCGTGCTCGCGACGCTGCACACCGACAACGCGATCCGCACGGTCAACCGGATCGTCGGCTCCTTCCCGCCCGACCAGCAGGAGCAGGTGCGCGCCATGATCTCGGAATCACTGCGGGCGGTGATCTCGCAGCGCCTGGTCCCGCGCGCCGACGACAGCGGGATGGCCGCCGCACTCGAGGTGATGGTGGTCAACCGCGCCGTGGGCAACCTGATCCGCGAGAACAAGACCATCCAGATCCGTTCGCTCCTGCAGACGGGAAAGAACCAGGGCATGCAGCTGCTCGACGCCTCGCTGGCCGAGCTCGTGCAGCAGGGCGTGGTCACGCGCGAGGATGCGCTGCGCCACGTCGAGGACCCCAAGGCCCTCGCGGGCTGACCGGGGCGACGAGGAAGCCGTGGCCGCGATCGACGACCTGCTCCGCTACCTGAAGGACAAGGAAGGCTCCGACCTGCACATCTCAGCGGGTCTCGAGCCGCGCATTCGCCTGCACGGCGAGCTGCAGCCGGTCGAGGGCTCGTCGATGCTCTCCGACGAGCAGGTGCGCAAGCTGGGGCGCGAGATCGCGACCGACGAGCAGTGGCACGCATACGAGGCCTGCAACGACCTCGACTTCGCCTACGCCCTGGGCGAGGAGGCGCGCTTCCGCGCCAACTTCTTCGTGCAGTCCAATGGCGCCGGCATGGTCTTCCGGATCATTCCCGCCGAGATCATCCCGCTCGAGAAGCTCAGCCTGCCCGAGTCGATCGAGAGGCTCTGCCACCTGCAGAAGGGTCTGGTCGTGGTGACCGGGCCCACCGGATCGGGCAAGTCCACCACGCTGGCCGCGATCATCGACAAGATCAACCGGACCTACGAGCGCCACGTGCTCACGCTCGAGGACCCGGTCGAGTTCGTGCACCAGAACAAGAAGTGCGTGTTCTCCCACCGCGAGATCGGCACGCACACCAGCGGCTTCGGGCCCGGCCTCCGCGCGGCGATTCGCCAGGACGCCGACGTCGTCCTGGTCGGCGAGATGCGCGACCACGAGACCATCTCGCTGGCGATCACCGCCGCCGAGATGGGCATGCTGGTCTTCGGCACGCTGCACACCAACAGCGCCCCGAAGACGATCGACCGCATCATCGACAGCTTCCCCTCGAGCGAGCAGGCGCAGATCCGGCAGAGCCTGTCGGAGTCGCTGACCGCGATCGTGGCCCAGCTCCTGCTGCCCACCGCCGACGGCAAGGGCCGCTGCGCCGCCAACGAGATCCTGATCAAGACGCGCGCGCTGCCCAACATCATCCGCGAGGCCAACACCTCCATGCTCACCTCGTACATCCAGGGCGGGAAGAAGGACGGCATGCAGGTGATGGACGACGCCCTCCAGGTGCTGCTCGACGCCGGGCGCATCTCGGCGCACGACGCCTACATGAAGGCCACCGAGAAGCAGCGCTTCGAGGTCTTCCTCGACGCGGAGCCGGGCGCGTGAAGCGCCTGGGGCAGCTCGCCCTGCTCGGGCTCGCGCTGGCCGCGATCCTCGTGGGCAAGGGCGCGTCCAGCGACCTGGTCGTGCTCAAGACCCGTGACATCGAGTACCAGGACTTCTACACCACGCTGTGGGCCGTGGACGAGCATCGCTGGCTCTGGCTGCGCGCGCTCTCGCCGGACAGCGAGTGGCTCGGTCAGATCACCCCTGGCATGGAGGTCGAGATCGAGCGCAACGGCGAGACCGAGCGCTTCGAGGCCAACGTGATCCACGACCCGCGGATGCGAGCCAAGGTCGACACCTGGATGCGGGAGAAGTACGGCCTGGCCGATCGCGTGCGCGAGTGGGTCCTGGGCAGCTCGACCGTGCCGGTGAAGCTCGTCCCGGTCGACGAGTTCTGAGCCGCCTGCCGCCGGCTCCCACCGGCGCCGCGGAGCACGGCCCGCCCCCGGGGTCCGCATGGGCTATATCTCTGGGTCCGTGCCCGGAGCCCCCCGGGAGGAGATGCGAGCTTGTCCCCGACCCCTTCGCCGAGTGACGGCAGCGAGCTGATCGACCCGGTCGTCTACGAGCGCGACGGCCAGCCCCACGAGGCCTGGACGCAGCTGCGCCGCAGCGACCCCGTGCACCACTTCGATCCTCCCGGCTTCGGGCCCTTCTGGGCCATCACACGCCACGCCGACATCCGGGAGATCTCCCGGCGCCCCGACACCTTCGGCAACGCGGCTGGCATCGTCCTGCTGACCGCCGAGCAGCGCGCCGAGGGCCGCGTCGGTGAGCTCGCGCAGATGCGCACCATCATCGAGATGGATCCGCCCGAGCACCGCGACTTTCGCAGGGTCGGCAGCCCCTGGTTCACGCCCAACGGCATGAAGCGCATCGACGCGGCGATCGACCAGGCCGCGCGCGAGCTGGTCGACGGGCTCGCCAGCTCCGGCGGCGAGGGCGAGTGCGACTTCGCCACCGACGTCGCCGCACGCCACCCGCTGCGCATCCTGTCGACGATCCTCGGCGTGCCACGCGACCAGGAAGACGACATTCTGCGCCTGACCAACCAGCTCTTCGCGGCCGACGACCCCGAGCTGCAGCGCGCAGCGGACCGGCAGCAGGCCATGCGCGACCTGGGCGCGGAGCTCTACGGGATCTTCGCCAAGATCATCGACGACCGCCGCGCCGCACCGCGCGACGATCTGGCCAGCCTGCTCGCCAACGGCCGCGTGAACGGTGAGCTGATGGGTCCGATGGAGACCTTCGGCTACTACCTGATCACCTTCACCGCCGGCCACGACACGACCAAGAACTCGATCGTGGGCGGGATGCGGGCACTGGTCGAGAACCCCGGCGAGCTCGAGAAGCTGCGCCGCGATCCCGACCTGGTGGTGCCGGAGGTCGAGGAGATCGTGCGCTGGACCACCCCGGTGAACTACATGAAGCGCACGGCCCTGTGCGACGTCGAGGTCGCCGGCCACGCGATCCGCGAGGGCGAGGAGCTGCTGCTCTTCTACGCCTCCGCCAATCGCGACGAGGACGTCTTCGAGGAGCCGTTCCGCTTCCGCATCGACCGCGACCCCAACCCGCACCTCGGTTTCGGGCACGGGGAGCACTTCTGCCTGGGAGCGAACCTGGCGCGGCGCTCGCAGCGCGCGCTCTTCCGCGAGCTGGCCACGCGCCTCGAGCACGTGGAGCTGGCGGGCGAGCCGGAGCACATCCGCTCTAACTTCGTCGTGGGCCTAAAGCACCTGCCGCTGCGCTACCGGATCGCGGTGGGGGCCTGATGGCGGAGCGAGGCAGCTTCGGCGCGGAGACCACCGCCGACCAGGTGCTCGACGGCCTGGACCTGGGCGGCCGGACGGCGATCGTCACCGGCGCATCGGGGGGCCTGGGCGCCGAGGCGGCGCGCGCACTGGCGGCCCGGGGCGCCTCGGTGACGCTGACCGCGCGCGACGTGCCCCGCGGCGAGAAGGTGGCCGCGTCGATCCGCGCCGCGCACCCCGGCGCCCGCGTCGAGGTGCACGAGCTCGAGCTCTCCGCGCCCGACAGCGTGCGCCGCTTCGCACGCGGCTGGCTCGCCGACCACGGCGCGCTGCAGATGCTGATCCTCAACGCGGGCGTGATGGCGTGCCCGCTGGCGCGCACCTCCGAGGGCTGGGAGCTGCAGTTCGCGACCAACCACCTGGGCCACTTCCTGCTCACGCAGCGGCTGCTGCCGGCGCTGCTCGCAGGTGCGCCCGCGCGCGTGGTCGCGGTCAGCTCGGGCGGACACAAGATCTCACCGGTGGTCTTCGACGACGTGCACTTCGAGCGCCGCGAGTACGACCCGTGGGCGGCCTACGGCCAGGCCAAGACCGCCAACGTGCTGTTCGCGGTGGAGCTCGACCGGCGCCTGCGCGACCGGGGCGTTCGTGCCTTCGGCGTCCACCCGGGCATGATCCTGACCGATCTCGGCCGCCACCTGACGCGCGAGTCCGCCGAGCAGATCCGCTCGAGCGCCACGGCGGCGGGCAATGCCCGCAAGTCCGTCGAGGCGGGCGCGGCGACCGAGGTCTGGGCCGCGACGGCGCCCGAGCTGGACGGCCGGGGCGGCATCTACCTCGAGGATTGCGGGATCGCCGCGCCCGCCACCGGAGCCGGCGGCTACGCCGGGCACGCGGTGGATCCGCAGGCCGCGGCGCGGCTCTGGACACTCTCCGAGCAGCTCCTGGGCGAGCCCTTCGAGACGCCCTGAGCCCCGCGGCGCGACCGCTCAGCGATCGCCGGCCTGGCGCCGCGGGTCGAGGATGCGGTCGAGCTCGGCGTCGGAGAGCTCCGTCTGCTCGCGCGCGACCTCGCGCACGCTGAGACCGCGGGCGTGCGCCGCCTTGGCGATCTCCGCGGCACGCTCGTAGCCGATCTCCGGTGCCAGCGCAGTCGCCAGGGCGAGGCTCTGCTCGACGTTGCCGGCGCAGCGCTCGCGATCGACCTCGAGACCGGCGATGCAGCGGCGCGCGAACGTCTCGCTCGCGCCCGTGAGCAGCGTCGTGGCCTCGAGCAGGTCGGCCGCCAGCAGCGGGACGCAGGCCGCGAGCTGCAGCTGCGCACCCTGCACCGCGATCGTGACGGCGGCGTCGAGCCCGGCCACCTGAGCGGCGACCAGCGTCACCGCCTCGCAGATCACCGGGTTGACCTTGCCGGGCATGATCGACGAGCCGGGCTGCACGGCGGGCAGCAGCAGCTCTCCCAGGCCCGCGCGCGGACCGCTGCCCAGCAGCCGCACGTCGCCGGCGATCTTCATCAGCGAGCTGGCGTAGGTCTTCAGCAGCCCGCTGACCTCGAGGCAGGCGTCGCGCGCGCCCTGGGCCTCGAAGGGGTCGCGCGCGGGCACCAGGTCCAGGCCGGTAC
>JAJDAJ010000046.1 GCA_029261925.1 Deltaproteobacteria bacterium | reverse complement strand
TCAGCGGCGACGCGCTGGAGCCACTGGCGCCGCTCGTCGGGCGCCTGGCCGGGAGCTGAGCCGCCGGGCGCTGGCGGGCGCCGCCGCGCAACGGGATCCTCTGCGCGTGAACTACGCCGAGTACCTGCAGCTCGAGCGGCTCCCCGGTCCAGGAGCCGCGCAGCACCTGGATCGCCTCGGCCAGGCGCTCGATGCGCACCGACGCCCGATCGTGCGGCAGGCCCGTGGTGCGGTAGTCGCTCTCCATCCAGCCGGCGCCGATGCCCAGCTCCAGCCTCCCGTCCGAGAGCAGGTCCAGCGTCGCGGCCTCGCGCGCGAGCAGCGCGGGATGACGGAAGTCGTTGGCCAGCACCCAGGTTCCCAGCCGCAGGCGCCGCGTGACCGCCGCGGCCGCGGCCAGCGCCGGCAGCGGGGCGAGCTGGTCGCCGAGGTGGTCGGGAAGCGAGAGCACGGCGTAGCCGGCACCCTCCGCGCGCCGTGCAAGCTCGCGCCAGGCGTGAGCGTCGGTCGCGCCGGCGACCTGCACGCCGAAGCGGAAGGGTCGCGCGCTCACCCGCTCACCCGCTCACCCGCTCAGACGATCTGCCCGGGACGCGCCGCGGTGGAGACGCCGTCGCGCACCACGATCTCGCCGCCGACGCAGACCGCGTCCACGCCGACCGGATCGCGCAGGTAGCGCGTGGCATCGCCCGGCAGGTCGCGCACGAAGTACTCGGGACCGGTGTCGATCCGCTCGGGATCGAAGACCACCAGGTCGGCCACAGCGCCCGGCGCGATGCGGCCGCGGGCCTCCAGCTCGAAGAGCTCTGCGGGCTGGCCGGTGACCCGGTGCACGGCCTCCTCCAGGGTGAACACGCCGCGCTCCCGCACGTACTCTGCGAGCAGGTAGCAGGCGTCGCCCGCTCCGCAGAACTGTGACAGGTGTGCGCCGGCGTCGGATGCGCCCACCAGCATCTGCGGGTGCGTGAGGATCTCGTTGGCGATCGTGGCCGACTCGTGCATGGCGCCCCGGATCGGGAACTCGGTGTGGAGCTCGTCGTTGAGCGCGATCTCGATCAGCGCATCGACGACGCGGCAGCCGCGCGCGTCGGCGATCTCGGGCAGGCTGCGTCCGGTCAGCCCGCGGTTCGCGGCCGAGTAGGTCTCACCCACACGGACGTGCGGCAGGAAGAGCGCCAGTCCCAGGTCGGCCTCGCGCACCAGTGCCTCGCGATTCGCCGGATCCGCCAGCGGTGCCGCGCGCTCCGGTACCGGGCGGCTCATGATCTCGCCCCACGTCGGGAGCATGAAGAAGCTGAAGAAGGTCTCGTCGAGGCGCAGGTTGACGTCCATCGGGCCGGGCGGGCTCTGGCCGTACACGCGGGCGCCCGCGCGGGCCTGCTCGTCGAGCCAGTCGAGCGAGCGCCTCCACAGCCCCGGCTGGGTCGCGATCTGGATCACGGGCTGCAGCGTGCACAGGATCCCGGTCTCGAGGGAGATCCGCCCGAGCTCGCGGATGCACGCCTCCATGCCCCGGGCGCTGCGGGCGTCGGGGACCGCCTCCAGCACCGCGGCTCCGGCGTCGCGGGCGGCGCGCGCGAGCGCGATCCGTTCGTCGAGGTCCGCGAAGCGCGACGGCACCGGGCGCAGGTTCTCGTCCACATCGAGGTACGAGAGCGACAGGCCCTTCGCACCCGCGGCCACCGACTCCCGCACCACCTCGCACATGGCGTCGAGCTCGCTGCGCGTGGCCGCGCGCTCCTGGCAGTCGGCGCCCATGATGTACAGGCGCAGCGCCGAGTGGCCCAGCAGTGGCATCACGTTCACGCCGAGCCCGGGCCTCAGGAACGCCAGGTACTCGGCGAAGGTCTCCCAGGTCCAGGGCACGCCGGCCGCGAACGTCTGCTCGCGGATGTCCTCGATCGTCTGGAACATGCCGACCATGCGGCGCGGCCCGTCTCCGCGCACCGGTGCCAGCGAGAGCGAGCAGTTTCCGGTGCAGACCGTGGTCACGCCGTGCTGGACGCTGGGTGTCGCCAGGCCGTCCCAGCACAGCTGCGCGTCGTAGTGCGTGTGGATGTCGATGAAGCCCGGCGCCACCACGCGGCCCCGGGCGTCGATCTCGATGACGCCCCGCGCGCGCGAGTTGCCGACCGCGGTGATGCGGCCGCCCCGAACCTCCACGTCCCCCGCGAAGCCGGGCGCGCCCGTTCCGTCCACGATGGTCGCACCGCGCACTACCAGGTCCGCCGTCGTCTCGGTACTGCTCATCCGCTCCTCCCGGAACCCGGAGCATGCGCCACGGGAGACCCCCGCGTCGAGGGCGCCCCGCCGGCGGCCTCTGCCGCGGTGCGTGGCGTATGATCGCGATACATGCCCGGACGCCTGCGAGACAGGATCGCGATCGTCACCGGTGCTGGCTCGAGCGGGCCCGGTGTCGGGACCGGCAAGGCCATCAGCGTGCTCTTCGCGCGCGAGGGCGCGCGCCTGCTGCTGGTGGACGCCGATGCGGGGCGCGCGCGGGAGACCCTCGAGCTGGTGCGCAAGGAGGGCGCCGCGGCCGAGATCGCCGTCGCTGATCTCGGCAATGAGGCCGGCTGCGCCGCTGCGGTCGCCGCTGCGGTCGAGCACTTCGGCCGGCTCGACGTGCTGGTCAACAACGTGGGAATCCTCGGCGGCGGTCCCATCACGGAGCTGTCCGAGGCCGACTGGCACCGCGTGCTCGACGTCAACCTGGGCAGCGCCGTGTGGATGACCAAGCACGCGATCCCGGCCATGGAGAAGGCGGGCGGCGGCTCGATCCTCAACATCTCGTCTATCGCCGCGGTGCGCGGCTCCGGCAGCGTGCCGTACGCGGCCTCGAAGGCCGGCGTCGAGGGGCTGACGCGCGACGTGGCGGTCACCCACGGTCCGCGCGGCATCCGCGTGAACTGCATCCTGCCCGGGCACATCTACACGCCGATGGTCGCGCAGATGTCCGATGAGGACAGGGAGCTGCGTCGCCGCATCGGCGTGCTCGGGACCGAGGGCACGGCGTGGGACGTCGCCTGGGCGGCGGTCTTCCTGGCCAGCGAGGAGTCGCGCTGGATCAGCGGCGTGTCGCTGCCCGTCGACGCGGGCAACCTGGCCTCGATGCCGATCGCCCCGATCCTGCGCATGCGCGGGGAGGGTCCGGCCGGCTGAGGGCGGCCGCCGCGGAATGCCGCGGCGGCCCGCCCCGTGGGCTGGCGCGTGCTAGGGCTTCTCGCCGGCCTGGTGGCCCTCCACCCGGACGCTCCCGGCCTGCTCACGCTTGGCCGAGGCCTTCGTGGCGGCCGCATCAGCGCGCTCGTCGGCCGCGAGGACCTGCGTCTCGATCTCGCCCTTCTTCTCCTCGAGAACCTCGACGAGCTTCTCGAGCTCACCCGCCTCGGGCGAGCCGGCCGACGCGGCGCGTTCGCGATCCTGCTCGGCGATCGCGACCTCCTCGCGCGCGACGCGAGCCTTCCGGGCCCGCGTCTCGGCCTCGTCACGAGCGATCGCGGCCTGCTGCTCGGCGAGCTTCGCATCGGCCTCGGCGGCCGCGGCAGCCTTGCGAGCGACCTCGGCAGCGACGGCCGGGCGTGGCGCGGGCGCGGCGCCCGCGGAGACGTCGGGCGTCCCCTCGAGCTTCGCTTCCGCCGCCGCGCCGCGCGTCACGGAGGTGCTGGCCTCCACGGCCTGGACCTTCTCGGCGCTGGCCTGCTCGAGCAGCGCTCCCGCCGCGGTCCGCTCGGTCTCGAGCTCGCTCTCGGCCCTGCTCAGCCGCTCGGTCGCCGTGGGCGCGATCCCCTTCCGGGTACGCTTCTCCTCGAGCACGGCCTGCCGCTCGGCGACCTGCTGCTCGCGCGCCTCGACCTGCGCGCGCTGCTCCTGCACCTCGGCCGAACGCTCGGCCTGACGCGCGGTCTCCTGCCTGGCCTGTGCCTCCGCCTTCAGTGCGCGTGCGGCCTCGGTCGCAGCGGGCGCCGATTCCTTGGCCGCCACGGCCGCTGCAGCCTCGGCCCGGGCGGCTGCTGCCTCCGCCGCCTTGTTGGCCGCGTCCATCGCGTCCTCGGCCGCCTTCGCCCTGCGGCGCGCGAGCTCGGCCTCGGCGCGCGCGACGTCAGCCTTCTGCTTCTCGGCTGCGGCGCGTCGGGTCTGCTCGGGGGTCGGGGCGACGGGGCTCTCGGGTGCGCCCGCCTCCTCGACCAGCTTCTCCTGCTGCGCAACGGCCTTCTCCTGCTGCGCGACGGCCTTCTCCACGCTCTTCACCTCGGCGATCTCGCGCTCGAGCGTGGTCTTCTGCCGCTCGGCCTGCTGCTTCGCCTCGGCGGCCTGGACGGCCTCGATGCTGACCGCGTCGCGCTCGGCAGCCTTCGCGAGCTCGGCGGCGCGGCTGTCCAGCGCGGTCCGCTGCCCCTCGATCAGGCCGAGCTCGCGCGTGATCGACGCCGCGCGCTGCCGGAGCTCCTTCTCACGCAGCTCGAGCTGCGCGCGCTCCTCGGCGATGGCGGCACGCCGCTCCGCGACGTCGGCGCCGAGCGCCGGGCCGGCGAGCAGCAGGGCAAGTGCGGCACCGACCACTGCGGTGCGAGTCCAGTGAATCTCCATCTATCGGGCTCCTGCTCCGGGCGAGCCGGGCCCACCGGGCGCTCGCCCGGTCGAACGGCTCGCGTGAATGCAGGAGGATTAACCCCGCGACGTGGTGCGGAGTCACATTCGCGCATCCGGAGGCTCTACAGCCGAAGCGCCCGCGAAAGTCCGGGCAGCGTCGGGCTCAGGCGCGATCGTGGGATGCCCGCAGTGCGGGCACGACCTCGGCGGCGAAGCGCCGCAGCATCGGCTCGTCGAGCGGCGGGGGCGTCTGGAAGATGAAGTGGCGGATGCCGGCGTCGGTGTAGCGCCGGAGTCGCGTGATCAGCTGCTCGGCGTTGCCCGCGAGGAGCCCGGCGTGGGCGCTCTCCTCGGCGGGCTCGTCGGTCAGGGTGGTGCGGGCCTGGGCGCGATTACCCGACGTGGGGGTCAGGCCCGCGCGGGCCGCCAGCGCCTGCTCGACCTGTGCCGCGTCGTCGCTGAGCAGGAGCGCGATCGACTGCCCGAACTCGATCTCGTCGGGGTCGCGGCCGAGCTCGGTGCAGCGCGCGCGCACGCGCTCGACACAGCGACCCGCGAGCGCGGGAGAGCTCACGCTGACCCAGGAATGCGCACGCCGTGCGGTCAGGTCGAGCAGGCGCGGGCTCGCGCCCGCCAGCAGCAGGGGGGGCGGGTCCTGCACCGGCCGGGGCTCGAACGGCGCCTCGCGCAGCGTGTAGTGCTTGCCCTGGTACGAGAAGCGCGCGTGCGTCCAGAGTCCGTAGATCACCTCCACGGCCTCCTCGAGCCGCTCGAGCCGCTCGCGCAGCGGCGGGAACTCCAGGCCGTAGGACACGTGGTCCTCGTCGGACCAGGCCGCGCCCAGCCCGAGCTCCAGGCGTCCTCTGCTGATCACGTCGAGGGTGCCGGCGATCTTGGCGAGCATCGAGGGGTGCCGGTAGGTGATCCCGGCGACCAGGCAGCCGAGGCGCAGCGCGCGGGTCCGCGACGCCAGGCCCGCGAGCACGGTCCAGGGCTCGAGAAAGGGCGCGTCGAGCGGCGCGCCGGCCACGCCGTGCATGTGGTCCGATGCGTAGAAGGCCGAGAACCCCAGCTCCTCGGCGAGCAGGCACTTGTCGAGCAGGGCGTCGAAGCTCGGGTAGCCCATGCTTCCCGAGAGGCTGAAGCGCAGGGGAGGCGGCGGCACGCTGGGCTAGCGGACGTCGCCGGTCATGCGGGTCCCGGCAGCGGCCCGGGCCCCGTGCGGCAGATCTGGCCGGGAAGCAGCGCCGGCGTACATCAGGCCGGCCCCACGGGCTTGGTGACCGACAGCGTGCCCCCGAAGAAGTACAGGCTCCGCCCCGCGTCGGCGCCGACGACGAAGATGTCGAAGACCTCCGGCGACGGATAGACGGGCAGCTCGGTCTCGGGCGCGTCGATCAGGTGCAGCAGCTCGGGGTGCGAGACCCGGAAGCTCTGCAGCGGCTGGTTGAGCATCAGCTTGCGGAACGAGAGGTGCGTCTGCTCGTGGAGCGCGCGGCGGATGTCGTCGGTGGACCAGCCGGCCGCGGCGAAGGCCTCGGCGTGCTCGGGGCACATCAGGATCACGTTGTGGAACGAGCCGTGGAAGGGATAGCCCTGGGCCAGGTCGGCGGGCGTCTTGACCAGCCATACCCCGGCGTTGGGTGTGGCGCAGGCGTTCGCCGTCACCGTGGCGAAGTTCTCGATCAGCAGCTCGGGCTCGTGGTTCTGGAAGTCGAAGAGCTCGCAGACCCCGTAGGGCACGTTCACCGTGACGGTGGACTGCTCCGGCGCGAAGCCGCGCTCGACGCGGTAGGACGGCCAGGGGTTGCGCGCCTCGTTCTCCGCGACGCAGGCACTGAACTTCATGGAGCTGCCGATGGTGTCCATGTCGCCCGCGCCGGGATAGGCGTGGCCGACGTTCAGCATGATCAGCCGCAGCGCACGCCCGATCGCCACGTTGACCTGCGAGATCGAGCCGGGGCCCAGCGCGCACACGCCGCTGTTCATGCCGATCTGCCCGGCGATCGGCCCCGAGACCATGACCAGCGGCGCCTGCGGCCCGGTCGACATCGCCCAGGTGCGCAGGCCGATCGACGGATCGAGGACGCAGTCCAGCATCGCCAGGATCACCGGCATGCTCTCCGGCGCGCATCCCGCCATGACCGCGTTGGCGGCGATCTTGCGCACGGTGCCGATGCCGTCGCCGGGCGCGAAGGTGCCGATGACGTCGTCGGGAGCACGTCCGGACGCCGCGATCATGGCGTCGACCTTGCGGGGCGTCGGAGCGATCAGCGGCATGCCGTCGCTCCAGCCATTCTCGACGAAGTCGGCGTTCATGCGGTCGAGCGCGTCGAGCAGGTCGTCGCCGCGGTACCCGAGCTGCGGATCGGCGACCAGGTTCACGTGCTCGAAGTGCTCGCGGTCCGGACGGGGCTCCGGGTCGGCGGTCAGGGCCGACACCACCTGGCTCATGGCGCCGTCGACCATCTTCTCGATCGATGCCGGGCTGCGGTTGGTGAAGGGCTGATCGACGACCGCGAGGGGAAGCTCCGGCAGGCCGAAGACCCGCGCGCTCCAGTGCGCGTCCTCGACGAAGTGCGAGGCGGTCCACGCCACGGTCGGGACCCCGCGTCGCTCCAGCTCGCTCATGTCACGCATGAGCCAGGCCGTGCAGCTGCCTCAATCGGCGGTGGTGCCCACCACCGCGTCGCACTCCCCGGCCATCTGCTCGAGCTGGGCGGGCGACGCGTAGCGGTTGAGTCCACCCTTCTCGCCGAAGACGTCCACGAAGCGGATGCCCTCGAAGGCCTGCTCGAGGCGCTCCCGGGTGCGCGCCAGGCCGACGTCCCCCTGGGGCTTGCCGTTCCAGAACAGGCCGATCGTCGCGCCGTCGAGCTCTCGGGGCCGCTGCGCGGGCGCGAAGCGCTTCACGCCCGCCTCGTCCGCACGCGCCTCCGCGACCGGGTTGATGATCACGAGCTCCGCCATTGGGGCCTCCGCAAGAGGAGCCGACGCTACCACACCGCCGCGCTGCGCGAGCCGGAGCCAGTCCGCGCGACGGACGGGCGAAAGTGCGGTGGGGCGCGCGACACGGCTGGCCCGCGGGAGCCCCCCGGAGGCCAGCGAATCCGCGTATCTGACCGGGATGCGTCGCACCCGAGTGGGGCCGCGAGGGCCCGGGCATGCGGGCACGGCCCGCAAAAGTGTCGGCGAGTGCAACGAGGTCCGTCGACTCCCGGGCCCCGGCCGGGTTGGCGCTGGCCATGCTGAGACAGTAAACGAGGCGCCCAGGTCGCGTCGCGGCCGTGAGCGCCGGCCGCTTCGCCGGCAGGGGGGTGCGGGTGGATTTCTCAGAGATCATGGGCATGCTCGAGGAGCAGGTCGTGGGCTTCGTGCCGAGCCTGATCGGCGCGCTGCTCATCCTCCTCGTGGGCTGGATCGTCGCCGTCGTGCTGCGCGCGGTCGTGCGCAAGGTCACCGGGCTGATCGGCCTCAACGAGCGGCTTTCGGCGAGCGCCGAGAGCGAGATCGACATCGAGGGCGGGCTGTCCAAGGCGGTCTACTACATCGCCCTGCTGTTCGCGCTCGTGCTCTTCCTCGACGCGCTGGAGCTGCGCTTCGCCGCGGAGCCCCTCCAGCGCCTCATCGACCGCTTCCTCGGCGCGCTGCCGAGGCTCGTCTTCGGCGGGGTGCTCCTGGGCGTCGCGGTGCTGATCGCGACCATCGTCCGGGCGGTTGCCCGCGCCGCGCTCGGCGCCACGTCGCTCGATGAGCGCCTCCAGCAGCAGGCCGGCATGCAGCCGATGAGCCAGAACCTGGCGCGGGTCCTGTACTGGCTGGTCATCCTGCTCTTCCTGCCCGCGGTGCTGGGCGCCCTGCAGATCAGCGGGCTGCTCGACCCAGTCCGGGGCATGGTCGAGGAGCTCCTCGCCATCGTCCCCAACGTGATCGCCGCCGCCGTGATCGCCGTGGTCGGCTGGTTCGTGGCGCGGATCGTGCGCGATCTGGTCGGGAACCTGCTCAGCGCCGCCGGCGCCGATCGGCTGGGCGAGTCCGCCGGCCTGCGCGGCACGCTCACGCTCTCGCGCCTGGTGGCCCTGGTGGTCTACGTGCTGATCCTGCTGCCCGCACTGATCGCGGCGCTCCAGGCGCTGCAGATCGAGGCGATCACCGAACCCGCCACCGCGATGCTGCACACGGTGATGGGTGCGATCCCGAATGTCTTCGCCGCGGCGGTCATCCTCACCATCGCCTACCTGGTCGCGCGGACCGCGGCGGGCCTCGTGAGCGAGCTGCTGGCCGGCGCGGGCTTCGACCGCCTGCCCGAACGGATCGGCATGGGCGCCCTGTTCGGCGAGACCGCACCCTCCGCGCTCGTCGGCCGCCTCCTGGTCTTCTTCACCATGCTCTTCGCGTCGGTGGAGGCGGCCAACCGGCTCGGCTTCGAGCAGGTCTCGTCGATCGTGACGACCTTCATCGGCTTCGGCGGCGACATCCTCCTGGGCTCGGTGATCATCGCGGTCGGCTTCTGGCTCTCGAACCTGGCGTACACCGCGATCGATCGCGTGAGCACCGGAGCCGTCGTCGCCAACGTCGCCCGCTTCGCGATCCTGGGCCTGGTGCTGGCGATGGGGCTGCGCGCGATGGGTCTCGCCGACGACATCGTCAACCTGGCCTTCGGCCTCACGCTCGGCTCGGTTGCCGTGGCGCTGGCGCTGGCGTTTGGACTCGGGGGCCGCGAGGCCGCCGGCCGCATGGCCGACCGCTGGGTCAACCGCGCGGGGGGAGAGTAGCCATGGACCTGATCAAGGGACTGCTCGAGAACACGGACATCATCGGCAAGCTGACCGGCCAGGTCGGGCTCGAGCGCGAGGAGGCCGAGCGCTTCGTGCCGGCCGCCACCGAGGCGACCGTCGCGCAGGTGAAGAGCGGCGCGATCGACCCCGGGGCCCTGCTCGGCGGTGGCGCCGGCGCGATCGGAGAGCTGCTGTCCGGCATCGACGTCGGTCAGCTCGCCAGCCGCGTCGGGATCGGCAAGGAGCAGGCGGGCTCGGCGCTGGCGGCGTTCGTCCCGGTGCTGATGGGCTTCCTGCAGTCGCAGGGCGGAGGTGCAGGGGGTCTGGGCGCGCTGCTCGGTGGTGCGGGCGCAGGCGGCCTGCTGGGCAAGGTCAAGGGCCTGGGCAAGCTCCTGGGCGGCAACTGAGGAGTCGGAGATGGCGAAGTCAATCGAGGACATCGAGGGCATCGGCCCGGCGTACGGCGAGAAGCTGCGCGCCGCGGGCTGCAAGAACGTGGATGACCTGCTCGAGGCGGGAAAGACGCCGGCGGCGCGCAAGGCGCTGGCCGAGAAGACCGGCATCTCCGACGCGCAGGTCCTCAAGTGGGTCAACATGGCCGACCTGTTCCGGGTCAAGGGCGTCGCGGGACAGTTCGCGGAGCTGCTCGAGTGCGCCGGGGTGGACACGGTGCGCGAGCTGAGCACGCGCAACGCCGACAACCTCGCTGCCAAGATGGCCGAGGTGAACGCGGAGAAGAAGCTCTGCAAGACCACGCCGAACACCGACACCGTCGCCGGCTGGGTCCAGCAGGCGAAGGACCTGCCGCGCGCCGTCGAGTACTGACGGCGGACTGAGCGATGCGCTGCGCGGCGAGCTGGGAGCGCTCGACCGCACGAGCGTCCTCGATGCTGCCAGCGTTCCGCTGCGCGCCAGTGTGGGCTCCGCGCAGCCGCTGGGGCTGAGCTTCGCGAGCACCGCCTCGGTGCTCGCGTCCGGCGAGGAGATGGCGACCGCGCCGACCTCGTTCACGCCGCGGCAGCCGAGCTTCAGCGGCCTCTCGGGGTCGACACCCTCCATCGCCGGGACTTACGACGGCGACCCGGGTGACGACACACTTACCTTCCAGTCGCGCGACAACGCGATCGTCGGCAGCGCGAGCCAGCTGCGCGTGGACCTTCGAGCGCGTCACCGGCAAGTCGATTCTCGACAGCCGCGCACGCTCGGGGCTCGGGCTGGACTTCGATCTCCGGGGCGGAGGCGAGCCGCTGCCGGGCTTCGACGGCAGCGGGTTTCGCTCGGCACTCGGCGACGCGACGGATTTCGAGTCTCTGGTCGAGCTGCTCTTCGGCGACAGTGGACCCGGGCAGGGCGAGGGTCTGGTCGGAGATCTGCTCGCGCTCGCGGACGATCTGGAGGCGCGCGTGCGCGCCGCACTCGACGCACCGGGGGATCCCGGGGCGCTGCTCGACACCCTGGTCTGAAAAGGGGCGTTCCCGGGGCTTGCTAGACTCCGGCGATCCGACCAGGGGGGACTCCGGATGCGCCACTTCAGATCGATCTCCGTGCTCGCCGGCTGGGCGTTCCTGCTCGCGGCCCTCGGCGGCTGCGCGGGCGGCGGCGGGGGCATGCTCGAGGAGCTGCTGCGGGCCGCGGGCGGCGCGGCGGGCGCCGGGGGCGTGGACACGCAGACCGCGATCGCCGGGCTCCGCGAGGCGCTCCAGGTCGGCACCGAGCGCACCGTGGCGGCGACCTCCCGGACCGACGGGTACCTGGGCAACCCGCTGATCCGGATCCCGCTGCCCGACAGGCTCGAGAGCGTGGCCAGCGGCCTGCGCACGGTGGGCTTCGGTCAGTCGGTCGACGACCTCGAGGTCGCGATGAACCGCGCCGCGGAGCGCGCGGCGTCCGAGGCCACGCCGGTGTTCGTCTCGGCGATTCGCGGCCTGACGTTCTCCGACGCGAGCTCGATCCTGAACGGCGGCGAGCGGGCCGCCACGGACTACTTCGAGGGCCGCACCCGCCTCGAGCTCGCCGATCGCTTCGCGCCGATCGTCGAGAACAGCATGCAGCAGGTCGGACTCGTACAGGCGTACGACCAGATGGTCGGGCAGGTGTCGCGGATCCCGTTCATCACGGCGCCGCAGCTCGACCTGCGCTCTTACGTGACCGACCGCGGTCTCGACGGCCTGTTCGCGGTGCTCGCACAGGAGGAGGCGCGGATCCGTCAGGATCCGGCCGCGCGCACCACCGAGCTGCTGCGCAGCGTCTTCGGCGGCCGCTGATGCGAGGCCTCGCAGGCCTGATGCCGGTGCTACTCGCGCTGGCCTGCAGCAGTGCCTACTACGCGACCATGGAGCGGGTGGGCGTGCACAAGCGCGACATCCTGGTGGACCGCGTTCGCGCCGGACAGACCGACCAGGAGCAGGCCGAGGAGCAGTTCCTCAGCGCGTACGAGGTGCTCAAGGAGCTGTCGAGCTTCGAGGGCGGGGATCTCGAGAATCTCTACGGTCGCCTGAACCGCGAGTTCGAGCGCAGCGAGGCGCGCGCGAGCGACGTGCGCGAGCGGATCGGCTCGATCGAGCGTGTCGCCGGCGACCTCTTCGAGGAGTGGGAGGCCGAGATCGGCGTGATCTCGAGCGCCGAGCTGCGGCGCCAGAGCCGCGCGCGGATGCGCGCGACCCAGGAGCGGTACGCGGAGCTGATCCGCGCGATGCGCCGGGCCGAGAGCCGCATGGACCCGGTCCTGACCGCCTTCCGCGACCAGGTGCTCTTCCTCAAGCACAACCTGAACGCCCGCGCCGTGGCGTCCCTCTCGGGGGTGGCGGTCGAGGTGCAGGCCGACATCGACCGCCTGATCGAGGACATGCGTCGCTCGATCCGCGAGGCGGAGAGCTTCGTGCGCGAGCTGGAGGGCTAGCCCGCCGGCGCGACCCTCCGCTCCTGGCGCTCCTGGCGCTCCTGGCGCGCCGCGGGGCCCCGGGAGTGCGCCGCGCCCTCGAAGCTCCGGCCCGGCGGCCGATGAGTACCGCTGCCGATGCCCGTCCGTCCGTCCAGCGATGCGCCGCTCTGGCTCGCGGTGTTCGCGGCGCTCGCCGCGCTGCTGCACCTGTCGCTGCCGCACTACATCGACGGCGACACGGGCTACCACCTGGCTGTGGCGCGGCTGATCCGCACGCACGGCCTGCTCGACGCCTTCCCCTGGACCTCGTTCAGCTGGCTCGCCGAGCGCTGGGCCGACAAGGAGCTGCTCTTCCACCTGCTGCTCGTGCCCGTCGCCGAGCTGGAGCCGACCCTCGCCGCGATGCTCGTGGGGGCCGTTCTCGGGACGCTGCTGCTGTCCACGCTGTACGCGCTGCTCCGTGCCGAGGGGGTCGCGACCGCGGGGATGTGGACGCTGCTGGCGTTCGTCTGCTCCGGCGCCTTCGTGTACCGCATCGCGCTGGTGCGGCCCCACCTCCTGTCGATTCCCCTGGCACTGCTCGTGCTCTGGGCGGCGGTGCGGCGGCGTAGCCTGCCGCTGGGCTGCGCGGCGTTCGTCTATCCGTTCGCCTACACCGCCTGGCACCTGCCGGTGGCGCTGGCGGGGATCGCGGCGCTGGCGACGTGGCTGGGCCGCCGCGAGCTGCACTGGCGGCCGGTGGCGCTGACCCTCGGCTGCGTGATCGCGGCCGTGCTCGTCCACCCCGACTTCCCGGCCAACCTGAGCTTCTTCTGGATCCAGAACGTCGACGTGCTGCTCGGCGCGGCCTGGGGCGAGGCGGAGGGGATCGAGCTCGGCGGCGAGTTCAACCCGTTCTCTCCCGCGGGCCAGCTGCGCTGGCTGGCGATCCCGGTGCTGCTGCTGCTCGCGAGCCTCCGGCCCGCCTGGGCGATGCGTTGCCGCGACCCCCTGCCGCTCGCCAGCGCCCTGGTCGCCCTGGCGTTCCTGGCGATGACGCTGCGGACGCAGCGCTTCATCGAGTACCTGGTGCCCTTCACGGTGCTGACCGCGGCGCTCGCCCACCGGGAGCGCGGCCGGCTGCCGCTCGCGCTCGTCGCGCTGGTGGCGCTCACCTGGACCGCCTTCTCCAGCGCGGAGCTGATCGATCGTGTCGCGCGGCGTGACGAGCTCTTCCCGCGGCCCGTGGCGCAGCTGCTCCAGCGGCTGGTGCCGCGGGACGCCCAGGTGTTCACCTGCGACTGGCAGTTCACGGGCGAGATGATGCTGGCGCTGCCCGGGCGCCGCTTCATGGTCGCGCTCGACCCGGTCCTCTTCGCGAGGCGCCATCCGGCTCTGCATCGCGAGTGGCACGAGATGGTGCGCCGCCCCCCGGCGCGCCCGGCGGCCCTGGCGCGCGAGCGCTTCGACGCCGACTTCGTGCTGTGCGACGTGCGGCCGCGCTGGGCGCCCTTCCTCGCGGCGCTGGAGTCCGATCCCGGCGCTCGCCTGCGCGCGCGGGCAGGCCTGTGGTGGCTGTACGAGATCATCCCCGGAGGGCTTCCCCGGGATCGCGTCATGGGCGCCAAGGGCTCTTCCCGGCTGCTCAAGTGAGGCAGACTGACACCGATCAGGTGCAGAGACGGGCGAGACTGACGCCCGAAGAACGTCAGCGACTGCCACGGACGAGGCCCAGCGTTGCGCCACGCGCCCAGACCCCAGGATGAAGCGCGGCGCCTGCGGGCCCTGCGCCGCCTCGATATTCTCGACACCGAGCCCGAGGAGCGCTTCGATCGCTTCACGCGCCTGGCGCGACGGCTGTTCGGGGTCCCGATCGCGCTGGTCAGCCTGGTGGACGAGAACCGGCAGTGGTTCAAGTCGCGAGACGGACTCGACGCGACCGAGACGCCGCGCGACGTTTCCTTCTGCGGTCACGCGATCTGCGCCGAGGGACCGCTGGTCGTCCACGACGCACTGTCCGATCCCGACTTCGCCGACAACCCCCTGGTCACAGAGGCACCGCACGTGCGCTTCTACGCCGGCCAGCCGCTGGTCGTGGACGGCCAGAGCATGGGCACCCTGTGCATCATCGACCACGTGCCGCGCGAGCTCGGCCCCGACGACCTCGATGCGCTCGCCGACCTGGCGGCGATGGTCGAGGCCGAGCTGGGTGCGCTCGCCATGGCCACGATCGACGAGCTCACCGGGCTCTCGAACCGGCGCGGATTCCGCATGATCGCCGACAAGGCGCTGGCCGTGTGCAAGAACGTGGGCCGCTCCGCCACGCTGCTCTACCTCGATCTCGACGGCTTCAAGGAGATCAACGATCACTTCGGTCACGCGGAGGGGGACCGTGCGCTGATCGAGATCGCCGATCTGCTGCGCGAGGGGTTCCGCGACTCCGACGTGGTCGCCCGCATCGGCGGCGACGAGTTCTGCATCCTGCTCAGCGCGACCGCCGACAGCCCGGGTGTCGAGGCCGTGCTGGAGCGGCTGGCGGGCAAGGTCGCGGCCCGCAATGCGCAGGCCTCGAGCCGTTACGCGCTGGCCTACAGCGTGGGCCATGTGACCTTCGAGCCGGAGCGTCACGACTCGGTGGACGCTCTGCTCTCGGATGCCGATCGCCTGATGTACGCGCAGAAGCGGCGGCGCGGGGGGCGACCGCCCGGCGCGGGCGCGTAGCCTGGCACCTCCGGGCCGGGCGCCGCGCCCGGCCGACCCTGCGAGCCCGGCGTGTCGGAGCCGATCGGGTGGGCCGTGGTCGGCGCGCGCCCGGCCCCGCCGAGCAGCGCGTCGAGGTCGTGGAGTACAGTCCCGGGGGTGGTGCCCGGGGCTGCACGTACCCGGGCCTCGAGGACGGAGGAGCCGATGAGATTCATGATCGCCGAGTCGATGTGCGACGTCGGCCACTACCTTCCGCTGGCGCAGGCGGCCGACGAGGCGGGCTTCGCGACCTTCGCGCTCGGTGACAGCATCTTCTATCCCGAGGTCGCCGCCGGCAAGTACCCGTACACGCCGACCGGCGATCGCTCGTTCCTGGACGGCGCGCCGTTCCTCGACCCGTTCCAGCTCTCTGCCGCCATGTCGGCGCTGACCGAGCGGATCCACTTCCACACGGGCGTGCTCAAGCTCCCGATCCGGGACCCGCTGCTCGTCGCCAAGCAGGTCAGCTCGCTCGCCGTGCTCACCGACGAGCGCTTCGTGTTCGGCGTGGGCCTGAGTCCGTGGATCGAGGACTTCCAGGGCACGCACCAGGACTGGGCGTCGCGCGGTCCGCGCATGGACGAGATGATCCAGATCATCCGCGGCTTCATGAGCGGCGACTACTTCGAGTGGAAGAGCGAGTACTACGACATCCCGCGTTCGAAGCTCTGTCCGGTGCCGTCCGCCTGTCCACCGATCATCATCGGGGGCCACAGCAAGCCCGCCTACCGGCGAGCCGCTCGCCACGCCGACGGTTTCAGCTTCATCAGCCTGACCGAGGAGGAGCTCGTCGAGCGCCTGGTCGGGATCGACGCGCTGCGCCGCGAGTACGGGCGCGACCGCGAGCCCTTCCGGGTGTTCGCGGGTCTGGCCAGCGTGCACACGCGCGACGACATCTTGCGCGTGCAGGACCTCGGCGTGACCGACCTGGGGGTCGGCTACCGCAACCCGTACGAGCCCGACACCCTGTCGCTGCAGCAGAAGCTCGACTGGGTGCGCCGCTTCGGCGACGAGGTCATCGCCAAGCTCTAGCGTGCTGGTGAAAACCCGCTGCTGTCGCTGCGCGGCGGCCGCGGTGGGAACGTCTCAGATGGCGTCGAGCGCCGCCTGGAAGTCGGCGAGCAGGTCGCGCCAGTGCTCGATCCCCACGGAGATGCGCACGAGGCCCTCGCCGATGCCCGTCCGGTCGAGCTGCTCGGCGGACATCTCGGAGTGCGTCGTGGTGCGGGGATGGCACGCCAGGGACTCCACGCCGCCCAGGCTGACTGCGTTCATGGCGATCTCGAGACGGCGCAGGAAGTCGAAGGCCGCCGGCTTGCCGCCCTCGAGGTCCAGCGAGAAGATCGCTCCCGGGTAGCTGCACTGCGCCTCGTAGATGCGCTTCTGCTCGGGGTCCTCGAAGCGGTCGGGATAGTAGATGCGGCGCAGCCGCGGGTGACCGGCAAGCGCGTCGACGATGCGCTGCGCATTCTTGCTCTGGCGGTTCATGCGCAGCGAGACGGTCGCGAGGCGGGAGTCCAGCAGCCAGCTCTCGTCGGGCTGAAGGATCGTGCCGGTCAGGGTCCGGGTCAGGCGCAGGCGCTCCAGCAGCTCCGGATCGCGGGCCGTGATCGCGCCACCCAGCATGTCGCTGAAGCCGGCCAGGTACTTGGTCGCGGAGTAGATCACCAGGTCGGCGCCGAGCGGCAGGGGGTGCTGGAAGACCGGTCCCATGAGCGTGTTGTCCACCGCGATGAGCGGTCGCGGCGAGCGCGCGGCCGCGGCCTCCGCGGCCGCCGCGATGTCGGTCATCGTCAGCGTCGGGTTGGCCGGCGTCTCGACGAAGACCAGCGCGGGATCGGGCGCCGTCGCGATGGCGTCGCGGAGCGCCGCCGTGTCTCCCGCGGGCACGGCGCGCACCAGGACGCCGTAGGCGGCCAGGAGCTCCTGGAACAGGTGGTGCGTGCCGCCGTAGGCGGGCGTCGTGTACACGAGACTGGTGCCCGGGCGACAGAGCGTCAGGACCAGCGTGGTGATCGCGGCCATGCCGCTGTTGAAGACGGCCGCGCCCCTGGCCTCGGGCTCGAGCGGCACCAGCTGGGCCTCGAGGATCTCGGCGTTCGGATGCGCCAGCCGCGAGTAGATCAGGTCGACCTCCTCGGACTCCGCGGGCTGGACCTTCCCCAGCGCGATCGCGAAGGCGCGCTCGGCCGACTCGGGGCTCGAGAACACGTACGTCGAGGAGCGGAAGACGGCCGGCCGCGCCGAGCCGACCGAGAGCCGCGGGTCGAAGCCGCGGTTCAGCACGGCGGTGTCGCGCCGCAGCTTCGCGGGATCGTGCTTGGTCGGTCGCGTCAAGGCGGGCCCCTGGCGGCGCGGGCGTGGCCGCGCGCGCGTTCACCGGTCTGAGGCTAACGCGCCCGCGGACGGGTCGCCCCCGGCCTGGCGGGCCCGGGCACTGCCGGACACGGGCGACGCGGGATCAGCCGAGCAGCTTCTTTCCCGTGGCGCCGGCCTCCTCGCGCAGGCGGTACTTCTCGACCCGCTGCGTGGGCGTGCGCGGCAGCTCGTCGCGCAGCTCGAACGCGGAGGGCACCTCGAACGAGGCCAGGCGCTCGCTGGCGAAGGCGCGCAGCTCGTCCACACCCACCTCGCCCTCGGTGACCACGTAGGCGAGGATCTCCTGGCCGAGCACGGGATGGGGCACGCCGATGACCGCGGCGTCGCTGACCCGCGGATGCTCGCGCAGCGTCTTCTCCACCCAGACCGACGACACGTTCTCCCCGCCGCGCCGGATGAAGTCCTTCTTGCGGTCCACGAAGTACAGCCAGCCGTCGTCGTCTAGCCTTCCGAGGTCCCCGCTCAGGAACCACTCGCCCAGGTACGCGGCGCGGGTCTGCGCGGCATCTCGGTAGTACTCCGCCCGCGGTCCGGGCGCGCGCACGGCGATCTCGCCGACCTCTCCGGCCGGCAGGGGCTGGCCGTCGTCGTCGAGGATGCGGATCTCGACGCCGGGAATGGCCGGTCCCGCCGACCCCGGCCGCGGGCGCTGCCCGGGCGGGGTCATGGTCACCACGCCGGCGTCGGTCGAGCCGAAGCACTCGGCCACGTCCTCGACGCCGAAGCGCTCGATCACCTGGTCGCGGATCGGCGCACTCCCCAGCCCGAGGATGATGCGCAGCCGGCTCGTGCGCTCCTGCTCGCAGGGCTCGCGCGTCAGCAGCATCGCCAGGATCGTGCCCAGCGTGAACAGCACCGTCGCACCGGTCTCGTGGGCCAGGTCCCAGAACTGCGAGCCGCGGAACGAGCGGGGGAAGGCGAAGCTCGCCTGCGCGCGCAGCGCCACCGAGCACGCGCCCCAGGCATTGCCGTGGAACAGCGGCGTGACGGCCAGCACGACATCATCGCGATCGATCCCGAGCAGCTCGATGAACGGGTCCGGGCGCGGCTCGACGGGATTGCGCTGCAGCACGCCCTTGGGGTTGCCGGTCGTGCCCGACGTGTACATCAGCGTCGACGGATCGCCGGGCTTCACCTCGACGGGGGGCGCGCTGGCGCTGCTCGCTGCGGCCGCGGCGCCGAGGTCGAGCGCGCCGTCGAGTGGTTCGAGGGCCGCCAGGCGCGGGCCGCCCTCGGGCTCGCAGAGCGGTCGCACCGCGTCGGCCATCTCGGCGTCGGCGAGCAGCAGCCGCGGCGTGGCGTGTCCGACGATGTAGGCGAGCTGGCTGAGCCCGAGCTGCGGATTGATCGGGTGCAGGATCGCGCCCGACTTCATGATCCCGATGGCGGCGGCGACGTAGTCGATCGAGCTGCCGATCGCGAGTGTGACGCGGTCGCCCCGCTCCAGGCCCTGGTCGCGGAGCGCGTGGGCGATGCGATTGGTCCGTCCCTCCAGCTCCGCGAAGCTGACCCGGCGGCCCTCGTGGATCAGGTACGGGTGATCGGGGCGCTCCGCGGCGGCGCGGCGCAGGTAGTCGATGGTCGTCGTCATGGGCCGCACCATGCAGGCGCGCGCCGCGGCCTGCAAGCCGCTCAGGGGGGCGACGGGGCGGTGTCCGGGGACAGCGCGTCGAGCTTGCGGAGCAGCGTCTCGAACTCGTCGAGGACGCGGCCTCGATACACGCGGTTGACGACCCAGGCGGGGACGCGCCCGCCGACGTCGGTCAGCGAGCTGAAGCGCACCCGGGTCCGCGCGGCGGGCGCGGGCCGGAACTCCCAGCTCCCCTCGGAGCGCCGGATGCGCACCACTCCCTCCGGAACCGGCGGCCCCTGATCGGGCACCGCGCGCCACGCGAAGCGGTGCAGCCCGGTCTCCGGATCGTCGGAGCGTTCGCGGCGCAGGACGAGGTCACGGTCGGCGATCAGTGGCGCGGAGATGCGCATGTAGACGACCTGAACCTCGCCGTCGTCGCTGAGGATGCGGCGGTCGTCGGGGACGCCACCGGGTGGGGGGCTCACGTGAGCGGCGACCGCCCGCTCCACCGGAACGCCGAGCTCCGCCTCGATCCGGTACTCGGTGACGGGGCTGCCGGCCTGCTGGCGGCGCAGCAGCTGGTACGGGCCGTGGCGAGACTCCAGGGAGTCGACGGCCTCCCAGTCGCTCGCCCCGACCGGAGCCGCGAGCAACAGGGCGAGCGGCAGCATCCGGAGTGCGGTCGGCACGGCCGGTTATCATACGCGGCGCATGAGCGACCACAAGGAAGAGATGCGCGCCCGCCGCCGCGCCGCGCTCGCGGGCCTGGCCAGCGCCGTGCGCCGGCTGGCCGACGCGGCCGCGAGCACGGGGCTCGAGCCCGCTGAGATCGAGCCCGTACGCGAGAGCGTGGAGCGCGCGGCGCGCGAGCTGGCGCGGGTGCATCACGACGGCCCCTACTCCGGCCTGCTTCCCGCGGAGCGCGACTACAGGCGCCCGGACGTGGCCATGCCGCTGAGCCCGGTGCTGGGCGAGTGCAGCCCGGTGCGCCCGGAGGTCTCGATGACGGTGGAGGGGGATCGCGTGACCGGCAGCGCGATCCTCGGGAAGAAGTGGGTCGGTCCCGCCGGCTACGCTCACGGCGGCGTGACGGCGCTCATCTGCGATCAGATCGTGGCCCTCGCGGCGCGCGCGGGCGGAGTGCGCGGCGTGACGCGCACGCTCGAGGTGCGCTACCGCCGGCCGACCCCGCTGCACGAGACGCTCGAGCTGGTCGGCTGGTGCGAGCAGGTGGACGGCGACGAGGTGCGCGCCCGCTGCGAGATCCGCGCGGGTGACGAGCTCTGCGTCAGCGGATCGGCCGAGCTCGTGTACGCCCGGCGGATCAGCGAGTCGACCGAGCGGCGCGCCGCGCCGCCGGTGGACGTCGGAGAGGGCTCCTGAAGTGTTCGACCTGAGACCCGACGACGAGCAGCAGCTGATCATCGATACCGTGCGACAGTTCGCGTCCGAGCAGCTGCGACCGCGGGCGCGCGAGGTCGACGAGTCCGGCAAGCTGCCGCCGGACCTGCTCGACCAGGCTCACGAGCTGGGCCTGGTCGCCAACGCGCTGCCCGCAGCGCTGGGGGGCGGGGGCGAGCGCAGCGCGCTCACCTCGGTGCTGGTCGCCGAGGAGCTGGCCTGGGGAGACCTGGCGCTGGCGATCGCGATCCTGTCGCCGTCGCTGACCGCGCTGCCGCTGCTCGACTCCGGCACCGACGCGCAGCGGGGCGCGCACCTGCCCGCGCTGGTCGGGACGTCGTTCACCCCGGGGGCGCTGGCGCTGCTCGAGCCGCGCTTCGACGCGGACCCGCTGCGCCCGCGAACGCGCGCGCTCCGCGACGGCGACGGCTGGGTGCTCGAGGGCCGCAAGTGCCTGGTGCCCTGGATCGAGGGGCTGCAGCTCGTTCTCGTCAGCGCCGACGTCGACGGGCGAGCGGAGCTGCTGGCGCTCCAGCCGGGCGCGCCCGGCCTCGGCGTGGAGCCCGCGAGGTACATGGGTCTGCGCGGACTGCCCCTGGTGGAGCTCTCGCTCGACGGCGTGCGCGTGGCGGCCGACGCCCGCCTGGGCGGGGACGCGGGCTGCGAGCTCGCCGACGTCGTGGCGCGCGGCCAGGTCGGGGCGGCCGCCCTGGCCTGT
Source organism: Deltaproteobacteria bacterium (assembly GCA_029261925.1). Lineage (GTDB taxonomy): Bacteria > Myxococcota_A > UBA9160 > SZUA-336 > SZUA-336 > JAGWBS01. Next base: position 10,837 of record JAJDAJ010000046.1, on the reverse strand, counting down.
GGCGCGGCGCGGGCCGCGTTCGAGCTCTCGCGCGACTACGCCCGGGAGCGCGAGACCTTCGGCGCCCCGATCGCCACGCGCCAGTCGATCGCCTTCATGATCGCCGACATGGCCACCGAGATCGACGGTCTGCGCCTGCTCGTCTGGGAGGCCGCGTGGCGCCTCGACCGCGGCCTCGACGCGCGACGCCAGGCGGCGCTGGCGTTCTCTCAGGCGCGGCGTGTGGGCCTGCAGGTCGCCGACGGCGCCGTGCAGGTGTACGGCGGCCACGGCTACGTGCGCGAGTACCTGCCCGAGCTGCTGCTGCGCAACCTGTCCGGGCTGGGCAGCTTCGGCGCGATGACGCTGCTCTAGGAGCCCTCATGGCGATCGACTTCGAGCTGACGGAGAGCACCCACGAGGCGCGCGCCTTCTACCACGCGCTGGCGCGCGACCAGATGCGGCCGATCTCGCGGCGCTACGACGACGACGAGCACGCCCGACCGCAGGAGTGGATCGATCACTACTGGGGCCACGTGCGCGGCGCGGCGCCGCGCGGCGGGGGCCGGCCGGGCGACGGCTTCGTGCGCACCTGCATCCAGGCCGAGGAGCTCTGCTGGGGCGATGCCGGCCTCTACCTGCGCATGCCCGTGAGCGCGCTGGGAGGCGCGGCCGTCGTGGCGACCGGCACGCGCGAGCAGCGCGACCGTTTCCTCGGGCCGTTCGCGGGAGACGGCCCGCCGATCTGGGGCGCCATGGCGATCACGGAGCCCGCGGCCGGATCCGACTCGGCCGCCATCCAGACCACCGCGCGCCTCGACGAGAGCACGCAGGAGTGGATCCTCGACGGCACCAAGATCTTCTGCACCTGCGGTGAGGGGGCCTCGCAGGATCCCGGCGGATTCGTGGTGGTCTGGGCCACCGTGGACCGCGATGCCGGCCGCGCCGGCATCAAGAGCTTCGTGGTGCCCGCCGGGACGCCGGGCATGAAGCTCGTCGGCCTCGAGAAGAAGATGGGCATTCGCGTCTCGGACACCGCGACGCTGGTCTTCGAGGGCTGCCGCGTGCCGGCCGATCACCTGCTCGGCAGCGCCGAGGTGAAGAAGCGCAAGGCCGACCGGGGCTTCAAGGGGGCGATGGCGACCTTCGACGCCAGCCGCCCGATCGTCGCCGCCATGGCGATCGGCGTCGGTCAAGCGGCGCTCGACCTCGTGCGCGAGATACTGGAGGCGCAGGGGATGACGCTGCGCCACGACGCGCCGCCGCGCGAGCAGACGGCGATCGAGCGCGACGTGCTCGAGATGGAGGCCGAGCTGCAGGCTGCGCGGCTGCTGACCTGGCGCGCCGCCTGGATGATGAACCAGGGGCTGGCCAACAACCTCGAGGCCTCGATGGCCAAGGCCAAGGCGGGTCGTGCCGTCACCCACGTGACGCAGAAGGCGGTCGAGCTGCTCGGGCCCGAGGGCTACTCGACGCGCCACCTGGTCGAGAAGTGGATGCGCGACGCGAAGATCAACGACATCTACGAGGGCACGCAGCAGATCAACCAGCTGATCGTCGCGCGACGGGTGCTCGACTACCCCTCGAGCGTGCTGCGCTGATCAGGCCGCCGCCGGCGGCGGCGCGCCGTCGACGGTGCAGCGGCGCATGACGCGGCGCTGCGGGAAGTGATCCGGGAGCGCCTGGTGCACCGTGCAGCGCTCGTCCCAGATCGCGACGTCGTCCACTCGCCAGCTCCAGCGGACCGAGAAGCGCGGCTGCGAAACCTGCTCCATCACGAAGCCGAGCAGCATGCGGCTCTCGTCGTTGCTCATGCCGACCACGTGCTTCATCCAGTAGCCCGCGGCGTACAGGACCTTCTCGCCGCTGACGGGGTGGCGGATGACCAGCGGGTGATCCACGCCGACGTTCAGACCCTCGCGCACCCGGGCGGCCTGCTCGGGCCCGAGGATCTCCTCGATCTTCGCGTGGAAGACCTCGTCCACGTCGTGGCGCACCTGCAGCCCCTCGAGCATGCGCTGCATGGGCGGCGAGAGCGACTCCCAGACCGCGCGCAGGCTGGCCCAGAGCGTGTCGCCCCCGTACTCCGGGATCTCGCGCGCGCTCAGGATCCCGTACGCGGGCGGGTTCGCGATCCAGGTGATGTCCGTGTGCCAGCCGTCGGCCTTGGGCGGGCTCCCGGCATCGTCGACGATCGTCTCGAGCGGCCGGTCCACGCCCAGCACCCGCAGCGCGGGATAGACCGAGGGCGTGCCGAGGTGGCGCGCCAGGTCCAGGTGCTGCGCGTCATCGATCGGCTGGTCGCGCAGGAAGATCACGTGGTGGGTGTCGAGCGCTCGCTTCAGCTCGCGGAATGCGGGCTTCTCGATCGGCTTGCGCAGGTCCAGGCCGCGGATCTCCGCGCCCAGGGCACCGGCCACGCGCCGCACCTCGATCGTCTCGCATGCCATGGGCGCGATTCTACGCCGGTCGATCGACCCGCGCCGGCCTACAGACCCAGGCGCGCGGCGATTCCGGCCAGGACCTCGAGATCGCCGTCGCGACGCCGCGGCGACCCCGGGTGCGTCGCGTCGTGATCGATCCAGCCGCGCAGCGCCAGGAACTGCGCGGCGCTGTGGGGGTGGGCCGGCACGGGCGGGCGGAATGCGAAGGCCCCGAGGGACTGCAGTGCGTCGTTGAGCTCGTGGAAGTCCGGCTGACCCGCGCGCCAGAACGCGTCCCGGCGCGCGAAGAGGTCGGGCGCGAAGGTGCTCAGGCCCAGCAGGTAGTCGCTGCCGTACATGACCATGTCGATGGCCAGCTCGTTGCCGCTGAGCACCATGAACTCGGGCCGGTGGCGGTCGCGCAGCAGCAGGCGTTCCCACTCGGGCGCGCGCCGCAGCGAGGCGTGCCCCGCGCCGATGCACTGCGGGATGCCGAGCAGTCCGCGGTACGCCTCGAGCGGGTAGATGCGGCCGCAGGGCACGAACATCGCGCCCATCTCCAGGGCGAAGAAGGCGTCGCTGCCCTCGGCGAGCCGCCGGTGGGCGGTCACCCAGGCCGCCGGATCGAGCGCGCCCAGCCCGTGGGACGGCAGGACCACGGGCGTGCCGCCCACCTTCTCGACGCGCTCCATCTCCGCCGCGTACCCGCCCGGATCGAACGCTGCGCCCGGGCCGTCGTGGACCCCGGCGCCGGCCAGGAAGGGCCCCCCGCCCTCGCGCGCGACGTCCAGCACGCGGGTGCGCGCCGCCCCGCCGATGCGCCCGACGTGGCCGGTGTCGAGGTTGACCGCCGGTGTCAGTCCGGTCTCGCGGGTGCGCCGCAGGTGGGACTCGAAGCCGCGCCAGTCCGGCTCGCCGCCGGGACCGAACGGCAGCAGCACCGCCGAGTAGCCCCGGATCGAGCGGCGTGCTCGGACCTCCACGCCCGGCGGCAGGGGCAGGCTCATCCGGAAGCGCCCGCTCGGAGCTGGTGTTCGCGCATGGCTGCGTCATTGTATAGCCGCATCCGCCCCGCGGATCAGGAGGGAGGCGACCATCCGTACGCGTGTGCTCGAGATCCGCGCCTGGCGAACGCCCTGCCGCACCCGGCTGCCGTTCCGCTCCGGCGCGGTGACGCTGGACGAGGTGGACCTGTGCACCGTGCGCGCGCGGGTCGAGGTCGAGGGGGCGGGACTGGTCGATGGCCTGGCCTCCGACCTGCTGCTGCCCGGCTGGCTGGAGGGAGACCCGGAGAGCTGCAGCGGCGACGACGTGCAGGCCCTGCTCGCCAGCCTCACCGCGGGGGCGCGCAGCTTCCTGGCCGCGGGCGACGCCCGCACACCCTTCGACGCCTGGTGGCGAGCGTACGGCACCACGCCCGCTTCCCCCGGGGGATCGCTGGTCCGCGGCTTCGGGCTGGCGCTGGTGGAGCGCGCGCTGATCGATGCCGCGTGCCGCGCCGCCGGGGTGAGCTTCTTCGAGGCGCTTCGCGGCGATCTCCTGGGCTTCGAGCCCGCGCGGATCCGGCCCGAGCTCGGCGCGTGGTCCCTGCCGGAGTCGCTCGCCGGGGCGCCGCTCGACACGCTGAACGTGCGCCACACCGTCGGTCTGTCCGACGCGCTCCGCGACACCGACGTGCCCCGCGGTGCGCGTGTCGCGGACGGACTGCCGCAGAGCCTGGAGGCGGCGGTTCGCACCCACGGGCTGACCCACTTCAAGCTCGCGCTCGCGGGCGAGCCGCAGGCCGACGCGGCGCGGCTGATCGCGATCGCGCGCGTCCTCGCCGAGCTGGTGACGGCGCCGCTACGCGTGACCGTCGACGCCCGTGAGCAGTATCGCTGCATGTCGGATCTGGTCGAGACGCTCGACCGCACGCGCCGCGACCGCGACGGCCGCGCGCTGCTCGACGGCCTGGTCGCGGTCGAGCAGCCGATCGCGCGCCAGGCGAGCTTCGAGCGCGCGGCGCTCGACGGGATCGCGGAGCTCGACGCCCGCGCGCCGGTGATCATCGATGCGGCCGACGCCGACCCCGACGCCCTGCCGCGCGCGCTGGACTGCGGCTATCGCGGCGTGTCGGTCAGGAGCTGCAAGGGCGTGTTCCGCACGCTCGCCAGTCGCGGCGTGTGCGAGCTCGTGCCCGGCGCGATCCAGAGCGCCGAGGCCATGAGCAGCCTGCCGCTGCTCGCGCTGCAGCAGGACCTGACGACCGTCGCGGCGCTGGGGCTGACGCACGTGGAGCTCAACGGTCACCAGCGCTTCCGCGGTCTCGATCACCTGCCCGGGTCCGACGTCCAGGAGGCGCTGCGCGCGCATCCGGACCTGTACGTGGCCGCCGACGACGGTGCGCGGCTGCACATCGAGGACGGCCGGCTGCGCGTCGGCTCGCTGCAGCAGCGCGGCTACGGCTACGCGGCGGCGATCGACGTCGACGCGCGCGAGCCGCTCGCCACCTGGCGGGCCGCGTGAGCGACGCCGGGCGCGCCCCGGCGGCGCTGATCGCAATGGCCTGCTGCGCGCTGGCGTGTGCCCGGACCGCCGGCGACGGCGCCGCCGGCGACGTGGCGGGCGAGAGTCAGGAGCTGCCCCGCGCGCTGGCGCGGATCGACTCGCCCCCCGCGCCCGTGCGAACGCCGGAGGCGTCGATGGCGACCTTCCGCGTCGCTCCCGGCTTCCGGGTCGAGCTCGTCGCGGCCGAGCCGCTGGTCGAGGATCCGGTCGCGATCGCCTTCGACCCCGCGGGGCGGCTCTGGGCCGTGGAGATGCGCGGCTACATGCCCGATCTCCAGGGCCGCGGCGACGACGCGCCCGTGGGTCGCGTGGTCGTGCTCGAGGACGACGACGCCGACGGGCGCATGGACCGCAGCACGGTGTTCATGGACGGTCTGGTCCTGCCCCGCGCACTGGCGCTCGCGGGCGATGGTGTGCTCGTTGCCGAGCCGCCGCGGCTCTGGCTCTGTCGCGATCTGGATGGTGACCTGCGCTGCGACGAGCGGCGCGAGGTCGCGACGTACGGCGACCCCCGGTCCAACATGGAGCACGACGCCAACGGTCTGGTCCAGGGGCTCGACGGCTGGCTGTACAGCGCGCGCTGGAACCAGCGCCTGCGCCTGCGGGCCGGCGAGATCGAGTCCTCGCCGACACCGTTCAGGGGCCAGTGGGGCATCGCGATCGACGACGTCGGTCGCCTGCTCTACAACACCAACTTCACGTACCTGATCGCCGATCTCTTTCCCGCCGAGTACCTGCTCCGGCATCCCGCGACCGCGCCGCCGGTCGGGCCCGGTGACGGGCTGGCGCAGCTGCTCACACCGGAGCCGGAGATCCACACGATCCGCCCGAATCTCGGCGTGACTCGAGGCTACCGCGACGGCGAGCTGCGCGACGACGGTCGGCTGGCGGTTCCCACGGCGGTCAGCGGTCTCGCGATCCAGCGCGGCGACCAGTACGGCGCCGCCTTCTCCGGCGACGCCTTCCTGCCCGAGCCCGCCGCGAACTGCGTCGTGCACATGAAGCTGCGCTCGCGCGGCATCGACTTGACCGCGGAGCACCGCACGTACCCGGATCCGGAGCGCGGCCGCCGCGAGTTCCTGTGCGCGGGCGACGAGCGCTTCCGTCCGGTCAACGCCGCCCTCGCGCCGGACGGCACCATCCACGTGGTGGACATGTACCGGGGGCTGGTGCAGCACGCGGAGTTCGTGACCAGCTATCTGTCGGAGTACGTGAAGCGCATGGGCCTCGAGCAGCCGCTCGGTCTGGGCCGCATCTACCGGATCGTGCGCGAGGACCGACCCGTGCGCCGCGAGCCCCCGGCGCTCGACCGCGCCGGGCCGCTGGAGCTGGTGGCCGCGCTCTCCGAGCCGAATGGCTGGACGCGCGACACGGCGCAGCGCCTGCTGGTCGAGCAGGGCGGGGCGGGCGCGCTCGACGCGCTGCGCGACCTGGCCAACCACACGCCGCGCGGCCGGCTGCACGCGCTCTGGGCGCTGCGCCAGCTCGACGCGGTCGACGTCGAGCTGGTGCGCGCGGCGCTGCGCGACGACGATCCGCGCGTGCGCGCGACCGGGATCCGCGTCGGCGAGGCGCTGGCGGCGGGCCCCGCGGCCGACGGCTGGCTCGACGGGGTGATCGCCGCGCTCGACGACGGCCGCCCCGACGTTCGCCTCCAGGCGGTCTTCTCACTGGGCGAGGCCGCGGGCTCGCCGCGGGCGCGCGAGGCGCTGCTGGGCGCGCTCGATCGCCGCGGTGGCGAGCCCCACGTGCTGCAGGCGGTGCTCAGCGGCCTCGGCGGCGAGGACCTCGCCGCGCTCGGCGAGCTGCTGGAGCGCCCGGACTGGACGGTCGAGACCGCCGGCCGGAGTCGCGCGCTCGCCGCGCTGGCGGCGGGCGTGCTCGACCGCCTGCGCGATCCCGGAGAGGGTACGGCGCGCCAGGGCCGGCCCGGCGGGCTGCTCGACCGGATCGCCGCGCAGCCCGACGGCTGGCAGCGCGAGGCCCTTCTCGAGGGCCTGGTCCGGGTGGCGCGGAGTCCGGGCTTCTCGCCCGTGGAGCTCGATGCTCCGCACCCGCTGCTGGTCGGAGCGGCCGCGGCGGGCGGCAGCCTGGGCCGTGCGAAGTCGGCCTTCACCTGGCCCGGCGACCCCGATCGCCCCGGGGCGATCCAGCTCGACGCCGAGCAGCGCGCGCGCCTCGAGCGCGGCGGGCCGCTGTACACCGAGCTCTGCGCGGGCTGTCACCTCCCGCACGGCCGCGGCCAGGCCGGCCTCGCGCCCTCGCTGGTGGGATCGCCCTGGGTGCTCGATTCGGACGGCTGGCTGGTGCGCATCGTCCTGCACGGCATCGCCGGTCCGATGCTGCTCGACGGGCGCCGCTGGGATGCGGTCATGCCGGGCCACGGCGCGAACCCGGCGCTCGACGACGAGGCGCTGGCGGCACTGCTCACCTGGATCCGGCGCGCCTGGGGCAACGACGGCCGACCGATCGACCCGCCTCGCGCGGCGGAGATCCGCGCGCGTGCGGCCGGCCGTCCAGTGCCGTGGACCGTCGACGAGCTGCGCGTGCTCGACGTGGATCACGTGCACGACGCCTACGTGGGGCGGTACCGCATGCGCGGCATGCCGGTCTCCCTGCGCGTCGTGCGCGAGGGCAGCGCGCTGCACATGAGCGCGCCCATGATGGGCTCCTCGCGCCTCGAGCCGGGCGACGACGGCTGGTGGCGGGCCGAGGGGCGCTCGGAGGCGTTCCGTTTCAGGACCAACGGGGCGGGACAGGTCACGGACCTCGAGCTCCGCCGCGGGGGCCCCGGAGCGGAGCCCATGCGCTTCACCCGGGTCGAGTGAGCGACGCCGCACCCTCGCGGTGTAGTCTGGCGTTCGCAGGAGGCACGCGCATGGGCGCCGCGACCCGGGACAGACACCGCGAAGGAGCCCCGCGCACCCGGCATCCCCACGACGGGCTTGCCCCGGCTCGAGATCCGGCCGTCCAGGCGGGCTGAACCGGCGTGCCTGCCGCACTCGAGGGGCTGCGCGTCCTCGACCTCGCCACGCCGCTGGCCGAGGCCACGGGCCGCGTGCTCGCGGACCTCGGCGCCGAGGTGATCAAGATCGAGCCGCCGGGCGGCTGCGCTTCGCGGCACGCGCCGCCCTTCTCGCCCGATGCGCGGGGCGAGCCCGAGTCGCTGTTCTGGCGCGCCTGGGGCATGGGCAAGCGCAGCGTGGTGCTCGACCTCGACGCGCCCGCGGATCGCGCGCGCCTGGTCGAGCTGGCACGTGGTGCCGACGTGCTGGTGGAGTCGTTCACGCCCGGCACGCTCGGCGCGCTCGGGCTCGGAGCCGACGCGCTGCGCGAGATCAACCCGGCGCTGGTCTATGTCTCGGTGACGCCCTTCGGACAGACCGGTCCGCATGCGCGGCACCGGGCCACGGACCTCACGCTGGCGGCCGCGGGGGGCCTGCTCAACATGCAGGGCGACGGCGACCGGCCGCCGGTTCCCGTCGGCTTTCCCGAGACGGTCCACCACGGCGGCGTGCAGGCCGCGGCCGACGTGCTGATGGCGCTCTGGGGGCGCAATCGCTCCGGGCGCGGCCAGCACCTCGACACCTCGATCCAGGCCGCGGTGCTCTGGTCGCTGATGTACGTCACCGACCATGCGGCCTTCGGCCAGGACCCGCCCGGCTTCGGCCCCGAGCGCGCGATGCGCACCGGCGCCATGGAGGTCCTGCCCGGGCTGAAGCTGCCGGTGATCGAGCGCTGCAAGGACGGCTGGGTCGCCATGGCGCTGGTGATCGGCGCGCAGGGCGCGTTCGGCTTCAACGCCTGCATGGAGTACGTCGGCGAGCGGGGCGGCCTCGACGCGGAGCTGATGGAGATCGACTGGACGACCTGGATCCAGCAGATCCAGGAAGGCGCCCTTCCGCTCGAGACCGCCATCCGCGGCGTCGAGCAGTTTCTCGCGCACCTGCGGACGATGACCAAGGTCGAGATCCAGCGCGAGGCGGTCGCGCGCAAGTGGCTGGTGGCACCGGTCAACCTCGCGCCCGATCTGCTCGCCGACCCCCAGCTCGCGGCGCGAGAATTCTGGGTCGAGATGGACGGCCTGCGCGTGCCCGGTCCCTTCGCGCGGCTCTCGCGCACGCCGATCGCGTACCGCGCCGCGGCCCCGCGCCTGGGCGAGGACCAGGCGCTTCTCGATGCAGCCCCGCGCGAGCCCGCCGCGCCGACGGCCACGCGCCTCGCCCCGCGCGAGCGCCTCTTCGAGGGCCTGCGCGTCGCGGACTTCTCGTGGATCGCGGCGGGCCCGCTGATCAGCAAGGACCTCGCGAACCTCGGCGCCACGGTGCTGCACGTCGAGAGCGAGAAGCGCGTCGACACGCTGCGCATGCTGCCGCCGTGGAAGGGGGACCCCGGGATCTCGAACGGGCACACGTACGCGAACATGAACCAGTCGAAGCTCAACCTCGCGCTCGACTTCACGACGCCCGAGGGCCTCCGGGTCGCGCACCGGATCGCGGAGTGGGCCGACGTGGTGATCGAGAACTTCACCCCCGGCACCGCGGAGCGCCTGGGGATCGACTACGCGACGCTGCGGTCCTGCAATCCCGACCTGGTGATGCTGTACACCTGCATGCGCGGCCAGACGGGGCCCGAGCGGGCGCACACGGGATTCGGACTGCACGGCGCGGCGCTGGCGGGCTTCGTCGGCATCACCGGCTGGCCCGACCGCAAGCCCCAGGCGCCCTGGGGCGCCTACACCGACTTCATCTCGCCGCGCTACGCGCAGGCGGCGCTGCTCGCCGCCCTGTACCACCGCGACCGCACGGGCGAGGGGCAGTGCATCGACCTCTCGCAGATCGAGGCCTCGATCCACTTCCTCGGGCCGCTGCTGCTCGACCACCAGAGAAGCGGCCGCGTGCTCGGGCAGGCGGGACACGACTCGGAGTGGGGCTGCCCGCACGGGGTCTACGCGACGGCCGGCGTCGAGCGCTACGTGGCGATCGAGGCGCGCACGGCGGAGCACTGGCGCGCGCTCTGCGCCCAGGTGCCCGAGCTCGGGACGCTGGGCGGCGACGAGCTCGCCCGCCGCCTCGGGCACCGCGCCGAGATCGACGCGGTGCTGGGCAATTGGTGCGCCGCACTCGACCCGTTCGAGGCCGCGGCGCGGCTGCGCGAGTCGGGCGTCCCCGCCTACGTGCCGCTGCGCGCGACCGACTTCATCGCTGATCCGCAGCTCGCGGCACGCGAGTTCTTCGTCGAGCTCGACCACCCGGTGCTCGGCCCGATGCGCTACGACGGCCCCGTGACGCGCTTCTCGGATACGCCCTCGCGGCCGACCCACGCGGGCGGCCCGATCGGGCAGCACACCTTCGAGGTGATGACGCGGGTGCTCGGATACGCGCCGGACGAGGTCTCGGCGATCGCCGCGGCCGGCGCGCTGAGCTGAGGGGCAGCCCGCTAGCGCCGCCCGTGCCCGCCCCCGCGGCGGGTGCCGCGGGATGTGCCCGTGCGGACGCCGCCGCCGGAGCGACGCTGCATCGAGCCCCGGCCCCGCTGACCCCCGCGGGGCCCCATCTCGCGGCTGCCGGAGCGCGGAGCGGGCGCCGCGCGGCGATCGCCGCGCCCCGCACGCTCCGGAGGACCGGCGCGCTCCCGGGTGTCTCGCGGTGCGCGCTTCCAGCCGGCGCGGCCCGCGCGATCCGGTCGCGCATCGGGCCGCGGTGCACGTCGCTGCGGTGCGGCCTGCGGCGCGCGGGGGCGGCCGGGGGCAGCCACCGCGCGCGGGGCTCGCGGAGGGGCGGGTCGCGCGGGCGTGACGTTCCGCGGGAGGGGGCCGGCCCGCCTCCGGACGCGGTCCGGCTGGCGCGCGGGCCCGGTGCGCTCGCCCGCGGCGCGACCGCGCACGG
>JAJDAJ010000045.1 GCA_029261925.1 Deltaproteobacteria bacterium | reverse complement strand
CGCCGGTACCGCCCTGGCCGCGCTCTTCGCCTACTTCGTGCTGGGCCGTCGCGCCGATCCGGTCGTCTGCGGCACCGGCCTGAACCTGCTGGCGCTCGGCGCGACCGGCAGCCTGCACCGCGCCCTGTACCCCGCCGACGTCGACCTGGCGGTCGCCCCCTCGATGCCGGGGATGGCGGGCCTCAACGCCTTCCTGCTGCTGGCGGCGGCGCTGGTGGTCGCCGTGGCGGTCTTCCTGCGTCGAACGCGCGCGGGCCTCTCGCTGCGCGCCGTGGGCGAGCGGGCGGAGGCCGCCCACGCGCACGGCATCGACGTGCTGCGCACCCGGCTCGCGGCGACGCTCTTCGGGGGCGCCTGCGCGGGCCTCGCCGGTGCCAGCCTGACGCTGTGGATCTCCGACAGCTTCGTCGAGGGCATGAGCAGCGGCCGCGGCTTCATCGCGCTGGCCCTGGTGCTGTTCGGGGGCTACCGGCCCGGGCGCGTGGTGGCGGGCGCGCTGCTCTTCGGAGCGGCCAGCGCGCTGCAGTTCCGGCTGCAGGCGGTCGGCTGGAACGTGCCCTACAGCCTGATGCTGATGACCCCGTACGTGCTCACACTCGCGGTGCTGGCCCTGGCGGCCGGACGCGTGCGCCCGCCGGCCGACCTGGCGCGCCCGTTCGACGCGGAGCGCTGAGCCGCGCTCTCAGGCGCCGATCAGGGTCTCGAGCGCGTCGGCCGCGCTCTCGACCTGCGCCACGTCCACGAACTCGCGCGCGGTGTGGGCCTGCGCGATGTCGCCCGGACCGAAGACCACGCCGGGTATCCCCGCCGCCTGCGCCACGCCCGCGTCGGTGCCGAACGCCGCGATGTCGAGGTCACCGTCGAGGCCGTGCGCACGCAGCGCCCGCCGGAGCTCGAGAACGGCCGGGTGGTCGTCGGGCGTGAGCAGGGCCGCCTTCTCGAGCCGGCACCAGTCGATCTCCACGTCGCGCACGTCGTGCGCGCGCAGCGCCTCCTCGATCGCGGTGCGCACGTCCGCCTCGGTCTCGCCCGGCAGCGTCCGGTGGTCGACGACCAGCGCGGCCTCGTCGGGCACGATGTTGGGCGCGCTGCCGCCGCGGATCACGCCCGGCGAGAGCGTCGGAGAGCCCAGGCGCTCGTCGTGCCGCCCGGCGAGGCGGCCCGCCAGCTCGTCGAGTGCCAGGACCGCGCGGGCCAGCGCGACGATCGCATTGCGTCCCTCGCCGGGCGCCGACGCGTGGCACGATCGCCCGCGCGCCAACAGCCGCGAGTGCACCACGCCCTTGTGGCGCGTCACCACGCGCAGCGACGTCGGCTCGGTCGCGATCACCCAGTCGGGCTGCTGCCGGAGCGAGCCGAGCACCTCGCGCATGCCGGTGCTGGACAGCTCCTCGTCGGACTCGCCCACGAGGATCACGTTGGAGCGCAGCCGGCCGGCCGCCAGCACGCGGCGCAGCGCCTCGACGGCCGCCGCCATGCCCGCCTTGGTGTCGCACGACCCGCGCCCGTACAGGCGTCCGCCGTCGATCCGCGGGTCGAAGGGATCGATCTCCATCCCGTCGACCGGAACCGTGTCGAGGTGCGACGCGATCAGCAGTGTCCCGGTCGCGGCGGCCACGCTGGCGTAGGCCACGACCGACGGGCGCGCGGCGTCACCGACCAGCTCCGTGTCGAGGCCGAGCCCGCGGAGCTGCTCGCGCACGTGCTCCGCGTAGCGCCGCTCGCCGACGATCGACGCGTCGATGTCGTCGCGCCGCATCGGATTGACCGAGGGGATGGCGACGTAGTCGCACAGATCTCGGACGACGGGGGACGCGGGCATCGCCCGGTTCAGTCTAGCAGCATGCGGGGCAGCTTCGTCGAGCCCTCGTCGCGCAGGCGCAGACCGAGGTCGATGCGGCAGGCGGCGTTGATCAGGCCCAGGTGGCTGAAGGCCTGGGGGAAGTTGCCGAGCAGCTCGCCGCTGGCCGGGTCGATCTCCTCGGCGAGCAGCCCGAGGTGGTTTCCGGACTCCGCGTGCGCGCTGAAGACCCCCTGGGCCGCCTCGAGGTCGCCCGCCAGCGCCAGCGCCTCGGCCAGCCAGAAGCCGCAGAGAACGAAGGCGCCCTCCTGGCCGCCCACGCCGTCCTCGCCGCGGTAGCGGTGAATGAAGGGACCCTCACCGAGCTCCGAGGCGACCCAGCGGACGGTCTCGATCACGCGCGGATCGTCGGCGGGCACGAGGCCGTGGGTGCCGATCAGGAGCAGTGCGGCGTCGGGCTCGGTCCCGTCGTAGCGGCTGACGAAGTAGCGCCCGTCGGGCGACGTGCCGCGGGCGATCAGGTCGGCCCGGATCTCGTGGGCCGCCTGCTGCCAGACGACCGCCGCCTCGCGCCCGCCGAACAGCGGCGCCAGGCGCGCGCCGCGGTCCAGCGCCAGCCAGCTCATCAGCTTGGAGTGCACGTTGTGATGTGGACCGTTGCGCGGCTCCCAGATGCCGTGATCGGGCTCGCGCCAGCGCCGGTTCACGGTGTCGAGCACGGCGCAGAGGTGGCGCCAGACGCGCAGGTTGAGCGAGCCGCCGAAGCGCTCGTACAGGAAGGCGGCGTCGAGCAGGGTTCCAGCGGTGTCGAACTGCAGCTGGTCCTTGGCGGCGTTGCCGACCCGCACCGGCGCGGAGCCTCGGAAGCCGCGCAGGTGGTCGAGAACGCGCTCCTCGGGAACGGGCTGGCCTTCCACGGTGTACATGACACCGAGCTCGGGCACGTGGTCGAGGGTGTCGCGCACGAAGTGGAAGAACTCGCGGGCCTCGCGCTCGTACCCGATGAGGTTCGCGGCGCGGATCGCCAGCGCCGCGTCGCGGGTCCAGGAGTAGCGGTAGTCCCAGTTGCGCGTGCCGCCGATCCACTCCGGGAGCGACGCAGTCGGTGCGGCCACGACTGCACCCGTGCGCGCGTAGATCAGCAGCTTGAGCGCCAGCGCCGAGCGCATCACGTGGTGTCGCCACGGCCCGTCGTACTGCAGCGTCCGGGACCACTCGCGCCAGGCGTGGCGCGTGGCGCGGAGGTGCTCGTAGGGCCGGTAGGCGGCGATCGGCTCGGGCTGGGGGGCGTCCCACGACAGGACCATCCAGCGGCGCTCCCCGCCGCGCAGCCGCATGCGTGCCGACATGCCTCCGGCCTCGCGCGGTCGCCAGTCCAGCGGGCGGCTCAGCGCCGCGACCAGGCGCTCGCCCCCCGAGCCGCGCGCCATGAGCCCGTGCTCTGCGATCTCGATGCTCGTCTCGTCGATGCCGTACCCGAAGCGCGGGTCGAAGATCAGCTCGAGCTCGACGTCGCCCTCGCGGCACTCGATGCGGCGGTGGATCTCGTGGATGCTCGCGCGCGAGTCGTCGGTCCACGGCATGTAGTCCGTCAGCCGGACCTGGCCCTGGCCGGGGACGCGCAGCAGCGTCTCGAGCACGTTCGTGTCCGGGTCGTAGCGCTGCAGGCTGTCGAACGGGAGCTGCGCGGGCGTGATGCTGGTCAGGCCACCGCGCTCCGGATCGAGCAGTGCGGCGAAGATCGCGGGACTGTCGAAGCGAGGCAGACAGAGCCAGTCGATCGCCCCGTCCGCGCGCACGAGCGCGCAGGAGAAGCCGTCCCCGATCAGGCCCCGTGCGCCGATCGGCAGACGCGTGGCGTCGTCCGGTCGCTCGAAGGCGAACGGGCGTGACAGGCTCCGCGCTGCGCTGAAGATGTCCATGCGGTCCCGCTGCTTATCGGTTGCCCGGCGGCCGGCCTGCGCGCCAGGCTAGGACACCTGCGCCCCGCGCGGAAGCCGTCTCGCCTTGACAGCGATCGTGGCGTCCACAGCCTTCGCCGGCGTCCAGAGGCACCGAGAACGCGCCGGACGCCAGACTGGAGGTACATCATGGCCGTCATCCGCTTCACCCGGGACCTTCCGCGGCTTCAGGAGGATCTCGAGCGGACCTTCTTTCGCCCGGTGGGCTGGGATCCGGGACCGTCGGGCCGGGGCGTGCACCCGCCCGTCAACGTGTTCCGCGACGACGAGGGCTTCGTCATCCACGTGGAGGTGCCGGGCTACCGCCCCGAGGACCTCTCCCTGGAGACGCGGGACCAGACCCTGAAGATCCACGGCAAGCGCGGCGAGGAGGCGCCGGAGGGCAGCTACCACCGGCGCGAGCGCAGCGCCGGAGAGTTCTCCCGCTCGCTGCAGCTGCCGCGCGAGCTCGACCCGGCGCGTGCCGGGGCAAGCTGCAAGAACGGCGTCCTGACGGTCCGCGTGCCGCTACGCGAGGAGGTCAGGCCGCGCCAGATCGAGGTCCGGGCCAGCTAGGGCCGGACCCGGAGGTGATCCGATGAGCGAGAATCTGCAGACCAAGGAAGCCGTGCCGCACGAGGGCACGCGACCGGGCCGGACCTACCGGCCGAGCGTCGACATCATGGACCTCGACGATCGGCTCTGGCTCCGTGCGGATCTCCCGGGCGTCGACGAGTCCTCCGTGGACGTGTCGCTCGAGGACGGCGTGCTCACGCTGCGGGGCTCGGTCTCGCTCGAGCCCTTCGCCGGGCTCCAGCCCGTCTACACCGAGTACGAGGTCGGGGACTTCGAGCACCGGTTCCGCCTCTCGAGCCACGTCGACAGCGCGCGCATCGAGGCGCGCCTGCACGACGGCGTGCTCGAGGTCGAGCTGCCGAAGGTCGCCGAGGCGCAGCCCCGGCAGATCCGCGTGCAGACCGGCTAGCGGGGCGCCGCTCAGCCGGGCTCGTCGAGCTGCTTCATGTACTGCGCGACCCCCTCCTCCACCGTGCGGAAGGATGCCTCGTAGCCGGCGGCGCGCAGGCCGACGAGGTCGGCCTGGGTGAAGCTCTGGTAGCTCCCGCGCAGTGCCTCGGGGAAGGGTGCGTACTCGATGCGTCCCCGACCGTGGTGCGCGATCACCGCGCGCGCCACGTCGTTGAAGCTCTGGGCGCGGCCCGTGCCCACGTTGAAGATCCCCGAGACCTCCGGATGGTCGAGCAGCCAGAGGTTCACGGCGACCACGTCGCCCACCCAGACGAAGTCGCGCTTCTGCTCGCCGTCGGCGTGGCCGTCCGAGCCCTCGAAGAGCCGTACCACGTCGCCCTCGCGCAGCTGCATGTACTGCTTGTATGCCACGCTGGCCATCTCGCCCTTGTGCTGCTCGCCAGGCCCGTACACGTTGAAGTAGCGCAGCCCGGCCACCTGGCAGTGCAGCCGGTCGAGGCGGCGGCGCACGTGGCGGTCGAAGAGCAGCTTCGAGTAGCCGTACATGTTGAGCGGCTTCTCGCAGGCCGGGTCGACGCGGAACTCGGAGCTGCCCCCGTAGACCGCCGCCGACGAGGCGTAGATGAAGGGAACCTGCCGCCGGTCGCAGAAGGCGAGCAGCGCGCGCGGATACGCGTGGTTCATGCGCAGGACGAAGCGGCCGTCCCATTCCATGGTGTTCGAGCAGGCACCCTGGTGGAGCACCGCCTCGACGTCGCCGAGGGCGTCGCTCTCGACCAGCTCGAGGAACTCGTCGCGATCGAGCAGGTCCTCGATCTCGCAGTTCACCAGGTTGCGGAACTTGCGGCCGTCGGTCATGTCGTCGACCGCCAGGACGTCTTCGCGGCCGCGCTCGTTCAGCGCGCGGACCAGGTTGCTGCCGATGAACCCGGCGGCTCCGGTGACGACCAGCAAGGCGCTCCTCCGACCGCTTGACCGCTGCGGCGACCCTTTGCAAGCTACCGACGCGCCGGACGATTGCCAGCGGAGGCCGCCCTGGATCCGATCAGCTCCGCCGAACGCGAGCGCTATCGCGAATCGGGCTTCTTCGTGCGTCCCGGCGCCCTCGGCCCGGGCGATCTGGCGCCGCTGCGCGCCGCCGTCGAGGCGATCCACGCGCGCGTGGTCGAGGCCGCAGGACGTGTCGCCGCGGCGCCGGTCGAGCGCATCGACGACAGGAGGTACCAGTCGCTGCTGGGCTCGACGGTCAAGTGGGAGTGGCGCGAGGGCGCGCCCGAGATCCGCTCGATGGAGCCGTTCCTGCACCTCGACGCGAGGCTGGAGGGCCTGGTCGACGACGTGCGTCTGGCGGGGCCGGCCCGGGAGCTGCTCGGCGAGCCCCTGGCGCTCTTCACCGACAAGCTGAACTTCAAGCGTCCGCGCGGCGCGCCGTTCCCGTGGCACCAGGACACCCCGTACTGGCGCTTCGGCTGTGCGCACACCGACCGGCTGGTCAGTCTCCAGCTCTACCTGGACGACGCCACCAGGGAGAACGGCTGCCTCTGGATGATCGCCGGCAGCCACCTTCACGGTGACCTGCCGGTGCACGAGGACCGCGGCCTTCTCGGCCGGCTCTACACCGATGTGGATCGCGTACCCGCCGGGGAGCGGGTTCCGATCGAGGCCCCGGGCGGCTCGGTCGTCTTCTTCCACGGTGACGTCGTGCACGGCTCCCGCAGCAACCGCGGCGCCGGGTCGCGCCGTGCGCTCGTGCTGACGTATCAGCCGGCCGGCCATCCGTGCTGGAACCGCGAGGACGTCCGGAACATCCGTCCCTGAGCGCTCAGTGCGCGGATCCGTCCCGCGCCGCGCGCATCATGCCCTCCTGCACGCACGAGGCGACCAGCTCGCCCGCGCGGGTGAAGAAGGTGCCGCGGCACAGGGCACGGGCGCGCGCCGACACCGGGCTGTCCTGCACGTGCAGGATCCAGTCGTCCACGCGGAACGGGCGGTGGAACCACATGGCGTGATCGAGCGTCGCCGAGCGGAAGCCGTCGCGCATCATGCTCGTGGCGTGGGGGTAGACGGCGTTCGCCATCAGCGTCAGGTCCGAGGCGTAGGCGAGCACGCACATGTGCAGCCCGGGGTCATCGGGCAGCGCCCCACGCGCGCGGATCCAGGTGTCCATGCGCGGCGGGCGCGGCGTGGCGTCGAAGGCGTGCATGCCCCCGACCGTGCGCACCTCGACCGGCTGCCCGAAGCGCGCGGGGTCCCCGCGGTGGCCGCGCTCGGCCGCGGCGTCGCGCATGACCTCGGCGAAGTCGGGCTCGCCGTCCGGCGGCCCCGTCTCGGGCGCGTCGATCTGGTGCTCCAGGCCGTCCTCGGCGATCTGGAACGACGCCGACATGTTGTAGATGGCCTCGCCCTTCTGGATGGCCACGACCCGGCGCGTGGTGAAGCTGCGCCCGTCGCGGATGCGGTCCACGTCGAAGACGATCGGCACCTGAGGGTCGCCCGGGCGCAGGAAGTACGCGTGGAGGGAGTGGGGGAGGCGGTCGTCGTCCACGGTGCGCCGCGCGGCGACGAGAGCCTGCGCGAGCACCTGGCCGCCGAAGATGCGGAACTGCGCGTCCGCGGGGCTCCGGCCGCGGAACAGGTTCACCTCGAGCCGCTCGAGGTCCAGCAGCTCGAGAAGCCGCTGGAGGCTCTCGCTCATGGCCGCGCAGGATAGCGGGTCGTCCATCGGGTACGATGCGCGCGATGCGAGGACTCCGAGAGGTCGCGATCGCGGGCGTGGCCACCACCGAGCAGACCCGTCGCTCCGAGGGCCGCTACGGCCTGAGCTACGCCCTCGAGGCGCTGCGCATGGCCCTGGACGACGCGGGCCTGGCCAAGGAGGACATCGGGGGCCTTTACCCGATGATCGACCAGTGGCCCCAGACGGGGGCGGCGAGCCCGGGCAACTATCGCCAGGCGAACTGGCCCGCGCAGCTCGGCATCCCGATCCGCTGGTTCACCGGCGCGGTGAACTCGGGGGCCGGAACGGGCGTGTCGGCGATCCTGGACGCCACCGCCGCCATCGGCGCGGGCTACATCGATACGGCCGTGATCGTGCTGGGCATGGCCGCGAGCACGCCGGTCGACGGTCGCACGGCGTCCTGGACCACCCAGGAGCTCCAGTTCAACGAGTGGACCGGCAGCTACACCGCGGCGCAGTTCGCGCTGGCGGCCAGGCGGCACATGCACCAGTACGGCACGACCCGCGAGCAGATCGCGCGTGTGTCAGCGACGATCCGCAACTACGGGCACCTGAACCCCGACGCCGTGATGCACGGCCGCGGACCGTACAGCGTCGAGGACATCCTGAGCGCTCCGCTCATCGCCGATCCGCTCACGCGGCTGATGTGCGCGCAGGTCAACGACGGCGGAGCGGCCATGGTGCTCACCACGCTCGAGCGCGCGCGAGACCTGCGGCGTCCGCCCGTCCGCGTGCTCGGCGGCGCCGACCAGCTCTGCTACCCAGCCTACGCCGAGCCGCCGCTGCTCGAGCACCCGCTCGGCGGACCACTGCCCACTTCCTGGGTCGACGACGGGTTCGCCATGGCCGGCGTCGCGCACGATGACTTCGACGTGGTCTCGCTGTACGACGGGTTCGCCTCGTGGATCATCATGCAGTGGGAGCTCTTCGGCTTCTGCAAGCCGGGCGAGGGCGGCCCGCTGGTGGAGTCGGGAGCGATGGAGCTCGACGGGCGCTGGCCCGCGTGCACCGACGGCGGCTGCCACAGCTTCAGCCACATGGGCGCGCCCGCCATCCTGCGGCCGATCGAGGCGGTGCGGCAGCTCCGCGGCGACGTCCGCGACGGCTGCCCGGAGGGCGTGCACAGCCACGAGCCCGGCCGCTGCCGCGCCGTGCGCTCGCCCCGCCTGGCCTTCGCCGCCAGCATGGGACCGCCCACCGGGGGCGGCAACTTCGCGGTGCTCGGCCTGGACTGAGCCGCCCTCCGGAGCCGCGGGCCGAAGGCCGGCGTCGCGAGCTGCCGAAGAGACGCCCATGGCGTCTTCTGCCCCGACGCTGGTGGCGGAGCTGGACCGCAAGCTGGCCTGCGTACTCGAGCCGCGAATGCGCCTGGAGCTGGTGCGCGAGTGCCTGCAGCGGCTCGAGCCCGACCCGGCCTATGCGCTGCTGGCCCGGGCGCTGCACCGCACGCCGGCACCGGGCGCCGCCGATCCGCTGGCGGACGCCCTGCACGAGCTCCTGCTCGAGGAGGTCGAGTCCGACGCGGACCGCGATCGCCGCGCGGCGCTGTACGCGCGCGCGCATGCCGCCGGCGACGGGATCATCATGGCGCTGCTGCGCACCCGCACCGCGGCCCAGGACCTCGAGGATCCCGCATCGCGTCTGCACGTGGACCTGCGAAAGATGCCGCTGGGCCGGCGCCGGAGCCTGGCCCGGCGCCCCGATCCGGCTCTGCTCGAGCAGCTCGCCCGGGATCCGGATCCGATCGTGATCCGCAACCTCCTGCAGAATCCCCGCACGACCGAGGCCGACGTGGTGCGGCTGGCCGCCGCCCGGCCGGTGGCGGCCTCGAGCCTGGGCGAGATCCAGCGCAGCGCGCGCTGGTCTCGCCGGTCCCAGGTCCGCTCCGCGCTGGCGCGCAATCCCTACGCGCCGGTCGACGTGGCCCTGCAGCAGCTGCACGCACTTCCCGCGCAGGTGCTGCGCGAGATCGAGAGCGATCCCTCGCTGCACGTGGCCGTTCGTGAACACGCGCGCCACGAGCGCGAGCGCCGCGGGGGCCGCTGAGGCCTCAAGTCGCCGCTGCCGACCTCCGACACGCAGGTCGTCAGGGCACGCCTGAAATCCGGAGGGAAATGTGCGTTCCAATCCCGTAGTCGTGGTGCGAAACCTGGGTCTCGCGGCCCTTGTGGCGCTGGTGTCGAGTGCATGCGCGGACTCGTCGTGGCAGGCGACGCGCGCGCGCGACGACGTTCCGGCCTACCACAAGTACCTGCGCAAGAATCCCGACTCGCCGAACTCCGAGGTCGCGCGACAGCGCATCGCGTTCCTGCGCGTCCAGACGCACAAGTCGCTGACGGGGTACGAGGCCTTCGTGAGCAAGTACCCGCAGAGTCCGTGGCTCGAGGAGCTCCGGCTCGAGATGGAGCCGCTGTACTTCCAGGAGGCGCGCGAGTCCAACACCCCGGAGGCCTACCGCGCCTTCCTGAGCAGCTATCCCGACGGGACTCTCGCCGAGCGTGCGCGCGGCAACCTGCAGTGGGTCGAGGCCGTGCGACGCGCGCCGACGCCCTCGCTCCTGGACGCCTTCGTGCGCGAGCATCCCGAGAGCGACTTCGCCGGCGAGGCCCAGGCCTCGCTCCGCCTCGTCGAGCTGCGCCGCGGCTCTCAGATCCAGAGCATGGGCGTGCGCGTCGAGGTCGCGCCCAACGTCGCGCAGCCGCAGCGCGTGGCGCGCGGCTTCGCCGCCATGGTCGCCCGGCGCTACCAGGATCTCGGGATCAACGTGCGCCAGATCCCGCGCGGCGGCACGCCGACGCCGGACATGGACGCCTGGATCCGCGTCGACTACGAGGAGACCCAGGCCTCGGGCGTCTTCGGCGGCGCCACCCTGATCTCGCGCTGCCGCATGCGCATCTACCACACCGAGAAGGGCGAGGAGGAGCCGGTCTGGGACGAGACCTTCGAGGCGTCCGCTGAGCACGTGCTCGGCACGGCGCGCGGTCGTGACCGCACCGTCTTCGGCAACGCCCGCTACCCGTTCTGGAAGGACTTCTTCGTCCCGGTCGCGACCTGGGCCACCTCCGAGGTGCGCTCTAGGGAGATCGAGTACTTCGACGACGTGGCAGCCATCGACGTGCGCGGTGACCGCGCCGCCGTGCTCTTCTCGCGCGGTGGCTACGACATCCTGGACATCTCGACGCCGGATCAGCCGGCGACGATCGATCGCTACCGCCGGGATGCGGACCTGTCGCGCTGGACCGGCATCAGCCTGGCCACCGAGGAGCTGGTGATCCTGTACGGCCCCGACGGTGCCGAGGTGGTCGAGCGAAGCGTGACCAAGCCCAAGGTGGTCGGGCGCTGGGAGCTTCCCGAGATCGGCGCGATCCGCACGATCGACGTCTACGGGAAGACGGCCCTGCTCGCGGGGAGCCGCGGCGTGTACGCGCTGCGCCTGGAGCAGCGGCCGCTCAAGCCGCACCGCATGCTCGAGGGCGACTACGTCGGTGTCGAGGTGGCGGAGCCGTACATCTACCTGATCGGACCCAACCGCGTGGAGGTCACGTCGCCCAAGCACCTGCTGCGCCATCTGACCGGCTCGCGCGTGGGGCTCGGCAAGAACTTCGGGGCCACGCGCGCGCGCCGCATCGGCCGCTCGCTGTACGTCTTCGGCAAGAACGAGACCGTCGAGGTCAGTCTCGAGCGACCCGGCCGGCCGCGCGTGGTCGGCAAGCTCGATCCGGAGAAGCTCGGCTCGGTCGTGGACGTGACCGGCGTGGACGGCTGGCTCTACGTGATGGGAGACCGCGGCCTGCAGGTGGCTACGCCCGACGGCAACTGGGTGGCCGACGCCATCCAGGTGGACGCGCGGCGCGAGCTGAGCCGCCGCGGGCACTGGCTCTTCCTGGTCGGCGATCGGCGGCTCGAGGTCCTGAACATCGGGCCCTACGTGATGGACGCGCCCGCGGCGCCCGCCCCGCCCGCGGCGCCCGCGGAGGACGGCAGCGCATCGGCCGACGAGTAGCGGGCGGTCTCCGGGCCCGGGGCGCTGGAAGCCGGCTAGCTGTGGCTGCCAGGTAGGTTGTTCATCCGGGTCCCTCTGAGATGATGGGTTTGCCTGAACTCAAAAGCTCAGAGGGGGTGCCCGGATGAAGATCCACGCGAACGCGAGGACCACGTACAAGACTAGAGCAGAGCTG
>JAJDAJ010000044.1 GCA_029261925.1 Deltaproteobacteria bacterium | reverse complement strand
GTGCATCCGTCTGGGCCGGGTCCAGGTCGACACCTGGGGCGGCTGGATCTGGATCAACATGGACCCGGACTGCGAGCCGCTGCGCGACTATCTCGAGCCCGCCGCCTCCATGCTCGATCCCTTCGAGCTGCAGAAGATGCGCTGCAGGTGGCGCAAGTGGGGCTACTTCGACTGCAACTGGAAGGTCGCTCTCGAGGCATTCAACGAGACCTACCACGTGCTGACGACGCACCCGGAGTTCACCGCGTTCGGCGAGTTCCGCGGCTGGAGCCGGGTGCAGGGCAAGCACAGCCACATCGGCTACGACGCATCCTCGGACATGGACGAGAACCAGCAGGCGAAGCTGCGGATCGGCTCGGGCGCCGATCCCCGCATCTCGACCGCCGAGATGCAGGTCTACACGTGGGAGAAGGCGAACACCAACACGACGAAGACGCTGGTCGACGCGGCGGTTCGCCTGGTCGACGAGCTGCCGGAGGGAACCCCCGCAGACCAGGTGCACAAGCACTGGCTCGAGTCCGCGATGCGCGATGACGCGGCGCGCGGCGTGGTCTGGCCGACCGTCGATCCCGCGCACGTCGGCGCGAGCGGCACTGCCTGGCAGATCTTCCCGAACTTCCAGATCGGGCACGCCGTGAACAACGCGCTTTGCTACAGCGCCCGGCCGCACGGCTACGATCCGGACCGGTGCATCTTCGAGGCGGCCGTCTACGAGCTCTTTCCGGAGGGAGAAGAGCCGAAGCCGGAGTGGGAGCACTGCCCGGCGACCGCGGAAGCCTGGTGCTACGTGCTGTCGCAGGACTTCTCGAACATGGCCGCGGTGCAGCAGGGGATGAAGGCGCAGGGGTTCAGCGGACCCAAGCCCAATCCGTACATGGAGCGCAGCACCGCCAACTTCCATCGCAACCTGGCGCGCTACATGGGAACGGGTGCGCCACGTCCGCTCGAGTAGGCCGGGACCGGCGAGTCAGCGGACGGGCCGGAACCGGGGCACGCTGACGCCTTCGCGGATGTCGGCCCACTCCACCTGCACTTCCAGCCCGATACCGAGCGTCTCGCTGTCGATCCCGACCAGGTTGCCGACGAGCCGCGCGCCGGGCGCGTCGGGCAGGGTCACCGCGGCGACCGCGTAGGGCACCGCGTCCCTCAGCGCAGCCGTGACCGGGTGATGCACCACGGTATAGGAGAAGATCGTCCCCCGGCCGCCGAGCTCCGGCCACTCGAGCGCCTGCGAGCGGCAGGCCGGGCAGAACGGGCCGGGCGGCATGCGGTAGCGTCCGCAGTCGGCGCAGCGGGCGCACACGAGGCGGTGCTCGGCCGCGGCCGCCCAGAACGGCTCGGTCCAGGTGTCGGGCCGGATGACGATCGCCTCGGGGGGCGGGGTGCGCAGCTCCACGATCAGTCCTTCCGCAGCACCAGGGCGCTCATGGGGATCTTCCCGGGACCACCGGTGGTCAGGGCGGTCTCGGCGCCGGCCACCTGGTTGACGGCGTCACCTCGCAGCTGGCGGACCGCCTCGAGCACGTGGGTCAGGCCGTTCATGTTCGCGTGCGAGTGGGACCCGCCGTGGGTGTTGACCGGCAGCGTGCCGTCGCGGCGGATCCCGCCGCCGAGCGCGAGCGGGCCGGCCTCACCGGGCGCGCAGAATCCGAGGTCCTCCAGCTGCATGAGCACCATCGCGGTGAAGTGGTCGTAGAGCTCGGCCACGTCGATCTCCGCCGGGCCGAGGCCGGCGCGGGACCAGAGGTCGTCGGCGATGCGCCGGTAGCCGGCCGCCGCGAAGTAGTCGTCGGGCATCTGCAGCCACTCCTCGCCCTGACCCCACGCACCCTCGCCGCCCATGGCGGCGGCACGGATCAGGACCGGCGGCCGGCGCAGATCACGTGCCCGCTCGACCGAGGTCGTGACGCAGGCCACGGCACCGTCGGTCTCCTGGCAGTAGTCGAGCAGGCAGAACGGCTCCGAGATCATCCGCGACGACAGGTAGTCGTCCATGCTGATCGGGTCGCGGCGCACGGCGCCCTCGATCCGGCTCGCGTTGGCGCGGCTCGAGATCGCCACCGCACCGAAGTGCTCGCGCGTCGTGCCGTACTCGTGCATGTGACGGCGGGCCAGCATGGCGTACATCTGGCCGGGCGCGACGAGGCCGGCAGGGCTGACGAAGTCCCAGTGGCTCCCGGCGTTCGTGGGGTTCGCGAACGCGGCGGTGGCGCGGAAGCCGACGTGCTGGCTCGTGCTGAGCGAGACCACGACGGATGCCAGGCCGGAGACGATCGCCGCGGACGCGGTGCCCACGGCGCCCGAGGCGCCGCCGCCGCCGCCGGAGACGCACACGGCGAGCCGCAGGTGCGGGATCCCGAGCATCTGCGCGAGGACCGCGGTGTCGATGCCGGCCCCGTAGCCGTAGTAGGTGATGCCGTCGAGCTCGTCGACGCGGAGGCCGGCGTCATCGAGCGCCGCCAGGATGGCCTTCCCCGCCAGCTCGTAGCTCGTCCGGGGATGCGACTGGCCCCGGCGCCAGAACGAGGTCTCGCCCACTCCGACGATCGCGGTCGTGTCCCGCAGCGGATTGCTCACGGAATCCCCCGTTCCCGGCCCGGCCGGTAATGCGATCTTATCCGACATCCCCACCCGCTCGTGCTTCCGGGCCGGGCAGCCGCCCGCGTTGACACCCGCGGCACGGTTCTCGCAAGCTGGCCGGCCCCAGGACCGGAGAGCGGTCGGGCAGGAGACACATGGCGGGAGCCCTTTCAGGTCGCGTGGCGCTGGTCATCGGAGCGTCGTCGGGCATCGGCGAGGGCGCCGCGGTCGCGCTCGCGGCGGCGGGTGCCAGCGTGGCGGTGTCGGCGCGGCGGGCCGATCGCCTCGAGGAGCTGGTGCGTCGCATCGAGCAGCAGGGCGGACGGGCCACGGCCCTCCCCGGCGACGTCACCGACGAGGCGGTGGCCACCGGCATCGTCGCGGGCACGCTCGAGAGGCTCGGACGGCTCGACATCCTGGTCAACTCCGCGGGCGTCGTCCGTCCCGGCGGCGTGGAGAACGCCGACACGGCCGAGTGGCGCCGGGTGATGGACATCAACTTCATGGCCAGTCTCTACACCTGCAGCGCCGCGATCGGGCCGATGCGTGCGCAGGGCGGGGGGGACATCATCAACATCTCCTCGACGGCGGGGCGCCGGGCGGCGAGCACCTTCGGGCCCTACTCGGCCAGCAAGTTCGCACTCAACGCCATGTCCGAGGGCATGCGGCAGGAGATGGGTGAGCACGGCATCCGCGTCTGCGTCATCGAGCCCGGGGCGACCACGACGGAGGTCGCGGACTCGATCGGCGATCCGGGCCACCGCGCGGCCATGCAGGAGCACGTCCGCAAGGAAGGTGCCATGAAGTCGGAGGACATCGCCGCCGCGATCGTCTTCGTGGCGTCGCTGCCCCGGCGTGCGAACGTCTGCGAGCTGCTCATCAAGCCGACGATCGATACTTCGCCCTCCTGAGGATCCCGTTGCGCTGCCGACCGGACAGGCGGATGATGGACCGGCCGGCGGACGAAGGGCGCCCCGGCCGCGTATCTGGTCATCCCCAGACAGACAGGAAGAATGACGATGCCTCCGGAGCAGAAGAACGCGATCGTGACGGGCGGCGGGAGCGGGATCGGAAGGGCCTGCAGCCTGCAGCTGGCCAGGGACGGCATCGCCGTCGCCGTGTGGGACCTGAATCCCGAGGGCGCCGAGGAGACCGTCACGATGATCGAGAAGGAAGGCGGCCGGGGTATCGCCTGCGTCGGAGACGCCGCCGAGACCCGGAAGATCGCCGAGTCCCTGGCGCGCACGCACTCGGAGCTGGGTCCGGTCACGATCCTCGTGAACAACGCGGGGATCACCGGCTTCTGCAGCTTCACGGAGATCGACGAGGACGCGTGGGACCGCATGATCCGGGTCAATCTGAAGGGCCCGTTCCTCTGCACCCAGGCCGTCATCGGTGACATGCTGGAAGCCGGCTGGGGACGGATCATCAACATCTCCTCGTCCTCCACCCAGTCGGGCGCCCCGGTGATGGCGCACTACGTGGCCTCGAAGGGCGGCGTCGTCGGCTTCACCAAGGCGCTGGCCATGGAGTACGCGGCGGTCGGGATCACGGTGAACACCATCCCCCCGGGCTTCGTGGATACGCCGATGCTGCGCGGCTCACCGGTGGACATCGAGGCGCAGGCGGCACAGGCGCCGATGAAGCGCCCCGGGCGGCCCGAGGACATCGCGGCTGCCTGCTCGTATCTCGCCTCGGAGGCCGCGGGCTACGTCACGGGACAGACGCTGAGCGTCAACGGGGGTCGCTACCTGGTCTGAGCCGCGACTGCGGGGCGGCCGCGAGGCCGCTGGCCGGGGCGCATCGGCGGAGCCTGCGCGCGGAGCCGCTCGAGATCGGCGCGGCGCGATCCGCCGGCCCCGGGGTCACGACATCATGTGCGAGCGGCCCAGCACGGGGATCGGGTAGCGCACGGCGGCGCCGCCATCCACGCCGAGCGTCTGGCCGGTCACGTAGCTGGCGAGGTCGGAGGCGAGGAAGAGCACCGGACCGGCGATCTCCTGCGGCTGACCCGGGCGCGGGATGGGCAGCGACTCGGCTAGCCGCGCCTCGAAGTCGGACGCCATGCCGCGCCCTCCCCGCGGCGTGCGGATGACACCCGGCGCCACCGCGTTGGCCCGGATGCCGTCGCGCGCGTACTCCAGCGCCAGCGAGCGCGTCATGCTGACCAGGCCCGCCTTGGCCGCGCCGTAGGCGACGTGCTGCGGGGCCGAGTGCGTTCCCGAGATCGACGCGATGTTGACGATCGAGCCGCCCACGCGGCTGGCCCGGAGCGAGGGCAGGGCGGCGCGGCACATCAGGAAGACGTAGCGGAGGTTCATCGACAGGATGTGGTCCCACTCGGCGTCGGTCCACTCCTCGGTGACGACCCAGCGCGCCTGCCCGCCCATGCCGCCCACCACGTTGACCAGCACGTCGAGTCCCCCGAGGGTGCCCACGGTTCGCTCCACGGCGGCGGCGCAGCCCTCGGGCGTGCACACGTCCTCGAGCACCGCCAGGCCGCGGCCGCCGGCAGCCTCGATGGCCTCGACGGCCTGCCTGGCGCAGTCGGCGTCCCGGTCGAGCACGGCGACCGCGGCGCCCGCCTGCGCGAGGCAGAGCGAGATGGTGCCGCCGATCCCGTCTCCGCCGCCGCCGGCCACCACGGCCACGCGGCCTTCCAGGGAGATCCGTCCGGGGATCATCGAGCCTCCTGTCCCGTGCCGGTGGAGCGCGCATGCTACCAGAGCCGGAAGCAGCCGCAGCCGCTGGACCGCGACCCGGGACGGAGCCGCTCTACTCCGGCACGGCTTCCGGCATTCCGGGCAGTGCGCGCGGCGTGTCCGGGATCGACACCCAGGACCACGCGCTCCCGCAGAAGAGCGCCATCTCGGGGCGGAACCAGTCCGGCTCGTCGAGCGTTCCGACCAGCACGTTCACGGCGCGCGGCATCGCATCGGGGCGGCCGAAGAGCGGCGAGCCGCAATCTCCACAGAAGAAGCGCCTCACCCTCCGCCCGCTGTCCCCGGCGAGCTCGTGGATGCGCGGCTCGCCCGAGGTGAGCCGGAAGGAGCGCTGCCCGACGCTGATCACGGGGGCAAAGGCGCTGCCCGTCGTTCGCTGGCAGTCCCGGCAGTGACACACGGCCGTGGCGGCGGGCACGCGGCTGATCTCGTAGCGGATGGCGCCGCAGAGACATCCCCCGCGGATCGGAAGCTCGGGCTCGGTCATCGGGTCTCTCCCCGGCGGCGAGCGGCGCCGCGCCGTCATGCTGCCCCGGCGTCTGCGGGCTCAGCCCGGCGAACGGCGGCCCCGTCGCGCAGAACGTGCTTGAGCACCTTCCCGGTGGCGTTGAGCGGGAGCTCCTTCAGCAGCTCGACCCGGCGGGGGACCTTGTAGTTGGCGAGATGCTCCCGTGCGTGAGTGATCACGTCGTCGCCGGTCAGCGCCGCCCCCGGCGACGGCACCACGAACGCGACCCCGACCTGGCCGAAGTGCTCGTCCGGCACGCCGACCACGGCGACCTGGGCAACCCCGTCGAGGTCGAGAAGCACGCGCTCGACCTCCGCGGGAGCGACGTTGAATCCGCCCATGATGTAGATGTCCTTCTTGCGGTCGGTGATGGTCAGGTAGCGGTCGGAGCTCAGCCGGACCACGTCTCCGGTGTGCAGCCAGCCATCGACGACCGTGGCCGCAGTGGCCGGCTCGTCCTCGTAGTAGCCGCTCATCAGCAGCGGGCCGCTCACCAGGAGCTCACCTGACTCGCCGGTCACCACGTCGTTGCCCTCGTCGTCGACCACCCGCACCTCGAGCCCGTCGAGCACGCGACCCGACGTGGTCGACACCCTCTCCACGCTGTCGTCCGGAAGCGAGACCGAGACCAGCGCGTGGTTCTCGGTGAGCCCGTAGCCGGTCAGGGTTCGCTCGACACCGAGCTCGTGGCGCACGCGGTCGAGGAGCCGGGCGGGCACGGTTGCCGCCGAGATCAGCGAGGTGCCCAGTGTCGAGAGGTCGTGCTGGCCGCGATCGGGATGGTCGAGGATCGCGGAGAACATCGTCGGCGAGCCCGGCATGTGGGTGATCCCCGCCTCCGAGATGACCCGCATGGCCTCCACCGGGTCGAAGGTGGCCAGCGGGTACGTCCGTGCGCCGTACATCAGCCCGATCATCCACCCGGCCTTGTAGCCGAAGCAGTGAAAGAACGGCGTGATGACCAGCTGGCGCGTGCCCTCGACCAGGCCGTACGTCTCGTTGTAGATCCCGAATCCCCACAGGCTCGGCCCGTGGCGCAGCATCACGCCCTTCGGCAGACCGGTCGTGCCCGAGGTGAAGATGACGTCGCAGACGTCGTCGGGGCCCAGCGCGTCGATCCGGGCCTGCACCTCGCCCGCCGGCGTCGCATCCCCCGTCGTGAGGAACGCCTCCCACTCGAGCGTCGTGCGCTCGCCGGGGCCGGGCAGGTGGACCACCCGCTCGAGCGCCCGCAGCTCCGGATCCGCCGCCCGGAGCATCCCCTCGTAGTCGGTCCCCAGGAATCCCTCGACGCTGAACAGCACGCGGGCGTCGACCTTGCCGAGAATGTAGGCCGCTTCCTCGCCCCGGAACCGGGTGTTCAGCGGCACCAGCCAGGCCCCGGCGGCCTGGATACCCAGCGCGGCGGTGATGAAGCTGGCCGAGTTGGGGGCCCAGATCGCGACCCGGTCCCCCGGCCCGACTCCCACCGCAGCCAGCGCCCGCGCGACCCGGAGCATCTCGTCGGCCACGTCGGCGAAGCTCAGCCGGGTCGCGCCGTCGACGACGGCCGCGGCGTCACCCCAGCGTGCGGCGCTGCTCTGCGCCATCGCGGGAATGCTCGCGTCACTGCGCACGGGTGCGCCTTCCTTCCTGCGCGGTCCGCTCCGACCTCCGACCGCAGGCTTCGCCAGAGCTGCGACGCTCTCCGGGTATCGCCCTATCGGCGTGGCGGATCGGTCGGGGGGTCGGACTGCATTCTGTCACGATCTCCGGCTGCCCCGCGAGCAGACCCTGTGAGGCCTGTCCCAGCGCTCTCCGAGCGCCGGGCTCTGGCCGGGTCCGGCCTCGCCGGGCCGGTGTCGGGGGCTGGGCGGTCGCGGAGGGGCACGGGGCTCGCGGGGTCGAGGGCCGTGGGCGAATCCGGGGGGTGTTACCGTGGCTCCCATGACCCCGTCGAGCGGGCTCTCTCGCATCCTCGAACCGGTCTACCTGGGTGGGCTCGAGATCCCGAACCGGATCTTCGTGGCTGCTCACAGCACCAACTTCGCCGAGCGGTACGCGAGCTCGCGACTCACCGACTACTATGTCGAGCGAGCACGCGGGGGCATCGGTCTCATCATCCAGGAGCCGGCGATCGTCCACGCCAGCAGCCTGTCGCGCCCCACCAAGGTATGGGCGTTCGATCCCGGAAGCGTGGCGCGCTTCAGGAAGACCACCGACGCGGTGCACGACGAAGGCGCCCGGATCTTCTGCCAGCTGATTCACAACGGCACGCACATGTCGAGCTACTTCTCCGGCATGCCGGTGTGGGGCCCGTCGCAGCTCGTGGATTCGCTGTACGGCGAGACCTCGCACGCCATGTCGACGGCGGAGATCGACGAGGTGGTCGAGGGCTTCGGCCTGTCGGCCGAGCACTGCCGCGCCGGAGGCTTCGACGGCGTCGAGATCCATGCGAGCCACGGCTATCTCATCCACCAGTTCCTTTCGCCGCTCACCAACCAGCGCGACGACGACTACGGAGGCAGCGTCGAGAACCGCTTCCGGTTCCTGGGTCAGATCATCGCCGCGATCCGCCGACGCACGGGTCGGGACTTCGCCGTGGGTGTCCGCATCGTCGGCGACGAGCGCGCACGCGACGGGCTGACGCCACAGGACTCCGCAGCGCTCGTGCGCCGCATGGAGACCGGGGGTGGGGTCGATTTCGTGGACGTGAGCACCGGGGGACCCACGGCACCTGCGTGGATCGTCCCCGACGCCACCCTGCCGCGGTCCGTCAACGCCAGCGTCGCTCAGGTCATCCGGAACGCCACGTCGCTCCCGGTGCTCGTGGCCGGACGGGTCGCCGTCCCGGAGGAGGCCGAGGCGATCCTGGCCGCGGGCCAGGCCGACATGGTGGGCATCGCGCGGGCGATCATCGCCGAGCCCCGCTGGGTCGCGAAGGCGCGCGAAGCGGACGGCGACGGGATTCGCCCCTGCACCTACTGCAACGAGTGTGTCGCCGGGATCGGCGCGTACCGTCCGATCGGCTGCACCGTCAACCCCGACATGGGGCGAGAGCGCGAGGCCGCGTCGGCGGGCCACGGGTCCGCGGCTCCGCAGCGCCAGCGCCTGGTGGTGGTGGGCGGAGGCGCGGCGGGAATGGAGTGCGCGCTCACTGCCGCGGGGCGGGGACACGAGGTGACGCTGCTGGAGGCGGCCACCCGGCTCGGGGGCCAGCTGCTCCTCGCCCCGGACATCGGGATGCGGCCCGAGATGGTCCGCATCGGGGCGCATCTGGCGGCGGCTCTCTCCCGCGCGGGGGTTGACGTGGAGCTGGGCACGACCGCCACCACCGAACGCATCCTCGCCGCTGACCCCGACGCCGTGGTGGTCGCCACCGGCTCCGCTCCCGCACCCGCGGACCCCGGCGCGACCGGGGAGATCAGCGCGGCGTCCGTGCTCGCCGGGGTGGCGTCGGTCGGTGAGCGCGTGCTGGTGTGCGATGACGGGCAGCGCAGCTGGGACTTCGAGGTCGTGATCGAGCAGCTCGCCGTCCTCGGGCACGAGGTGGTGGCCGTGACTCGCCAGCCGTCCCTGCCCGCGAGAGGCACGGACGCGAGCCTGGTGACGCGGCTGGTGCGGCTCGGCGTCGATCTGCGTCCGCTCCATACGGTCGCGGCCTTCGCCTCGGGAACGGCGACGCTGCGCCACCTGCACACGGGCGAGACCCGCGACGAGCCGCGCATCGCCTCCCTGGTGAGGGCCACGGCTCGCCGCTCCCGCACGGACCTGCTCGACGGGCTCCGGGGGCGCGTCCCCGTCGTCGAGGCGATCGGCGACGGGCTCGCTCCGCGGGGTCTGCGTCAGGCCATCCGGGAAGGGCGGGTGGCCGGGCGGCGCATCGGTCAGCAGCCCGTCTGAGGGGCGCTCCTCGACTCCGAGCGGGTCCCAGGGGGCGCGGGGCCGAACCGGGCCGCCCGGCGCTATGATGTCCGGGTACCGATTCACCCGCGCGGAGGCTCCCATGTACGACCTGCTGATCGAGAACGCCCGGATCTGCGACGGGACAGGTGGGGAGATCTACACGGGCAGCGTGGGCGTCGAGAACGGGACCATCACCCGCGTGAGCCCGTCCGCGCGCAGCGGCGAGAACGCCGCGCGCAAGATCGATGCGGAGGGCCTCGTGCTCTCGCCCGGCTTCATCGACCCGCACACGCACTACGACGCCCAGGTGGCGTGGGACCCGATGCTGACCTGTTCGCCCTGGCACGGCGTGACCAGCGTCGTCATGGGCAACTGCGGGGTGGGGGTGGCGCCGGTCCGACCGGAAATGCGCGACACCACGCTCTGGGACCTCGTGAACGTCGAGGCCATTCCCTTCGACGTGATGAAGCAGGGCATCGACTGGCAGTGGGAGACCCACGGCGAGTACCTCGACGCGCTGCAGAAGCGAGGACTGGGGATCAACGTCGCGTCGCTCGCGCCGCTCACTCCGATCCGGCACTACGTGATGGGCGAGGCGTCGTTCGAGCGCAGCGCCAACGTCGACGAGATCGACGAGATGGCCCGCATGTTCGGCGCTGCGCTCGATGCGGGCGCCTTCGGCCTGAGCACCACCACGATCAACAACCACCTGGGCTTCGGCGGTCGGCCCATCGCCTGCCGCAACGCGAGCCGCGACGAGCTGGGTGCGCTCTGCCGGGTGATGCGCGACGCGGGCAAGGGGGGCATCGAGCTGGCGCTCGCCCAGTCCAATCCCTCCACGCTCAACGACGAGGAGTTCGGGCTGCTCGAGTTCCTGGTGACCCAGAGCGCCCGACCCGTGACCTACCTCGCCATGTTCAATGACCCGGGCGATCCGAAGTCCTACCTGCAGGGCGTGGAGCGGCTCGGGGACCTGCTGCGCTGGGACCGTGCGGTTCCGCAGATCACCTGCCGGCCGGTGAAGAACCAGTTCGACATGAAGAACCCCTTCATCCTGGGGACTCTCCAGACCTTCAGCGCGGCGTTCAACCGCACCGTCGACGAGCAGATTCGCCTGTACTCGGACTCCGGATTCCGGCGCAAGCTGCGCGAGGAGCTCCAGACCCGCCCCTTCATCGAGCCCATGTTCGGGCGCATGCGGCCCCTGGACGGCAAGACGGACGCGGTACAGAAGCACGCTCTTGCGCGCGAGAGCTTCGCGGACATCGGGCGCGATCAGGGCAAGTCGGCCCTGGAGGCGATGCTCGACCTGGCGATCGACGACGGACTGGAGATGACCATCGACGCCGAGATCGCCAACTACGAGCCGGAGGGCGTCGCCAACCTGCTGCGCGACGGGCGCTTCATGATCGGCCTCTCCGATGGCGGCGCGCACGTGAGCATGCTGCTCGACGCGAGCTACCCGACGTACCTGCTGGGCAAGTGGGTGCGCGAGCGGCAGGTGCTCCGGCTCGAGGAGGCCGTGCGTCAGCTGACGTCGGTGCCGGCCGGCTTCTGGGGCATCCCGCGGCGCGGGCGCATCGCCGAGGGCATGGCCGGTGACCTGACGCTCTTCGATCCCGACACGGTGGACGACGTGGATCCCGAGTACGTCTGGGACCTGCCGGGCGGCGAGAAGCGCTTCGTGGCCCGGGCGACGGGCGTGCACGCGACCATCGTGGCTGGCGAGGTCCTGTACCAGGACGGCGACTACCAGGGCGGACTCCCGGGTCAGGTGCTCCGCAGCGAAGCATCCTGACCCCGCGCAGGCGCCCGGCGCTCGCAGCCGCCGCGGGCGACTGCAGCGCCCGGAGCGTGCCGCACGCCGGGTCGTCACGGGTATGCTCGAACGCGTGACCAGGATGCTCGCGTGGCCGGGCCGGGCGCTGCTGACCCTGGCTCTCGGGTCCTGCGCCGTCCCCGCGCAGGAGATCACCCTCCTGCTGGGCGCGGTCCCCTGGGAGGTGGCGCCGTTCGAGGAGGCGCTGACGGAGGCCGAGGCGGGCGAGGTCGGTGGCATCGCCTACACGCGCGGAAGGCTCCACGGGATGCCGGTGGTGGTGAGCCTGACCGGCGTCGGCAAGACCAGCACCGGGCTGGTGATCGGCGTCCTGTACAACGAGTTCAGGCCGCTGCGCGTGATCTTCACCGGCACGGGAGCGCGGGTGCAGCCGGATCTCCGACCCGGGTACGTCATCGTGGCCGAGCAGGCGTTCTTCCACGACGCGGGCAATCTCTCCGAGGACGGCATGCACCCGCTGCCCGTGTTCGGCCCCGGGGTGCGCTTCGATCCCGTGTTCGAGCCCGACACCGGTCTGCTCGCCGCGGCGCTGAAGGTGGCTGCGGACTACGAGCCGTCCGAGCCGGTCTCCGTGGATGGCCAGGTTTATCCGACCGTGGTCCGCGCCGGTCGCATCGCCAGCGGTGATCTGTTCAGCGTGAACGAGTGGAAGGCCAACGAGATCCGTGTCGAGCTCCGGGCCGACCTGCTCGAGATGGAGGGCGCCGCCGTCGCACAGAGCTGCCAGACGCTCGGCGTGCCCTGGCTGCTGATCCGCGGTGGGAGCGACCTGATGCGGGCCGGGGATGCCTCCGGCGACTACCTGAAGTACGGACCCGTCGCGGCGCGACAGGCCGCCCTGTTCACCCTCGCCGTCCTCGAGGAGCTCGCGGCTGCTGACGCCCGCTAGCTGTGGCTGCCAGGTAGGTTGTTCATCCGGGTCCCTCTGAGATGATGGGTTTGCCTGAACTCAAAAGCTCAGAGGGGGTGCCCGGATGAAGATCCACGCGAACGCGAGGACCACGTACAAGACTAGAGCAGAGCTG
>JAJDAJ010000043.1 GCA_029261925.1 Deltaproteobacteria bacterium | reverse complement strand
CGAAGTGCGTCCTGTGACCGGCCCCCGCACCCGAACCGCCGCACAAACGCCCACCGAGGGCGGGCCCAGGGTCCGCGAATACCACCCGCTACCTGCCAGGAGCCCGCTCAGCGCTTCCTGTGCAGAGCTTCCCTAGGGCGCGTACCAGATCGGCGTGGTCCAGGCGCGCTCCTGCACGAGCTCCGGGAAGCTGCCGTCGCCGCAGGCCGCCGGCCGCTCCGCGGGCGGCAGGCTGCGGCAGATGCGCGTGGTGTAGCGGCAGGTCGGCACCTCGAGCACGCGCGCGTAGTAAGCAGCTCCCTGTGCGGGATCGAACTCCGGATCGCGCCAGACCGCGCAGAGCGTGCTCACGCCCGGGCCCGGAAGCCGGCAGGTCGCGGGATCCGCACCGGCGGCGCCCGGGCTGCCCGCCACGTCGAAGACCCGCTGGTGCAGGGCATCGCCCTCGCCTGCCCAGACCTTGACGATCTGCACGCGCTCGAGTGGGCTACCCGGCCGCTCGGGCGTGCCGGGGTCGCTCAGCGCGGAGACGGCGAAGGCCGGCGTGGCCGCGTCGGCGGGCCGCGCGGGAAGCTCGCCTCCCATGGGGACGCCCCCGGCATAGCCGCGATCGACCATGTCGGCCGCGCCGCAGAGATCGGCCGCGAGGTCCCAGCCGCCGAAGAGGCGCACGCTCATGCGCGGGCCGCTGGTCGCGTAGGTCTCGCGGCGGCGCAGGGCGTCGAAGATCGCCTCGCGCGTGTTCTCCTCGGCCCAGACCGCGGCGACGCCGCCCGGGTTGTCGCGCCCGAACTGCATGGTCCGCACCGGCCGCTGCACGCCGTCGTGAATCCACTCGTCCACGTCGCCCATGCTGCCGTCGTGCGCGTCGGTCGAGGCCACGAAGCCGAGCCGGTAGGGATTCACGCCGATCCGGCGGCGCTCGGCGAGGCCCGCGGCCAGCGCGTAGCGCGCGAAGTCCAGGCGCGAGATGCAGCCCTGCCCCGCCATGGCGCCGCCGCCGATCCCGTCGCGGCAGTCCTCCGGCGTCGCGCCCTGCCATGCGCGGTACTTCTCGAAGCCACAGAGCTCGTCCGACGCGCCGACGACCTGCCAGAGTCCGTCGCGGCACTCGGAGTCGCCCTTCATCTGGAACATCTCGACCAGCGGCTCGATGCGCGCGCGCAGGCGCGCGATGCCGGCCTGCGCCTCGGGCGTCGTGGCGTCTCCGTAGTCCAGCGCGAACATGCGACCGTTGCTCAGGTTCGAGTTGTGCGGGATGGCCAGGGCGTCGCAGCCGGTACCCGCCGCGATGCACTCGCGGTCCAGGCGGCGCCACATCTCGAGGACCTCCGGCTCGTCGACCGCCGAGACCGGCAGCGCGGGCACGCTCGCGCTGCGGAAGATCACGTTGCGGTGCACCTTCGACCCGGCGGGCGACCACGAGTACTCGTAGCCGACGAAGGCCGTGAACCGGCACGGCTCGTTCCAGCGCGCCGCCGCCTCGCGCGTCACGCGCCACGGCTCCGCGCTGGCGGTCAGGCAGTGCGCACGGCCGGGCCCGCAGACCTGCTCCCCGTTCATCTCCTGGAACAGGCGCCCGAGGCGCTGCGAGATCTGCTCGATCCCCCGCTCGGTGGTCAGACCGACGCGGTAGTCCGCGCAGGTGGGCGTGTCGTAGGACGGCGATCCCGGCGTCGTGCACAGCGCCTGCGAGCCCAGGTACTCCGCGTGGTCGGTCACCGCCGCAAAGTCGAGCGGCCGCGGGAGGTGCGCCTGGTGCACGCGCGTGGCTCCCGGGACCGCAGCGCGCAGCGGGATCGCATCGCCGCGCGCGAAGCGATAGGCCTCGTCGGGACCATTGCGCGTGCTGAGGACGTACGCGTCGGCCGAGAGCGCCGTGTGCACGTGAAGGTCGCCGAAGAAGACGCGGCGCTGCGGGTCGCGATCGGAACAGACCGATCCGTCCGCAGCGGCGCCGACGGGCGCGAGCAGGGTCGCGGAGAGAACAAGGATGCAGCGCCAGACGGGCATTTCCGGGAACCTCTCTACCTGCGGAAGACGCGGCGCAGGGTGCCGCTGAGCAGCTGGGCGCGCTGCTCCCGGTCCAGCGACGACGCCTCGATCGCCTCGAGCAGCGGCGGTCGCTTCTCCGAGGCCGTGGCGGCGTAGCTGAGCGTGGAGCTGAAGCAGAACCGCTCCGCGCCCAGGTCGCGGATCGCGGCCTCGACCAGGCCGAAGAGCCCCGGTGTGTACGGCCCGCCCAGGTCCCAGACCACGTTGGGGGTTCGCTCGGCCATGAAGAGCACCTCGGTGGACTGCTCGTACGAGTAGAACGCATCGAGCGCGATGAAGGTCAGCTCCGGGAACTCCAGGGCGAGGCGCTGCAGACGCCAGGGTGCCTCTAGCTTCGACTCGGCGTTGGTGTGAATGACCGGCACGAGACCGAGCTGTGCCATGCGCTCCAGGTACGGCCGCATCCAGGGGCTGTCGATGAAGCCGCCCTGTAGCCGGTGGTGCCAGCTCAGACCGTCCAGCCCCAGCTCCTGCGCGATCCGGTCGATCTCCTCGAGGCTGCGCTCCCCGTGCGAGGGCTCCACCGTTCCCAGGACGACGGGGAAGCGCTCCGGGGCGCGCCGGCGGTAGCCAGCCATGGCGTCGTTCACGCGTCGCGTGTCGCGGATGCCATCGGCCTTGAGGTAGGCGTGCGAGGGCTGGATCACCGCCCAGGCGATGCCCTGCGCATCCATGGCCTCGAGCCGCATGCGCAGCTCGGCGGCGGGGTCCATGCGCTCGCCCGACCAGGCGCCCAGCGCGTCGCCCAGGTCGCCGATGTGCTGGTGTGCGTCCGCGATCTCGAGCTCGTCCGCCACGCGTGCCCCCGCAGTGGCGATCAGCCTACCAGAAGGCGCGCACCCGCCGGGCTCGCCCCGGGTCGTATACTGGCGCCATGCTCCCGAGGCTGCTGCTGATGCTGTCGCTGCTCGCCGGGCTC
This sequence comes from Deltaproteobacteria bacterium, assembly GCA_029261925.1. Classification (GTDB taxonomy): domain Bacteria; phylum Myxococcota_A; class UBA9160; order SZUA-336; family SZUA-336; genus JAGWBS01. The sequence goes on along the minus strand of JAJDAJ010000043.1, from coordinate 40,132 downwards.
GCCTGCGCGCGCACCACCCCGGTGTACCTGCACGATCCCGGCGGGGGGCCGGCGGTGCGCTGCGGCCCGTACTACCTGCCCGGCTGGCTCTACGTGCTGCCGCCCGCCGTCCGCGAGACGCGCTGTGTCAGCTACTGGACGGCGCGCGGTCTCGCCCGCAGCCCGCACGACGTCGGTGCGGAGGCCTGGGGGCAGCACGCGCCGCCCCGCGCCCGGCCGCACTGGTAGACTCCGGGCCGCTCGCCCTTCCGGCGCTCGCGGAGAGCTGAAATGCCCAGGGTCTTCGTCCACGGCAACCCCGAGACGCCCGCGATCTGGCGGCCGCTGTTCGCGGCGCTCGAGGCTCGCGGCGTCGACGATCTGGTCGCGCTGTCCCCGCCCGGGTTCGGCGCGCCGGTTCCCCGCGGATTCGAGCGGACGCAGGTCGCCTACCGGGACTGGCTGATCGGGGAGCTCGAGGCTCTGGGCGCTCCGGTCGATCTCGTCGGACACGACTGGGGCGCGGGCCACGTCTACGCAGTGCTGGCGGAGCGCCCCGATCTGCTGCGCTCCTGGGCTGCCGACTGCGCCGGGCTCATCCACGGAGACTACGTCTGGCACGACGCCGCGCAGGCCTGGCAGACCCCCGAAACCGGGGAGAAGGCAGTGGCGGCGCTGATCGAGAGGCCCCTGGAGGAGCGCGCCGCCGGCCTGACGTCGCTGGGCCTGCCCGGCGACGTCGCCGCCTCGGTTGCGGCCGCGCAGGACGCTGCCATGGCGCGCTGCATCCTCGATCTGTATCGCTCGGCGAGGCAGCCGGCGATGGCGCAGCTCGGCAAGCGCCTCGCGAGCACGCCCCGGCGGCCGGGTCTCGTGATCATCGCGACCGAGGATCCCTTCGTCGGCTCACCGGAGATGGCAGCGGCCGTCGCGAAGGACCTCGGGGCGCGGACGCTCACCCTCGAGGGGCTCGGGCACTGGTGGATGTTCGACGGCAGCGCGGCCGCCGCGGATGCGCTGCTGGCTCACTGGCAGGCCCGCGCACCCGCCTGAAGGCAGCTGCGCGGGCTCAGCGCTCGAAGACGATCACGGAGCGCGCCACCTCGCCCTTGCGCATCGCGTCGAGCGCCGGATTGACCTCCGCGAGGGGGATCCGTCGTGAGATCATCTCGTCGAGCTTGAGCCGGCCGTCGAGGTAGAAGTCCACGTAGCGCGGCATGTCGATGCGGAAGCGGTTCGAGCCCATGAACGAGCCGAGCACCCGCTTCTCCTGCAGCGTGATGTCGGCGGCCGGGAGCTCCACCGTCTGGGTCACCCGGCAGCACGCCGACGAGCAGCGCCGCCCCGCCCTTCTTGAGCATGGCGACGGCCTGCTGGATCGTCGGCCTGAGCCCGATGCACTCGAAGGCGTAGTCCACGCCACCGCCGAGCAGCTCCTGCACCTGCTCGACCGGGTTGCCCTCGCTCGCGTCCACCGCGTCGGTCGCACCCATGTCACGCGCCAGCTCGAGCTTCCACGCCTGGTTGTCCACCGCCACGATCCGGCCGGCACCGGCGATCCGGCTCCCCTGGAGCGCGGACAGCCCGACGCCGCCGCAGCCGATGATCGCCACGCTCGAGCCCGGCTCGACCCGCGCCGTGCGCAGCGCGGCGCCCAGGCCGGTGGTGACGCCGCAGCCGATCAGCGCCGCCCGGTCCAGGGGTATGTCGTCGCGGATCTTCACCAGCGCCCGCTCGTGGGTCAGCATGTACTCGGCGAACGACGCCAGACCACCGAAGGGCATGATCGACTCGCCGTCGCGCGACAGGCGCGGCGGCTCGCCCTCGGGCCGGCGGATGATGTCGGGCATGCAGAGATACGGCTGCCCCCGCAGGCAGAACTCGCAGCTGCCGCACCAGGCGTTCAGGCAGCCGATCACATGGTCGCCCTTCTGGAAGTCGCGGACCTCGGAGCCGACCTCCTCGACGATGCCGGCGGGCTCGTGGCCGAGGACGCAGGGCACGGGCATCGGAATGCCGCCCTCGATCACGTGCAGGTCGCTATGGCAGATGCCCGACGCGACCGTCCGGGTCAGCACCTCGTGCGGACCGGGCCTGTCGATCTTCACGTCCTCGATCTCGAGCGGTGCGTGCTCCGCGCGCATGACGGCAGCCTGCATGGGGTCCTCCCGCTTCTGACGACCCGGGCATCATAGCCCGTGCCGGACGGGCTACGCCGCGAGGCGAACCCGCAGATTCGCGTAGCCGCCCACGTGCAGGCTGCCCTGCCAGACCGGCTCGCCGACGAGCTCCACCCCGGGCAGCACCGGCAGCAGGCGACGCACGGTCTCCCGGATCTGCCAGCGCGCCAGGTTGGCGCCCAGGCAGAAGTGCGTTCCGTAGCCCCCGAAGGCGAGGTGGTCATTGGGCTCGCGCGCGACGTCGAAGCGGTACGGATCCTCGAAGACGTCCTCGTCGCGGTTGGCCGAGGGATAGAACATGCCCACGTGCTCACCCGCCCGGATCTCGGTGCCGCCCAGCTCGAAGTCCTCGACGGCGGTGCGCGCGAAGTGGATCACTGGCGAGATCCAGCGCAGGATCTCCTCGGTCGCGCTGTCGACCCGCGAGGGGTCCGACCTGAGGCGCTCGAGCTGATCGCGCTGCGTGAGCAGCGTGTACACCCCGCCCGCGATCGCGTTGCGCGTGGTCTCGAGCCCGGCGAAGAGCACCATGTTCGCCATGGCGAGCCGCTGCCGCGGGCTGACACGCTGCCCACCGACCTCGGCGCGCAGGATGACGTCGAGCAGGCAGTCGCTACCGGGCCCCGCGTTCTCGCGCTGCTCGAGTGCCGCCTGCATGATCTGCGCGACGCGGCTCGACTCGATCGTGAAGCTCGCGCGATCGGCGTCTTCCCGCCTGGCCCGGGCCGTGCTCGCGCGAACCGCGTCGTCCACCTCCTGCAGGAGCTTGCCGTAGAGCTCCTCCGAGACGCCGAGCATCTCGAAGAGCACGATCGCCGGCACGTGAACTGCGACCGTGTCCACGAACTCGACGCCGTCGGGTCCGGACTCCGCCAGCAGACGCTCGAGCAGGCTCACGCGCCGGTCCGCCACGTCGCGCAGCAGGGGCGTGCGCCGGTCCATGGCGCGCGGCGTGAAGAAGCGGCTGATCAGGCGCCGGTACTGCGAGTGCTCCGGCTCGTCCATGTCGATGAAGCTCAGCGGAGCGGATTCGACCATGCCGACCTTCTGCATCTCCTCGAGGCGCGCCTGAACGATCTGGCTGTCGAGTGGCTCGGGATAGATACGGAGCCGCCGCGTGCTCCGGAAGACGTCGGAGGCGCGCGAGATGCGCAGGATGTCCTGGTGCCGGGTGATCGCCCAGAAGGGGGTGTGCCCCGGTCGCTCGTACCAGAACACGGGCGCCTCGCGTCGCAGCCGGTCCCACTCGCGCCAGGGATAGCCGCGCGAGTGGTAGAGGTCGACGTCGGTGATGTCGAGGCGGTCGAGGGCGGGCGCTGCGGCGGTCATCGCGGGCTGATTATAGGAGCGATGCGGCAGCCGTGTCGCCCGGTCCGCTGGCTGAACTGCCGGACCGCGCGCCGTCAGTCGATCTCGAACGTCAGCCCGAGCTTCGCCAGCGCCTCATCGAGCGCGCGATCCACCTGCGCGACCAGCACACCGAGGTCGACGGGCCGCGGCAGCACCGCCTGGACTCCTACCGACGCGGCGCTCGAGGCGATGCCCTCTGCCGCCCCGGAATCGACCAGCAGCAGCATGCGCACCTGCAGGTGGCGGGCCCGGATCGCACGCACGGCGGCGAGTCCGGCGGCGGGGGTCTCCGCGTCGAGGATCAGCAGGTCCGGTGCCTCGACCCCGGCGAGCTCCTCGAGCGTCGCGCCCCCGGTGGTCTCGAGCAGCGAGCGACCCGGGGCCGAGATGGCCGCGAAGATGCGCTCACGCAGCGCAGCGTCGCGTCCGGAGATGAGGATCAGCTGGGACAAGCGCGCCTCCTCACTCCGAGAGCCCTTCCAGGGCGTCCACACAGCGGTGGGCGGCCCGCAGGGCGACCTCGATCTGCTCGTCCACGGGCTCCTGCTCCTGCAGCCGGCGCTCCGCCAGCATCAGGTAGGCGAGCACGATGTTCAGCGCGTTGCGCAGCTCGTGCTCGATCCCGGGCAGCCGGCTGGCCGCCTCGATGTCCTGCAGATCGAGCGTCACTGATGCTCCTTCCGGACTCCTGTTGCTGGGTCGGACGACAGCGCCCGCTCCTTGAGCCCGTTCCCCGGAGCGCCGCTGCGGGCGCTGGAGGCGTCAAGTTCTGCAGAAGGCGGGCCGATCCGCGTCCCGTAATGTCAGATTCGCCAGCGCCGAGGCAGCCCGGAAACGAGCAGGATGATCAGCTGCGTCGCGTGGCGGCGGACCTGCGCGCCGCGTACGCCAGCAAGCAGGACGCAGAAGCACAGCTGCGTCACGCGGAGCTCTGGAGCGTGCGCGTGCTGGTCCGGGCCGTGCGTGTGCGCTGCCGCCGGCTGGCCGAGCATCTGCGTCGCACCGGCCACTACGCCGCCGAGCTCTCTCGCGCCCTGGGCCTCGACGGCGAGGAGATCGAGCGGATCGGCGCGGGGGCCTGCCTGCACGACATCGGTCTGCTCGAGACGCCCGACTACACCGCGGCCGGCATGTCCGACCTGTACCGGGCCTGCCAGACGCTCCGCGAGCACCCCGAGCGCGGCCACGCGATCGTGCGCGGCAGCGATCTGGAGCTCTTCCACTGCGTGGAGCAGGTCGCGATCGGGCACCACGAGCGCTGGGACGGCTCGGGCTTCCCGCGGGGCCTCTCACGCACCGAGATCCCGTTCGCGGCGCGCGTCGTGGCGGTCGCCGACGCGTATGACGCGCTGCGCGAGCCCGGGCGCCTGCCGGCTCCGCTCTCGCACGCCGGGGCCACCAGCCGGCTGCTCGAGGGCGGCGACGGCATCGAGCCCGGCTGGTTCGATCCGGAGGTGCTGGGCGCGTTCGCGCGCATCGGCGCGCGGCTCGACCGGATGACCGACCTGATGGGCGACGGCCGGCTCTGAGCGGAGCAGCGATGGAGCACGCCGCCGACATCCTGGTCGTCGATGACGATCCCGACTTCTTCGCCCTGATCGAGACGGTGGCGTCGTCGCTGCAGCTCACGGCGGCGTGGGCGGCACGCGGGGACGATGCGCTCGAGCACGTCGAGACGCGCGAGTACGGGCTCATCGTCCTGGACATGTGCATGCCGGGCTTCGACGGCTTCCAGGTGCTCTCGGCGCTCGCCGAGCGGCGCTGCAAGGCCAGCCTGCTGCTCGTGAGCGGCATGAGCAGGAGCGTACTGCGCACCGCGCAACGCTTCGGACGCGAGGCAGGTCTGGAGGTGGTTCGCCTGCTGCACAAGCCGGTGCCGCTCGACGAGCTGGAGAGCGCGCTGGTGGCGGGCTCGGAGTCGCGACCGAGCGCCGGATCCGTGCGCCGCGCGCTCGAGGACGGCGAGATCGCGGCCCATTACCAGCCGCGCATCGACCTGCACACGGGGCGGCTCTACGGCGTGGAGCTGCTCTCGCGCTGGCAGCACCCGACCCGGGGACTGCTGCCGCCGGCCGCCTTCCTGCCCTTCCTCGACGATACGGCCGGACGCCGCGCGCTGCTCAGCGTCTCGCTGCGCGACGGGCTCGCCGACCTGCGCACGTGGATCGATGCGGGTCTGGACCTGGTGCTCAGCGTCAACGTGGGCGCCGACCTGCTCAGCCCCGAGCTGCCCGACTGGATCGCCATGCACGCCGAGAGTGCCGGCATCGAGCCCGAGCGACTCACGCTCGAGGTCACCGAGCAGTCGGCCATGTCGGAGCCGGCGCGTGCCTGCGAGATCCTGTCGCGCTGCCGCATCAAGGGCTTCAGCGTCTCGCTCGACGACTTCGGCGTGGGCTACTCGTCGCTGGTCTGGCTGCACCGCTTTCCGTTCTCGGAGCTCAAGATCGACAAGTCGTTCGTGATCGAGTTCGCGGACGACCCGGAGGCGCGCGTGATCACGCGCGCGACCATCGACCTGGCGCACGCGCTCTCCCTGACGGTCTGCGGCGAGGGCATCGAGGACGAGGCGACCTGTGCGGCGCTGGTCGAGCTCGGCTGCGATCGGGCCCAGGGCTTCTGGATCGCCCGGCCCATGCCGGCGGGCGAGCTGGCGGGCTGGTCGGCCGGGTGGCAGCGCCGCGCGGCGGAGCGGCCCTGGCGGAGCGGCGCGACCTAGAGCAGCAGGGCGGGCTGCGCCCGGTTCACCGACAGCACGGTCACGTCGAGGCCGCCCAGGTGGACCCCCAGGGACTCGACCAGCGGCGTGAGCAGCAGGTCGAGGTCGGCGAGCACCGGCCCGAGGATGGCGTCGATCTCGCTGCTGATCAGCGCCGGCGTGACGCCGACCGGCAGGGCCCCGACCACGCTCACCGAGATCCCGGGGCTTACCGAGAGCGAGGTCAGCGTGGTCGCGGCCGAGGTGCCCACGTCGCTGCCGACCGTGCGCGAGTTCTCGCCCGACGGACTGGTGAGCTCCGGCACGAACGGGCTGTCGAAGCTCAGGGTGTCGGGTGCATCCTGCAGCGTGGCCGAGGCCGAGACGCTCACGTCGGCCACACTCGAGCCGAGCACCGTGAGCTGCGCGACCTGCACCGGGACCACGGTCGGATCCGAGTCGATGTCCACGAAGCTGCCCAGCGCCACGCTCGCGGTGCCCGGGGTCGCGTCCATCTCGACGCTGGTCAGCGGCGTCGCGGCGCGCGCGCACTCGACGCTGCGCAGGGCACCCTCGCCCTGCCCCACGGTCAGCGTCAGGGCCAGCTGCACCGGGTCGCTCCCCACCAGCGTGAGCGCGTTCGCGGCGTCGACCTCGATCTGCACCCGCACCGCGGCGGTGCGTGCGAGGGTCCGCCACTGGCCGCTGTCATCGAGTCCGGCCCGGCCGATGGCGATCTGCGGTGGCTCCACGACCCGCAGCTCGAGCGAGATGCTCGCGGCGCCCGGCACCGAGATGTCGACGGGCCCGACGGCGAGCGTCTGATCCTCCCACGCGACCGCAGCCGCGAGCAGGATCAGGTCGAGCACGCGGATCCGCGCCGCGAAGGCGAGGCGTTCCAGGTCGAGCTCGTGCACGATCAGGTCCTCGAGCTGCAGGTCGCGCGAGGTCGAGGTCGCAGCCTCGAGCTGGTCCACGCTGGTCGCCGCGCTTCCCTCGCCCTGGGCCGTCAGTGCACCCGAGATCGTCGCGAGCAGACCGGCCAGCGTGGTGGTCTGGGAGAGCAACGTCTGCTCGTCGACGCCTGCGGCCAGCGCGAGCTCCTCGACGCTGACCGTGACCTCGGCCAGGCCCTCGTAGCTGATCGCCGTCAGCGTCACGGCGCTGCCGAGGTAGGCCGAGAGCAGCGCGTCGAGCATGGCGGCGCGGCGCGAGTCGAAGTCTGCCACGAAGCTGCCCACGCGCAGCGCGCCGGTCGCGGCAGTGCGCGCGACCGCCTCCGCGCGCAGCGGCACCTGGCCGCCGATCCGGGTCGGCAGCACCCGGCTGAGCGGGACGCTCCGCGTCGCGGTCACGCGGACGGCGTCGGACTGGCTCAGGTCCGAGCCCGGCGTGAACCGGCGCAGGCCGCCCGAGCTCGTCACGGTGCCGTGCTCGACCGAGCCGTCCCCCGCCAGGAGGTCACCGGAGAAGCCGTTGGCGCTGGCCACGAGCTGGCCCGTGGCGCCCGGATCCACGGGGGCCGCGACGCAGCTGCCGATCACCCGCGCCGCCGCCAGCGCCGCCGCATCGGCCTGCTGCTGGAGCTCGCGCCGCTGCCAGCCGATCCGGCCGAGGTCCACGCCCATGGCGAGCGCCACGACGGCCAGCAGCAGCGCGGCCGCCGCCAGGATGCCGATGGCGCCGTGCTCGGAGCGCCCGCGCCCGGAGCTCATCGGCCCCTCGAGCCGCCCGCGGGCTCCATCCACTGCGGGTAGGGCCAGCCGAAGCTCTCGCGGTACACCCGGTAGGCCTCGGCCTGGCTGTCGGCGCGCGGCGGCACGAGCTCGCGCGCCACGGCGTTGCTCCTCTGCAGCTCGAGCCAGGCCGGCGTGCCGCTGTCCAGGTGCTCCGGCGCGTGCGCGTCGGTGTCGAGCCCCGCCGCCGCGGCGGCGGGCACCTGCTCCGCGTACGGCGCCCCGGGGTCCGCGTCGGCGCGTCCACCGTCGATCAGCAGACCCACGCGGAGCGCCTCGCCGGCGAGCGCCTCCCACTCACCGGCCGGGATGCGCATGCGATCCGCGAGGGCGCGCGCGTCGCCCTCGCGACCGGCGAGCAGCATCCAGACGATCATGTTGCGCCCGGCGCGGCCGTCCGACGGATCGAGCTCGTGGGCGGTCGCCAGGTGCACGCGCGCCTCGTCGAGCCTGCCGTGGAGCAGCAGGGCCCAGCCGACGCCGTTGCGGAGCCGCGCGTCGAGCGGGTCCACCTCGACGCCACGCCGGAAGTAGTCCAGCGCCAGCGTGTCGTCTCCCGCGTACGCCGCGATCAGACCGAGGCCCCGGTACGCGGCCCCGGCGACCGGCGTCTCGAGCAGCCCGGCGTAGACGCCCTCGGCCTCGTGCACGAGACCGATCATGCGCAGCGCGTCGCCGCGCATCAGGCGCGCCACGGGCTCGCGTCGCCGCCCCTCCGGAAGGGCATCGAGGTGAGCGAGCGCGGCGAAGTAGCGCCGGCTCTGGAGCATCTCCTCGACGAGCGCCAGATGAACCCGCTGCGCTGACGCCGCATCGGGGGCGATCTCGCCACGCTGTGAGAGCGCACAGCCCCCGCAGGCGAGTGCGAGTCCCAGGATCAGAGCATGCTTCATCGGATCACCTCTCGAGCGCCCGGATGATGGACAGGAAGCCGGGGCCGCCCACCACCACGAGCAGGGCCGGCAGCAGGAAGCCCACCATCACCACGGTCATGCGCGCCGACATGCGCGACAGGGTCTCCTGCGTCTCGGTGCGACGCCGCTCCGACAGCAGGCCCGCGAAGCTCTCCAGCGATGCCCGCGCCTCGCCGCCGTAGCGATCGATCCGCGTGAGCAGTCCGATCAGGTCGCGCAGCTCGACGATCCCGAGGTCCTCGCCGAGCGCCTCGAGTGCGGACTCGCGGTCGCGGCCAGCGGCGATCTGGCGCATGGTGGGCTCGAGCTCGCTCGCGAGGGTGCGCAGCATCTCAGGGCGGTCGCGCACGACCGTCGACAGTGACTGCTCGACCGAGAGCCCGGACTCGAACAGGAGCGCGAGCACCTGGGAAAAGGTGTGCGTGTCCTCGACCAGGCTCCGCGCGCGCCGCCGGGCGCGCGCCGCGACCATCCAGCCGGGAGCCAGGTAGCCCAGAGCACCCGCCATGAACATCGCCATCAGCAGGGTCGATCCCGGCAGCTCGCGCCCGCTCGTGGCCCAGAGCGTGCCGGCCAGCCACACGCCCCCGAGCGCCAGCAGCAGCCGTACCCCCGTGTAGATCGCGAGCGCCTGGCGCCCACGCCAGCCGGCGCGCGCGAGCATCCTCGGCAGCTCCGCATCGATGGCCAGACCCCCGAGCCGCTCGCCGAACCAGCTCCCGAGGCTGGCCAGCGTGCCCATCGCATCGGTGGCGGGCAGCTCACCGCCCGCTCGCTGCTCCTGGACGATGCGCTCGAAGCGCTGGCGAACCCGCTGGCGGTGGGCGCGATCCGCCGCCCAGATACCGATCATCCCCAGACCGAGCGTGCCCAGCATGGCGCTGGCGGCGAAGATCCAGGGTGTGGCGACACCGCTCATACCGAGCGCACCATCCGCCAGAGCAGCCACGAGCCGACCAGCTGCAGCCCCGCGGCCGCCAGCAGCAGGCCGCGCCCGGCCGGGTCGTTCCACATCGAGCCCAGGTAGGCGGGATTGAACAGCATCACGTAGACGGCGAGTGCCAGCGGCATCGAGCCCAGGATCAGCGCCGACGTACGCGTCTCGGCCGTCATGGCGTGGAACTCGCGCTGCATGCGATCGCGATCGCGGACCGCGCGTGTCACGCCGCGCAGCAGATCGACCACGCTGCCGCCGTACCGCTGGTGCACGCGCAGGGCGAGCGCGACCATGTCGAGCTCGCGCAGGCCCAGGCCCTCGGTCACTCGGTCGAGCGCATCGTCGAGGGCCGCGCCGAGCTGCAGCTGTCGCTCGAGCTGGGCCAGCAGGTGTCCGAGCGGGTCGGGCGTGTCGCGGGAGGCTTCCTGGATGGCGACCGCCAGGCTGGTGCCCGCGGAGATCATCCGCACGACATGCTCGAGGAAGGCCGGCAGCTGCTCCAGCATCAGGCGGCGCCGGCGCGCCGTGCGCAGGCCCAGCAGCAGCTGCAGCCCGCCGAGGGCCAGCAGCACGAGGATCACCGCGGCCAGGAGCCCCGCCACGACCCAGGCCAGCAGCGCCAGCACCGCCAGCCCCGGGCCCCAGATCCACAGGTGTCTCTCCGTCAGCTCGATTCCCGCGGCCCAGAAATGCCGCCGCAATCGCCGCACGAGCTGCAGTCGCCGGGACGCGCCCTGTCCGCGCCCGGGCTCGATGCCGACGATCTCGCGGAAGCGCTGCAGCGCCAGCTCGCGGCGCCGCCGCTGCGCGAGCTCGACCCGCAGCAGGGCGAGGCCGGAGAGCAGCAGGCCCAGGAGACCGATGCCGACCAGGAGGCGGTCAGACACGCGTCGGCTCCTTGGAGCCGAAGGGCGTGGACGAGCGCTGCTGCGAGAGCGCCGTCAGCAGGCGCTCGCCGTGGGGCTGGTTGATCTCGCGGCGAAACTGCCGGGCCCTGGGATCCCAGCAGAACAGGTCATGCACGCGGTACTGCCCGTCGATCGGCTCGAGCACCTCGCTCACGTGCGTCAGGCGCCGCTCGCCGGCCGCCGAGCGCTCGATCTGGATGATCAGGTCGAGCGCGTCGGAGACGGTCTGGCGCAGCGTACGCTCGCTGCCGCTGAAGCCGCCGAAGCCCATCAGCAGCTCGATCCGGCTCAGGCAGTCGCGCGGTGCGTTGGAGTGGATCGTGGCCATGGAGCCCTCGTGGCCCGTGTTCATGGCCTGGAGCATGTCCATGACCTCGTGGCTGCGGATCTCGCCGACGATGATCCGATCCGGACGCATGCGCAGCGCGTTGCGCACCAGCGAGCGCGTGTCGATCTCCCCGCGACCCTCCAGGTTCGGGGGTCGCGTCTCCAGGCGCACCACGTGCTCGTGTCGCAGCCGCAGCTCGGCGGTGTCCTCGATCGTGACCAGTCGCTCGTCGCTGGGGATCGCGTCGCTCATGATGTTGAGCATGGTCGTCTTCCCCGAGCCGGTGCCTCCGCTGACCAGGATGTTGCAGCGACCTCGGACCGCCGCACCCAGCAGCTCGAGGATCTCGTGGGTCACGCTTCCGAAGGCGATCAGGTCCCCCGCACGCAGCGGATCCTTGCGGAACTTGCGGATCGACAGGCACGGGCCGTCCAGGGCCACGGGCGGGATCACCGCGTTCACGCGGCTCCCGTCGGCCAGCCTGCCGTCGACCATCGGCGAGGACTCGTCGATGCGGCGACCGATCGGGGCGACGATGCGCTGGATGATGCGCATCAGGTGGCGGTCGTCGATGAAGCGCAGGGGCATGCGCTGCATCCGACCCTCGAGCTCGGCGAACACGTGCATGTGGCCGTTGACCAGGACGTCGTTGATCCCGTCGTCCTCGATCAGCGGCTGGATCGGCCCCAGGCCCGCGACCTCGTCGATCATGTCGTCGACGAGCATGGCGGCCTCGCGGCGATTCACGGCCAGGCGCTCCTGCGAGATGAAGCCGTCCACCTTGCCCTCGACGAAGCGGCGCAGGGACTCGACCGGCCAGTCCGCCACGTCGAGACGCTCCTCCTCGATCACCTCGATCAGGCCCGCGTGCATGCGCGCCTTGAGCGCCTGGTACTCCTCGCTCAGGCGATAGTCGTCACTCTCGCCGCCCGGCTTCTCCGCGAGCGGGGCCGAGGCTCCCGTCCCCGCCCAGCTCACCGTTCCCGACCCAGAAGCCGCTTCAGCCAGGTCAGGGGCCCGTCGTCGGCGTCGTGCTCGATGCCCATCAGCTCCGCTGCGAAGCCGCGCGCCTGGCGCGCGTAGGGCGAGCGCGGAGCGATCTCGAAGATCGTCCGCGCGCTGTTCATCGCCTCGAGGAACACGAACCCCGCCGCCGGAAACGGCGTCCACGTCGGCGCCGAGAGCAGCTCGGCGATGTCCGATGCCTTCGGCTCGAGATGGCCCTGGTAGCGATCGATGACCAGGTGCGGCGCGGGCACCGCCGTATCGTGCGACTGGATCGAGTCGAGCAGGCGCCGCGCAGAGCGGCAGCTCGCCACCGCCTGGTCCACGTGCACGAGCATCTCATCGGACTTGCCCAGCACGGGCATGATCAGCTCGATGTCGAAGAGCCCCGAGAGGTTGACCACGACGTGATCGAAGAACGTCTTGAGGATGCCGACGATCGTGATCATGTCGGTCAGGCTGACCTGCTGGAGCTCCCGGAGATCCTCGGACATGGGGAGCATGGCCAGGCCGCTGGAGTGACGCACGAAGGCGGCCTGGATCAGCGACTCGTCGAAGCGCCGGACCGAGCGCACGGCGTCGATCAGCGTGTACGAGGGGCGCAGGTCCAGGAAGAGCAGCGAGTCGCCCACGGGGATGCCGAGATCCAGGAGCAGCACCTCCTCGTCGGGCTCGGCGAGCTCCCGGATCGCCAGCGCGGTGTGCAGGGCCAGGGTGGTCGTGGCGATGTCCGGCCGCGCACAGACCAGGGAGTACATGCGTCCGCGCGGCGCCACGTTGCGCCCGGCGGGGCTCCAGCGCATCTGCCGATCGACGACCTCCTCGAGCTCCCGCCTCGGGGCCTCGAGGGACACGAAGTCGCGCGCGCCCGCGCGCAGGGCCGCCAGGACCACGTCGCGGTCGTCCGACTCGCCGAGCACGATCACGGGCAGCTCGGGCTTGCGCTCGATCAGCTGCGCCACGAAGCGCGCCCCCACGTCGAAGTCGACGCGACCGAAGCGCACGAAGACCGCGTCGGCGGCAGCGGTGTCCACCAGCTGCAGCACGCGATCACCGTCCTGGGAGTCGGCGGGGACCAGCGTGGCGTCGCTGCCCAGGCCATCGGCAAGCCACTGGATGTGCTGCTCGATCTCGCTGACGACGACGAAGACGCCCTTCATGCCGGCAGCCTCACCTGGTGTACTCGCTGCCGGCGGGAGCGACGCGGCCGCGCAGCAGCATGTCCGAGAAGGACGGGTCGTAGGCCGGCAGGTCCGCGCCGGGAAGCCCCGGCATCTCCGCGTCGCTGCGGATGGGCCGCACGAGCCGGGGTGAGACGATCATCAGCAGCTCGCGCTCGTCGGACGCGAAGCGCATGGAGCGGAAGAAAGCACCCAGGATCGGGACCTGGCCCAGCCACGGAACCCGGTCGATCGAGCCCGCCGTCGTGCGATTGATCAGCCCGCTGATGATGAAGCTCTCGCCGTCGCCGAGCTCGACGGTCGTGTCGGAGCGACGCGTGCGCAGCGCGGGAACGGCCACGCCCCCCGCGGAGATGCCGGCGGAGAAGTCCAGCTCGCTGACCTCGGGGGCGATCTTGAGCGAGATCCGGTCCGGGGAGATCACCAGCGGCCGCAGCGTTACGCGCACGCCGAACTCGCGGTACTCGACCGAGATGGCGCCGTCCTGGCCCTGCGCCACCGGGATCGGGAACTCGCCGCCCGCCAGGAAGGAGGCGCTCTGGCTGCTCATCACGGTGAGCGAGGGCTCGGCCAGCGTGTGCGCGTAGCCGTTGGCCTCCAGGATGCTGAGCGCGCCGACGAAGCCGCTGGTCGAGTTCGCGGTCACCAGGTTGAAGGCGTCGCCGATCGGGAGGAACGAGCCGCCGAAGATGAATCCGGGGAAGTCACCGCGCGAGCCGGCACCCTCGCCCTCGATGCTCGAGACGGCGCCCGGCGGCGAGAGGGCGTTCGCACGGTGCAGCGTGTTGTTCATCAGGTTGATGCCCACTCCGTGCAGGACCGAGCGGCTGAGCTCCACGATCTTGAGGTCGATCTGGACCTGGAGACCGAAGGAGAGGCGTGCGTCGTCCACCAGCGGCTCGCCGGCGTCGGCGCCCGCCAGCACGCGCGCATCGCCGTACTGCTCCAGGGAGTCGGCGGTCCCGTCGAGGCGGCGGACGGGGCCCATGTCCTGCACGCGGAGCCCCGCGCCGCCGTGCTGGCGCAGGGCCTCGTCCACCAGACGGCTGCCCCCGTCGACCAGCACGTGCAGCGTCTCGGGTGAGCCATCGCCGCCGGACCACAGGATCAGCGTGGTCGAGCCCGCGTCCTTGCCCTGCACCAGGAGCTCGCGCGGCGAGACCACCCGGACATCGGCCACCGCGGGATCGCCGACCGCGACGCGATCGATCGCCCCGTCGCGCTGCATGACCTGCTGCTCGCCGCTGCGCAGGCGGATGATGCCGTCGGCGGCCACGGCGGCGCCGGGCAGGAGCGGCGCGAGCGCGAGGGCGGCGAGGAGGACGTGCGTTCGCAGGCTCATCGCTCGAGCCCCCGGTAGACGACCGTCGAAGGCCCGCCTCCGCCCTGCTGCCGGCGGCGCTCCTCGACCAGCTCGTTGAGCTCGATCGATGCGGAGCGCGCCGGCCGCGCGCTCGGGCCGAGGGTCTGCACGTCGCGCAGCGCCAGGCGCAGCTTGCCCGCAGAGTCCGCGAGCAGGAGCATCGGCGCCTCGTCGCGCGGCACCGCCAGCACGGCCGTGCGCGCATCGAGCGCCGGCCGGTCGGGGCCCGCAGCGTCGGCGACCTTGCCGAAGGTGAGCACGCGGGCGCTCTCGAGCAGGATCCGGGCCTGTGTGGCCTCCACCTCGCGTCCGTCGCGCTTGGCGAAGAAGAGCACGTCGACGAGGTCTCCGGGGCGTGCGAAGCCGCCCAGTCCGACCACGCCATCGACGCGGACCGCGACCGCGCGCTCGCCCTCGCGCAGCCCGAGCGAGAGCACGCCGCCCTCGCGGAAGTGCGATGCCAGCAGCGGCTCGCCGACCTCGACGCGGCGACTCGGCCGCCGGCCGACGACATCCTCGGGCCGCCCGAAGCCGCTGTCCGGTCGCAGCTCGACGGCGCGCAGCGCCACGTCCCCGGCCGGGATCGGCTCGTCGGCCTCGAGCGGCTCGATCGCGACCACGGTGCGCGTCTGCGGGATCTCGACCGGCGCGGCCGCGGGCTCCGGCACGCTCATGCGGTACGCCACCACGCCCAGACCCAGCGAGAGCATGAACGTGAGCAGCGCGACGGTGCGCAGTGTCTGGCCCCTCATTCCCTCCGCCCCCTGCGTCCGCGCGGCATGCACGCGGCACCCGGACGAGACGTCGGTATCGGGACGCCATAGACCTGCCTTGAGCTACGGGAGCGCCCCCTGTGACATGTTGTCGCTACAGGACCGCTGTCGCGCTGGCCTCGAGCGAGCCGGGAACCGGGGGGATCTCGCCGAGTCCGGGCAGCCGCAGCAGCGGCAGCAGTGGCTGGCTGGCGTAGGCCGGGAACTGCACGTGCACGGTCACCACGTCACCCAGCGTGGCGTCGGTCGTCACGCTCACGCTCACGTTCTCCCCGCTGCTCCCCAGCACGACCAGGCGCTGCGCCTCCGGCAGCCACTGCAGTCGTGCGGAGGCCGCGGCGCGGGACAGGTCCGCGACGGTGCTCTCGAACGCGGCGCCGAGCGGGTCAGCCTGCACCGCAGCGCGCACCGCGTCATTCGCGGCGGCGGTCATCGAGGTCTGCAGGGCGAAGATCAGCCCGTAGCTGACCAGGCCGTGCAGCACGAGCAGGAAGAGCGGCAGCGTGAACGCGAACTCGATCGCGCTCCCGCCGGTCTCGTGGCGAATCGCCTCAGCTGGAGGAGGACGACGAGCTGGACGACGCCGCATCGCTGAGCTCCGAAGCGATCGAGTCGAACAGCGACGTGAGAGAGGTCCCCGTCAGGGTCAGCGCGCCGACCAGGACGACGGCGACCAGGCCCGCGATGAGTCCGTACTCCAGCGCCGATGCGCCCGTCTCGTCGCGGGCGATGCGCCGTGCAGCCGCTCGAACCCTGATGTGCAGGTAGCTGAACACTCTGCGACTCCCGTCTGTCACGAATGCACATCTCGTCCAGTACGGCCTGTGACTTTAGCCCGGGCTGGTCGCCCGGGTGTCAAGTCCGGTCGCAAGTCGCCCGATTTGCTGAGAGGTCTCAGCTCGAGAGGTGGCAATGGGCACGAAGATCCTGATCGCCGACGACGAGCCGCACCTGCGCATGCTCGTGCGAAGCACGCTCGAGACCACCGAGCGGACGATCGTCGAGGCCGAGGACGGTCAGGCCGCGCTCGACGGCGCGCGCGTCGAGGACCCGGACCTGGTGATTCTCGACTGGACCATGCCGGGTCTCGACGGCATCGAGGTGCTCCGGGCCCTGCGCGAGGAGGGCAGCCACGTGGCGGTGATCATGCTCACCGCTCGCTCCGAGAAGGCGGCCCGCACCGAGGCCGTGTCGCTGGGCGTGCGCGGCTTCCTGATCAAGCCCTTCAGCCCCATGCAGCTGCTCGAGCTCGTCGACAAGGTCCTCGCGGACCTGCCCTAGCTCCTCGTGGATCCCGCTCTCCTGCTCGGGCTCGGGCTCGGCGCGCTTCCCTGCACCGCTCTCGCGCTGGCCTGGCGCCGCGCAGCTGCGCGTGCCGCTGCACTGGAGACCGATCGCTCCAGCTGTCGCGCGCAGGCCGATGCCCTCCGGGAGCGCTGGACGCGCCTGTGCGAGCAGGGCGCGGATCTGGCGGTCTCCTACGATACGGAGGGCCTCGTGACCCGCGTCAGCCCCGCGGGCCTGCGCCTGCTGGGCCGTGAAGCGCACGCGGCGCTGCGCGTGCGCGACCTGTTCGACGCACGCTTCCTGCCGCTGCTCCTCCCGGCCCGCGGCTCGGACGAGACGCGCCTCGATCGCTTCGAGATCATGGCGACCGGCGCCAACGGGGCCGCGATCTGGCTCGACGCGGTCGCCGACTTCGCGGCAGACGGGGCCGTCGAGCTGCTGGCACGCGAGATTCCCGACCACCGCGTGCCCGGCAGCGCGTCGGCACCCGCCGACCTGATCCGCGCGATCGTCGAGACCGCCGCCAGCGACGCCGGATTCCGGGGCGCGCTGGGTGAGCTCGGACGCGGCCTCGACATGGACTACGTGGAGCTCTGGCGCATCGACCCGGCCTGGGACGTGCTGCGCTGCGACGAGGTCTGGTGCGTCGGAGACGCGCTGCTCGGACCCTTCGCAGAGCGGACCCGCCAGGCGACGTTCCGGCGCGGGGTCGGTCTCGCCGGCCGCACCTGGGCCGTGGACGCGCCCCAGGAGTGCCGCTCGCTCGAATCGACCGCCGATCCGCTCCTGCGCAAGCTCCGCGAGCGCGCCGGGGTCGGGGGAGCGCTGGCGCTCCCCGTGCACCTGGGCGGGCACATCCGCGGCGTGCTCGTGATGATGACGCGCGGCGCGCTTCCCGCCTCGCTCCCGCCGCTGCAGCTGATCGAGCCGCTCGCGGCGCTGGTGGTGCAGCTCGCCGCCCGCGAGCGCGACCAGGAGGCGCTGCGCGTCAGCGAGGAGCGCAAGCTGCTGCTGGTCGAGACCGCGCTCGACTGCGTGATCACGATCGACGCGGAGGGCACGATCCTCGAGTGGAATCCCGCCGCCGAGGAGACCTTCGGGCACGCGCGCGCGAACGTGCTGGGACGGTCGCTCGCGCGGCTGATCATCCCCGAGTCCCGGCGCGAGGCACACGAGCGGGGCCTGTCCCGCTACCTCGAGACCGGGCAGGAGGTGATGAGCGGCCGTCGCATCGAGGTCGACGCGCTACGCGCCGACGGAGACGAGTTCCCTGCCGAGATGTCGATCGTGCCGATCCATACGGGTCAGGGTCCCCCGGTGTTCACGGCGTACGTCCGCGACATCACCGAGGCGAAGGAGCTCGACCGCCTGAAGGACGAGCTGATGAACACGGCCAATCACGAGCTTCGTACGCCACTGGCCAGCATCCGTGGCTTCGTGGAGCTGCTGCTCGGACGCGAGCACTCGGCGGAGGATCAGCGCAAGTACCTGGGAGTGATCCACACCGAGGCCGAACGGCTCACGAAGCTCGTCAACGACTTCCTCGACGTGCAGCGCATCGAGGCCGGCGCAGCCGACTACGAGCTCGTCGACCTCGACCTGGCCGAGCTGGTCCCCTATTCCGTGGACGTCTGCGCGGCCGGAGCGGCCAGGCACCGCTTCGAAGTGAAGGTCCCCGACGATCCGCTGCGGGTGCACGCCGACCGGGACCGGATCTCACAGGTCGTCCTGAACCTCTGCTCGAACGCCGTGAAGTTCTCGCCGCAGGACAGCACCGTGCACGTGACGCTGACCGGTGATCCGGACCAGGCACGCGTCACGATCCGCGACGAGGGCGTCGGCATGAGCGAGGCGACCCTCGAGAAGCTCTTCCAGAAGTTCTACCGGGGCGAGAACCCCGAGGCGCGCAAGGTCCAGGGCACGGGACTCGGGCTGGTGCTGGTCAAGCAGATCGTCAACGACCACGGCGGCAACGTCTCGGTCCGGAGCACCCCGGACGAGGGCAGCGAGTTCGAGTTCACGCTCCCGCTGAGCGACGGGAAGGCCGTGGCCGGCTGAGTCATCTCCGGCTCGATCCGTCCCGGATCGGCCGGAGCGGGCCAGCAGCCCGCTAGGAGGCCGGCGCCTCCTGCGCGCCGCGGATCAGGCCGCCGGGCCGCGCGTCGGTGATCTCGCCGTCCTGCAGCGTGATCTCGCCGCGCTTGATCGTGTAACGGTAGCCGTCGGCGTGCTGCATCAGGCGGCGCGCGCCGCCGGGCAGGTCGTGCGCCATCTCGGGCCGGTGCAGGCGCAGGTTCTCGTAGTCGATCACGTTCACGTCGCCGAGGTATCCCGGGCGCAGCAGGCCGCGGTCGTGCAGGCCGTAGAGCTGCGACGTGTCGTGCGTCATGCGGCGGACCACGAACTCGACCGGCAGCTGCTCGCCCTTCCGGTCCCGGGTCCAGTGCGTGAACATGAAGGTGGGGATGCTGGCGTCGCAGATCACGCCGCAGTGCGCGCCCCCGTCGCCCAGGCCGAAGGCCGCACGCGGGTGGCGGAACATCTCGATCATGTGGTCGCAGTTGAAGTCGCTGAAGTTGAACAGGTGGAAGAGCAGCAGCTCCTTGCCGCCCTGCCGCAGCATGAGGTCGTAGAGCACGTCATCGGGCGTACGCCCCTCGCGGGCGGCGATGCCGGCCACGCTGTCCTCCCGGCGCGGCTCGTAGTTGGGCGGGTCGCCCATCGGGAAGAGCTTGTGGAAGCTGGTCGCGATGTACTGCTGCATCGGCGCGGAGAGCTCGACCTGCTCCGAGACGATGCGGCGGCGCAGCTCGGGGTCTTGCATGCGCTGCACGCGCTCGGCCAGCGGCAGGTCCGCGATCGCGCGGTAGCTGGGGCGCACCGAGAACGGGTGCATCGCGGTCTGCAGCCCCATCAGCAGGCCCGAGGGCCGGCCCGCCACCTGCGGGAAGACCTGCGCGCCGTCGGCGACGGCCTCGCGCGAGCGCTCGAGCAGGTCGCGCCAGAGCGTCGGGTCGCCGTCGACCTGGATCATGGCGAACGTGACCGGCCGGCCCGTCTCGGCCGAGAGCCGGCACATCCACTCGATCTCCTTGCGAGGCGCGAGCACGTCCTCGCCCGCCGCGCCGGCGGGCGCCAGCTCGAACACGCCGCGGCCCATGGCGCGGCCGATGCCGAAGAGCTCGTCCTCGGCTGCGAACGTGCCGGGCACCGGCTCGCCGTCGATCGCGCGGTGGACGATCGTGCGCGAGGTCGAGAAGCCCAGCGCGCCCGCCTCCATGCCCTCGCGCACCAGCCGCGCCATCTGCGCGATGTCGTCGGCGTTCGCGGGCTGGTTGCGCGCGCCGCGCTCGCCCATGGCGTACGCGCGCACCGCGCCGTGCGGCACCTGCGTGCCCACGTCGAGCGCCAGGCGACGGCGGTCGAGCGCGTCGAGGAACTCGGGGAAGCTCTCCCACTCCCACTCGATGCCCTCGGCCAGCGCGGTGCCGGGGATGTCCTCGACCCCCTCCATGAGCTCGATGAGGTAGCGCTCCTTGCCCGGCGCGACGGGCGCGAAGCCCACGCCGCAGTTGCCGAAGACCGCCGTGGTCACACCATGCGCGCCGGACGGGAGCAGATGCGGATCCCAGGTGACCTGACCATCGTAGTGCGTGTGGATGTCCACGAAGCCCGGCGTGACCAGCAGGCCATCGGCATCGATCTCGCGCCGCGCCGTGCCCTCGACCCGGCCGACCTCGACGATCCGCCCGTCGCGGATCGCGACGTCGCCCGTGAAGCCGGGCTCACCGGAGCCGTCGTGAATGGTGCCACCGCGGATGATCAGGTCGTGCATGGAGCTCTCTCCGGTCAGAGATTGACCGCAACAGGATATCGAAGTCGGGCCAGAACGTGGAGTCTGGCCCGCGGAAGTTCTACTAGCTACGGCAGGCAAGGCAGGAGGGAACCGGCATGACCGGCGACGAGCGCACGCTGATCGAGGCGAACCGGGCCTTCTACGAGGCGTTCCGGGGCCGGGACCTGTCGCGGCTCGACAAGCTCTGGGCCAGCGAGCACGAGGTCGCCGTGATCCACCCCGGCTGGGCCGCCGTGCACGGTCGCGGCGAGGTCCTGGAGAGCTGGCGGCGGATCATCGAGGGTCCCAGCCCACCGGACATCCGCTGCAGCGCGGAGCGGCCCTTCCTGATGGGCGACGCGGGCTTCGTGATCTGCCGCGAGCTGCTGGGTGGGGGCGAGCTGATCGCGACCAATGTCTTCGTCCGCGAGGACGGCGAGTGGCGTCTGGTCCACCACCAGGCCGGTCCGGTCCCGCCCGCCGCCGCCGCGGAGGAGCCAGGGCCCCCGACCGTGCACTGATCGAAGGGTCAGCCCGTGCCAGTTTCCGCGGCCCGGCGCGGGGCGTGAGATCCTCCGCACGCACGGGCGGAGGACGGCAGCCATGGGACGACTCGACGGCAAGGTGGCACTGATCAGCGGCGCGGCGCGCGGCATGGGCCAGGCGGAGGCGCGCATGTTCGCCGCCGAGGGCGCGAAGGTCGCCGTGTGCGACGTGCTCGATGCCGAGGGCAAGGCGGTCGCCGCGGAGATCGGTGCCGACGCGATCTACCAGCACCTGGACGTGACCCGCGAGGACGCGTGGGCGGACGCGGTCGCCGCCACGACCGCCGCCTTCGGCAAGCTCGACGTGCTGGTGAACAACGCCGGGATCGCCGAGTCGGCGCCGCTGCACCGCATGACGCTCGAGAGCTGGCAGCGCGTGATCGACGTCAACCAGACCGGCGTCTTCCTCGGCATGCGCGCGGTGGTCGAGCCGATGACGGCGGCCGGGGGCGGCTCGATCGTGAACATCTCGTCGATCGACGGGATGGTCGGCATGGACTACCTGATGGGCTACGTCGCCAGCAAGTGGGCCGTGCGGGGCATGACCAAGGCGGCGGCGATGGAGCTGGGCCACCGGAACATCCGCGTGAACTCGATCCACCCGGGCTTCATCCACACGCACATGGGGGCCCGGGAGGGCGTGCCACCGGAGGAGGTCCACGCGCGCCTCGACGCGCACACCCGGCGGCTGGCGCCGCTGAGCCGTGCCGGCACGCCCGAGGACATCGCGAAGCTGGCGCTGTTCCTGGCGTCGGACGACAGCGCCTACTCGACGGGCTCCGAGTTCGTCGCCGACGGCGGGCTGATCGCCGGCTCCCCGGCGCCGACGGCCCCGCCGGAGTGAGCGAGCGCGCATCGAGTCGGTCGAGCTCGCCGGCCCGCCCGAGCGCCTGCGCTCCAGCCTGATCGCCGGCATCGAGCACCTGCTGATCCGCCACGAGCTGCGCCCCGCGCAGGCAGACGCCGTCAGGACGTGAGCTCGTGGGCGAGCACGCACTCCAGCAGCAATGTGTCGATGTAGGCGATGACGCGCACGACCTTGCCGTCGGCCCAGGTCAGCAGCCAGCAGTAGTCGTTGCGGTACGGCTCGCCCCAGAGCGTGCGGCTCTCGCCGCGCCAGCGCACGATCATCGTGTCGCCAGCCTCGAGGATCTCCTCGACGTGCGAGCGCACCGGGCCGTCCAGGCGCCGCGCCAGCGGGTCGAGGATGCCGCGCACGAGATCGCCCTTGCCCTCGTAGGTGCGCGACGCCCGGGAGCTGCCCGTGATCGTCCAGCGCACGTCGTCGTGCAGCGCGTCGAGCAGGGCGCTGTTGCTCCCGCTGCTCGCCTTGGCATCGAAGATGCGCCGCGTGTGCTCCAGGTTCGTCATGCTCGCGTCTCCTCGGGATCGGGGGCCAGCTCGAGGCGCACGGGCAGCCGCTTGATGCCGCCCACGTTGGGCGACGCGAGCCGCTCCGGATCACCCGTGAGCTCCACGTGCTCGAGGCGCAGGGCGAGCTGTCGGAAGACAGCGCGCAGCTCCAGGCGGGCCAGGTGCGCGCCCAGGCAGAAGTGCTCGCCCACGCCGAACGCCAGGTGGCGGTTCGGCTGCCGGTCGATGCAGAACTCGAACGGCAGGTCGAAGACGTCCTCGTCGCGGTTCGCCGACGGGTAGAACATGGCCACGAGATCGCCCTTCGCGATCCTCTGGCCGCCCAGCTCGACGTCGGCGGCGGCCGTGCGCGCCATGTGGATCACCGGTGTGGTCCAGCGCAGGATCTCCTCGACCGCCGCGTCGATCAGCGACGGGTCGGCGCGCAGCTGCTCCCACTGGTCGGGGTGCTCGATGAAGGCGAGCAGACCCCCGCTGATCGCGTTGCGCGTGGTCTCGTTGCCCGCGACGACCAGGATCAGGTAGTAGGCAAGCAGGTCGGCGTCGACGAGCGGCTCGCCATCGACCCGCGCGCGGACCAGCAGGCCGGCCAGGTCCTCGGTCGGCCGCGCGCGTCTCTGGACGGCCAGACCAGCGAAGTAGTCGAGCAGCTCGCGCTGCGAGCGCGCGATGGTATCGGCGGGCGTCTCGCCCGGCTGCTGGAACTCCGGGTCGTACGCGCCGACCGTGGCGCTCGTCAGCCGGAAGAGCACCGGCCACTCCGACTCCGGCAGACCCATCATGCGCGCGATCGCCGCGATCGGCAGCGGCGCGGCGACGCTCGTCACGAAGTCGATCTCGCTGCCGCCCGCGTCGGCCGCGTCGTCGAGCACGCCCGCCGCGATGCGCTCGATCCCGGCGGCCAGGGCGCGCAGGGCACGCGGCGTGAAGCGGGCGCTGACCAGGCGTCGCAGCGCACCGTGCCGCGGCGGATCCAGGGTGATCAGCGTCGGCGTCGCCGCCAGCTCGCCGGCGCCCTCCGACGCCTTGAAGCGCGGCCAGTTGCGGAAGCGCCGCGGCTGCCGCGAGACCGCGACCACGTCGGCGTGCCGCGTCAACGCCCAGTACGGGTCTCCGGCGGCCGGCTCGACGCGCATGACCGGCGCGCGGCGGCGCAGCTCGGTCCACTCGGCGTGCGGGTAGCCCTCGCTCGCGTAGCGCGCGGCATCGAGCAGAGACATGCAGCCCGCATCGTACGCACCGTGCCGCTGCGGGGTCAACGCCGGCGTACCCCGGGGTGGGCTCGGCTGCCTACTCCGGGCCGCTCCCGAGCAGGAACCACAGCCCCAGAACGATGAAGAGCGCGCCCGCGCCGCGGTGCAGCCAGAGCGGCGGGAAGATGCGGCTGACCGCCTCGCCGGCGATCACGGCGATCGCCGAGGTCGCGACCAGCGCGAGCGAGGCCGCGGCGAAGACGACCCAGCGAGACGATCCTCCCGCGGCAAGCGAGAGCGTGGCGAGCTGCGTCTTGTCGCCGATCTCGGCCAGGAAGATCGCAGCGAACGTCGAGGCGAAGAGCTTCCATTCCATGAACGGGACGATACCGCGGCGCTCCGCGCGCGTCGCCGGTCCGATCAGGGCTCCACGGTGATCGAGATCGCGCCGTGCTGGCCGGAGTCGGCCAGCGTGCGGACGGCGCGCTCGGCCTCCTCGAGCGGAAAGTGGTGCGTGTGCAGGCGCTCCACGGGAACCCGACCCGACTCGATCAGCCGCACGGCCTGGCGGAAGCTGCGGTAGTCGACGGCGCGCACGCCGCGGATCGTCTGGTAGCGCATGGCGACCTCGTCGGACGGGAACCCGGGGACGTGGTTGCCGCGGCCCTTCAGGCCCGCGAGCACGATCGTTCCGCCGGGGCGCGCCATGCGCACGGCGTCCACCACGGGCCGTGTCGCGTGGGGCGTGGTGTCGACGACCACGTCCGCGCCCCGGCCTCCCGTCTCGCCCAGGACGCGCTCGATCGCGTCCTCGCACTCCACGTCGATGACCACGTCGGCCCCCAGCTCCGTGGCGAGTGCCATCTTGTGCGCGTCGCGCGAGCCGAGTCCGGTCAGGAAGATGCGCCCCGCGCCGCTGACCGACGCGGCGATCACGCAGGCGAGGCCCCGCTGGCCGGGGCCCAGGATCGCGATGCTGTCGCCAAACTGCAGGCCGGCCGCCGCGACCGCCCAGGCGAAGCCGGCGCCGAGCGGGTTGTACAGCGCCGCCACGCGGGGCTCGATGCGCCGGTCGATCCGGTGGGGCACGGAGCCCGGCGCCAGGTACATGAGCTCGGCGTAGCCGCCCCAGAGCGCGGGCGCGGCGCTGGTCGGCATGAAGCCGTGCGCGCCGGGCGCCACGATGCACTCCTGGCCCTCCATGCACGCCAGGCAGCGCCCGCAGCCGAAGTCCGACTGCACCACGACGCGATCGCCGGGCTCGAGCCCCCAGCGCTTCGCGGCGCGCGGGCCGATCTCCTCGATCCGGCCGACCGGCTCGTGCCCCGGGATCGCCGGGTAGGGCAGCGCCACGCCGCCCCCGAAGGTCTCGTAGTCGGTGCCGCAGATGCCGCAGGCCTCGACGCGCAGCAGCGCGTCGTTCTCGCCGATGACGGGGCGCTCGAAGCGCTGCAGCTCGAGCTTCTCCACACCGGTCTGCACCATCGCCCGCGCGCTCTCGCTCATCATGGCTCCCCGCTCCCGGCCGGGCCGGGTCCGGCCATCTTACGCTCAGGCGGCGGTGAACTTCAGCGGGATGTGCTTGACGCCGTCGATCAGGTTCGAGCGCAGATAGGCGATCGGGCCGGCGAGCTCCAGGTCGCGCAGGCGCTCGAGGACCCCCTCGAACATCACGCGCGTCTCGAGCCGCGCCAGGTGGGTGCCGATGCAGAAGTGCTCGCCGATGCCGAACGCCAGGTGCGGGTTCTCGGGCCGGTCGATGTCGAAGACGTCTGGCCGCTCGAAGACGTCCTCGTCGCGGTTGGCGCTCGGGTAGTACATGAGCAGCTTGTCGCCCTTGCGGATCGGCTGACCCTCGAGCTCGGTGTCCCCGAGCGCGGTCCGCCGCATGTAGTACACGGGTGAGCGGAAGCGAAGCATCTCCTCGATCGCCGCCGGCACCAGCGAGCGGTCCGCGCGCAGGCGCTCGAGCACGTCGGGGTGCTCGAGCAGCAGCAGCAGACCGTGGGAGATCAGGTTGCGCGTGGTCTCGTTGCCCGCGACCGCGAGCAGCAGGAAGAACGAGTCGAACTCGAGCGTGTTCAGGCGGCTGCCGTCCACCTCGCCCTGCAGGATCGTGCTCATCAGGTCCTCGCGCGGGCTGGCGAGCCGGTCCTCGGCCAGGCCGTTGGCGAAGACGAACATCTCCTGGGCGGCGCTGGACGCCTCGTCCGCGCTGACCACGTACTCCGGATCCTGGCTCCCGATCATGCGGTTGCTCCAGTCGAAGATGTCGTGGCACGCGGACTGCGGCACGCCCAGCAGCTCCGCGATCACGCGCAGCGGCAGCTCGGCGGCCACGTCCACCACGAAGTCGCACTGACCACGGTCGATCACCCCGTCGAGGATCGAGGCGACGATCTCGCGGTGGTGCGGCTCCTGAGACGCGATCGCGCGCGGCGTGAAGCCGCCCGAGACCAGCGCGCGGTAGCGCCGGTGGCCGGGCGGGTCCATGTCGATCATCGACACGAACTCCAGGCCCCGATCCTCCACGCTGGTGCCCGACGCGGAGCTGAACAGCGTCGGCTGGCGCGAGATCGTCCGGATCGTGCGATAGCGGCTGACGATCCAGTAGCCTGGACCGCCCGTGGCATCCCCCTCGTGCCAGTACACCGGCGCCTCGCGGCGCAGCTCGCGGAAGACCTCGTGCGGGAAGCCCTCGCTGAAGCTGTCCGGATGGCTGACGTCGGGAACCTCGATCATCTCTCCCCTCCCCCCTCCGCCGGTCGGCGGGCTACTGGATCCCGTGGAGCCCGGCGGCGGTGCTGAACAGGACCTTCTCGATCGTCGCGTCGGGTACGCCCGCGAACGCCGCGGAGGCGATCGAAGATGCGCTGCGTCATGGCTGACTCCTCGATGGTCAGGGGGCGCGGGCACCGGCGCCCGCGCGAGCGTTCAGGGCGTGGCCCGGCTCACGGGCCGCTCGTAGGTTCCGAAGATCCGGTCGTACAGCATGGTCAGCGTGGCGTAGTTGCCCTGGTTCATGTCCACGTGATGGGCGGCGTGCACGCCGGTCACGTAGTCGAGCGTGCGGAACGGGAAGTACGGCAGGTTCACCCAGGTGTGGTTGATCGTGTTCACCTGCGTGAAGACCAGCGTCGCCACCGCCATCGACAGCGCGTTGAGCGGCCCGCCGGTCAGGATCGCGACCAGCGGGATCGACAGCAGGTAGAGCGACAGGCCGATCGTGGTCTCGAGCGGGTGCACGTACAGCGCGTCGATGTAGGTGGGCGTGCGCGCCTGATGGTGCAGGGCGTGCTGCCGGCGCATCAGCCTTCCGTGGAAGACGAAGCGATGCGTCAGGTAGTACATGAAATCGAAGACCAGCAGTACCGCGACGATGTCCACGGCGTGGCGCCACAGCGGCCGCGCCTCGAGGTTCACGGACAGCGGCAGGATCGCGAGGTAGAAGACCAGGTTCGTGATCAGGCCCGCGCGGTTGTTCACGCGCACGGCCTCGCGGAAGCGCTCGCGCGCCAGCTTGGGTGCATCGGCCTCGTGGTTCAGCTCGCGCATGCGCTGGAGCGCGGGGATCCGGAAGGCCAGGAAGCGCCCGATCCAGGTCAGCACGGCGAGCGCGCCGATGAAGACCAGTGCCGGGATCCAGTCGTAGGTCACGTCGTCCCCCCCGTCGTCCGCGGCTCGAGCAGCGCCGCCAGGCGCGCGGTGTCGCGCCGGCCCAGCCGGCGCCGCAGCGCGCTGGCCAGCTGCCGGATCTCGCTCTCCTCGCCGTCCGTGACCGCTCCGGGCTGCGGCTCCGGGCGCGCCTCGAAGATCTCCTCCTCGAGGTGCAGCGCCTGGTAGAGCTCGCGCGCCACCTCGCAGAGCTGCTCGAGCCGGGCCCCGCCCAGGATCTGACGGAACGACGCATCCACGCCGTCGAGCGCGGCGACGCAGTCGCGGATCAGCCGCTCTCCCGCGTCGGTCAGGCGCAGCACCACCCCGCGGCGATCGAGCGCGTCGGGATCACGGCGCAGGTAGCCCAGAGCTTCGAGATCGCGGGCGGTGGCGCTGATCGCCTGGCGGCTGACGCGCTGCACGCGCGCGATCTGGTGGACGCGGCTGCCGCCGGGGCCGATCAGCGGCAGCACCTGGGCGTGCGACATCTTCAGACCGTCGTGCCCGCGAGCGCGGGTCGCCTCCATCAGCAGCCGCTGGATCCGCACGACGATCAGCGGCAGCACGCCGATCGAGCGACTCGCGCTGGAGCCGAGCGCCGGATCGACGTGCGTCGGAATTCCCAGACCCTCGTACAGGCGGCCGAGCGTGTCCGTGAAGCGGCCGTACGGCTCGGGACCGACGGTCTGCGCGTACTCGGACTCGCTGGCCAGGATCACCCAGACCGCCTGCTCGACCAGCTTGCGCCCGCGCGGCGTGAGCAGCACCAGGCGCGCGCGCCCGTCGGCCGGGTCGGGTCTGCGCTCCAGGTAGCCCGCCTGCTCGGCCAGGCTGGCCAGCTGACTGCACGCCTGCTTGCTGATCCCGAGCTGGGCTGCAATGCCGCTCAGCGGTCGGCCCTGGAGCCAGACCAGCGACAGCAGCGGCCCGAAGCTGGGGCGCAGGCCGCGGTAGCCGCGCTCCCGGGCCAGGCTGCGCATGACCCGGGACTCGAGATCGCGCGAGATCCCGGTGAGGTGCCGCGGCAGGTTGTCCCGGTACCGGGACCACGTGGCGTCGCGATCTCGCCCGGATTCCGGGCGGTCGGGCGGGCGGACAGGCTCGCTGGGCATGGGCGGCAGGATACGGCCGCCGGAGCATTTGATCAATCTTGTTTGACAATCTTGTCAAACGTGATTTATCAATGTCGGCCCCGAGCGGTGGAGGATCGAGATGAGCCCAGCCAGAAGCGGCCCCCGGGATCTACGGATCGCCATCATCGGAGCCGGCCCCGGAGGCCTGTGCATGGCCATCCGGCTGCGGCAGGCGGGATTCGACGACTTCGTCCTGCTCGAGAAGGGCCAGGGCGTGGGCGGCACGTGGTGCCATAACCGCTACCCGGGCTGCGCCTGCGACATCCCCTCGCATCTCTACTCGTTCTCCTTCGAGATCAAGCGCGACTGGTCCCGGCCGTACGCGCCCCAGCCCGAGATCCTGGAGTACATGCAGGGGGTCGCGAGCAAGTACGACCTGCTCCCGCACTGCCGCTTCGGCAGCGAGGTTCGCAGCGCGCGCTGGGACGACGCGAGCGCCCGCTGGACCCTGGAGCTGCAGACCGGCGAGACGCTCGAGGCCGACGTGATCGTCAGCGCCCTGGGCATGTTCAACGACCTGGTCTGGCCCGAGATCGAGGGGCTCGACAGCTTCGCGGGCACGAGCTTCCACTCTGCCCGCTGGGACTGGGACCACGATCTCCCGGGCGACCGCGTGGCCGTCATCGGAAGCGCCGCGAGCGCCGTGCAGTTCGTGCCCGAGATCGTCGCGCAGGCCGGCCAGGTCCACCTGTTCCAGCGGACGGCGAACTGGGTACTGCCCAAGGAGGACGACCCCTACCCCGAGGGGGAGCTAGAGCGCTTCCGCAGCGACCCCGAGGCGTCGCTGAAGCTGCGAGACACGATCTACCGCCGTGTGGACGGCGGAATGACCTTCGGCGACGCGGAGATGCTCGCCGAGATGGAGGCAGCGGGGCTGAAGGCGATCGAGATCGTCGAGGACCCCGCCGTGCGCGAGAAGCTGCGGCCTGACCACCCGTACGGCTGCAAGCGACCGCTGTACTCCAACCAGTACTACCCCGCGTTCAACCGGCCGAACCTCGAGCTGGTCACCGAGGAGATCGAGCGCATCACGTCCGACGCGGTGGTCACCGTCGACGGCAGGTCGCGCCGCGTGGACACGCTGATCCTGGCCACGGGCTTCGCCGCGAACCGCTACCTGTCCGCGATCGACGTCACGGGGCGCGGCGGACAGCACATCGAGGAGGCCTGGAAGGACGGCGCGCGAGGCTACCTGGGCGTGACCACCGCCGGTTTCCCGAACCTCTTCATGCTCTACGGCCCGAACACGAACAACGGCTCGATCCTCACCATGATCGAGGCCCAGGTCGAGCACGCGCTGCTGCAGATCCAGCGCATTTCCGAGGAGCGCCTGGCGTGGCTCGACGTCCGGCCGGAGCCGATGGAGACCTACAACGACGAGATCCAGCAGGCGATCGAGCGCGTCGAGGTCTGGCAGGCGAGCTGCAATGGCTACTACCGCTCGCCGGGGGGGCGCGTCGTGACCCAGTGGCCCTACTCGATGACGGAGTTCCGCGAGCGCGCGACGCGGATCGACCGCGACGCCTTCGAGGTGTCGCCGCTCTAGGCGGCGCTCCAGGCGCCGCCGGTGGGATCAGGCCGCCCGCACCGGAAGCGCATGGATCGCGGCCACGTGCAGGTTCCGCACGCGGCCGGGCGGGCCTGCCGACGCCATGCGCGGCAGGATCGGGATCAGCGCACGCAGTGCGGCGCGCAGCTCCCAGCGCGCGAGGTTCGCGCCCAGGCAGAAGTGTGCGCCGTAGCCGCCGAAGGCCAGGTGGTCGTTCGGCTTGCGGGTGATGTCGAAGCGGTACGGCTCGTCGAAGACGGCCTCGTCGCGATTGGCCGACGGGTACCACATGCCCACGTCCTCTCCCGCGCGGATGGTCGTGCCCGAGAGCTCGAAGTCCTCGACGGCGGTGCGCGCGAACTGGAGCACGGGGGAGGTCCAGCGCAGGATCTCCTCGGCGGCGGACTCGACCAGCGAAGGGTCGCTGCAGAGCAGCTCACGCTGGTCGGGGTTCTCGAGCAGCGCGTGCACGCCGCCACTGATCGCGTTCTGGGTCGTCTCGTTGCCCGCCGCCAGCAGCACGAACAGGAAGCCCTGGAGCTGCTGCACGGTCAGCGGCTCGCCGTCGATCGTGGAGTGCACGATCAGGCTCGAGAGGTCGCCGGCGCCGGGGCCGCGCTCCTGGTGCTCGTCGACGAGCCGGACCATGTACTCGGTCATCTCGTCCGAAGCGCGCTGGAGAGCCTGGTTGCGGGTCTCTCCGGGGCGGTAGAAGTCGGGCTCCGGTGCACCGATCATCACGTTGGTCAGCTTCTTGAGACGCATCCAGTCCCCGGCGGGCAGCCCCATCATCTCGCCGATGGCGGCCAGCGGGAGCTTCTGCGCGAAGCCACGCACGAAGTCGCAGGTCTCTCCGGTGTCGGAGGTACGGGTGAGCTCGGCGGAGAACTCGTCGGCGAACTTCCGCGAGAGGTCCGAGAAGTGGCCATCGAGCTTGCGCAGGGCAGCGGGCGTGAAGCGCTTGGCCGCCAGCAGGCGGAACTTCCGGTGCCGCGGATCGTCCATGAAGATGAAGTCCGGCGGCTCGTCGGGATCCCAGCCACGCTCGGTGGCCCGCTGGAGCCGCGAGCCGACCTGCCGCTCGTCGTCCTCGACCGAGTCCAGGCGCAGCCGCTGGCTGTTCACGAAGACCTCGGCGTGCTTCGAGATCGCGAGCACGTCCGCGTGTCGCGTGACCGCCCAGAACGGCGCGATCCCCTCGCGCTCGTACCAGTAGATCGGCGCCTCGCGGCGGAGCAGGTCCCACTCCTGCCACGGATAGCCGCGGGTCACGTAGAGATCCTTGGTGTGGATGTCGATCGTGTCCAGGCTCAGCTCGCTCATGGCGCGAATGTACCACGCACGCCGCGCGGCCTCTCCCTTCCCCCACCCCTGGAGCCGGCCGCCGCTGGCCCCGGCGCAGGAGGCGCCGGGTTCCGCATCCGGATCACCACACTCGTGCTGACATCGACTGTCTCGATTTCCCGCGCGGACGACGCGGTCGGCGTGCTCCCACACCGGGGGCGGCCAGCTCGAGCAGGGAGTCGAGGGTCGAGGCGACCCCGTCGGGCGTCGGGTAGGGCAGCGTGTTCAGCCACGAGAACAGCGCGCGGCGCCGCGGGTCGAAGGCGCTCGCCGCCAGGCCGTCGGCCAGGTTGCTGACCTCGAAGTCCACGGGTACGAACCCGGGCAGCGACGCCGGTGTCGCCCCGGCCGCGTCGATGCGCTCGCGCTTCAGCTGCTGCACGTCGGGGTGATCGAGCCCGAAGACGCGGAGCCGATCGACCAGGTCCGCCCGGCGCAGCGCCAGGGTGTCGAAGCCCGCACCGAGCACCACGTACTGGTCCACCCCCTGCGCGACCTGTCGCCAGACGTCGTCCTCGGCGTAGCGCAGGGCGGCGATCCCGATCGCGCTGATCAGCGCTGGTGCGGCAGCATGCGCCTGCGGCGCGGACGTCGATCCGCCTCGCCGGGGCGACCGGTCAGGGATGCGAGCGGGAGTCCGCCTCGCGCTCGCCCTCTCGCAGCTCGGCCCAGAACCGTGCGCGCTTGCGCGCCGCGCGTCGCTGCGTTGGGTTCTGACGCGACCAGCGCCAGAGCCGCCGGACGACCTCGCGCAGGGGCTTGCGGGTCCGCGGCCCGGTCCGCCTCTGGCCAGCTGCTCGACGGTCACCCATCTGCTAAACTTACTACATATGATTACTATGTCACGCAGTCGCCTCATCTCCTGCGCGGACCGGGTGAGGCGCGTGACGGAGTACCGGGCAGCCCGCAGACCATGACCAGGACCCGGGTCTTCGTCAGTTTCGACACCGTCCACGACCAGGACCTGTACGCGCTCCTGGTCGCGCAGTCCCGGACCCCGCGCTCCGGCTTCTCGGTGCTGGGGGGCTCGGAGGGTTCGATGGCGGCGAGCATCCGCATCGAGCGAGCGCGCCAGATGATCCAGGAGGCGGACCAGATGATCGTGATCTGTGGCGAGCACACGGAGTCGTCCACCCGGGTCAGTGACGAGCTGCGCATCGCCGTGGAGCTGGAGACGCCGCACTTCCTGCTCTGGGGCCGCCGCGAGAGCATGTGCACCAAGCCGCCCGGTGCCCGGCCCTCCGAGGGCATGTACGGCTGGACGCTGCCGACCGTCCAGGACCAGATCGCGCTCACGCTGCGCAAGACCAGCGTGGACGCCACGGCCGGGCGCCTGCGCAGCGCGGCGCGCAAGGCATGACCGGCCCTGGCGTGCAGATCCGGGCCGGGTACGAGCTGGTGTACGACTGTCCGCAGCCGACGCCGATGATCCTGACGCTGCACATCCACTCCACGCGCGTCTCCGACATCGTCGTGCCCGATCACCTGATCACCCGGCCGTCCGTCCCGACCGCCGCGTATCGCGATGCCTTCGGCAACTGGTGCAGCCGCATCGTCGCCCCGCAGGGTGAGATCCGGCTGTCGGCCGACGCGCTGCTGAACGACAGCGGCCAGCCCGACCCGGTCGTGCCCTCCGCGCGGCAGCACCCCGTGGAGGCCCTGCCGGAGGAGACCCTGGTCTTCCTCCTGGGCAGCCGGTACTGCGAGACGGACCTGCTTTCCGAGGTGGCCTGGGATCTGTTCAGCGCGTCCCCGCCGGGCTGGGCGCGCGTCCAGGCGATCTGCGACTTCGCCCACCAGCACGTCGGCTTCGGCTACGAGCACGCGCGCCCCACCAAGACCGCGTGGCAGGCCTTCAACGAGCGGACCGGCGTCTGTCGCGACTTCACGCACCTCGCCGTCGCGCTCTGCCGGAGCATGAACATCCCCGCGCGCTACTGCACCGGGTATCTGAGCGACATCGGCATCCCGCCTCCGCATGCCCCCATGGACTTCGCGGCCTGGTTCGAGGCGTACCTGGACGGTGCCTGGCACACCTTCGACCCGCGGAACAACACGCCGCGCAGGGGTCGTGTGCTGATCGCTCGCGGTCGCGACGCCTCCGACGTGGCCATCAGCAATACCTTCGGCCCCAACGAGCTCAAGGGCTTCCGGGTCTGGACGGACGAGGTCGGGAGCGGGGCCGCGTAGCGCGCGAGAGGGTCGCGCCCGGCGACCGGTTCGCTTGATGCGCCACGGCTTTTTGCAAATACTGCGCGACATGGCGAACGACCGGAAGCAACCGCGGAGCAGTCGCAAGCGCTCGCAGTTCGTCGCGCAGCCGAGCGATCTCGGCGCCCTGCTCGCCGATCTCCGGGTCGCGAAGGGGCTGTCGCTGCGTCAGGTCCAGGAGGCCACCGACCGCGCGGTCTCCAACGCCTACCTGAGCCAGCTCGAGAAGGGGAGGATCCAGAAGCCCTCCCCCAATGTCCTTCACAGCCTGGCAGCCGTCTACGCCGTTCCGTACGAGGCGCTGATGGAGAAGGCCGGCTACCTGCTACCCGAGCCGGGCGGCAAGCGCGGGCGCCGCCGCAGGCTGGCGGCGTTCGCGATCGACGACCTGACCGCCGAGGAAGAGGAGGAGCTCCTCAAGTACCTGGCGTTCCTCCGCTCGCGCAAGCCGCCCTCCTGAGTCGCGGCCGCGGCGAAGAGCGGAGCCAGGAGTGCTAGTTCTGGGCCGGGCAGCTCAGCTCCAGGTCCGGGCACGGCTGCTGCGCACAGACCGCCGTCTCGCCGGGGCTGAAGATCTCGGCGTTGATTCCCAGGATGTCCCCCACGTTGCACATGCCGTCGTGGTTGGCGTCGCACAGCGGTGCCGCGAGCGCGGGGTCGAAGATCGCCGCGTTCGCGCCGAGGATGTCGGACACGGTGATCCGCCCGTCTCCCGTCTGATCGCCGCAGAGGCACGCGTCGCCACGCGGTAGCGCGTCGCTGTTCGCCTGGCCGGGGTTGGACGCGTGCGGACAGTTGTCACTCGCGTCGAGGATCCCGTCACCGTCCAGGTCCCCCGCGCCGCCCAGCGTCGCGAGGCCCGTCCCGAAGTAGAAGTTGAGGAAAGTCCCCTCGATGGCGAAGAAGTAGACGACGTCGACATCGGCAGGATCCGGTGCCCGACGATAGTCGCTGCTGTCGTAGAGGCTGGTGTCGAACGAGACGAAGGCCAGTCCGAAGCGGCGGTCCCCGTCGAGCGTCTGCTCGCGGCTCGTCAGCGTCCAGGCATCGATGAGCGTTCCCGGAACGACGGTCGTACCCGTGACCGCACTGAGCACGTCGGCGAAGAGCGAGCCGAGAGAGGAATCATCGTTGACCACCACGGTGGCCTCCGCGTCGGGGGGGCCGTAGACGAGGGAGAGGGTCCCGAAGTCCATGTTCGCCGTGTGATCGACGAAGGTGTAGAAGCCAGCGCTACCCGTGCCCGTGCAGCCCGCGTCGCAGCTCACGTCGTCGTAGGTGATGGAGCCCCCCACCGGCGTCCCGACGGGAAAGCCGTTGAACACAGAGGGCGGATTGTCCACCTGGACGTGCTCGAGCATGGCGGTCCAGCTGAGGGTCAGGTCCTCGGCGGCGACCGGCAGTGCGCCCAGCCACGGCAGGATCAGCACGAGCAGACGGGTGCACGGACGCATCGGCGAGTCTCCCTCCAGGACGCGTTCCGAAGAACGCGGAAGCGAGGCCCCGGAGGGTCCGGGACCTCGCCCCACTCGCACACTACAGGCGCCCGGTCTCCGGCGTCAACGCCGCGGGGGATCAGGTGTGATCGTCGATCTCGTCCCGGACCTCGTCGGCAGCGTCCTCTGCCGAGTCGCGCAGCTCCTCGGCGGCCTCTTCCACGGAGCTCGAGTCGTCGCACGCGGCCAGCGGCACGACGCCGAGTGCGAGCACGAGTGTGCTCAGGATCAGCCGGAGAGTGGCCGTGTGCGCACCTCCGTGCGCGCGTCGAATGGATTGCATCGAATGGCTCCTGCGTTTCGGTGAATGGTTCTGGTGGGGTTCGGGGTCCCGGGGCCGGTCCGGCCCCGGGGAGTCCCGTCCTATACGGGTGAGCGTCCGCGGGCGGCCCCGACGATCGCGGACACGATCATGAGGACCAGGAAGACCACGAACAGGATCCAGGCCACGTTCGCGAAGGTCCCGGCGACCCCCGAGAACCCCAGCAGCCCTGCCACCAGGGCCAGGATCAGGAATGTGAGTGCCCAGCTGAGCATTTTTCGCTCCTCCTTCTGGAGCGCGCAGTGCTGCAGCTCGCATGCCAGCTCGTGAGAGGCCTCCGCGGCCGGAGCAGGCGCGCCGTGCGCGCTCGCGCGCCCGTGCCGCGCGTCCTTTGTAGAAGCTGCAGCGGAACCGCGGCTCCGCACGGCGCGCCCCCGGGACCGGGACGGGGCAACGCCCAGACCCCGAGCGGCTGTCTCGCAGAGCCGGCCGCGCACTGCAGTGCCGGTGTACGATCGGTCCTGGAGCGACCACGTGTCCGGGGGAGAGATGATCCGCGCACTCAGCATCGCCGCACTGCTTCTCGGCCACGCAGGCGCCGCACACGCGGGCGCGCCCGACGATGCGCTCGCACGGCTGAAGGCGTACGTGGAGATCGACACCACCAACCCGCCCGGCAACGAGAGCCGCGGCGTGGCGTTCCTGGCCGGGGTCCTGGGGGCGCAGGGGATCGAGTACGAGACCGCCGAGCCGGCCCCGGGGCGCGGCAGCATCTGGGCGCGGCTGCGGGGTGGCGACGAGCCCGCGCTGCTGCTGCTGCACCACATCGACGTGGTGCCCGCGAGCCCGGAGACCTGGCAGACCGATCCGTTCGAGGCAGTGGAGCGCGACGGCTTCGTGCACGGCCGCGGCACGCTGGACACCAAGGGCCTGGGCATCATGC
Organism: Deltaproteobacteria bacterium; assembly: GCA_029261925.1. Taxonomy (GTDB): domain Bacteria; phylum Myxococcota_A; class UBA9160; order SZUA-336; family SZUA-336; genus JAGWBS01. The sequence continues at coordinate 3,951 of JAJDAJ010000043.1, read as the reverse complement.
ACCTCGAGGCCTTCCTCGCGCTGGCGCGCGGCGGCCGGCCGCTGCGCCGCGACGTGGTGTTCATGGCCACGGCGGACGAGGAGGCCGGCGGGGCGTACGGCGCCGGCTGGCTGGTCGAGCACCGACCGGAGCTGTTCGAGGACGTGGGTTTCGTGCTCAACGAGGGCGGCGTGACCCTGCGCCGCGGTTCGCGCGTGGAGGTCTCGATCGAGGTTGCCGAGAAGGTGCCGGCCTGGCTGCGGCTGAGTGCGCGCGGGACCGGCGGGCACGGCTCCGTGCCGCTGCCCGACCCGGCGACCACCCGGCTGGTCGCCGCGCTGCAGCGGCTCGCCGACCGGCCCTTCGCGCCGCGCGTGCTCGAACCGGTTCGAGCGGTTTTCGAGGCGACGGCGGGCGCGGTCGGCGAGCCCTGGGCGAGCGAGCTGCGGGACATCGACCGCGCGATCGCCGAGCCGGGGTTCCTCGAGCGCCTGCAGGCCGAGCACCCGATGCTGCACGCCCTGCTGCGGAACACCTGCTCCCTGACCGTCCTGTCGGGCAGCACCAAGGTCAACGTCGTGCCGTCACGGGCGCACGCCGAGCTCGACTGCCGGATGCTTCCCGACCAGGATCCGGAGGCCTTCGTCGAGTCGCTGCGCAAGCGGATCGACGACGACGGCATCGAGATCGAGCAGCTGGTGGTCTTCAGCGCGGCGTCCTCCTCGCCCGACACGGAGCTCTTTCGCCTGCTCGAGCGCGTCAGCCGGGAACGCTTCCCCGGTGCCGTCGTCTTTCCGGGTGTCTCGACGGGATTCACCGACAGCCACTTCTTCCGCGACCTGGGCATCCCCAGCTACGGCTACCTGCCCGCGGCGATCCCCGCGGCCGACATGAGCGGCGCGCACGGCGACGACGAGCGCATCTCCGTCGAGGAGTTCCAGCGGGGAGTGGCCGTGATGATGGAGCTCGTGGAGACGTTCTCGGCAGCAGCCGGCGCTCCCGCAGGCGCCGCGCCCTGAGCGGATCCACGGCCTCCACGCCGCTTGACGCCCCGGGCTGACCGGTCGATGCTGCCCGGATTCCCTCGACGGGAGACCAAGAGCGTGCGCTGCCTGCGCGAGATGCTCACGGATGTTCCCCCGGACGAGATCCGGCCCATTCTCGCCGGCAACGCCTCCCAGATCTACGGCTTCGATCTGGGCGAGCCGGACGCGATCGCCGCCCTGGTCGGACCCGAGCTATCGAACGAGCAGCCGGGCGACGCCAGCCAGGTCACCGGCGCACGCCGCGAAGCTCCGCGATCAGGGCGCTGGATGGCGGGAGCAGAAGGCCTCCGCACCGAAGATCCTCGCATTCACCCCGAGGATGTCGGCCACGTTGCACGCGTCGTCGTCGTTCGTGTCGCACAGCGGGCTGGCCTGCTGGGCCTCGAAGATCACGTCGTTGATCGCGAGCACGTCCTCGATGGTCACGAAGCCGTCTCCGGTCTGATCACCGCACTCGCACGCGTCGCCGATGCCGTTCCCGTCGGCGTCGGCGATGTTCGCGGTGCGCAGGCCCGGGCAGTTGTCCTCGCCGTCGAGCACGGAATCGCAGTCGTCGTCGCCGGGACAATCCAGGGTGGCGAGCCAGGACTGTGCCGTCGGGCCAGCCGGGTTCGTGCCCTCGCCCACGATCCTGCGGCCGTCCGCGGAGACGCCCCGCGCCTCCTCGAGAGTCCAGCCCGCCAGGGCCGCGCCGGCGGTCTCCAGCACGGACGCGAGCGGCTGCATGCCGTTGGGCCGGTCCCAGATGAAGGCCTCGCGCAGCGCGAGGTCGTCGCCGCTCCAGCCGACCACCACCGCGCCGTCTCCCGAGACGCCCAGGGCGCGGCTCTCGACGTCCCCGGGGAGCACGCCGAGATCCCGCGCTCCGCCGGCCTCGGTCCAGCGGAAATGCGAGCCCACGATGGTCGCGCCGTCGGCGGAGATCGCGTCGGCGCCGTCGCCGAAGCCCGGGTCCAGCAGGCCGTCCGCCGCGGTCCAGCGGAAGGCGCGCTCGCCGTCTGCACGCCCCACCACGACCGCGCCGTCGGCGGACACGCCCCGGGCCCGGCTCCACGCACCGCCCGCGAGCACGCCGAGCTCGTCCACCCCGCCCACCGCCGTCCAGCGATACGCCTCGCCCGAGAGCGCGCCCCCGCTGATGCCGACCACGACCGAGCCGTCGGCGGACACGCCCTCGGCCGTGCCACCGGTGAGCTCGAGCATGCCGCCGGCCTCCGTCCAGCGAAACGCCCCGCTGATCCCGCAGCTCTGCGAGATGTCGAGGAGGCACGACCAGCCGACGACGACGCCCCCGTCGGCCGAGACCGCGATCGCCCGGCTGCGATCTCCGAGCCCGGGCAGGAACCCGAGGCGCAGCACGCCCCCGGCCGCCGTCCAGCGCACGGCCTCCCCGCTGATGGCCCGCCGCCCGCCCACCACGACGAGCCCGTCGTCGGACAGGCCCTCGGCCGAGACCTCCGCCGGCAGCCGGATGAAGGTCTGTGCGGCCACCGCACCCGGGCCGAGTGCTACGCCCAGCGACAGAAGCCAGATCGTCGCGTGCCACCGCATCACCGCCCCCCTTTGGCGCGGCCCCGGCCCCGCCGCGCCTCCCAGACAGATAGGCCAGGGCGGCTCCGTGCGTCAGTCCCCGGGGACGCCTGCCGGGCCACGCCCGCGCTCCGTGAGCCGGACCCCTCAAGCCGGGTTGCCCCGAGGACCCCCGACGCCGGACGCCGGGAACGGCCACCGACAGCGCATCCAGCCGCTGTGGCATTCTCGGCGCCTGGGCACGAGCCCGAGGAGATCGAAATGTCCGGCGCCGGCAAGCTCCGCTTCACGGTATCGATGCTGGCCGTTGCCAGCCTGGCGTTCGGGCTCGGTCTGCTCACCGCCCGGCTCGCCGGCCCCGGCTCCGCGGACGATCGCGCCGCCGGGCACATGCTCATCGTCCTCAGCAACGCCCACGACGGCGCCGACGAGGTCTTCAACGACTGGTACACGGGCACCCACCTGCCCGACGTCGTCAAGGTCAATGGCTTCAGCGGCGCCCAGCGCTTCCGGCTCTCGTCGGCACAGATGGACGACGGCGGCAACGAGCCTTACCGCTACCTGGCGATCTACGCGGTCGACGCCGACGACGTGTCCGTGCCGCGCGACGCGCTCCGGAAGAACGTGGAGAACCCCGGATCGATGTACGTGGACCCTGCGCTCGACCTCGATCGCACGGTCGCCTGGTTCTACACGCCGATCACGGGCCTGGTGACGCGGTGAGCATCCGGGCTCAGGCTGTGGCGCAGTTCCAGGCGAGACCCGGCGCCATGCGTCGGGCGGAGGTCCGGTCGCGATGAAGATCCCCCTGACGACGGACGGGCTCGCGCAGCAGGAAGCGATCTTCCGGGAGAGCTACGAGAAGGGCGACATCTACCTGGCGCGCGCCCTGTACCATCCCGACCTGGTCTACCTGAGCCCGACGTTCCGCATCATCGACCGCCCCTCCTGGATCATGACCGGCATCGAGGCGGGGCTCGACTTCATCCAGGCCACGCTCACGGGGCTACAGAACATCCGCTACGAGGCGGTCGGCAGCGCCATCGCGCCCGGCGGGCGCACGGCCTTCGCGCAGATCCACTTCGACTGGGAAGCGCAGGGCGGCGAGCGGGTGCGCTCGAACTACGTCTCCCTGTACCGCTATCACGACGACGGACGCATCTGTCAGCAGGAGATCTACTACGATCCAGACGGCGTGCTGTCGGATCCGGGCGCCCGGGGAAGCTGACACCGGCAGCCGCGCCGCGGGAGCAACTCCACCAGCTCTGCTCTAGTCTTGTACGTGGTCCTCGCGTTCGCGTGGATCTTCATCCGGGCACCCCCTCTGAGCTTTTGAGTTCAGGCAAACCCATCATCTCAGAGGGACCCGGATGAACAACCTACCTGGCAGCCACAG
>JAJDAJ010000042.1 GCA_029261925.1 Deltaproteobacteria bacterium | reverse complement strand
GCCGCCGCCCCGGGCGGCGGCATGGCCGCCAGCAGCAGCCCCGCAGCCAGCGCGGGGACGGCCCTGTCCCGTCGTGTGGCCATCCGCGCCATCGTGGGCAGGCTAGACCGCCTCCCGCGGATGGGCGAGGGGTCCTTCGTGTTCCGGCGCGCGCCTGGTCCTGCCGGCTCATGCGCCTGGTCCCGGATGACCATATTGACTTACCTGCCCTTGGAAGGCAGCTCAGAGCGCCTAGACTGGCCCACTATTGTTGCCGGGCTGCCACGCCGCGCGGATCCGCCGGGACCCGGAGCTCACCCGGCAAGCGGTACCATCGCTCCATTCCGAAGAACAGGTGGCTCCAGATGGCAGAATCCGGCCCGCAGAAGAAGGTCCTGGTGGTGGACGACGAGCCCGGCGTGCTCAGCGTGCTGGCCTCGATCCTCGAGCGTGAGGGCTACGAGGTGCTCTCGGCCCGCAACGCCGACGAGGCGCTGAGCCTGTTCGATGGCCCCGGGGCCGGCGTCGTGCTCAGCGACGTGCGCATGCCCGGCCGCGACGGGGTGAGCCTGCTCTCCCAGCTCCGCGAGCGCGATCCCGAGCTGCCGGTGATCCTGATGACCGGCTTCGGCACGATCGACGCGGCCGTGGAGGCCATGCGCCTGGGCGCGACGGACTACGTGACCAAGCCGTTCAAGCGCGAGCGCATCCTCGACGCGCTGCGCCGCGTCAGCGACCGCTCGAAGCGGGACGGGGCGGTGCGCATGGACGAGCGGGTCCTCGCCGAGGCGCTGGACGAGTGTCTCACGGTGCGCGAGATCACCGATCTGTACATCGACCGCGTGCTGGAGCTCAACGGCGGGAACAAGGTCCAGGCCGCCAGGATGCTCGGCATCAACCGCCGCACGATCTACCGCCGGGGCGAGAAGCGCCGCGAGGACGACGGCGAGGCCCTGGTCTAGATCCCCCACGGGACCGAGCCCGGAACGGCCACCCCGGGGATCCCGGGCCCTCACCCGCTTGACAGCGCCCGCGCGAGCCAGAAGTATTCGCGCGGCCCGCTCGCGGGTAGAACCGAACACCGGAGGCCCCCCTGTCTTCACCCGCGCGCCCTCAGGCGCTGGACCTCGCACCGGCCGCTCACCAGATCCGGGGCGAGCTGCTGGCAGCGCTGACCGATGCCCCTCGCTGGATCCCGAGCAAGCTGCTCTACGACGCTCGCGGATCGGAGCTCTTCGAGGCGATCTGCAAGACGCAGGAGTACTACGTCACCCGCGTCGAGCTCGAGATCATGAGCCGGCACGCCGGCGAGATGGCCCGCCGCTGCGGGCCGCGCTGCGGACTGATCGAGCTGGGCTCGGGGAGCGGGATCAAGACCCGGGTGCTGCTCGAGGCGCTCGAGGAGCCCGCCGCGTACGTGCCGATCGACATCTCGCGCTCCGCCCTGGAGGGCTCGGTCGAGGCGCTCTCCCAGCACTTCCCCGCGCTGCCGATCCACCCGGTCTGCGGCGACTACACGACCGAGCTGGATCTGCCGGTGCTCGACGCCAGACGCCGCGTGGTCTACTTCCCCGGCTCGACGATCGGGAACCTCGAGCCCCCCGAGGCGGTGGGCTTCCTGGGGCGCACCGCGGAGCTCTGCGAGCCCGGCGGCGGCGTGCTCGTGGGCGTGGACCTGCACAAGGACCCCGCCATGCTCGAGGCCGCCTACGACGACGAGGACGCGGTCACCGCCGAGTTCGAGCTCAACGTGCTGCACCGGATCAACCGCGAGTTCGGCGCCGACTTCGACGTGAACGGCTTCGAGTACGAGGCGACCTACAACCAGGAGGAGCGCCGCGTCGAGATGTACCTGGTCAGCACGCGGGACCAGGACGTGTACGTAGCGGGCACCCGCCTCGCGCTGGACGAGGGTGAGCGGATCCGCACCGAGCACGCGTACAAGTACACCCTGGAAGACTTCGGCCGCCTGGCCGCCCGGGCGGACCTCGCCGTCGAGGCAGTCTGGACCGACGACGAGGAGCTGTTCAGCGTGCAGCTGCTCCGGGCCGCGGCCTGAGCCCGCGAGGGCGGCCGCCACGGGGCGACTTGCGGCGCCACGCCCCGGGTGGTTCCCTACGCGGATCATGCTGTCCATCGACCTGACGGGAAAGCGCGCGCTGGTCGCCGGCATCGCCGACGACGGCGGCTTCGGCTTCGCGATCGCCAGGCGCCTGGCGCAGGCGGGCGCGACCGTCTGCGCGGGAACCTGGCCCCCTGCCTACGGCATCTTCACCAAGATGCTCGAGCGCGGGAAGATCGAGGCGTCGCTGCAGCTCGGGGACGGCTCGAAGCTGAGCTTCGAGCGCATCTACCCGCTCGACGCGGACCACGACACGCTCGACCGCGTGCCCGCCGAGGTGCGCGAGAGCCGGCGCTACAAGGAGCACGACGACTTCACGATCCAGGGGCTCGCCGACCGGCTGGTGGCGGACTTCGGCGAGAAGCCGCTCGACATCGTGATCCACAGCCTCGCCAACGGGCCCGAGGTGCGAAACCCGCTGCTGCAGACCAGCCGCGCCGGCTACCTGGCCGCGATCAGCGCCAGCGCCTACTCGCTCGTGTCGATGGTGCAGCGGCTCGGGCCGCTGCTGCGGCCCGGCGGATCGTTCCTGGGGCTGACCTACATGGCCTCCGAGCGCGTGATCCCGGGCTACGGCGGTGGGATGTCCTCGGCCAAGGCAGCGCTCGAGTCCGACGTCCGCGTGCTCGCCTACGAGGCGGGGCGCGCGCAGGGCGCGCGCGTGAACTGCATTTCCGCGGGCGCCTGGGCGTCGCGCGCTGCGTCGGCCATCGGCTTCATCGGTGACATGATCGAGTACGGCGCTCGCAACGCGCCGCTCCCCGAGCCGATCCACGCCGACGAGGTCGGCGCCGCAGCGGCGTTCCTGTCGAGCCCGCTCGCCAGCGGCATCACCGGGACGACGCTGTACGTCGACAAGGGCCTGCACGTGATGGGAATGGCGGCGGGCTGACCCCGGCCGGATCGCGAGCGGAGCGCGGCGCCGGGGCCTGGCCGCGCAGGTCTACTCGAGCGAGTCGAGGGGAACCCGGCTCTCCGAGCCGGAGCGCAGGTCCTTGACCGTGACCTCCCCCCCGGCCCACTCGTCGGGTCCGACGATGATGGCCCGCGTGGCTCCCGCGGCATCGGCGGCCTTGAGCGCCTTGCCGATGCGGGGCGCGCCGTAGGGCGCGTCGGCGGCGACGCCGCGGGCGCGGAGGTGCGCGAGCACGCGGCGCGCAGCACCGATCTGGCCGGTTCCGACCGGGACCACGTAGGCCTCGACGCGCGGCGGCGGATCGGGGAGCAGACCCCGGTCGCGCAGCAGCTCGCTGACCACGACATCGCCCATGCCAAAGCCCAGCGCCGGCAGCTCGGGTCCGCCCAGCGAGGCGATCAGCCCGTCGTAACGCCCGCCGCCGGCCACCGCACGCAGCGCGCCGCGCCGGTCGAAGATCTCCCAGACCGGGCCCGTGTAGTACGCCAGGCCGCGCACGATCCGGAAGTCGGGCTCGACGCGGTCGTCGATGCCGAGGTCCGCGCAGGCCTCGAGCACCGGGTGCAGCTCGTCCGCGCGATCGAGCGGGATGCGCTCGCACCAGCCCAGGAGCTCGGCGGCGCGCGCGGAGCCCAGGAGCTGCTCGAGGCCCTCGCGCGCCTTCTCGTCGCGCTCGATCTTGTCGATGGCGGCCAGCACGGCGGGCTCGTCTCCCTCGCCCACCCCGAGCTCGCCGAGCATGCGGGCCAGGAAGCGGCGGTCGTTCAGGCGCACGACCACGTCGTCGGGGCGCAGGCCGAGCAGCCGCAGCGCGTCGAGCGCCACGGCGATGACCTCGGCGTCGGCCGCGGGGTCATCGCTTCCCACGACGTCGGCGTTCCACTGGTGAAAGGCGCGCAGGCGGCCTCGCTGCGGCTTCTCGTAGCGGTAGAACTCCGGCACGCTGTACCACTTGATCGGCTTGGGCAGGCCGCCCGCACGCGCCGCGACCATTCGCGCCAGCGTCGGCGTCATCTCCGGCCGCAGCGACACCGCACGGCCGCCCTTGTCCTCGAACGCGTAGAGCTGGCCGACGATCTCCTCGCCGGACTTCGCCGTCAGCAGCTCCAGGGGCTCGAGGACCGGCCCGTCGATCTCCTGGAAGCCGGCGGCCCGCGATGCCCGGTGCCAGGCCGACTCGATCCAGCGGCGCAGGGCCAGATCCTCGGGATAGAAGTCGCGGAAGCCGGGCAGCCCCTGGAAGCGCATGGGCGCGGATGCTAGCCCGCAATTCCCACGCGGTCTCCTGCGGCTGTTCCGGGCGCAGATGCGCTACACCGTGGGGTCCGCCGGGTCGATGAGCGGGGGACGGAGGCGGCAGCCGCCAGGCGGTAAGCTCCGGTCCTGTCCGCCGGCAGAGGAGACCCCTTGACCCACTCGCCCGAAGCACCGTCGAGCCCCGCCGATCTGGCCAGCCTGTTCAGCAGCGAGAACGGGGCATGGGTCGAGGAGCTCTACCAGGACTGGCTGCTGGGCCGGCCCGTGTCGGGCACCTGGCGCTCCGTGTTCGAGCGCGTCGGGGGCCCGCGCGGCAACGGTGGCAGTGCGCCGGCCGCCGCGCTGGAGGCCGTCGGCCCCGGGGGAGAGCCCAGCGTCCCCGCCGTCGGCGTGCTGGCGCTGATCGACGCCTACCGCACCCACGGCCACCTGGTGGCGCAGCTCGACCCGCTGGGCCGGGGCGCGCAGGACCACCCGCTGCTCGATCCCGCACAGTTCGGCGTCGACCGCCTGATGGACCGCCGCACCCAGTTCCGTACCTACCAGGGCCTGGCCGAGGGCACGATCCGCGAGCTGATCGACAGCCTGCGCGGCACCTACTGCGGGACCTTCGCGGTGGAGTTCATGGACCTGCGCGACAAGCTGCGCCGGGACTGGCTGATCGAGCGCATGGAGCCCTGCGGCAACCGGCCGCGCCTCGAGGGCGAGGTGCGCCAGCGGCTGCTCACGCAGGTGCTGGCGGCGGAGCGCTTCGAGATGTTCCTGCACAAGCGCTTTCTGGGCCAGAAGCGCTTCTCGCTCGAGGGCAGCGAGTCGCTGATCCCGATGCTCGACGTGATCATCGAGGACGCGGCCGATCTCGAGACGGACGAGATCGTGATCGCCATGGCGCATCGCGGACGGCTCAACGTGCTGACGCACACCATGGGCATGCCCTACGGGGCGATGATGGCGGGCTTCCAGAAGGCGCTGGTTCCCACCGACGCGCAGGGCTCGGGCGACGTGAAGTACCACCGGGGCTTCTCGTCGGACCGGCGCACGCGCAGCGGACGCACGATCCACCTGTCGCTGCAGCCCAACCCGAGCCATCTCGAGTGGGTGAACCCGGTCGCCGAGGGCCTGGTCCGCGGCAAGCAGAACTTCCGCGGCGACGAGGAACGCTCCCGCGTGATCCCGCTGGTCGTCCACGGCGACGCCGCATTCACCGGCCAGGGGATCGTTCCCGAGACGCTCTCGCTCTCCGAGCTCGACAACTACTGGACCGGTGGGACGATCCACGTGATCGTCAACAACCAGATCGGATTCACCACCGAGCCACGCGACTACCGCTTCACGCGCCATCCGAGCGACATGGCCAAGGTGATCCAGGCGCCGATCTTCCACGTGAACGCGGACGACCCCGAGGCCTGCGCGCACGCGGCCCGGCTGGCGATCGCGTTCCGACAGCAGTTCCGCGAGGACGTGATCATCGACCTGGTCTGCTACCGGCGCCACGGTCACAACGAGGGCGACGACCCGACGTTCACGCAGCCCATCACCTACAGGCAGATCGAGGCGCACCCGCGCGTGGGCACGCTGTACTCCGAGCGCCTGCTCGCCGACGGCGCTCTCGACGCCGAGGGCCTCGACAAGCTCGAGCAGGACCGGAACGCCCGCCTCGAGGACGGGCTCGAGGACAGCACGTCGCAGAGCCGCATAGCGGGCGCCGAGGCCTACCACGGGCTCTGGCGCGGCCTGTCCCCCGGCGAGTACGTCGACGAGCCCACGCAGGTGGGCCGAACGGAGCTCGAGGACGTGGCGGAGTCGCTCGTCTCCTGGCCGCAGGGCTTCCAGCCGCACCCCAAGCTCGAGCGCCTGATGCGCCAGCGCCGCGACGCCGTGATCGAGGATCGCCCGATCGACTGGGGCACGGGAGAGGCCCTGGCGCTGGGAACGCTGCTGCGCGAGGGCACGACGATCCGGCTGACCGGCCAGGACGCCGAGCGCGGCACGTTCAGCCACCGGCACGCAGTGCTGCACGACGTGAACACCGGAGAGACCTTCGTGCCGCTCTCGCTGCAGGCGCGCGACGCGAGCTTCGCGATCGCCAACTCGCTCCTCTCCGAGGCCGCGGTGCTCGGATTCGAGTACGGCTACAGCACCGTCGACCCGAGGCGCCTCGCGATCTGGGAGGCGCAGTTCGGCGACTTCGCCAACACAGCGCAGGTCATCATCGACCAGTTCATCGCCTGCGGCGAGACCAAGTGGGGCAAGTCCTCGGGACTCGTGATGCTGCTGCCGCACGGCTACGAGGGACAGGGACCCGAGCACTCCAGCGCGCGCCTCGAGCGCTTCCTGCAGCTCTGCGCCGAGGACAACATGCAGGTCTGCAACCTGACGACGCCCGCGCAGCTCTTCCACGCGCTGCGGCGCCAGATCCACCGGAACTTCCGCAAGCCGCTGATCCTGATGTCGCCCAAGAGTCTGCTGCGGCTGCCCGCCGCGGTCTCTCCGGTCTCCGACCTCAGCGAGGGCGGCTTCGAGACGGTGGTCGACGATCCGTCCTTCCGCACGGGCGGCAACGATCCGCAGCTCACGCGGCGCGTGATCCTGTGCAGCGGGAAGGTGTACTACACGCTGCGCGAGGCACGGGACGACTCGGCCTTCGACGACGTCGCGCTGGTCCGCGTCGAGCAGCTGCACCCGTTCCCGTTCCGCGAGATCACCGCCGTGCTCGCGCGCTACTCCGCGACCGACATCGTGTGGTGCCAGGAGGAGCCCTGGAACATGGGCGCCTGGTCGTTCGTGCGCGACCGGATCGGGCAGGTGCTCAGCGGCGAGGCGCAGCTGCGCTACGTCGGCCGGCGCGAGTCCGCGAGCCCGGCCACCGGCTCGTTCCGGGTGCACGAGGAGGAGCAGGACGAGTTCGTCCGCGAGGCCTTTGCCCGCGCGCCGCGCCCGCGCCGCTGAGGCGGCCTACGGCGAGGCCTCGGGGACCAGCGCGCGCAGCTGGCGGTACGCGTCCTGGAGGTGGGCGGCGAACGCGTCGAGGTCGGGCAGCACCTCGGGGTCCGAGATCAGCCCCCAGCACATGCGCCCGTCGTAGCTGAACAGGCCGACCGCGAGCCCCTGGTCCAGGAACAGCGGCGCGTGCGGGAAGCCGGCGCGCAGCCGGGCGTCGAGCAGGTGGAGCGGGATCTGCGGCCCCGGCACGTTGCTCACCAGCAGGTTGAAGGGTCGCGCGAGCGGGATCAGGCGGGCCACGCTCGAGAGCAGGGCGCTGCTGGTCCAGTCCGTGACCCGCGCCAGGGTCGCCGCGCCGTGGGCGCGATTCGAGTGCTTGAGCTCCCCGGTGACCGAGCGGATCTGCTCGTGGCGCAGCCGCGGATCGGGCTCCTCCACCGGCAGGTCGACGAGCCACATGGCGATCTGATTCCCGCGCCGCGCGTCGTCGGTCACCCGCACGCTGACGGGGACCAGGGCCCGCAGCAGCAGCCGGCCGACCTCGACGTTCCGCTCCAGCAGGAAGCCGCGCAGCGCGCTGGTCACCACGGCCAGGACCGCGTCGTTGATGGTGCCACCGAGCGATGCGCGGATCTCGCCGAGCCCCGCCAGCGGAGCCTCGAACCACTCGACGCGCCGGTGCGGTCCGATCGGGCGGTTGAAGGGCGTCGCGGAGGTGTGGCGGTAGTCCCCGAGCGCCTCGCCGACCGCCTCGAGCCGCCCGCGCAGCTGGCTGCCCAGGCCGTCGCGCTCCTCGACGGCGCGCCGCAGGGCTCGCGCCGCTCGCATCGGCCGGGTGGCCACGCGAACCACGTCGCGCGTGATCACGCGCAGCGTGTCGGCCAGGCGCGGGCGGAATGGCGGCGCATCCGGGATCTCGGTCGAGGGCTCGACCGCGAGCAGCGCGGCGAGCAGGTCGACCGCGCCGGCCCCGTCCGACAGGCAGTGGTGCGCCTTGAGCATCACCGCGAAGCCGCCGTCGGCCAGCCCGTCGCACACCCACATCTCCCAGAGCGGCCGGTCGTGCAGGAGCGGCCGCTCCATCAGGTCGGACGCCACGTCGCGCAGGGCGGCGGCGTCGCCGGGCGCCGGCACCGTCACGTGGTGCAGGTGGCGATCGAGCTCGAAGTCCGGATCGTCGACCCAGAACAGGTCGCTGCTCACCGGCGCCTCGGCCAGACGCTGGCGGTAGCGCGGCAGCACGTGCAGGCGCGCCTCCGTGTAGTCGCGGACGAGCTTGAGATCGACGCGACCCACCGCGTCGACGAGCGACCCCGGCTCGAAGATCAGGGTCGCGCCGATGTGCATGTGCGCGTGGTCGCGCTCCATCGCCAGGAAGGAGCGGTCGAGACCGCTGAGCTTCTCCACGCCGGATTCCACGCTCGCCACGACGACCAGCTTAGCCCCGGCGTGGTGCCCCTGCCCTACGGTCCGGGCGCAGGGGCCTCGATGGCAAGCACCACCAGGTCTCGGGGACCGTGCGCGCCGATCACCAGCGTCGACTCGATATCGGCGGTCTTGGAGGGCCCGCTGACCCAGGTCAGGTGGTGGTGAGCGAGAGCACCCGGATCGAGCGCATCGACGGCCGCGTGCATCTGGGGCACGATGCGCTCGACGTCGAGCAGCACGATCGCTTTCTGGCAGAGCACGTGCACGGCGCGCGGCCGTACCTCGTCCCCGGACAGCGCCACGGCGCCGTTCTCCGCCACACCGTGGGCGGCGAGCAGGATCGCGATCTGCACGTCGTCCAGCGCGTGCGGCGCACCCGCCGGGTCGAGCCGTCGCCACGGACCGTCGCCGAGCCGGGCGGCGGCGCCCGGCGTCGCCACGACCCGCCCGCCTCCCTGGCCGCGGCAGAGCTCGGCGACCGCGCCCGCCGCACCCGCGGCCGGTACGGGGCCCAGCAGCTCACCGCCAGCGGCTTGCAGCGCGCGACCGAAGGCCCCGACGCTCCCGTCTCGATCGCCGGGCCGGAAGCGCCCGGGATGGGCACGCACGTGTCCGGCATGCGCACGGACGCGCCCCAGGATCCGTTCGCGCGCGCTCACCGCGACCTCCGCGCGTGGAGCTCGCGGAAGCTGGCGCCCGGATGCTCGGGGAGCTCGCGCGCCACCAGCCACGGGGCCGCGGGATTCCCGGGCCAGCGCCGGCCGAGCAGCGGCCACAGAGCGCGCGCCAGCCGACCTGCCAGCCGGTAGAGGCGCGGGTGCGCCAGCGCGGTCGCGGCCGCGCGCAGCGCCAGGCGGCGCAGCGGGCCGGGCCGGGCCGCGGCACGCCAGGCGTAGAGCTGGTCGTGCAGGTCGATGCGCACCGGGCACACGGCCGAGCAGCTCCCGCACAGGCTGGAGGCCGCGGGCAGCGACGCCGCACCGGGAGTGCCCGAGACGGGCGCGAGCGCGATCCCGATCGGCCCGGGCACGGCCAGGCCGTAGGCGTGCCCCCCGGCGCGACGGTACACCGGGCAGGTGTTCAGGCACGCGCCGCAGCGAATGCAGCCCAGCGACGCGCGATGCGCGTCGCGCGCCAGCAGCTCGGTGCGCCCGTTGTCGACCAGGACCACGTGCAGCTCGCCGCCCGGCCGGGGACCCGTGATCAGGCTGGTGTACGTGGTGATGGCCTGGCCGGTGCCGCTGCGCGCGAGCAGGCGCAGGAAGACCGCGAGATCGTCGAGATCGCCCACCAGCTTCTCGATCCCCGTGCAGGCGATGTGGAGCGCCGGGAGGCTCGTGCCGAGGTCGGCGTTGCCCTCGTTCGTGCAGATCGCGAGGCTGCCGCTCGAGGCGACCGCGAAGTTCACGCCCGTGATACCCGCCTCGGCGCCCAGGAAGACCGGGCGCATGTGCGCCCGCGCGTGCCGCGTCAGCCGAGTCGGATCGGTCTCTCCGGGCGGACCCGACATGCGCCGCTCGAAGAGCTCGCCGATCTCGCGCGCCGAGCGGTGAATCGCCGGCAGGATGATGTGGGACGGCGGCTCGCCGGCCAGCTGCACGATGCGCTCGCCGAGATCGGTATCGACGATCTCGATGCCGCGCGCCTCCAGGTGCGGGTTCAGGCCGCACTCCTCGGTGAGCATGGACTTGCTCTTGACCACGCGGCGCACGCCGCGCTCGCCGAGGATCGCGGTCACGATCTCGCGCAGCTCGGCCGCATCGGCAGCCCAGTGCACCACGGCGCCGGCCGCACCGGCATTGCGCTCGAACTGCTCGAGCAGCGTGTCGAGATGGTCCAGGACCCAGGCCTTGGTGGCGGCGGCGTGATCGCGCAGGTCCTCGAAGTCGGGCTCCGCGGCACCGGCGGCGTCGCGCCGGTCGCGATAGGCGTGCACGCGGGCGTCGTGCAACGTCGCGTCGGGCAGCACGCGCTCCGCACGTCGATCCAGCGCGTGCCTCATGCGGTGCGCACCAGGATCTCGGCCAGGTGCAGGGGCCGGGGGCCGGGCCCGGCGCGCCGCCGCAGACCGTCCAGGTGGAGCAGGCAGGTCGTGTCCGTCGCGGTCACGTACTCCGCGCGCGTCGCGGCGAGCTGCGCCAGGCGATCGCGACCGATGCGGGCCGAGAGCTCCGGAAAGTCCACCGCGAACAGCCCTCCGAAGCCGCAGCACTCATCGGGCCGCGCGGGCAGCACGAGCTCGAGCCCGTCGACCGCGCGCAGCAGCTGCTCGGCCGGACCGGGCTCGGACTGCCGGAGCGACTCACTCGGCGTGCCGAGGCCCAGATCGCGCAGGCCGTGGCAGCTCTGCAGCAGGGCCACGCGGTGCGGGAACACCGCGCCCACCGAGGTCCGCCCCAGCTCGCGCACGATGAACTCGCCGAGCTCGAAGACGCGCGCGCAGCGCCGCCGCGCGGCCCCATCGAGGTCGAGCAGGTCCGGATAGCGCTTGCGAATCGTCGCGGTACAGCTCCCCGATGGACACACGACCGCGTCCGCGTCACCCAGGAGCTCCAGCTGACGCCGGGCCAGCCGACGCGCCTCGTCGAGCGCCCCGCTGGTCACCAGCGGCTGCCCGCAGCAGGTCTGGCCGGCCGGGCAGATCACCTCGCAGCCCAGGCGCTCCAGCAGC
>JAJDAJ010000041.1 GCA_029261925.1 Deltaproteobacteria bacterium | reverse complement strand
CAGCTCTGGGAGAGCTCTGGCCTCGGTCCCCGGGACATCGACGTGCCGCAGATCTACGACGGCTTCTCGCCGTTCATGTACTTCTGGCTCGAGGCCCTGGGCTACTGCCCGATCGGGGAGGCGTTCCGCTACGCGAACGAGCCCGACATCAGCCCCGGCCTGACCTTCAGGACCGGCGGCGGCGCGGTCGGGAACGGCCGCATGCACGGCGTGCCCCAGATGCTCGAGTGCTACCTGCAGCTCTCGCGCCGCGCGGGCGCTCGCCAGCTCGAGCGCGCCGAGACCGCCTTCGCCTGTCAGGCCGGGCCGAACATCGGCGGCGTCGTCGCCTACACGGCCGGGCCGGCGTAGCGGGACCGCGCACGCACGCGGCGAGGGCTCACCCGGGCGCAGGGCGCCCCGGACTCCGCGGCCAGCGCCTGCAGCGCGGCGGCCGCCAGGATCGCGAGCGCAAGGAGGGCCATGAACGAGACAGTGCTGGTCGAGAACCTGGTGTTCCCCGAGGTGCCACGCTGGCACGACGGCCGGCTGTTCTTCTCCGACATGCTCGCCGGCCGCGTCCTCGCGGTGGACGGGGCGGGCAGGCTCGAGACGATCGCCGAGGTCCCGGGCCAGCCCTCGGGGCTGGGCTGGGACCTGCAGGGCCGCCTGCTGATCGTGTCGATGACCGGACGGCGTCTGCTCCGGCTGGAGGAGGGCGCGCTCGTCGAGGTGGCAGATCTGAGCTCGCTGGTCTCGTCGGACTGCAACGACATGGTCGTCGACGCGTCCGGCCGGGCATACATCGGGAGCCTCGGGTTCGACTTCGAGAGCGGTGAGGCACCGCGCACGACGGACCTGATCCGGGTCGACCCGGACGGCACGGCGAGCGTCGCAGCGCGCCACCTCGCCGTCCCCAACGGGAGCGTCATCACCCCCGATGGCCGCACGCTGATCGTCGGGGAATCCCTGGCCCAGCGCTACACGGCGTTCGACCTGGAGGCCGACGGCCGCCTGAGCGGCCGGCGCGTCTGGGCGGAGCTGGAGGAGGGCGGGCCGGACGGATGCTGCGTCGACGCGGCGTCCGGGATCTGGGCGGCCCTCCCGGCGACCCGTGAGGTCGTCCGCGTACTCGAGGGCGGCGAGGTCACGCAGCGCATCCCGACCCGGCAGCGGCCCATCGCCTGCATGCTGGGCGGCGCCGACCGGCGCACGCTGTTCGTGATGACCGCGGTGAGCCTCCGGCGCGAGAGGTGCGAGCGCCAGCGCGACGCCCGCATCGTGGCCGTACGCGTCGACGTGCCGGGGGCCGGGCGCCCCTGAGCCCCGGCGGCGGGGAAGGCCCCGCCAGCCTGCCAGCCGGCTTCCCGGACAGGTCGCGGGCGCCGCCGGCCCGCTCGACGCTGGCCTCGCGGCGCCGTACGATCGGGGAATCTCGCCGCGGCGAAAGGATGATTCATGCCCCGTGCACGTGACGCGAAGGAATGGGCCCGCTCCGGAGGCCTTCACGGCATCGGCGACTCGCTGTACACGCCGTTCAGCGGGACCGACGGCGACGACATCGACTACGACGCCTACCGCACGCTCGTGCGCTACTGCGTCGGCGACCTGAGGCACGCGATGCTCTGGCTCACCAGTGGCATCGCCGAGTGGTGGTCGCTGACCATGGACGAGCGCAGGAAGCTCACCGAGGTGGCGATCGAGGAGGCCCGGGCGATCGCTCCCGACACCGTGATCCAGGCCTGCACCAGCGCGGCGTCGGCGAAGGACTGTGTCGAGCTCACCCAGCACGCCGAGGCCGCGGGCGCCGACATCTGCTTCCTGCAGACGCCCCCCATGGAGGTCCACGGTGGCGAGGGCGTGCTGCGCTTCTTCCAGTACGTCGCCGACCGCACCGACATCGCGCTCGGAATGTTCAACTCGCCCTCCTCGGGCTACGTGCTCACGCCGGAGGACTCCGCGCGGATCGCCAACGAGATCCCCGCGGTGTGTGCGACGAAGGAGGGCACCCTCGAGCACTGGCGCAGCAAGGCCACCCACGCGCTGGCACCCGACCTGATGATCTGGGAGTGCGACCAGATCGCCTACCGCGCCGGCCGCCTGCAGCAGGGCATCCTCGTCGCGGCCCAGCTCGGCACGGCCGGCTACCTGCAAGAGACGCCGGACCGGCCCATTCTCACCACCTACTGGAACCTGATCTGCGAGGGCCGTCTCGCCGAGGGGATCGAGCACGCGCGCGAGAGCGGGCTCGACCGCCTGACCGAGGAGGTCGCCGCCTGGTACACGCGCTTCCCCGGCCGGCCCGAGTACTTCACCCACTGGGGCGAGGCGTTCCGCTGCGCGGCGTCGATGGTCGGCCTGCCGATCGGCGACTACCCGCACTCCCGCCCCCCGCAGGCGGTCCTGCCCGAGGAGGGCAGGGCGCAGATTCGCAAGACCTACGAGAACGCCGGATTCGCCGGGCAGCTCGGCAGCGAGTGAGCACCGCGCTGGCATGCGCGCCCGTGGCGCCGGCCGGGCGGCTCCGGAACGCGCCGCAGCACTTCAGGAGCGCCCGGCGAGCTCGCCGCGGCTCTTCGCCAGGATCTGCTGGATCGCCATGAGGGCGCCGGACGGCTTCTCGTCGTAGAGGCGGCCCGCGAACAGGTCGATCGCCTCCTCCCGGTGCTTCTGGTGCACGACCAGGGCGAACTGGACGGGCCGCTGCCAGAAGCAGTCGATCAGATCCTGGATCTTGTCCATGCCGCGCGTCGTGGTGTTCTGGTAGTCCAGGAAGGGCCTGCGGGGGTCCGCTGCCTCCCCGGCGAGGTGCCGCTCGATGGCGGCGGCCGCCAGCTGTCCCTCGACCATCGCGAAGTGCAGACCGAAGGAGAACACGGGATCGATGAAGCGATGCGCGTCACCCACGCACAGGTGCGCGGGGCCCGTGTAGTCGGAGATCTCGAACGAGTAGCTCGACGCCGTGCGGACGTCCTCGACCAGGGTGGCGTCCTCGAGCCGCGCACTCAGGTTCGGATTGAGCTCGCGCATGGCCTTGCGCAGGAAGTCCTCCTTCGGCAGCCGGTACGTCCGGAAGTGATCCGACGGGACCACCACCCCGACGCTGACGACCTCGTCGTCGAGCGGGATGAACCACGCCCAGTGATTCGTCTCGCGGTAGAAGATGAGCGTGTTTCCGGAGTGCTCGCCCGGCTCGCGAACCGAGCCGCGGACCTGGGAGAAGATCGCGACCTGGTTGTCATACTTGCCCCGCTGCCTGGGTCCGGTCACGCCGCAACGCGACAGGAAGCACGCGGGCCCCGACGCATCCACCACGACCCGCGCGGGAATCTCCGTCTCGCGCCCCCCGTCCGCGCGCACGCGAACGCCGCTGACCGTGTCCCCGTCGCCCAGCACGCCCGTGGCCTCACCGTGCACGTGCTCGGATGCTCGCGCCCGCGCGACATCGAGCAGCAGCGCATCGAACTCCGAGCGCCTCACCTGCCAGGTCGTGGCGTCCAGCAGGCCGCCATCGGGGTCACGTCCCATGACCGGAACCCAGAAGGAATGGTCGCCGTCGGGAGCGAACACGCGTACGCCCCGCTTGACCGGATAGCGCAGGCGCTGCATGTCGGCCTCGAGCCCGAGCGCGCGGACCACGTTCCCGCACTCGCCGGTCATCGACTCGCCGATGTGGTAGCGGGGAAAGGCATCCTTCTCGATCAGGGTCGTGCGGATGCCGCGCTGGGCCAGCGCGATCGCGCAGGACGTGCCTGCCGGTCCCGCTCCCACGATCGCGACGTCATTCATGGGCTCCAAGGAGTCCTCCACGGGGTGGTTCCCGCCACGGGTCCAGCCCGGTGCACGGCACTGAGGCTCCCGGGCGCACCCGCTGGGCGGGAGCGATGCCGGGCCCCCGCGCGTCGCCCCAGGGTACACCAGGCACCGCGCAGCGGGGCAGCAGCCGGCCCACGTCAGCTCGAGATCCCGACACCGCGCTGGACGACCTGCGACGCCGCCTTCTTCGGCACGGAGCTGCCGGTCGATCAGCCGTCCACCACCCAGGAGCGGACCTGCACCTCGACCATCGGGTATCCGCCCTGACGCTGCGACCCCGCCCCCCCGGCCGATCCGGGCTGGATCGCCCCGGGTCAGCCCGGGGCGATCCAGCCTGCCCGTTACCGGGCGAAGATCAGCGCGTTCACCGCGAGGATGTCGCGCACGTCGACCTGGCCGTCGCCGTTCACGTCACCCACGAGGGGATCGGTCGGCTCTCCACCGGCCAGGCAGACCTCGAGGCGCGCCCCGGTCTCCGAGAGCGACTCGCTGCACTCGCCGACCTGCGCCTGCGTGTCGCCGAGCTCGGCCTCGATGGCCTGTGCGGAGCTGTAGAACTCCGCCATCCCGGGGTCCGAGCTGGGCAGGGTGGATCGGGGGCTCGTGCTCACGGCAGCCACCTGCCGGATGGCGGGGTCGTCGCACTCGCGCTCGACACGCCCGCCGGCCTCCTCGGTCGCGCGTGCCTTCAGCAGCTCGATGACGTCCCACGCGGCCACGTCGCCGTTGCCGTTGTCGTCCCCGCCGATGTTGCTCACCGCCAGCAGTGCGAAGCCCTGCTCCGGGTACACCGCGACGCTGCAGTACCAGGACCCGTTGGAGCCGTCGTGGCCCAGTGCCTGACCGCCGAACTCGTCGAAGATGCCCCAGCCCCAGCCGTAGCGCTGCGGCCAGAGGGGATTGCTCGCGTGCTCCGTGTGCAGCCGGGCCAGGGTGGCGGGCTGCAGGTACAGGCTGCCCCACGCGCCCGTCAGGTGCAGCCGCAGGAACTTGCCCCAGTCGCGCAGCGAGGCGTGCACGGTGCCGGCCGGGCCCAGCGAGGGTGCGTTGTCGCCGCGGTTCGGGACGCGCATTCCGGTCGAATCGGAGTGGCCCCAGGGCTCGTCGACCTGCGTGCCGGTGCCCGGAGCACCGAAGCCCGCGCTGCTCATGCCGAGCGGATCGAACAGGAACGTCTGCATCATGTACTCCCAGGACACGCCGCTGATCTTCTCGAGCATCGCGCCCGCGATGATCATGTTGGCGTTCTGGTAGCTGAAGGTGACCTCGGGAACCCCCAGGGAAGTGCGGTGGACGATGCGCCGCGTGAACTCGCGCCGCTGGTCCATCACGCTACCGGGACCCCAGAGGGCACTGGCCTCGTGCTCCGAGAGCTGCACGATGCCGGAGCGGTGCGCCATGAGCTGCTCGATGGTCACGTCGCGGAACTCGCTGTCCATGGTGCTCAGCCACTCGGGGAACACGTCACCGATCGTCTCGTCCCAGTCGAGCCAGCCGGCCTGGACGTACAGACCGATCAGCGTGCCGGTCATCGCCTTGGTATCCGAGCCGAGGTGCCAGCGGTCGAGCTCGGTGGCATCGACGTCGCTGCCCCCCAGGCCCTGCTTGCGCTTGCCGGTCACGCCGATCACGTCGACGCCCGTGTCGGTGATGATCGCGCCACCGAGTGCGGGCACGTTGCGTGCGGCGCGGATCGCCTCGAGCTGCTCGTCGATCGGCAGGCCCAGGCCCGCATCCGTGAACTGCGTCACGGGTCCCGGGCAGACCCTCTCGACGAGCACGTAGCCCGAGGGGTCCCCGACCGGGTTGCCCTCCTCATCGAGCGGCTGGATCCGGACCTTGTAGGCGGGCTCGGGCAGCAGCGTCGTCAGATGGAGATCGAAGAGCCGGTAGGCGCCGGGCGCCGCGGAAGCCCCGGTCTCGCCCACGAACACCGGCACGCCCTGCTCGTCGGTGACCACGTAGCGTCCGGCCACGGCGCCGGGCTCCTCCGTGGCCCACTGGAACCACAGGTGCTCCGTGCCCTCGACGCTGATCTCGTAGGTCCACATGTAGCCGAGATCGCCCAGATCCAGGCTGCCCTGCAGATCCGTCGAGGACCCCGCCGGATCGGGGCCTGGACCGGGCCCCGCACCGGGCGCGGCCATGGAGATCGACGCGACGGCCAGGCTCAGGATGAGAGCACCCGGGAAGCGGGTCTTGCGGAGTGTGAGGATGCGCTGAAGGTTCATCGGAGTTCCCTTTCCAGTGAGGTGAGGTGGGAAAGGTGAGCCCGCGCTCTGCCCGACGCAGTGAAGCCTTTCACCGTGTCGTCGTCCGCGTGCTCCCGACGCCTCCATCCGGATCTCCGTCTTCCCGCGCTCCGGGCGAACCGGGCGACCGCGGCGGGAGGCGAGCGCCGATGCACCCGGCGACCCCGGAGCTGACCCGGGGCCGCCAGCGGTGACCCAGCTCCGGCGCACGCGGGTGCGGGGCACTCCCGCGGGCTCGAGCCCGGCCATCACGGCAGGGCAGGGAATCCACGCAACTCACTGATTTCACGAAGCGTTCCGGCCATGACGGGAGCCGGGCGACCCGCTGGATCCCGTGCGCCGTTGGCTGTGGTCGCTCTGGATTGTTTATCCTTGTTTTCGCTCTGCACCGGACGGGCGGTTCGTCCTCGACCGGCGACGCCAGCGCTCACAGCGCGGCCCCGCAGAGCGCCGCAATGAATGCTGGGCCACCCACGGGCGGTGGCCAGATGGGAGAGAACGGGATGGCTGGGATCAAGGCGCGCAATCTGAGAGACGACCTCTCCTTCGGCTCCATCGTCGAGGGCGTGGACTGGGAAACGATCGGCGACGAGACCATCCGGCAGCAGATCCGGGATCTCTTCGAGGATCGCGGCGTGATCGTCTTCTCGGACGTCGAGCCCAGCTCGAAGATGCAGGTGGAGATCAGCAAGATCTTCGGACCGCTCAAGGATCACCCCACCAAGTCCACCGCACGTGCCGACGAGGATCTGGCGCACGGACTGATCGACATGCACTACACCCCGGCCGGCGATGCGGAGTCCGCGGAGGAGGGCCTGGTGGAGCTCGACGGCCGGCGCATGGCCCGGTTCTCGCCCTGGCACTTCGACCACTGCTACAACGACGAGCTCAACTATGCGGGCGTCCTGCGAGCGCCCGTCAACGCTCCCGTGGGCGGTCGCACGGGCTTCATGGACGGGATCGAGTGCTACCGGCAGTTCCCCAGGGAGCTACGCGACAGGCTCGATGACCTCAACATCGTCTACACGCTCGACACACGCCTGTCGAAGATGCGCTTCGGCGTGAACTTCGTCCCGCTCGGTGAACACGCCGGCACCGCCGAGCTGCTCAAGGAGGTCGCCATCTTCCCGCGCGCGATGCACCCCGCGGTGTGGACCCGCAAGACGGGCGAGAAGGTCCTCCACGTCGGCCCCTGGATGGCCGTCGGTATCGAGCATCACGAGGATCCCGAGGGCGACGCGTTCTTCGACGAGGTCTGCCACACGATCAACCGCCTGGGCAAGGGGACCAGCGCCTACTGGCACGCCTGGAAGCCGACCGACATGGTGGTCTGGGACAACTCGCGAATGCTGCACGCCGTCGAGGGCTCGGACCCGAAGTACGAACGCCGGACCATGCGCACGACGATCCGCGGCGACTACGGCCTGGGCTACTTCGAGGACGGCAAGAAGATCGGCGAGGTCTACCGCGAGGTCTAGCCCCTCGCCGCCTCTCCGCCCCCGCCCGCCAGGGGCTAGTCGGGCCTGTTGCGCGCGTGATTGCGAAGGATGCCGATCCCCTCGATCTCGACCTCGACGGTGTCGCCATCCACGAAGGGACCGACGCCCGGAGGTGAGCCCATGGAGATCACGTCGCCGGGCACCAGCGTGAGCACGTCCGAGAGCTTCGACAGGACCTCGGCAGGCGTGTACCTGAAGTCGGATGTGGAGCTGCTCTGGCGGATCTGCCCGTTGACGCGCGATTCGACGTGCAGGTCGCTCGTGTCGAGACCGGTCACGATCCAGGGTCCCACAGGGCCGAAGCCGTCATAGATCTTGCCGTGAACGAAGTAGGGCGACGCCGCGAAGGCGCCCGGCGTCGCGAAGTCGCCGGCGCAGACCTCATTCATGCAGGCGTAGCCGAAGATGAATCCGTGCGCGTCGGCCACGCTCACCTGCTTGGCGCGCTTGCCGACGACGACCGCGAGCTCGACCTCGTGGTTGACCGCCGGCACTCCCGGAGGCAGCTCGATGATGCCCTCGGGGTCGTTGAGCACGTTCGGCGGCTTGGTCCAGAATCTCAGATCCATCGGTGGCATCGCGTCGGGGCCCTCGAAGGGTGCCTTGAAGTTGGGGCCCACGGCAATGATCTTGGTCGGTACCGCCGGCGCCAGCAGCCTGACCTGGCCGAGCTGGACGGATCCATCCTTCGACGCCGTGAACTCGCCGAGCTCTCCGTCGAGCGGCTGGATCGTTTGCCCCCTGAGCTCGCCGTGGCGGCGCACGCCATCCTTCTCGTACCGGACATATCTGGCCACGGCGGTCTCCTCCTTCTCGCTGGCCCGCTAGAGCCCGTACCGGAGCTTCACGGCGTGATAGCGGTCCTGTAGCTGCTGCACGCGCTCCTCCGGTGTCACCATGGCCGTGTCGGAGGGCAGGGCGGAGAGCAGCTCGGCGCGCCGGACGAGCCTGGTCCGGAAGCTCGCGGGATTCTGGCTGAGCAGGTTGCGGTAGGTGAGATTCCCGTTCGAGAAGCCCTGCGTGTCCAGCCAGTTGTGCACGCCGGGATCGTCATGGGCGATCACGAGGCGGACCACGTCGTCGCGGTCCACCCGGGTGCGCGCGGGCGTGTAGCTCACCGGCCGATGCATGAAGTCCAGGCTTCCCCCGAAGACGCCGCCCATGCCGAAGATCCAGAAGCCGTCGTGATGGTCCATCTCGACGATCAGCGCCTCGTCGTGCTCCAGCGCCCAGATCATGTGGGCCGCCATCCGGCCCCGCCTGGCGTCGTCAGCACTGGTGGCGGCTCGACCGGCTGGAAAATGGTTGGTGAAGGCGGGATCGCAGACGCCGCCCGAGTAGCTCCAGCTGTGCTCGGGCCAGTCCCGCATCATGCCGGTGAGGAAGCCGCCGGCCCATTCCATGGCCTCGATCATCCGCTCCGGCGTCGGCACGGGACGCGGACGGTCCATGCCCATCCGCTCGATCGAGAGCGTCGTCGGCGTCTCGCCCCAGGCGTCGAAGCCCTCGCGGATGAACAGCTTGCGGGAGCCGGGTGTGGTCGGCAGCCAGTTCCCGGGTCGCTTCTCGCCCCCGATGTGCAGCTCGAAGCGGCCGTCGGCGTCGGTCTCGAGCTGCTGCGCCGTGAGGTTCGCCTCCGGGATGTCGCCGAAGGGCTCGTGGAGCGACGGCCAGTCCGTACCCGGGATCTTCTCGGGCCGGGGACCCTGCACGGTCACGTTGAGAAAGCGCGTGGTGCCCCGCTTCCCGGTGATCCTGTAGACGTGGTTGCCGTCGATCCAGGCCTGCCGGTAGGTGAAGTCCGCGACGTCCCCGCCGAGCTTCCGGGTCGGGGTGCAGAACGCGTGGAGCTGCGGGTAGGCGGGATCGCGCGTCTCCAGCGCCAGGTCGAATGCCTGGCCCAGGTTCTGTGTCAGGAAGCGGAATGCGTCGGCGCGCAGGATGGGCGCAGCCGGGTTCGCGTCCTTGAACACCCGGTCGCCCGCCTCCCGGAGCCGCTCGCTGAAGCGGTGCCAGGCCGCGCGCAGCGCCTCGTCGGCAGGACCATCGCCACAGGCCATCGCTCAGGCTCCCAGTCGGTGAAGCATCTCGGATAGCGTCTCGGCAGCGCGCCGGGTGGCTGCCCGGCATCCCTCGGCCTCGATGCGCGGGCCGAGCAGCTCGAGGTCGAAGACGCCCTCGTAGCCCGCCTCGAGCACCTCGCCGAGGAGCCTCTCCAGGGGAATCACGCCGTCGCCCGGGACCGCGCGGCAGGGCGAGGTGCGGTCGCCGAGCACGTAGTCGCTCACCTGCACCAGCCCGCAGATGGGCATGGCGCGCCTGAACAGCGCCCGCAGGCCCGCCTCCACCCAGCAGGCGTGCAGCTCGATGCACACGCCGATGCCCGCGATCCCGGCCAGCGTGATCGCGTCCGAGAGGGTGTGCGCGAAGTGGAGGTCGGCGTTGACCGCAGGGGCGTTCTCCACCAGCAGGGTGATGCCCGCCGCCCGGGCCGCGTCCCTGCCGGGCGCGAGCAGCGCGGCCAGGCGCTCGGCCGCCTGCTCCCAGGTCAGCGAGCCGCGTCCACCGGTGATCAGGTAGATCCGCCGCGCTCCGAGCGCGCCGGCCATCTCGATCGCGCGCTGCAGCTGCTCCGCCGCCTCACCGCTGTCCCGCTCGAGATCGGGGTAGGCCCCGAAGACGTGATTCACCGTCTCGACGCGCGGGCCGCCCGCGCTCAGGGCCCGCTTCGCCTCCTCGAATCCGCCCGGCGCCATCAGCAGCGGCGTCACGAGCGTCATGTTCTGGACGCCGATCGCACGGCAGTGCTCGACGAAGGTCGTGATGCTCTCGTCGAGGAAGGCCACTTCATGCACAGAGACCCTGGGATGCATGGGCCCTATCCCCGTACTTCCACTTCGACCCCGAAGCGCTCGTAATAGGGCGCGAATTCCCTCCGGAGATCTTCCGGATCGGCGTCCAGGAGATCCGTCGAGTAGACGAACTTGCCGTACCGGTCGCCCCTGTTCGTCGCCAGGTAGTGGCGCATCGCGTCCGCCGCCGCCTGCGTCCAGGGCACGCCGGCGAACGCGTAGAACCCCCGGATCGTGTCGACCTGATCCTTCATGAAGTCGGCGTACCGCACGTGGTGGATCCGCGGGTCGTCGATCATCGGGTTGGAGAGCAGCGCGTGGTAGCTCGCCCTGCCGGCAGCCGTGTGCGTTCGCGACTGCTCCTGCATGTCCACGCTGCCGGCGAGCTGCTCGCACAGGTCCGCCGCCATCTTGATGCGCGAGGCGATCGACTGCACCGGATCCCGGTGGATGTACAGGACGCGCGCATCCGGATAGGCCTCGAAGAAGTCGGGAAAGCGGCCGGCGTGGAAGCCCTTGAGGACCCAGTACCTTCGCGGCCGCCCGTGCTGGACCGCCTGCAGCATCATCTTGTGGAGGCGGTACTGGGCCGCAGGGTCGGAGGGCAGGCCGCCCACGATCATGCCGGCCGGCACCCGCCACCATGCGGTGGGCGTCAGCACCCGGAAGTCGAAGGCCCAGCAGCGCTCGTCCTCGGGCAGGCCATCGCCCAGCATGTCGTTGTAGGGGTGGCACTTGAGCCACTCCGGCAGCCGCGCATTGATCTCGCGCCACTCCTCGTCGGCCCGCGCGATGCGCGGGTCGTCGGGCCGGGCCAGGCCGGGGGGAGGGGAAGGGTGCATCACCTCCCAGAAACGCAGCGCCCGCCCGCCGGGGTCGACCGAGAGCAGCGCATGGAGCAGGGTCGTGCCCGAGCGCGGCTCGCCGGTCACGAACAGCGGCTTCTCGATCACCTCCCGGTCCAGGCCATGCTTCACGTGGTCGTCGAGAAAGCGCAGCCGGTCGGTCAGGAGCCACATGCAGCTGGCAGCGGCGATGCTCTCGCCGGCCGCGTCCATCCCCTGGCCCCGGAGAAGACTGACCGCCAGCGTGAATCGCTCGCGGAAAGAGGGGTCTCCCCAGCCGGAAAGACCGGTCTCCTGCTCGGCGGCGGCGAGCAGCGCGTCGGCCTCGAGCGGAAGCCCGGCCATGCTCAGGGTCCCCCCACCAGACGCAGGAGCTCGTCCTCGGTCTCGCGCACCTTCGCGGCGGAGCCAGCACCGAACTTCAATCCACCCATGGCCCCGTAGTCGAGGATCTTGAAGACCCGCATGCCGGCATCACAGAAGCCCTGGATCTTCCGCGCCACCTCTTTCGGCGAGCCGCAGGGAATGATGTCGCGGATCGCTCGTGTGTCGACCCCGGCGCAGAAATCGACGATGCGCTCGCGCGTGAGGATGCCGGGGTTGATGTCCTGGTATCCGCCCCAGTCCGGACCCATCGGGTGCACGTGGCCGAAGCGCTCGAGCTCCCCGGAGGTCAGCTGCAGGAGGATCGACTTGACCAGCGGCGCCTCGAGGATCTCCGTCAGCTCGGCCTCATCGCCGAGCAGGCACATCATCACGTTGGCGGGCACGATGGCCATGGGATCGCGGCCGGCGCGATCGGCGGACTCGCGGACGACCTTCAGCTTGGCGGCGTACTCCTCCGGGGTCCAGGCGCCGGCCGGCCACCAGCCGTCGGCGTGACGCCCCGTGATGTCGAGCATGCGGGGGCCGGAGGCGCCGATCCATATCGGCGGGCGGCGGCCCGCGTGGAGCTCGGTGTCCATGCGCGCATGTCTGAGCTGGTAGAACCGGCCCTCGAAATCGACCGTACCCTCGCTCTCCCAGAGCAGCTGGATGACCTCGAGCGCCTCCTCGAAGCGGCTGACGGGCCTGCCGAAGTCGAATCCATAGGGGACGGTGTTCTCGGTCTCGCCCGAGCCCAGGCCGAGGATGAAGCGGCCCCCCGAGAGGTGATCGATGGTCAGCGCTGCCTGGGCCAGCATGGCGGGATGGCGGCGCACCGTGTCCACGACGCAGGTGGCGATCGGCACGTTCCGGCTCAGCACCGCTGCGGCGCCGGCCACGACCATCGCGTCCAGGTGCCGGTGCGGCGAGGGCGACGCCGTGGCCAGGTCGGTGAACTCGGGCGTCCAGATGGTGTCTGGCCAGAAGCTCACCATGTGATCGGGCAGCCAGATCGAGTGATAGCGGCCCGAGTCGTAGGACTCGAGCATGTCCACCCCCAGCGGCAGCGTGGTACGGAGGAAGGCAGCAGGCTGGACTTCCACTCCGATGCTCCTCCGTTCGCAGGCGGTCCCGATCCGGGGGCCTCGGTCCCTTGCACCGGATGCCATCTTACCCCGAACGCAGCAGCGCCTCGGGGCCCGCTACCGGCGGGCGCAGGGTCCAGGTGGACCGCGGAGGCCCGTCGCGCGCTAGACCGTGTGTCGCCGCAGGAGCAACGCGCCGCCACCCAGCAGCAGCAGGGCGAGAACGCCCGGCTCGGGCACCGTCCCGCCCGCGCTCAGCATGACGTTGTCGACCCCCGCCCACTCCGACTCCTGCACGCCGCGGTTGTTGGAGATCTCGAACGGGAGCAGGACGGTCGTGACGTCACCCAGGATCGCCTCGAAGCTCATCGAGGCTCCGCGGCCCAGGACGGACCCCACGGTCCCGGACAGCGGGAAGTCCGGGAACAGCGCGTCGACGCTGACGTCCTGGATGAAGGTCAGGTCGCCGCCCATGGACATCAGGTCCAGCGCGATGTCGAAGTGCACCCAGTCGGTGTTGCCGGGCGGCGCTGGCGCCGTCCAGACCAGGGCGTTGAGATCGAAGAGGTCGCCGGAGATCAGCAGGAAGGCGTAGGGCGAGATGGCGGCCGGCCCGCCGCTGTCGTCGACCCCGCGATCGAACAGGCGGTGGTCGAACGAGAAGGTTCCCCCCGCGAAGCCGCTGAGGTCCCCGGTGTACGAGGCCGGTGCCTCCGCGAACGACGAGGGCTCCTCGATCAGGTCGGTCAGGCGCGCGTATCCGCCCGGGTTGCCGCCCGCGGCCTCGTGCGCCATGTCACCGTCGTTCGAGACCAGGAAGACGTCGGTCACGGCAGGCGGGAAGATCGTGAAGTTGAAGTCGATCCCGGTAGCTGCCCAGCCCTCGACATCCGTCTCGAAGCTGCTGGTGATGACACCCGCGGTTGCCGGGGCCGGTGCCAGCAGGCAGCCGATGGCGAGCAGGAGTGCCGGGAGAGCCATCGATTGCCGCATGAGAGCCTCCGTGCGACTCGTGCCGCGCGTTTCCAGCCGAATTCTACCCCGGTGGCACCCGGCACCTCAACCATTTCCTGAAGCTCGTCCGGCCAATGCCCCGCTCCCGGGACGGCCAGCGACGCGGCGCCGCCAGGCGCGTAGGATTGCCGGCGCTGACCCGGCAGACCTCGACCGCGGAGCTGGAGCCGCATCTTGAGCGATCCGATCATCCTCCGCGCGGACCGATGGCTCGACATCGTCCGCGGCGAGGTCCGTTCCCCCGCCGTCCTCGTGGTGGACGGCAGCCACATCGCCGCCGTGAGCCCGGGGGAGCTGCCGAGCCCCGCCACCGAGCTCGACCTCGGCAACGTGACGCTGCTGCCCGGCCTCATGGACATGGAGCTCAACCTCGTGATCGGGGGTCCGTTCAGCGGCTCCTCGCGTCCCGACGTCGAGGAGAGCCCGTCCTTCAAGGTCCTGCGCGGGGTCGTGAACGCGCGCACGACCCTGCAGGCGGGATTCACGACGGTCCGCAACCTAGGTCTGTTCCAGAAGACCGGAGGCCTGCTGCTCGACGCCGATCTCGCGCGTGCCATCGAGCTCGGCTGGGTCGCCGGGCCGCGGATCATCCCGGCCGGCCACGCGATCTCGCCGACCGGCGGTCACCTCGATCCCACGATGTTCCAGAGACTCGGGCCCGGCATCATGCCGCTCTCGATCGAGGAGGGCATCGCCAACGGGGTCTCGCAGGTGCGCGCCGCGGTTCGCTACCAGGTGAAGTACGGCGCGAAGGTCATCAAGGTCTCCGCCTCGGGCGGCGTCATGTCGCACGCGGGTGGCCCTCCGGGTGCGCAGCACTACTCGCAGGAGGAGTTCGACGCGATCGCGGAGGAAGCGCACCGCTTCGGGCTCAAGGTCGCCGCACACGCGATCGGCGACGATGCGATCCGGGCATGCATCGACGCCGGCATCGACTGCATCGAGCACGGTTTTCTCGCGAGCGCGGCTACGCTCAAGCTGATGGTCGAGCGCGGCACGTTCCTGGTGTCGACGACCGCCCTGACCGATTTCCTCGACGTCTCGAAGCAGGCGCCCGAGAAGCGCGCCAAGGCCGCGCGCATCTTCCCCAGGGCCAGGGCGATGCTGACCGCTGCGATCGAGGCCGGGGTGAAGATCGCCTGTGGCAGCGACCTGCCGTGCTTCCCGCATGGCGAGAACTGGCGGGAGCTGGTGGCGATGGTCGAGCGCGGCATGACTCCGATGCAGGCGCTCCGGGCGGCCACCCTGGTCAGCGCGGAACTCATCAGCATGGAGGACGAGCTCGGACAGATCGAGCCGGGATTCCGCGCCGACATCGTGGCGGTGCCCGGCGACCCGACCGAGGACATCCAGGTCGTTCGCGATGTGCGCTTCGTGATGCGCGACGGAGTCGTCCACAGGAACGACTAACGGACGGCGCTCAGGGCAAGACGATCGGGAGGCTGGAGTAGCCGCGAACCGAGCTGCCGGTGTGGACGATCTCGGCCTCGTCCCACACCACGTCCCATTCCGGGAATCGCTCCAGCATCTCCTCGACGACGATGCGCCCCTCGAGCCGCGCCAGGGACGCCCCCATGCAGACGTGGGTCCCGTAGCCGAAGGACAGGGTGCGGTCGATCCTGCGCTCGACCTCGAGCGTGTCGGGATCCGGGTCCGGGAACTGGCGCTGATCACGTCCGGTGGCGGCCTGGATCACGACCATGACGGAGCCTTCGGGCACGACCTGCTCGTGCCAGACCACGTCCCGGGTCGCGACCCGCGCCAGCGCCATCGCCGGCGGCTCGAAGCGGAGGATCTCCTCGACGCCGTTGGGGATCAGATCGGGCCGGGCGACGAGCTTCGCGCGCTGGTCCGGGAACCGTGCCAGCGTGGCGCCGGCCCAGCCGATGAAGCGGGCCGTGGTCTCGTTGCCCGCGGCGGACAGCAGCTTGATGTACTGGCAGGCCTCGGTGTCGGTCAGCTTCCGGGTCACGCCCTTCTCATCGCTGAACTCCATGGCCACGAGCTCACTCATGAGGTCGTCACCCGGGCTCTTGCGCCGGGAACGTACGTGCTCCATGAAGTAGTCCCAGAGCTGACCTCCCATGGTGTTGAACTGCGTCCGGTCGAAGGGCGTCCCGTCGGTCACGACGAGCTGTGCATCGGTGAGCCGGCGGATCTCCTCGAGATCCGCGTCGGGTGTGCCGAGCATCGCTGCGATGACCATTCCCGGGACGCGCGCACCGTAGTCCTCGACGAAGTCGAAGCCGCCCGAGCCGATGCGCTCGTCCAGCAGTCGCCGGGCGAAATCGCGCACGCGGTTCTCGATCTGCTTCACCGCGCGGGGCGTGAACGCGCGAGCGAGCATCTGGCGGTGGAGATCGTGGATCGGCGGATCCTCGGAGAGCAGGCCCTCCGAGAGCTTGCTCTGGCCGCCACGGATCTGCTCGAGGATCGGCCCCCGCGTCGAGGTGTAGGTCTTCCAGTCGGCGAGGACCTCGGAGACATCGTGGAAGCGGGTCAACGCCCAGAAGTCGTACTTCTCGTTCCGGTAGAGCGGGGCCTCCTCCCGCATCCGCCGCCAGACCGGGTGCGGGTCGGCGTGCAGGCTCCAGTCGTATGGATCCCAGTAGAGATCCGGGGGCTGTGTCGTCCCGGCGGCTGGGGTCACGCGTCCTCCTCTCGGCGGGCCGGCACGACGCGGGCGTCCTCCCGCATCCTCCGCCGCGCGGCGGGAGCCGCCGCGGGGCCTGCCCGGGGCCGTTCCATGGTCTCCACCCCGAGCCTATATGATCCCGGCCGGTCCCTGGCCCGGAGGCGCACGCCATGCAGCTCGCGGTGAAGAAGGTGCTCGGCCTGGAGCTCGCCCGGGGCATCGCGGAGGCCGCGAAGGCCTTCGCGCACGAGAGCGGCTGGGCGATCACGGTCGCGATCGTCGACGCGGGCGGGGCCCTGCTGTACTTCGAGCGAGAGGACGGCATCGCGCCGGGAACCGTCCAGGTGGCCATCCTCAAGGCCCAGAGCGCGGCCGCCTTCGGGGTGCCCTCCAAGAGCTTCGAGGACTCGGTGAGCGAGGGCCTCATCGGCCTGGTCGGCTTGCCCGGCATGGCCCCCTTCGAGGGCGCCGTGCCGATCCAGGTGGACGGACAGACGATCGGCGCGATCGCCGTGAGCGGCGTGACCAAGGAAGCGGACGGGAGCATCGCCCAGGCCGGGGCCGACGCGGTGGCCCGGATCCTGGCAGGGTGAGCACGCCCTCCGGTGTGCTCCCGGGGGCTGCGAGGGATCGGCGACCGGCGTTCCGGTTAGGCTAGGGACATGAGCCCTCAGGACGACCCGGTGCGCGCCCCGCTGGAGGGCATTCGCGTCCTCGACTTCTCGCAGGTGGTCTCGGGACCGATCTGCGGCCGCATGCTCGCCGACCTCGGCGCCGACGTCGTGAAGCTGGAGCCGCCCGGCGGCGACGTGATCCGCCAGCTGCCGCCGCCGATCGGCGATGCTGCGATGAACCCCTACTTCACGTGGGCGAACGCCGGCAAGCGCTCGATCGCCATCGATCTGCGCGCCGAGGGCGCCGCGGCGCTGGTGCGCGAGCTCGCGCTCGCCAGTGACGTCGTGCTCGAGAACTTCCGTCCCGGCGTGCTCGACCAGTTCGGCATGGGGAGCGCCGAGCTCCGGGCTGCGAACCCGCGCCTGGTCTACTGCTCGATCAGCGGCTGGGGTACGGACAACTCCTGGTCGATGCGTCGGGCCTATGCGGCGATGGTGCAGGCCGAGTCGGGACGCGTGGAGCTCGACGCGCGGCTGCGCGGCGCCCCGCCCGAGCAGAGCCCGCACGTGGACGGCGACATCACGCCCGGGCTGCTCGCCGTGAGCGCGATCTGCGCGGCCCTGCTCCAGCGCGAGCGAGAGGGTCGGGGTCAGCACCTCGACGTCTCGATGGCCGAGGGCCTGCTGTACACCGACGAGTGGACGTCGACCGAGCTCAGCGGCTACGACGGTCCCCGCGTCCCGGACACCTGGCTGTACCCCGTGTTCACGCTCGCAGACGGCACCGGCGCGGCGTTCATGGGCGATCCCCATCCGCGCCTGCCCGAGATCGCCGCGGCGCTCACCGACGAGCCGATCGGCTACGACCACTCGCGCGAGGAGGCCCTGGAGATCCTCGGGAGCCTGGTGTCGAAGGTGCCGGACTTCCCGACGCTCGAGGCGAAGATGGAGCAGTTCGGCTTCCTCGTGGCCGAGGTGCGCAGCGTCGCCGACGTGGCCCGCACGCCCTGGGCGAGGGAGCGCGCGGTCTTCCGCGAGGTGGAGCCGGGCATCCAGGTCACGGCGGCCCCGTACCACGCCTCGGGCGGGAACGTCGGGGTCCGCGGCCGCGCACCCCGGCTGGGCGAGCACTCCCGCGAGGTGCTCGGCGAGCGCCTCGGCGTGAGCCCGGAGCGGCTCGACGCGCTCGAGCGCGCCGGCGTGCTCGCGATACCCGGAGCGGCGGCGCCATCCCCACTCGCACAGCGGGGCGGGGCCCCGGGTGGCTCCGCCGGGAAGCCGGAGTGACGGCGGAGAGCAGCAGCGGCAGCCACGATCTCGACCCTGCCATCATCGAGTGGCTCGGGAAGATCGCGGACGGCGGCACGCTCTCGATCGCCCGGCGCGCCGGTGGCGCATCACGGGCGGGCTACGCCGTCGACGCGCGCCGGCACGACGGCACGAACGCCGAGCTCTGGCTCAGGACCGACCCGGGCTTCGGCCCGCAGTCCGACACGCTCTACAGCCTGCGCCGCGAGGCCGCCGTGTACCGCGCGCTCGCGGACACCCCGGTGCAGATCGCCCGGCTCGTGGCCGTCCATCCGGAGCTCCCGGCCTTCGTGATGCAGCGGATGGCCGGGGACAGTCGCTTCGCTCGCATCGCCGATCGCGAGGTGCAGGTGTCGATCGCGATGCAGTTCATGGAGCAGCTCGCCACGCTGCACCGGCTCGAGCCGTCGAAGCTCGAGCTGCCCGAGCTAGGAGCTCCGGGGCCGCTGTCGAATCACGTGCGCGAGGAGATCGGCGAGTGGGAGCGCCAGTACGACGCGGCGGGGGGCGGCGTCCCGGTGATCTCGCTCGCCGGTGCCTGGCTGCGCGCGAACGTGCCCGGGGACGCCGGCTGGCCGCTCGTGCTCGTGCAGGGCGACACGGGGCCGGGCAACTTCATGTTCGACGGGGACCGCCTCGTCGTGATCACCGACTGGGAGCTCGCGCACTGGGGGGACCCGCACGACGACCTGGCATGGGTGCTGGTGCGCGACACCCTCGAGCGCCTACCCGAGCTGGATGCGTGCTTCGCCCGGTACGAGCAGGCGAGCGGCCGCCCGATCGATCCCGGGCGCCTGAGGTACTTCCGGGTGCTCGCGCAGTTCCGCGCGACGATCGGAACGCTCGCGGGGCTGCGCACGCGCGACGGGCGCGGCGAGATCGCCTGGCAGCTGATCTACAACACGCTGCACACGCGACTGCTGGCCGAGGCGCTCGCCGAGGCCGCCGGGGTGAGCGCGGAGCCGCCGGTCGACGTGGGATCCGACGAGGGCGACCGATCGTGGCTCTACGACGTGGCACTCGCCGACCTGCGCGATGTGGTCCTGCCCGCGCTCGCGGACGACTTCGCCGCGACCCGCGCCAAGGGCATCGCGCGCCTGGTCAAGCACCTGCGCGAGGTCGATCGCCTGGGGCCCGATCTCGAGGCGCGCGAGCGCGAGGAGCTGGGCACGCTGCTCGACCGCCGGATCGACGAGATCGGACCCGCAAGGCGAGCGCTGTGCACGGCGATCGCCGCGGGAGCGCTCGCGCCCGACCGTGCGCTCCCGTACTGCCTGCGTCAGGCGGCCCGCGACACCGCACTCATGCGCCCGGCGCTGGGCCGCCTGGCGGACCATCACCTGCGGTTCATCCGCACGAGCCCCGAGCCGGGAGGAACGTCGTGACCGGGACCCGCGAGGACGACTGGGGCCTGGTCCCGGAGGACGACCAGTTCCACCCGCCGGAGACGGACGATCCCTGGTGGACGGAGACCGTCTGGTTCTCCTGGATGATCCCCGAGCGCAAGCTGCTCGGCTACTTCTACCCGGCGTTCCGCGCGAACATGGGCATCCAGTTCGGCGGGATCCTCGTGGTCGACCAGAGCGCCGTGGTCCCCTGGGAGCTGCCCGCCTTCGAGTGGAGCTGGCACGAGCCCCTGCCCGGGCCCCCCGATCTCCTGGACACGAAGGATCTCCACTCCGGGATGTGGCTGCGCTGCGTCGAGCCCGGACGCGTCTTCCGCTTCGGGCGCGAGGGCGACGACGTGTCGTTCGATCTCACCTTCGAGGCGCTCTGCCAGCCCCTGCTGACCCGCCAGGAGCCGCCGTTCAACCACGGCGCGCACATCGACCAGCCCGGACGCGTCACCGGGCGCTTCGAGCTGCACGGCGAGTCCCTCGAGGTGGACTGCATCACCATGCGAGACCGCTCCTGGGGCGTGCGGCGCGCCGGGCGTCAGCCCAAGGTCGGCTACGACCACGGCACCGCATCCGCCCGGGACGGCTTCCTGTCGATCTCCGTCGATCGCCGCGGCGACGACCGCGTGCAGCGCGGCTACCTGCTGCGCGACGGCGTCTGGTCGGCCCTGGTCGAGGGACAGCGCAGCGTCGAGCGCGACGCGGAGCAGCGCCCGGCGAGAATCGACATCGAGGCCGTGGACGCGCTCGGGCGGTCGCTGCACGCCACGGGTCGCCCCGTGAGCCGCTGCGTGTTCAAGGCCTACCCCCACATGTTCTGCTGGGCGAGCCTCACCGGGTGGGACCTCGACGGGATCCGCTGCTGGGGCGAGGACCAGGACGTCTGGCACCCGGGCAAGTGGCGCCGCTTCGTGCTCGCCGAGCGCGGAGCCGGCCTTCGTCCTCAGTAGACGATCTTCTCCTCGATGAGCTGCCTGCGTCGCTGCGGCGACAGGCCGAGGAGCTCGCCGAGCACCTGGTCGTTGTGCTCGCCCAGACGCGGGGCCGCCCGCACGGCCGCCCCGGTGCTCCCCGACAGGCGCCAGGGCGCTCCGGCGATCGTCGTCGAGCGCTGCGACGCATCCAGGACCGGCGGGTAGAAGCCGCGCCGCCAGAGGTGAGCGTCGCTCACGAGATCGAGCGAGCTCAGGCTCTTGAACGCCGCGACACCGCGACTGCGCAGGGACTTCCCGAGCGCCGCCGCGCCCTGACCCAGGGTCCATGCCCCCAGGATCGCGTCCAGCGCTTCCGCGTGCAGGCGGCGTGAGCGGCCATCGGCGAATCGGGGATCGGCGGCGAGCGTGGAGTCTCCCAGCGCGGCGCAGAGCTCCTGCCACTCCTCGTCGGTCCGCACGGCGATGCTGATCCACTCGTCGCCCCGGCACGGATAGCAGCCGTGCGGCGCCAGCTCCGGATGTCGATTGCCGTCCCGGACCGGAACGTTCCCGGTCAGGAAGTAATCCATGAAGACGTCTCCGAGCACGCTGGCCATCGACTCCACCCCCGACACGTCCACGAACTGTCCCTCGCCGGTGCGCCGCCGGTGATGGAGCGCCACGAGGGCCGCGTACGCGGCGGCGGTGCCATAGCTGCTGTCCCCGTAGCGCACGTTCAGCAGCTTCGGGGGCCCATCGCGGCGACCCACGAGATGACACACACCACCCAGGGCCGAGAAGCACGGCGCGTACCCCGTCTGATAGCTCAGCGGTCCTTCATTGCCATGCATGCTCATCGACACGGCGATGACGTCCGCCTTCTGCGCGCGGAGCTCCGCGTATCCCAGGCCCAGCCTCTCCATCGCCCCGGGCCGCAGATTCTCCAGGACGATGTCGGACCTCTTGACCAGCTCCTTGACCAGCCTCCTGCCTTCCTCCGTCTTCATGTTCAGCTGCACGCTGAGCTTGCCGGGGTTGACCGCCTGGAATCCCGGAGCGTCGTCGACGTCCTCCACTCCGTAGTAGCGGGCCGGGTCCAGGGAGTCGTGGCTCTCGACCCGGATGACCTCCGCACCGAGAAACGCCAGCAGCTTTCCCGCATAGGGCCCCGCCCAGACCTTCGTCAGCTCGAGGACCCTCACGCCCTCCAGCGGGCCGCCCCGCGGCTCGCCGGCGACGCCGGGCCGGCTGTTCCCGCGCGACCCGGGCGCGGGGCCCGCCCCGCCGCCCGACACCGTGCTCAGGACCCGGTCCGTGTGCTCGCCCAGCAGCGGTGCAGGCCGCTCGATCCTGGCCGGCGTCGCACTCAGTCGATAGGGCACGGTCGGGTAGTACGACGAGCCCAGCACGGGATGCTCGACCTGCGCGAAGAAGCCCCGATGCTGGACCTGCGGGGACTCGAAGATGTCCTTCACCGTGTTCACGGGCACCAGGGGAACGCCCAGCTTCTGGGCCCGCGCCGCCACCTCGACCCGGTGCTGGCCGCGCATCCACTGCGCGATCCGGGCCCGGCAGCGCTCGATGCGCTCCTCGCTGAGGTGCAGCTCGAGCCAGCGCTCGGGGAACGCGTCCATCCACCGCGGATCGCCCATGAGGGCTCGCATGCCGTTCCAGTGTCCGGGCTCCGACATCCACAGGTACACATGGCCATCGACGCACTGGAAGAACGTGGCCGGCCCACGCAGATCGAAGGCGTCGCGCCGCTGGCTCACCTCCATCGCCCCGGCCACCATCTGACCGAGCACGTAGTCGCCCAGCGAGGCCAGCGCCTCCTGCTGCGAGACGTCGACGAACCGACCGGCGCCGCCGCTCTCCCGTCCATGCAGGGAGGCCAGCACGGCGATGGCTGCAGCGAGTCCCGACTCGTAGTCGACCAGAAATCGACCGGCACCTTGCAGGGGTGGATCGCCTGCATCGGGCTCGCTCGGCGAGTGATAGCCCCAGCCGCTGCTGTGAAACACGTTCAGGCCGTAGGCCTTCTGCATGGGGCCCGGCGCGTCGTATCCGAACGGGGTGATCGAGCAGACGACGGGACCCGGACGGCTCGAGACATCGGAGGGATCGATCCCGAGACGCTCCAGGTAGCCCCGCGGGTGATCGTCGAGGATCACATCGGCAGCCCCGACCAGGCTTCCCAGCCGCTCGTCGCCGCCCTGCGTGCCGACGTCCAGGGTGACGGAGCGCTTGTTGGTGTTCAGGTACGCGAAGAGTCCGCTTCCCTCGCCCGCGGCAGCTGCCCCGACGATCGGCGCCCGGTGGCGCGTGTCGCTGCCCCGGACGGGAGGCTCCACCTTGATGATCTCGGCGCCGAAATCCGCGAGCAGCTTGCCGCAGTACTCCCCGGCGATACCGCTGGACAGCTCGACGACACGCAGATCGCTCAGCGCGGACACAGCTTCCACCTCTTGCCCCAAACAGTGGGCCACTATCGCGCATCGAGCGCCCCGGCGCACCGCGCCGGGCATCTGCGGTGCCGGTACGGCACGAGCTCGCGCGGGGCGACCGCAGCCGACAGCCCGGCTCCGGCTGGGGTACGCTCGACCGCCGGGCGAGCTCCGGCGGAATGCGCAGGACCACGCGCCCGCTGCGGGGAGATCGATCCGACATGGCTGCAAGCTCGAGCGTGACCGCCTTCCACTCGCTGCGCCCCCCCGATGGAGCGTTCGACGAGGACGCCGCGCTCGCCACCCTGCGCCACGAGGATCCGGTGCACTGGGAGGATCCGCCCGGATGGTGGCTCATCACGCGGCACGCCGACGTGAAGCACATCTCGCGCAATCCCGGGATCTTCTCGTCCCGACCCAGGGGCCCCTGGCACGCGCTCGAGAGCCGGTTCTCGATGCAGGCCGACGACGGACCGACCCATCGCGCGACCCGGAGCGTGGTGAGCCGGGCCTTCACACCGCGAGCCGTTGCCCGGCTCGCACGGAGCGCTCTCGCCTACACCGACGAGGCGATCGACGGGCTCATCACCCGGGGGCGCTGCGACATCGTGGAGGACATCGCGATCCCGGTGCCGATGCGGGTGATCGCCGACATCCTGGGACTCGAGTCGGAGATGGAGCTGTTCCGCGCCTGGACGCACACGCTCACGGGCGCGTTCCAGGATGATCGCACCCCGGACACCGCCCGGCAGCAGGCCGCGGCGAACGACTTCTCCGCGTACGTGCGGTCCGTGGTCAGGGAGCGCTCTGCACGGCCCGGAGAGGACCTGATCTCGGCCATGCTGGCCAGCGAGGGGGAGGGCGTGCTGCAGTCGTTCGCCCGGGATCCGCTCCCCGGCGTGCCGCCGGGCGATGGCGTGCTGGGCTTCATCGCCTTCCTGGTGGCGGCGGGCAGCGAGACCACGCGCCACGGCATCGCACAGGGGATCCGCGCGCTCCTGGCGTGGCCCGGGCAGCATACCCTGCTGCGGGCACGCCCCGAGCTCATGGACAGCGCCGTCGAGGAGATCCTGCGCTGGACCACGCCCGGGCGCGCGCTCCGGAGGACCGTGATGAGCACGACCGAGCTGCGCGGCAAGACGCTGCGCGCGGGAGACAGCGTGGTCATGCTCTACCGGTCCGCGAACCGCGACGAGGAGGTATTCGCGGACCCGGAGTGCTTCCGCGTGGATCGCCAGCCCAACGAGCATCTCAGCTTCGGCATCGGCACCCACTTCTGCCTGGGCGCGAACCTCGCACGCATGGAGCTCCGCGTGACCCTCGAGCGGATCCTGCAGCGGCTGCCGGAGCTGCGCCTGGACCCCGACTCGCCCCCCCGGCACTTCGCCTCGAGCCTCGTCGACGGGCTCGCGTCGCTACCCGCCCTGTTCACGCCCGCCGGCCCGGATCACGGCACGCGCGGCGGGTCGTCGCAGGGACGCACTCGCCTCTGACCGACGCGGCACCACGAGGCGGGGCAGATCAGGCGCCGTCCGTCTCCCCGACCCCCACTGGCGTGTCGCCCCGCAGCGTCACCCGCTGCATCCTGCGCCGCTGTGAGTAGTCGGCCACCGCATAGTGCTGAACGGCGTGATTGTCCCAGAACGCCAGGTCGCCCACGGACCACTGGTAGCGCAGCTGGAATTCCGGGCTCTTCACGTGGTCGAACAGGAAATCGAGCAGGTAGTCGCTCTCGGCCTCCGACATGCCGTCCACGGAGACCGTGTAGTTGCTGTTCACGAACAGCCGCCGGCGCCCGGTCCGGGGATG
This sequence comes from Deltaproteobacteria bacterium, assembly GCA_029261925.1. Lineage (GTDB taxonomy): Bacteria > Myxococcota_A > UBA9160 > SZUA-336 > SZUA-336 > JAGWBS01. Next base: position 5,187 of record JAJDAJ010000041.1, on the reverse strand, counting down.
GACCGTCACGATCGGGTGAGAGACGGGCGGCTCCGAGACGAGGTTCCCGTCGCCGCTGTACTGCTGGCTGCGTGAGCGCGTGCGTGCAAAGAGCATCTCCGTCGAGTGCTGCGCGGTCAGCCCGTCCAGCATCACCTTCATCGCGGGCGACAGGGCGTCGTAGGCCGAGTACATGCAGGAGAAGCAGGTATCGCCACCGCGATCCGGCAGCACGTGCGCCTGGAGGAAGGTGCCCAGCGGCGGCTTCTCCGTGTGCGTACCGTCCGAATGCCAGATATCGGCGCCGCTCCCCCTGGGCTGCTCGAACTCGACGATCAGCACCTGCGGATGCTCCGACTGCCTGGTCAGCAGGGGCGGCGTCTCGATCTCGCCGAACTGAGCAGCGAGCGCGAGCTGCTGCTCCGCGGTCAGGACCCGCTGCCCGGGAAAGAACAGCACGCCGAGCTCGTCGAAGGCGTCCCGGAGCTGGCCGACGCGATCCGCACCGAGGGGCCGCGAGACATCGAGCCCGGTCACTCGCCCGCCGAACCTTCCGGTGACCTGCTCTACCTGCATGCCGTTTCCCCGGTCCACTGGCTCACCAGGGTCTCAGAACCCGAGGTCCCGCAGGGCACCCAGGGCATCGAGGTCCGCGACCGCGGCCTCGGCCCGGGCCAGGAAGGCAGAGGCGAAGACCCGGCGCCGCTCGGTGACGTCGGCGGGGAAGGTCACGATCTGGGCACTCGCCGCCACCGTGTACGCGGCCTGCGTGCGGTAGACGCGCCACGCCTCGTCGAACGTGAACGCCGGACCGCCGGAGTCGATCGAACGATTCCAGCGGTCGAGGTAGTGGCGGATGAGGTGCTTCTCGCTGGCGCGGCGATCCCCGGGCTGCATGGCCATCTGCAGGAAGTAGCTCACGTCGCGTAGCGGCGTGCTCAGGCAGATGATGCCCCAGTCGAGGAAGCCGACGCGGTCCCCGTCGACGAAGAGGTTGCCGATGTGAGCGTCGCCGTGGATCACCGTCCAGGGCTCCGTGTGCCAGACATCGCCCAGCTCGACGCTGCGCTCGATGTAGATCTCGCAGATCGCGGCGAACGCGTCGCTGAGCCTGTCGCGGTGGTGATCGAGACCGTACCGGAGCATGGTCGTGCCGTAGGTCCGCCCGAGGGTCGAGCGGGCGACCCAGCCGGCCTCGGCCGCGCGCCGGTCCGGATCCAGATACCGAAGATGGAGCGCCGAGAGATCGTCGAGGGCCGCCGCGGCCGAATCCGCGGGGATGCCCCAGGTGCCGTCCGACACCCGGCAGCCCGCCGCATCGAGGTCTTCGAGGAGCAGGAAGAACGCGCCGCTTTCCTCGTCGTGGCTCGCGAAGTGAACGCCCGGGATCCGCAGGGGCAGGGCGGGACCGAAGCTCTCGTAGAAGCGCGCCTCGCGAATCCCCATGCCGGTCCGACCCACCTGGTCGTGGCGCTCGGGCGTGATCGGGAGGATCTTGGCGAAGAGGGTCGCCGGGGCGCCGGCCGGCTCGTCGTAGGTGAGGTCGAGGTAGAGATGGGCGTTGGTCACCTCGCGGACCTCCCGCACCTGCACCCCGGTAACCCGCACGCCGGGATGACGCGCCGCGAGCACGGCGGTGAGGAATGCCGGGTCGAGGTCCTCGGGCCCCCGGGGGATCGGCGACACGCCCTCCCGGGTCATGACGCCGCCAGGGCCGCGACGGCGGCGGCTCGAAGCGGGCTGCAGGCCGCGGCACTCATGCCGGACGCCCGGGTCCGGCCACCGGGTGCCCGGTCCGATGCAGTCCCTGACACCGCTACGCTGCTCGCCGTCACGCGCCCATGTCCTTCAGCGCATAGGCCGGATAGATCACGCTCCCGCCGTCGATCACGATCGTATCGCCGGTGTGAAAAGACGAGGCGTCGCTGCACAGGTAGGCCGCGATGCCCTCGAAGTCCTCGGGTCTCCCGGGCCGTGGAACGGGCGTCTTCGACGCGAAGTGCTTCACCAGCGGATCCTCCTCGGTCATCCCGCCCATCGCCCCCGTCATGATGAAGCCGGGAGCGATGGTGTTGGCGCGGATCCCGTACCCGCCCAGCTCCGCTGCCAGCGTGCGGATGACCGCGGCCATGCCCCCCTTCGACGCTGCATAGTTGGAGATGCCCGCGACGCCGTGGAAGATCGAGAGGCTGCCGCAGAACACCAGGCTTCCGCCAGGGTCACCGGCCTCTGCACGCTGGACCATCGCGCGCGCGCCCTCCTGCAGCGTGTAGAAGGCGCCGTGCAGGTTGACGTTCAGCAGCTCGTGCCATTCCTGGACATCCATCGCGATCGTCGAGCCGGTCAGGTTCTGCGACGTGCGGCCGGAGTTGGCGAACACGCAGTCGACGCGTCCATGCTCGGCCAGCAGGCGCTCGTACCCGGCGACCACCTGCTCGCGTGAAGAGACGTCGACCGGCTGCGCGCTCGCCCGCACTCCGAAAGCCTCGAGCTCCGCCCGGGCCCTGGCATTGCGGTCCTCGTTGCGCCCCCAGATCTCGACCGCGCTGCCGTTCCTCGCGACACCCCGGGCAAACCCCAGGCCCAGGCCGCTGTTGCCGCCGGTCACCAGCGTGACCTTGCCCGTCAGATCGAACATGTCCCTGGCCATCGCGTCTCCTCGCCTGCAGACGGCCCATCTAAGCATTCTCGTGCGCAGGCTGCAGTCCGCCGGGGACAGACCCGGCCGATTGCTGGATAATCGTCGGGAGCAGGGAACAGGAGGCAGGGATGTCCATGCACAGGGCTCTTCTGGGGGCCGCACTGATCGTGGGCCTCGGTCCACTGTCGGTGGCGGCAGGCGACGGGGTGATCGAGATCAATCAGGCGTGCGCCGCAGCCGGCTGCACACCCGGAGACGCGCCGGGATTCCCGGTGAGCCTGACGGCCTCGGGGAGCTATCGCCTCACGAGCAACCTCGAGGTCCCGGACCAGAACACGACCGCGATCGAGCTGGGCTCCGATGCAGATCGCAGCTCGATCGACCTCAACGGCTTCGCGATCCTCGGACCCACCGTGTGCAGCAGCATCGGCGCGTGCAGCCTGCTCGGATCGGGCAACGGCATCGCGGCCAGCGCCGGGACGACCGATGTGACCGTGCGCAACGGCCGGATCCTCGGCATGGGGGACCACGGGGTACTGCTGCAGAACCGCGACTACGTACAGGGCGTCACGGCACAGAGCAACGGAGGCGTGGGCATAGAGGTGGGCCCGTTCAGCAGCGTGATCGACTGCCAGGCCATCTCCAACGGCGGCGTGGGAATCCGGGTCGACGAGAACACGTCGGGCACGGCGTTCGACAATGCCGGTGAGAGCCTGATCCACGGGAACCTCTCCGTGAGAAACGGGCGCGCCGGCGCAGGAGGGGATTTCCAGGGTGGGACCGACACCGGGGGCAACGTGTGCTCCGACGGGACGTGCTCGGACGGCGGGCATCGCCGCTACTACCTGACGCTCGAGGTCGTCGGCGGTGGGGCCGCCGGAGCCGCCTGCGATGCGGGCTTCCGGGTCGCCTCGGTCTGGGAGCTCTTCAATCCGGGTGCGCTGCGCTATGACCGGAGCCGGGGCTTTTCCACCGACCAGAGCGGAACCGGTCCACCTGTCGGCTGGAACGGCTGGGCGTTCGTGGACAGTGGCATGGGCGATTGCTCGGAATGGAGCGATCCAGCGGGAAACGGGGGCCTCATTCGCCTGGAGGACAACCCGCTCCTCCAGACTGTCGGACCCTGGCTGACGATCTTCGACAGCTGCGCGAGCACAGGCGCCCGCGTGTGGTGCATCGAGGAGTGAATCCGATCGCCGCACGGCTCACTCGAGCAGCGTGAGCACCGGGGTCTAGCGGGGCTCCAGGCGCACGAAGCGCCGCGGGGGAAACCCGGTCAGGATCCGGAAGCGCGTTCCGAGGGGGTGCTCGCTCCCGACGCTCTCGCGCTCCGCACCAGTGACCGGCACGGCCCGGTAGTCGCGCGTCTCGCCCTCGCGGCTCACCTGCACGTCCGGGTTCTCCAGTGCGCGTCGGTACCAGGCCCGGGGCCAGTGGTTGGCCGCGATGTAGACCTGGCCGTCGACCTCGAGGCGGGAAACCACGCGCTCGTGCGCGTCTCCGTCCGCGTCGAAGGTGGTGAGAACCACCGTCCGGTCGAAGGTCGGCTGTCTGTAGCCGATCCTGAGCTCGAACGCGGCGACGATCCCGGCGTAGACGACGATCGGGATCGCCAGGATCTTGACGGCCTTCATCGACTCGTTCCCCGGCCACAACGGCGCATCGGCCCAGGATACCAGGCCAGGACATCGTCGGGGTCGATGCGGCCGGCTGCCGACCTCCCGCCCACGGCCCGGAAGCGGCCCGGGAAGCGCAGGCGCGGCGGGCCCGGGACGCGGTTTCGTTGACCCCGAAATCAACCCTGCCCGATACTGACCCGGGCAGCGTCGCGGCGCTCGCCGGCCAGCATGCGGACATCTACGAGAGCGAGCAGCAGGATGGACGACCAGCAGAGCGGAATGACCGTCCTCCAGCGGCTCGAGGCGCTCGAGGAGATCAAGCTCCTCAAGGCGCGCCGGGACCGGTTCGTCGACACCAAGGACTGGGACGCTCTCGAGGCACTACACGTGGCAGAGCACCAGTCCCACAACGGCGACTACCCGCCGTGGTCGTCGGCGGCCGAGATGATCGCCAACGTGCGGGAGATCATGAAGGACCTCAGGACCGCCCACCACTCGCACACGCCAGAGATCACCTTCGAGTCGTCGACCCGGGCGAGCGGGATCTGGGCAATGAACGGGATCTCCCTGTGGAACCAGGGCGACGAGGAGCACTGGTTCGTCGCATGCGGCCACTACTTCGAGACGTACGAGAAGCGCGGCGGCAGGTGGCTGTTCAGCAGCCGGCGCCTGGAGTACGTCCTGAGCAAGGCGTCGCCGGGTGGGATCTTTCCTCCGCCGGCGCCGGACGTGATCCCGGGCTGAGGGGCCGGCCTCTCGCGTGCCGGAACCCGAGCGGCTCCGCCCACTGCGGCTCGCGTCACTGGCGCTGGTGTGCTGCCGGCGGCAGATGCTCCTGCGCCGGGCCTGATCCGCGAGGCGGGTCGGCGCCACGATCGCCCTGCGGGTTCGCGCCAGCTCCTGCCGCCGGCGAGGGGTCCGCGGCGGCGGCCTCCACGAGGCCTCGCA
>JAJDAJ010000040.1 GCA_029261925.1 Deltaproteobacteria bacterium | reverse complement strand
CCCTCGACGCGCTGCAGAAGCGCGTCATCTCGGTCAGCCAGGCGGTCTCGCCCTCGGTGGTCCACATCGAGGCCGCGATCCGCTCGAACAACCGCGGCAAGCTCGTCACGGGGTCCGGGTTCATCACCGATCCGTCCGGGGTGATCGTCACCAACTGGCACGTGGTCGATCGTGCGCGCCGCGTCAGCGTGCTGGTCCCCGGCCGCGCCGGCCGCTACGCCGCCGAGATCGTCGGGACCGACAAGCAGACCGACCTCGCGGTGCTGCGCATCGAGCCGCGCCCCGGCGACGAGCCGCTGGCCGCCGTGCGGCTCGGCGACTCCGACGCCCTGATCGTCGGGGAGTGGGTGGTCGCCATCGGCAACCCCTACGGGCTGGACGGCACCGTCTCGCTGGGGATCGTCTCGGGCAAGGGACGCGACCTGCAGACCGCCGGCCTGCTCAACGACTTCATCCAGAACGACGCCATGATCGACCACGGCTCGTCGGGCGGCCCGCTGCTGAACCTCAGGGGCGAGGTGGTGGGCGTGAACTCGCGCGGTCAGGGCCGCGGCATCGGCTTCACCATCCCGATCAACACGGCCAAGCGCGTGGCGGGAGACCTGCTCGGCGACGGCCGCATCGCGCGCGCCTACCTGGGCGTCTCGGTGCAGCCCCTCGACCGCGAGCTCGCGGAGTACTGGGGAATCCCGTCGGTGCACGGGGTCGTGGTCGGGGCCGTCACGCCCGACTCTCCCGCGGCGAATGCGGGTCTGCTGATCGGCGACATCATCACCCACATCGACGGCGAGGAGGTGCGTGCGGAGAAGGCCGAGGATCTCGGCACGTTCCAGCGCCGCATCGCGGAGATGAGCCCCGGCGACGCGCTGGAGCTGCGCGTGCGCCGCGCCGGCGCGGAGGAGGCGCTCACGGCCGCGCTGGAGCGCCAGCCCAAGGTCGTGCCCGACGAGGAGGAGACCGCGTTCGGCTTCACCGTGCAGGAGATGACCCTCGGACTGTACCGGCAGCACCGGCTGCGCACCCGGGAGGGCGTGCTGGTCTCCTTCGTCGAGCGCGGCTCGGAGGCCGCCGAGGCCCAGATGGCCAGCGGCGATCTCATTGTGGCGGTGAACGACACCCCCGTGCCGACGATCGAGGCCTTTCGCCAGGCCATGGAGGCACTTCCCCGCGGAGTGGACTTCCTGGTGCGGGCGCAGCGCGGCGACGAGACGCGCTTCCTGCTGATCCAGCCCGGCCGCGAGGATCCCGCAGAGGAGGTCCCGGGCGACGCGGCCGCACGGTGACCGGAACCGAATCCCTGCGCCCGGCCGTGCGTCGAAGCGGGCGATCGTGAAGCAAATCCAGCTCGCCGGTGCGGCCCTGTGCCTGGTCCTCGGCGCGACGGCGACGGGCGTGCGCGCCGACGTCGAGTCGCGGCGCACCCCGATCGTGCGCGCGGTCGAGCAGGTCGCGCCAGCCACGGTCAACATCACCAGCACCCAGGTCGTCCGACAGTCGAACCCCTTCGCCAGCGGCGACCCGCTGTTCGATCGCTTCTTCGGGCGCTTCTTCGACCCGCGGCCGCGGCGCGCCCAGAGCCTGGGCACCGGGGTGATCGTGGACGGGCAGGGCCACGTGCTCACCAACGAGCACGTCCTGGCCGGCTCGACCCACACCCGCGTCACCCTGTCCGACGGCCGCGAGTTCGACGCGGAGATCGTCGGCCTCGACCCCGAGAACGACCTGGCCGTCCTGCGCCTCGAGGGCGCGGACGACCTGCCGGCCGCCCCCCTGGGTGACTCGGAGGAGGCCATGATCGGCGAGACGGTGATCGCGATCGGCAACCCCTTCGGGTACAACCACACGGTGACCACGGGCGTGCTGTCGGCGCTGGGCCGCTCGATCCGCGGGCGGCGCGGGCAGCAGCGCGAGTACCATGGCTTCCTGCAGACCGACGCCAGCATCAACCCCGGCAACAGCGGCGGGCCGCTGGTCAACGCCGACGGCGAGGTGATCGGAATCAATACCGCGATCCTCGGCGACGCCGAGGGCATCGGCTTCGCGATCCCGATCAACCGCGCCCGGCGCATCGTCCGCGAGCTGATCGAGCACGGCGAGGTCGCACCGACCTGGCTCGGCCTGATGCTCCAGGACCTGACGCCCGCGCTGCGCGGCGCCATGGGCGTGCAGAGCACCCTGGGCGCCGTGGTGACGCACGTCTTCGAGGACTCGCCGGCCGAGCACGCGGGGCTGCGCCGCGGCGACGTGGTGCTGGAGCTCGAGGGCACGCGGATCCGCTCGCGCCGCAGCTACTTCGAGATCCTGGGCTCGCTGACGGACGGCGGGCGAGCGCGCATGGCCATCGAGCGAGATGGCCAGCGACGCGACGTCGAGCTGCTGGCGCGCGCCTTCCCGGGGCAGCGCGCCCCCGCGATCGCGAAGATCCTGCTCGGGCTCGAGGTCTCCACGGAGCAGACCTGGCGCGGCGTGCCGGGGCTGCGCATCGGCGGTATCGTGCCGAACGGGGCGGCCGACGCGGCCGGCCTGCGGCCGGACGACCTGCTGCTCGAGCTCGACCGGGAGCCGATGCGCGACCGCGACGCCTTCGCGCGCGCGGTCCAGCGGCTCCGCGGGCGTTCCCGGGTCCTGGCGCTGGTCGCGCGAGGTCCGGACGGCTACGGAAGGGTGAGCCTGGAGCTCCCGTGAGCGGGAGCCCGGCGCGACAAGGGCGCCAGGATGGCGACGATGGAGGACCGGAGATGAAGCGCACCTGGATGATCGCGGTGGCGGCGGGGCTGGCGGCCCTGGCGCTGGTGGTCGGTCCCTTCGACCTGAGCATCGACCTGCACCCGAACCTGGCCAGCGCGCGCTCCGAGGCGTTCTGGACCGACGCCGGCGAGACGGCGGGCCCGCGCGTGGCCAACCCCACCTCGTTCGCCGACATGGCCGAGGCGCTCTCGCCCGCCGTGGTCAGCGTGAAGGTCGACAAGAAGGTCGAGCAGACCGCCTTCGAGGGCCAGGAGCTCTTCGAGGAGTTCTTCGGGCGTCCGCCCCAGGGCCGCCGCCAGCCGCGCTCGCGCCGCGGGCCCAGCGTGCAGCACGCCGGCTCGGGCTTCGTGATCTCCGGCGACGGCTACATCGTGACCAACAACCACGTGGTCGAGAACGCCGAGAAGGTCGTGGCCATCTTCAGCGACGGCACCGAGCTCGAGGCGCAGGTCGTCGGCCGCGACCCGAAGACCGACCTGGCCCTGATCAAGGTCGAGGGCGAGGGCTTCGAGGTCACGCCGCTGGGCGACTCCGCTGACGTGCGCGTCGGCGAGTGGGTGATGGCGATCGGCAACCCGTTCGGACTCGAGCACACCGTGACGGTGGGCATCCTGTCGGCGAAGGGCCGCCGCGGCTTCGGCGACGAGCGCATCGCCGGGCCCTACGACGACTTCCTGCAGACCGACGCCAGCATCAACCCCGGCAACTCCGGCGGGCCGCTGATCGACATGCAGGGCCGCGTCATCGGCATCAACACGGCGATCGCCAACCCGCGCATCGGCGCGCAGGGCATCGGCTTCGCCATCCCGATCAACATGGCCAAGGACCTGCTGCCGCAGCTCAAGGAGACCGGCAAGGTCACGCGCGGCTGGCTCGGCGTGCAGATCCAGCGCGTCACGCCCAACCTGGCCAAGACCTTCGAGCTCGACACGCCGCGCGGCGCGCTCGTCGGTCAGGTCTTCGAGAACACCCCCGCGGCCAAGGCCGGTCTGAAGACCGGCGACGTGATCGTGGAGTTCGCCGGCCGCGAGGTCAGCGACTTCGACGACCTGCCGCGCATCGTCGCATCGACGCCGCCGGGCACCAAGGTCCACGTCAAGGTCATGCGCAACGGCAAGATCCGCAAGCTCGACGCCACCCTGGAGCGCATGGAGGACGAGGAGGCCACCGTGCCCGCGGTCCACGAATCCACGAGCTCCGAGTGGGGCTTCGAGACGCGACGCCTCGATGACGAGTCCGCCACGGAGCTGGGTCTCGAGGACGTCGAGGGCATGCTCGTGGTCGAGGTCGAGGCCGGTTCGCCGGCCGCAGAGGCGGGTCTGCGCCGCGGCGACGTGATCCTCGAGGTCAACCGCAAGAAGGTGGACCGCGCCAAGGAGCTGCAGGCTGCGCTCGAGGGCCAGACCGATCACGCGACGCTGCTGCTGCAGCGCGGCCAGTCGACCATGTACGTGGTGCTCGAGCGCAGCGTCTCGGACTGACGGGCCCGCCCCTACTCCGGACGGATCTTGAGCATGTCCACCGACGCCCCGGCGTCGACGGGGATCACCGCGCCGGTGATGTAGCCAGCCGCGTCGCTGACCAGAAAGAGCGTGCAGCTGGCGATGTCGCCGGCACTGCCGAGGCGTCCCAGCGGGTTCCGCGCCCCGTCCGCGTCCCGCCCGGTCGCCCCGCTGAAGCGCCGCATGCCCTCGGTCTCGCCGATCGCGCCCGGCGCGACGGCGTTGACGCGGATCCCGTGACGGCCCCACTCGACGGCGCAGGAGCGCGTCAGCGAGTCGACGCCCGTCTTGGCGGCCGCCACGTGGGCCTGCAGCGCCACGCCGTGGTGCTGGAAGGGCGCCGAGATGTTCACGACGTTGCCGCCGTGCTCGCGCATCCAGGCGTGAAAGGCGGCCTTCGACACGTTGTACGTGCCCAGCAGGTCGATCGCCACGACGGTCCGGAAGCCGTTGTAGGAGATGTCCTCGATCAGCGCCGGGAAGTTGCCGGCCGCGTTGTTCACCACGATGTCGAGCCGGCCGTGCCGCTCGAGCAGCGCCGCGATGGCCGCCTCGACCTGCTCGGGCTCGCGCACGTCGCAGACGGCGTGCATGCAGTCGATGCCCTCGGCCGCGAGCTCCGCGGTGGCGGCCTCGAGGTTGGCGAGCTTGCGGCTGGCGATGGCCACGCGCGCGCCGTGCCGGCCGAGCGTACGGGCGATCTCCTTGCCGATGCCGGTCGCGCCGCCCGTGATCAGGGCGACACGGCCCTCGAGAATGTCGGGTCGGAACACGCTCATGGAGCCCTCCCGCGGCCGCGGCGCAGTCTAGCAGGCTTCTGAAACACCCACTCCCGTCGCCGCGCGCGCCCCTGGTAGACTCCGGGGCCATGGAGCCCCGATCGATCCAGCTTCCCGGCGCCGACGGCATGCAGCTGCACGGACTCGAGTGGAGCACCGACGGCACCGCCATGCTCTTCCTGCACGGCTTCTCGAACTCCTGCCGCGTCTGGGACCAGATCGCGCCGGTCATGGCGCCCTACTACCGGGTGGTCGCGCTCGACCAGCGCGGGCACGGCGACTCCGACCACGACCCCGAGCGGCGCTACGATCCCGAGTCGATGGCGCGCGACGCCGAGGCCGCGCTCGCCGCGCTGCGCATCGAGCGCGTGGTCGTCGTGGGCCACTCCATGGGCGGCCGCGTCTCGATGCAGCTCGCCGCGCGCAACCCCGATGCGCTCGCCGGGCTGGTCCTGGTCGACATCGGACCCGAGAACGACCCCCGCGGCACGGCGCGCATCAGCCTCGACGTGCAGCAGCAGGACTGGTCGTTCGACTCGGTCGAGGCGTACCTGCGCGTGCTGGTCCGCCAGTATCCCGAGACCCCTCCACCCACGCTCGCGAAGATGGCCGAGCACTGGACCCGGCCCCGCGACGACGGCCGCTTCGAGCTGAAGATGGACACCGCCTTCATGACCCGCTTCGGCGACGACGACGCGGCCGACCGCGAGGCGCGCGAGAAGGCCGACCGCGAGGCGGCCTGGGCCATGCTGCGCGGCCTGAAGTGCCCGACCCTGGTGGTGCGGGGCGCGGCGTCGGACATCCTCTCGGCCGATGTCGCGGACCGCATGGTGGACGAGGCCATCCCCGAGGGACTCGGCCAGCTCGCCGTGGTGCCGCAGGCCGCGCACTCGGTCATGCTCGACAACGCACTGGAGTTCGAGCGCGCGCTGAGCCGCTTCGCGCTGGGCGAGGACTAGAAGCCCTGCAGGCTGCCGGGGTTCTCCGGCAACCTGCTAGCCCCGCGGCGCCAGGTCGCGAACCGCCTGGCGCAGATCGCCCCCGACCGGCATGACCATCAGCACCGGCGTGTCGACGCCGTTCTCGACGTAGCGCGCGATGTGCTCGCGACAGGCCTCGGGCGGCCCGTGGATGATCAGCTCGTCGAGCACGCTCTCGGGAATCTCGCTCAGGGCGCGCTTGCGATCGCCCTCGTTCCAGGCGCGGCGCGTCGCCGCCAGCAGGTCGCCGCGGCCGAGCCAGTCGTGGAAGGCGGCATACACGCCCACGTTGAGGTACGCGGCCGCCGCCATGCGGGCGACGCCGTGCACCGCGTCGCGGTCGCTGCTCGGCGCCACGAAGAGCCGCGCCACGATCTCCTTGTCCTGTCCGAACTGCTTGACGATCGGCGCCACGGTGCGCACGTCGTCGGCCGACAGCCAGTTCAGGATCGCGCCGTCGCCGAGCTTGCCCGCCAGGCGCAGCATGCCCTCGCGCAGCGCCGCGACCATGATCGGCGGCGGCCGCTCGAGCGGGAACGCCAGCCGGAAGCCGTTGACCGCGAAGGTCTCGTACTTCTCGGTGACCTTCTCGCCGCGCAGCGCGGCGCGCAGGAAGAGCAGCGTGTCGCGCACGCGCTGGTACGGCCGGTCGAACGGGATGCCGTTCCAGCGCTCGACGATCACGTCGGACGACGCGCCGATCCCCAGGACGAAGCGTCCCGGGGCGGCGTCGGCCAGCGCCGCGGCGCTCGACGCGAGGAGCGCGGGCCCGCGCGTGAAGACCGGGCAGATCGCCGTGCCCATGCGCAGCCGCGGCGCCCAGGTCGAGGCCAGTGCCAGCGGCGTGAAACCGTCGTACGAGGGCCCCTCGCTCGACCAGAGGTCGGTGTAGCCCAGGTCCTGGAGCTCGGCGATCCAGTCGCGCTGCTCGTGGAGCGGCACGCCGGACAGCGGGATGGTCATTCCGTAGCGCTGCATCGCGCCATCATACAGACTCCGCGCGATGCCCCGGCTGACACGCGCCTTCTTCGACCGGTCCCCGCTCGAGGTCGCCCCCGAGCTGATCGGCTGCCACCTCGTGCACGAGCTCGACGGCGTGCGCGTCGAGGGAATGATCGTCGAGGTCGAGGCGTACCTGGGCGACGGCAGCGATCCGGCGTCGCACGCCCATCGCGGGCCGACGCCCCGCAACGCGTCGATGTTCGGACCGCCCGGGCGCTTCTACGTCTACCGCAGCCACGGAATCCACGCCTGCATCAACGTGGTCTGCGAGGCCGCCGGCCGCGGTGCCGGTGTGCTGCTCCGCGCCGCAGCGCCGCGCGCGGGCCACGCGGAGATGACGCGCCGGCGCGGCGGGCGCGACGGCCGCGAGGCCTGCAGCGGACCCGGCAAGCTCACCCAGGCCTTCGGGATCGGCCTGCACCACGACGGCTCGAGCGCACTGCGCGGACCGCTCCGCCTCGCCGCAGGGCCCGGCGCACGGGCCGCGGGAACGCTGATGGCCGGCCCGCGCATCGGCATCTCCCGGGCCGCCCGGCTCCCCTACCGGTTCTTCCTCGACGGCTGCCCGCACGTGACGCGCTCGCCGCTGAACCGGCGCGCGCGGCGCGTGCCGCCTATCATCCGCAGCCGATGAGCCCGCCCGCGCCCGCCACGTTCTCCGCGCGCGAGCGCTTCGTGCGCGCGGCGCGCGGCGTGCCCGTGGACCGCCCGCCGGTCTGGCTCATGCGACAGGCCGGGCGCTACCTGCCCGAGTACCGCGAGCTCAAGTCGCGCTCCAGCTTCCTCGAGATGTGCCGCGCGCCCGACGTCGCCGCCGAGGTGTCCCTGCAGCCCTGGCGTCGCTTCGGCATGGACGGCGTGGTGGTCTTCTCCGACATCCTTCTGCCGCTCGGCGGCCTCGACGTGAAGCTCGACTTCGATCCCGGTCCGCGCGTCGGCCGGCCGGTGGCGTCCACGGCCGACCTGCGGCGCCTCGACGGCGACGTGCAGGGTGCGATCGCCCCGACCTGCGAGGCGATCGCGGCGCTGCGCCGCGAGCTCGGCGACGGGGCGGCGGTGATCGGCTTCGCGGGCGCGCCGTGGACGCTGGCGGCCTACGTGAGCGAGACGCGGCTCTCGCGCGACCTCGAGGTGCTCTCGGCGCTGACCTACCGGGATCCCGGGCTGATCGACGCGCTGCTCGAGCGCATGGTCGAGGTCTGCGTGAGCACGCTGCGCGCACAGATGGAAGCCGGCGCCGACGCGCTGCAGATCTTCGACACCTGGGCCGGGATGCTCAGCGCCGAGCGCCACGAGCGCCTCGCCGGAGCGGCGCTGCGGCGCGTGATCGCCGCCCTGCCCGAGGAGCGACCGCCCGTGATCGTGTACGCGCGCGGCGCCGCGCATCTCGCCGACGCGCTGGCGAGCAGCGGCGCCGATGTGGTCTCGCTCGACTGGCGCACCGACCTGGGCGAGGCCGCCCGCCGCCTCGGCTCGCGCGTGTCGCTGCAGGGCAACCTGGAGCCGACCGCGCTGGCCGCTCCCCCCGAGCAGATCGAGCGCGAGGTCGCGCGCCTGATCGAGCAGGGCCGCCCGGCCCGCGGGCACATCGTGAACCTGGGGCACGGCGTGCTGCCCTCGATCCCCGTCGAGGGCGTCGGCGCGTTCGTGCGCGCGGTCCAGCGGAGCGGCGCTTGAGCGACGTGGAGGTGGCCGTCGTCGGCGGCGGCCCCGCGGGACTGGCCTGCGCCGAGGCGCTGCGCGAGGCGGGCAGCGACGAGATCGTGGTGCTCGAGAAGGCCGCCCGCTGCGGCGGACCCGTCGAGACGGTGCGCATCGACGGCTGCCTCGTCGAGCGCGGACCCTCGACCGTGCGCCGCAGCCCCGACGTGGACTGGCTGCTCGGACGGGCCGGCCTGGAGCCCGCCGAGGCGCGGCGCGCCGCGCCCTGCGTGGCTCACGACGGGGAGCTTCTGCCCGTACCGCCCCCGGTGACGACGCTGCTCACGGGCGGCTGGATCCCGCTCCGGGAGCTGGTGTCGGCGCTGGCCGAGCCGCTGCGCGCACCGCGCCCCGGCCCGCGCAGCGTGCACGAGTGGGTGGCCGAGCGGCTGGGGCACGGCGTGGCGTCGCGGGCAGCCGATCTGCTCACCCTGGGCTCGTTCGGTGCACCGGCCGATCGCGTCGGCTTCGAGTCTGCGTTCCCCGAGCTCGCGGACCGGCTCTCGCGCTCCGGCGGTCGCCTGAGCACGCTGGCGATCCAGCGGCTGTTCCGCGGCCGCGCCCCCGCGCGAGGCGGCATGCTGGCCTGCGAGGGCGGCCTGGGCACGCTGGTCGAGCGCCTGGGGAGCGGCCTCGGCGCGCGCCTGCGCACCGACACCGAGGTGCATCGCGTGCTCCGGGACGACGACGGCTTCCGCGTCGAGCTCGAGGGCGGCGGGCTGCGCGCGCGGCGCGTGGTGCTCGCCGTTCCCCCGGCAGCAGCGGCGCCGCTGCTCGATCACCCCGCGGCCAGCGGGCTGCTCGACGACTTCCGCTCGACGCCCCAGACGCTGGCGACCCTGCGGCTCGACGAGCCCGAGACCGCGGCGCGCTGGACCGGCCTGGGCTTCCTGTGTCCGACGCGCGAGCGCCTGCCGCTGCTGGGCTGCCTGTTTCCCTCGAGCCTCTTCCCCGATCGTGCGCCCGCGGGCACGCTCCTGCTCACGGCCTTCCTCGGGCCGGGGCTGCGCGAGGCCTCGGGCACGGCCATCAGCGCCCAGCTCGGACCGCTGCTGCGCAAGCTGCTCGGAGCGGTCCAGGACCCGCAGCTCATCGACGTGGCGCGACACCCGGGCGGGATCCCGCTGTACGATCGCGAGCATCGCGAGCGCATGCGCAGCCTGCGCGCCGTGCTCGCCGCGATTCCCGGCCTGCAGCTCGCTGGCTGGGGCTACGACGGCATCGGGCTCGGCGCCGCGATCGCCTCGGGCCGCGCCGCCGCGCGGCGGCTGGCTCAGTAGCCGCGCAGGGCCGCGAAGCGGTCGCGGTGGAAGCCGGCGTCGCCCAGGGTCTGACCGGCGACGCGCGCGCGCTTCATGAACAGGCCGATGTCCTCCTCGTCGGTCACGCCGATCCCGCCGTGCATCTGCACGCCCTCGTTCCCGATCAGGAAGGCGGCCTCGCCGAGCTGCGCCTTGGCCAGGCTGGCCTTCTCGGAGGCGCGCGCGTCGCCGGCGTCGATCGCCTGGAGCGCATCGATCACCACCGAGCGCGAGAGCTCGCGCGCCACGAACATCCGCGCGGCGCGGTGCTTGAGTGCCTGGAAGCTGCCGATCTTCGTGCCGAACTGCTCGCGATCCTTCAGGAAGTCCAGGGTCCTGCTGAACGCCGTCTCGATGCCGCCGAGCATCTCCGCGGCCAGCCCTGCCGCGCCGCGGTCGAGCACCGCGTCGAGCAGCTCGGCCCCGCGGTCCGCCTCGCCGAGCAGCGCGCCGCCGTCGACCTCGACGCCGTCGAGCTCGATCGTGGCGGCGTTGCGTCCGTCGATCATGATCGTCCGGGTGCGCTTCACGCCGCGCGCCGCCGCGTCCACCAGCAGCAGGGTCAGGCCCTCGCGCTGCCCCGGATCGGCGGACGTCCGCGTGACCAGCACCAGCTGGTCGGCCACGTGCCCGTCGAGCACGAAGGTCTTGCGGCCGTGGATCCGGAAGCCGTCGCGGGTGGCCTCGGCGCGCGTCGCTACCTGGTAGGGAGCGTGCCGGGGGCCTTCCTGTGCCGCCAGGGCCAGGATGCGCTCGCCGGCGGAGACGGCCGTCAGCACGTCCTTGCGCTGTGCCTCGTTGCCGCCGAGTGCCAGCGCGCTGCCGCCCAGGAGCACCGTGGACACCAGGGGCGTCGCGACGAGCGTGCGTCCGCACTCCTCGAGCACGATGCCCAGCTCCTGCAGGCCGAGCTCGGCGCCGCCGTATTCCTCGTCGAACGGGATGCCCGCCCAGCCGAGCCCGGCCATCTCGCCCCAGAGCTCCCGGGAGAAGCCGGTCGCGTCCTTCTCGTCGCGCAGGCGACGCAGCTGCGCGATCGGTGCCTTCTCCTGGATGAACTCGCGCGCGGTCTCGCGCAGCAGCTCCTGCTCCTCGGTCAGAACCAGTGCCATCTCGTCCCTCAGTCCGGAAGCCCGAGTACGCGCTTCGCGATGATGTTCAGCTGCACCTCGGAGGTGCCGCCCTCGATCGTGTTGGCCTTCGAGCGCAGCCAGCTGCGCGTGGTCTTGAGCTCCGGCTCCTCGAAGCCCTCGCCCTCCCAGCCGAGCCCCTGCGCGCCCAGGATCGACACCAGCAGCTCGTAGCGCTCCTGGTTCAGCTCGGTGCCGTAGAGCTTGAAGATCGAGGAAGCGGTGCCGACGTCCTGGCCGGCGCGCGCCTCGTCGCCGCTGCGCCGCACGGTGGCGGCGAAGGCCTGCTGCGCCATCTCGAGCCCGGCGACGCGGTCGCGCACGATGGGATCGGCGATGCGACCGCCCTCGCGGGCCCCGACGTAGCGGCGCGCGGCGTCCACGGGCGTGATCTCGCCCGCCGTGCGGCCCGGCGCCCCGAACGAACCGCCGATGCTCTGGCGCTCGAACTGCAGCAGCCGCTTGGCCACCGCCCAGCCGCCGTTGAGCTTGCCGATCAGGTTGCGCTTCTCCGCGCGCACGTCCTCGAAGAAGGTCTGGCAGAAGGGAGAGGAGCCGCTGATCAGCTCGATCGGCGAGGTCGTGCAGCCCCGCTGGTCCATGTCGATCAGCAGGAAGCTGATGCCGTCGTGCTTCGCCGCCTCGGGGTCCGTGCGCACCAGGCAGAAGATCCAGTCGGAGTGGTTGGCGTACGACGTCCAGATCTTCTGGCCGTTCACGATGAAGTGATCGCCGCGGTCCTCGGCGCGCATCTGCAGGCTGGCCAGGTCCGAGCCCGCGCCCGGCTCGCTGTAGCCCTGGCACCAGCGGATCTCGCCGCGAACCATCGGCGGGATGTGCTCGCGCTTCTGCTCCTCGGTCGCCAGCTCGAGCAGCATCGGCCCCAGCATCATGATGCCGATGCTCGACAGCGGTGGCCGCGCGCTGGCCCGCGCCAGCTCCTCCTGGAGCACGCGGGCGTGAGCGCGGTCGAGGCCGCCCCCGCCGTACTCCCGGGGCCAGGTGGGCGCCGTGAAGCCGCGCTCGGCGCAGCGCTCGCACCAGAGGCGCGCCTCCGGATCGGCCTGATCGCGCCTGCGGCCGCCCCAGTAGCCCCCGACCTGCGGGTCGAAGGAGCCGCGCATCGAGGGGGGACAGTTCGCCTCGATCCACTCGCGGACCTCTGCTCGGAATGCTTCGGGATCGGACACGGAGCTCCTCCTGGTGCCGCGCGCCGCGACAGCTCTCGGCGCTGGCTGCCACGCGCTGGTGCGGACGCGCTCGGCCCTCCGGGGGCCGGGCCGGTCGACAGGCGTCCGGCGCTGCGCTGTCATAGCAGCCGATGCGTGCCCTGCGCAAGCTACTCGGTCTCGATCCCGCCGGCGGGCAGCCGGATCCGCGCGACTCCGGGACCGTGCGCCGGATCGCCGACGAGCTCGGTCGGCTCGAGCCCGACCGGGCCCGCTACCTGGCCTGCTTCGCCTACGTGCTGGCGCGCGTCGCCCACGCCGACCTCGACATCTCGCCCGAGGAGGTCGACGAGATGACCCGGCTGCTGCGCGAGCTCTCGGACCTGGACGACGCGCAGGCCACCCTGGTCGTGAGCCTGGCCCGCACGCAGCAGATCGCCCTGGGCGGCACCGAGAACTACCTGGTTACGCGACGCTTCCGTGAGCTGTCCACGCGGGGCCAGCGCATCGACCTGGTGCGCTGCCTGCTCGCCGTGGCGGCGGCGGACGACTCGATCTCCGAGGTCGAGAGCCAGGAGATCCTGCGCATCGGCGGCGAGCTGGGCCTGACCCGCGAGGAGGTCACGGCCCTGCGCAGCGAGTACCGAGACCGCCTCGCCGTGCTCCGGCAGCCGCGCTAGCAGGCTCGCGCGCCTCCCTCACGCCCCGGCGCGCAGCACCAGCAGCGTGATCTCGGCGCGCGTGCCCAGGCGCATCGGGGGCCCCCAGTAGCCGGTGCCGCAGCTCACGTGCAGCTCGCTGCCGTGCCGCGCATGGCGGCCCGCGACGAACGGCGTGGCCAGGCGCACGAACCAGGCGAAGGGCCAGATCTGTCCGCCGTGCGTGTGCCCCGAAAGCTGCAGGGCCACGCGCCCGGCAGCCTCGTCGAAGCTGCCGGGATCGTGCGCCAGCAGCACCACGGGCGCGTCTTCGCGACAGCCCTCGAGGGCGCGCTCGACATCTCCTCCGGAGACGCGCGCGCGGCCCGCACGGCGATCGTCGACGCCCGCCAGCGTCCAGCCGTCCAGCTCGACGTGGCGGTTGCGCAGCGCGGTCCAGCCCAGCCGCTCCACCTCCTCGACCCAGGCGTCGGCGCCCGCGTAGTGGTCGTGATTGCCCGTCACGAAGAAGACGCCGTCGCGCGCCTCGAGCGCGGCGAAGGGCGCGACCTCGTCGGCGAGGCGCTCGACCGGCCCGTCGACCAGGTCGCCGGTCACGGCGCAGAGGTCGGGATCCAGGGCGCTGCAGCGCGCCACGACGTCGGCGGCGAACTCGCGCCCGAGGCTGGCCCCGATGTGCACGTCGCTGATCTGCACGATCCGGTAGCCGTCCAGCGCGCGGGGCCAGCGCGCCAGGGCGACCTCGACGCGGCGCACGGCCGGCCCGCGCCGCGCACCGATCACGCCGACCAGCGAGGCCGCGGCGGCCGCGGCGCCGACCAGGACGGCGCGCGCCCGCGCCACCGGCGCCGCGCCGGCCAGCTCGCCGTCGCCGGCGAGCGCCACGCCCGCGGCCACGAGTCGCAGCAGCTCGCTCGCGAGCAGCCCCATCAGCAGCAGGAAGCCCGTGCCCATCCAGAGCGCCGCCGGCAGGTGGATCCAGCGCGCGATCCGGCGCGGCAGGCGGCGCTGCGCGATCGGGTCGGCGACGATCAGCGCGGCCGCCGCGAGCACGGCGAGCACGCCCCCGACGCGCACGGCCGAGGGCCAGCCGGGCGCGATGAACAGGGCGTGCGCCACGTACGCGTGCAGCCCGATCAGCAGCGCGAGCGCGAGCGTCAGCGCCCGGAGCACGTCTGCGCCTCGCAGAGCCGGCGCAGGAGAGCGTCGGGGTCGAACGGCTTGGCCAGGTAGACCGCGTCGGACGCGGGCACGCGGTCGAGTGCGCGCTCGCGCGAGTAGCCGCTCATCAGCACCGTCGGCACTCCGGCGTTCACCCGGCGCATCTCCCGCAGGATCCCGGTCCCGGAGCGGCCGGGGAGCGTCAGGTCCAGCAGCACCGCACCGAGGCGCGCGTGGTGCTCCCGGAACAGCTTGAGGCCCTCGTCACCGTCGGCCGCGCTGTACGCGGCACAGCCCACGGCGCGCAGCGTCTCGACCGCGAGCCGCCGCACCAGCTCCTCGTCGTCGATCACGAGCACCGGGCCGCGCGGTCGCCCCGGGACGAGCGGCCGCGGCGTCTCCTCTGCCCGCGGCACGCGCGTCGACGCCGGGAACATCACGCGGAACTGCGCGCCGCGCCCCGGCGAGCTGTCGACCTGGATCGCGCCGCGGTGGCCGCGCAGGATCCCCGCCACCGCGGCCAGCCCCAGCCCCCGGCCCGCGAACTTGGTGCTGAAGAACGGGTCGTAGATCCGCTCGCGGGTCCGGGCGTCCATGCCGCAGCCGGAGTCCTCGACGCTCAGCGTCACGTACCTGCCCGGCGACAGCTCGTCCCCCGACCAGCCGTCGACCCGCAGCGGCGCTTCGAGCTCGACGCTCGAGGTGCGAACCACCACGGCACCGGGCCCCTCCCCGCACGCCTCCGCGCCGTTGAGCACCAGGTTCATCACCACCTGCTGCAGCTGGGCGCGATCCGCGTCGATCGGCGGCAGGTCGGGCGCCAGCACGAGCTCGACATCGACCTGCCGGGGCGTCAGCGTCCGGAGCAGGTCGAGCAGCGCGCTCACCTGCTGCGAGAGATCGAGGGGCTCGATCTCGTAGCCCGCGCGCCCCGCGTAGAACAGGAGCTGCCGCGTCAGATCGGCGGCGCGGCGCGCCGCGTCGAGCGAGTGCTCGACATGCGAGCGCACTGGGTGATCGGGGGCGAGCCCGCGCAGGGCCAGGGCCCCGTGACCGATCACGCCGGTCAGCAGGTTGTTGAAGTCGTGCGCGACTCCGCCGGCGAGCACGCCGATGCTCTCGAGCTTCTGCGCGTGCTGCATCTGGCGCTCCAGTCGCGTCTGCTCGGCCGCGGCCCGCCGCTGCTCGGTCACGTCCTGCAGCAGCGACAGGATCGAGATCAGCGCGCCGTCGTCGTCGCGGAGCGCGGAGTTGTACCAGACGAGCTGGCGCAGGTTGCCGTGGCAATCCCGGCTCGGGGCCTCGCCGATCGTGCGCGGCGCACCACGCTCGAGCAGGTCGCTGGCCAGCTCACGGACGTGATCCGCGTCGGGCATGCCGATCAGCTCGAGCGCGCTGTGGCCGATCGCCTCGTCGGGCGTCCAGCCCAGGATGCGCTCGGCCTGGGGCGACCAGCTGATCACGCGGAAGTCGCGATCCCACTCGATCACGCCCAGGGGCGAGTTGCTCACGTGAAAGCTCAGGCGGTGCAGCGCGCGCGCCAGCTTGCGCTCGTTGTCGCGCTGCGGGGTCACGTCGCGCTGCGTGGCGATCCAGTAGAGCAGCGCGCCGTCGGGTCCCGCTCGCGGGGAGATGGACCACTGCACCCAGTAGGGCGTGCCGTCCCGCCGGTAGTTGATCACGTCGCCCTGGTAGGACTCGCCGGCGAGCAGCGCGCGCTTGAGGTCGGGCAGCCCGCTGTCCGCGGACTCCGGACCCTCGAGCATCGCGGGCGAGGCGCCGATCACCTCCTCGCGGGTGTAGCCCGTGTTGCGCAGGAAGGCGTCGTTCGCGTAGGCGAAGACCGGCTCGGGCGGTGCCGTCACCACCACGATCGCGTCCGGACTGGCGCCCAGGATCCGGTCGAGGACCTCGAGCTCCGCCTCGATGGGCCGTGCGGGAGGCACGCCCGAACCATACCCCGGGCCGCCGCCGCGGTCACCACCTCAGTCGCGCAGCAGCGTCAGCACGGACAGCCAGCCCGCGATCAGGCACAGACCTCCCAGCGGCGTGACCGGACCCAGCAGCCGCGGGCCACCGAGAACCAGCGCGAAGATCGAGCCCGAGAAGAGCACGCTGCCGGCGAGCAGCAGCGCCGCGGGCAGGCGAACCGCGCGCCCGGTCGCCGCCTCGAGTCCACCCAGCGCCAGGATCACGGCGCTGTGCAGCAGCGCGTACTGCGCCGCGGTTCGCCAGGCGTCGAGCTGCTCCGGCGCGACGCGTCCGGCCAGGCCGTGCGCCCCGAAGGCCCCGGCCACCACCGAGAGCGCGCCGAGCAGGGCGGCGGCCGCGATCCAGGTCACTCCAGACCCAGCTCTTCGGGAGCGTCGGTCACCGCGCCGCGCGACGCGCTGGAGACCAGCCGCGCGTACTTCGCCAGCACGCCGCTGGTGTAGCGCGGCGCGGGCGGCCGCCAGGCGGCGCGTCGCCGCTCGATCTCCGCGGCATCGACCTCGAGGTCGAGGCGCCGCTGCTTGGCGTCGATGCAGATGCGATCGCCCTCCTCGACCAGCGCGATCGTGCCGCCGACGGCCGCCTCGGGCGCGACGTGTCCCACGACCATGCCGTAGGTGCCGCCGGAGAAGCGCCCGTCGGTGATCAGTCCGACGGCGTCGCCGAGCCCCTTGCCGATGATCGCGCTGGTCGGCGCGAGCATCTCGCGCATCCCGGGCCCGCCGCGCGGCCCCTCGTAACGGATCACCAGCACGTCGCCCGGCCGGATGCGATCGCTCATGATCGCCTCCATGCAGTCCTCCTCGGAGTCGAACACGCGCGCCGGTCCGCTGATCTGCGGCTGCTTCACGCCGCTGATCTTGGCCACGGCGCCGTCGGGCGCGAGATTGCCGCGCAGGATCGCCAGGTGGCCCGAGTCGTACACGGGTCGCGAGAGCGGGCGCACCACGTCCTGTCCGGACGGCGGCTCGGGCGGGGCCCCGGCCAGGTTCTCGGCGAGCGTGCGCCCGGTGACGGTCATGCAGTCGCCGTCGAGCAGGCCGGCGTCGAGCAGCATGCGCATCACCAGCGGCACGCCGCCCACGCGGTGCAGGTCGGTGGCGACGTAGGCGCCCGACGGCTTGAGGTCCGCGATCACCGGCACCCGCGCCCGGATGCGCTCGAAGTCGTCGAGCTCGAGCTCCACCCGCGCCGCGTGCGCGATGGCCATCAGGTGGAGCACCGCGTTGGTGCTGCCGCCGAGCGCCATGGTGACCGCGATGGCGTTGTGGAAGGCGGCGCGCGTCATGATCTTGCGCGGTGTCAGGTCGCGCTCGATCAGCTGCATCAGGCAGCGGCCGCTGGCCTGGGCGCTGTCGCGCTTCTCGGCGTCCTCCGCGGCCATCGTCGAGGAGCCGGGCAGGCTCATGCCCATCGCCTCGAAGGCGCTGCTCATGGTGTTCGCGGTGAACATGCCGCCGCAGGCGCCGCGGCCGGGACAGGCCCGCCGCTCGATGGCCAGGAAGTCCTCGTCGCCCATGCGCCCGGCACCGTGCTCGCCGACCGCCTCGAAGACGCTGACCACCGTGAGGTCGCGCCCGGCGTGGCTCCCGGGCTTGATGGTGCCCCCGTAGACGAAGATCGCCGGGATGTCGAGCCGGGCCATCGCGATCATCGCGCCCGGCATGTTCTTGTCGCAGCCGCCCACGGCGACCACGCCGTCGAGCGACTGACCTCGGCACACCGTCTCGATCGAGTCCGCGATGACCTCGCGGCTGACCAGCGAGCACTTCATGCCCTCGGTGCCCATGGAGATGCCGTCGCTGATGGTGATCGTGCCGAAGGTCTGGGGCATGCCGCCCGCGGCCCGGATCTCGGCGGCGGCGGCTGCCGAGAGCTCGCCGAGGCCGGCGTTGCACGGCGTGATGTCGCTCTCGCCGTTGGCCACGCCCACGATCGGCTTGCCGAAGTCGGCGTCGGCGAAGCCGACGGCCCGCAGCATGGCGCGATTGGGCGCGCGCTCGTCGCCCCGGGTGATGGCATCGCTGCGCAGGCGCGGTCGATCGGCGCTCATGGCGGACTCCTCGCTGGAGGGTCTATATACAACAGTCCGGGCGGTCCCCGGCGGAGGCGGGCCGCCTGCCCGGCCGACCCGTCCCTGACATTCTTCTCGCCCCAACCCGCACCAGGGACCCCCCCGAGGCCGATGTCGCGTCCACCCGCTCCCCTGCTCCTCGCCTGCCTGCTGGCCGTCCCCACCGCCCTGCTCGCGGGCGGAGCTCGCGCGCAGCAGGCCGACCCGGGGCCCGCCGACCCGGGGGGCTACCGCACCGAGGCCGCGCGCTCGCCGCAGCAGGTCCTCGAGAGCCCCTACGCCATCTCGGTCGTGGTCGATCAGGAGCTCCGGGCCCGGCCCGCTGTCGCGCTGGACGAGGCGCTCGATCTCGTGCCCGGCGTCTTCGCGCAGGGCGGCCGGAACCTGGCCCAGGACGCGCGGATCTCGGTGCGCGGCTACGGCGCGCGCGCCGACTTCGGCGTGCGCGGGATCCGCATCCTGGTGGACGGTGTGCCCACCACCCTCCCGGACGGCCAGAGCGAGACCGACTCGATCGACCTGGCCTTCGTGGAGCGGATCGACGTGGTGCGCAGCCCCGTCTCCTCGCTCTACGGCGGCGGGGGGGGCGGGATCGTGGCGATCGAGACGCTGCGGCCCACGCCCGCACCCGCCTTCAGCGCCCGCAGCGTCTTCGGCACCGACCACCTCTCGCGCTACGCGACCACCGCGACGGGAACCCACGGCGGCACGGGCTACGCGCTCGGCGTCGGCTACACGCGGCAGACCGGCTACCGGGACCACGCGCGAGGACGCCAGGTCACCTGGCTCGCGAAGCTCGAGCGCGACCTGGCGAGCGGCTGGCAGCTCCGCGCCAGCTACGGGGGCGTGACCGCGCCCGAGGCCCAGGATCCCGGCGGGCTGAACCTGACCGAGGTCGCCGCCGACCGCAGCATGGCGCGCGCGGCGAACGTGACGCGCAACGCGCACGAGAAGCTCTCCCAGCACAAGGTCTCGCTGGAGCTGAGGCGGCCGCTCGGCACGGACCACGAGCTGCGCGCGCTCGTCTACGGGCTGACGCGCGAGTTCTCCAACGCCCTGCCGATCGACCGGCGCGTGGACCTCGATCGCGACGTATTCGGCGCGGCGCTGGTCTACCAGCGTCGCACCGGGCCGGTGGCCTGGACGCTGGGCGTCGACGCCGACGTACAGCTCGACCACCGGCGCAACCACCAGAACATCGACGGCCGGCGTGGCGCGCTCACGCTGGATCAGCGCGAGACGGTGCGCGCGATCGGCCCCTGGGCACGCGCGATCTGGGCGCTCTCGCCGGAGCTCGAGCTGATCGCGGGCCTGCGCTACGACCGCGTGGAGTTCGTGGTCGGCGACCGCCTGGTCGACGCTGGCAATGGCGACCGCTCGGACCGGCTGCGCTTCCGGCAGCTCTCGCCGCACGTCGGCCTGCACTGGGGACGCTCGTCGCGCCTGCAGCTGTACGCGAACCTGGGCAGCGCGTTCCGCGTGCCGACCACCACGGAGCTCGCGCCCGACGACGCGGCCGGCGGCTTCCAGTCCGACCTGGAGCCCGAGTCGACCCTGGGTCTGGAGCTGGGCGCGAAGGGCGCGCTCGGCGGCGGGCTGGCCTGGGACCTGGCGCTGTTCGACCTGCGCCTGCGCCACGTGGCCGTGCCCTTCGACGACGGCATGGGAAACACGCTGTGGCGGGACGCGGGCGAGTCCCGACGCCGCGGGGTCGAGCTGGGCGTGTCGGCGCGGCTCGGTCGCGACCTGTCCACGCGGGTCGGCTACACGTACGCGGACTACCGCTACGTGGACTTCGACACCGGCGCTCCGGGCGGGGATCTCGACGGCCGCCGCGAGCCCAACACGCCCCAGCACGCCGCCAGCGGCGAGCTGCGCTGGCAGCACCCCTCGGGCTGGTTCGCCGTGCTCTCGGTCCGCCACTTCTCCGACATCGAGGTCGATGACGAGAACCTCCTGGAGAGCGACGGGGCCACGCTGTCCGACGTGCGCGTGGGCTACGACTGGCGCGTCGAGCGCTGGCTGGTGCGCCCGTTCGCGGGCGTGCGGAACTGGTCGCGGGCGGAGTACGACCAGACCCTGCGCCCCAACGCGTTCGGGGGACGACACTTCGAGCCGGCGCCCCTGGCGGAGCTGTACATCGGTGTCGAGCTGAGACTGCGCTGACGGGCGCGTCCGCGCGGCGCACGCGTCAGGCTTCCGACACGCCGCGAGGCGGCCCGTCGGATTCCCGTCGGCAGGATCTTCCCCCCGGCAGCAAGCGCCTCGGCCCCTGCGTGCACAGCAGTGACGCCCTGCGTCCGGGCGCGCGCGACCCGGCAACGGCGGCACGGCGGTTGCAGTCGGCGGGGTCGTGGATTGCCGACCCCGGATCTTCCGAGCGCTGCTGCTGAGCGTGATCCTGCCCGCCGCCGCCGTGCCGGCGCAGGACGTCGCCGACGGCGCAGCACCCCTGCGCGCTCCGGTGGACTCGCGCGCCTGGCAGGCGCACTTCGTGCAGCGGGTGGAGCAGGGGGCGGTCCGGGAGCTGGTGCGCGCCGCGCGACAGGGGCTGCAGGCGTTCTCCGAGGACCGCACGCTGCCGATCCTCGACGAGCTCGAGGATCAGCGGCTCGCCGCGCTGCGCGAGCTGCCGCGGCTTCCGGATCACGCCGTGCCGGCCATGCTGGCGCGCAACGTCGAGGGAAGCTCGCTCGAGGCCGCGCGGGCCTACGCGTCAGGGGAGCACCAGCGTGCCCTCGAGATCCTGCGCGCGCCCGAGCTCGCGGAGGACGCGGGCGCCGTGCACCTGCGCGCGCAGCTCCTCGACGAGCTGTCGAAGGGCCTGCACGCGATCTACCGGCTGGCCGTGATCCAGGGCTACCGGCGCGCCATCCGCCTCGACGACTCGGTCGCGGAGGCGGATCGCGCGCGCCTGCGCATCGGACAGATCTACATCGAGCTCGGCATGCTGCCGGAGGCGCGCGCGGCCCTGCGCCCCTATCTCGGGACACCGATGTCGGGGAATCACGGCACGGCCCTGACCATGACGCTCGCCGAGGCCGCCTTCCTGGACCGCGACCCGACGCGTGCGCTCGAGCTGCTGGCGCGCCTCGAGCTCGGCGCCCTGCCCCCGGCGGCACTGCGCTGGGAGCTGCGCCGCCGCGGCGACGCGCTGTTCAACCTGGAGCGCTTCGCGGAGGCCCACGCGGTCTACCGCGACCTGCTCGACGACGGGCGGCGCATTCCCGACGAGGCCCTGCTAGGCGTGCGCTTCGCCTACACGCTGGTCCTGCACGGCCGCGCGCTCGACGCGATCGACGTGCTCGAGACGGTGCTCGAGCTGAATCCCGCGCCGCAGGTCGCCGCGACCGCCCGGCTGGTGCTGGCGCGCGCGCTGCGCACGCGAGCCCGGCACGGGCCCGCAGTGCTCGCAGCGGCACCGGCGCCCGCGCTCTGGCCCGGCTCGCAGATCGCGGCACTCGCCGCGGTGGAGGCGATCGAGAACGCGCGGCTCGAGGGTCGGGACTCGCTGGCCCTGCCCAGGGGCGCGGGTCCGCTCGTGCGCCCGACCACCGAGGTCCCGGCACTCGCCCTGCTCTCCTACCTCGTGGCACGCCGACCGGCGCCCGGGGACGCTCGCCACGCGCTGCAGCGGCGGCTCGGAGCGCTGCTGGTCGCCCTGCCCCCCGGTCCGCTGCGCCAGCTGGTGCAGGACGACCTGATCGACCGCGTGGCCGACGACCTCGAGGCGCATGCCCTGGCCGAGCCCGGCGCCGATCCCGGCGTGCTCGACACGGTGGCGCGCTACCTGCGGCCCGAGCTGACGCGAGAGAACGCGCTGCTGCTCGCCGTCGAGGCGATGGCGCGCGACGGCAGGCGCTCGGCCTGCGTGCGCTGGTCGCGCACCATGCAGCTGCGCGAGACGCGCCCGCTGCGCCGCGGGCTCGCGGTCTGGCGACGTGCCTCCTGTCTGGGACTCCCCGAGCGCGACCTGGCGACCGCGCGCGCGCTGGTCGCCGAGGCCGACGGCGGCGAGACCGGCTCGTTCGCGCTCGCCCTCGCCTCCCTGGCGGCCGAGATCCACGTGCGACGCGGCGAGCTCCAGCTGGCCGCCGACACCTACACCCGCGCCACGACCGCACTCGGCGAGCCGCGCCTGCTGGGTCCGGTCCTGCTCCGGCTCGGCGAGATCGAGGCGGCGGCCGGACGGCCGGGCCTCGCGCGTCGCAACCTGCTGCGCGGCCTGTCCATGACGGAGGACCCGGAGCTCGCGAGCGATCCGGCGCGCAAGGCGGGCCTGCTGGCGCTGGTGCGTCTCGAGGGCTCGGAGAGCGAGCGGCGCGCCGTGGCCACGCTGCTGGGCCGGGAGGGCGAACACGCCGACGACTGGTGGGCCCCGGCGTGGGCCTACCTGGCCGCGCGTGAGGCCGGCGCGGTGCGCGCCCTCGAGGGCGACGCCGCCTTCGCGCGGGCAGCGCGCGAGCAGCACGCCGCGCGCCGCGTGGCCGGTCGCGTGCGCCGCCTGCTCGGGGAGGATTCGCCTTGATCCACTGGCTCGACCTCGCGGGCAACGGCCTGGTGCGGGCGGCGCTCCAGCGCACGCCGCACGTCTCCGGTGCCCTCGACGACGTGGCGACGGCCCACGCGCTCCTGGGCGGAGGCGACACGCGCGGCCTGATCGTCGAGAGCGCGGGCCTCGAGGCCCCCCTGCGCGAGCTCCTGTGCGCGGCGCGGGAGCGCGGCGTGCCCGTGCTGCTGATCGGGCGCGACGGTCAGGTCTCGGCGGGCGTCGACGCGCTGCACGCGGGCGCCACCGACTACCTGGTGGCGCCGTTCGAGTTCGATGCGCTGCAGCGGGCGATCGAGCGCCTGCTCGACCAGAGCGCGAGCGGAGACGATCCGACCGAGGTCGGCTTCGTCACCCGCGACGAAGAGACCCTGGCACTGCTGGAGCTCGCGCGGGGCGTGGCGGCCAGCGACGCGACGGTCCTGATAGAGGGCGAGAGCGGGACCGGCAAGGAGCTGCTGGCGCGCATGATCCACCGCCACTCGCCCCGCCGCGAGCGCGAGCTCGTGAGCGTCAACTGTGCCGCGCTGCCCGCCGGGCTGCTCGAGAGCGAGCTCTTCGGGCACGAGCGAGGCTCGTTCACCGGAGCGCTCACCCGCTCCATCGGCAAGTTCGAGCTGGCGCACGGCGCCACGCTGCTGCTCGACGAGATCGGCGAGCTGGAGCTCGGCCTGCAGGCCAAGCTGCTGCGCGTGGTCCAGGAGCGCGAGGTGCAGCGCGTCGGGGCCCAGCGTCCGGTGGCCGTGGACTTCCGGCTCGTGGCGACCACCAACCGCACGCTGCGCGACGAGGTCCGCGCCGGGCGCTTCCGCGAGGATCTGTTCTACCGGCTCAACGTGCTCCCGATTCGCCTGCGTCCGCTGCGCGAGCGCCCCGGCGACGTGCACGCGCTGCTGGAGCACTTCCTGCGCCTGCACCGGGATCGCGGTGCGCGGGTGCCGGAGCTGCCCGCCCAGACCCTGGATGCGCTCGAGCGCCACCCGTGGCCGGGCAACGCCCGCGAGCTGGAGAACGTGGTGGCGCGCCTGGTCCTGACCCACGGCGGGCGCCCGGTGCCGCCCGCCGCGCTCGCCCTCGGCGACAGCGTCGCAGCCGCGGCCGCGAGCGTGCCTCCGGAGCCGGGTGAGCTGCCCTTCCGGACGATCCGGGCGATGGAGCGCTGGCTCATCGTGGAGACGCTGCGACGCACCTCCGGAAACCGGACGCAGGCGGCGCGCGAGCTGGACATCAGCCTGCGCACGCTGCGCAACAAGATCCGCGAGTACGAGATCAACGAGCCCGACACGCTGCCACGGACCGGCGTGGCGCGCGGCGCGCGGACCCGGCAGATCTCGCCGGGTCGATGAGGAGCGGGCAGATGCTGCCGGGGCGAGTGAGGGCCGGGAACGCCAGCTGCGCACGGTCGTGCGCAGCCGGGCACTTCCGGCACTGGCACGTCGCTTGCTCACCAACGGTCCGGATGAACCCGACACAGGTGCGCCCATGGGCCTGATCCCGAATCCGCTCAGCACGGTTCTCGAGAAGACGCTCGAGTTCCACAACGAGCGTCAGAAGGTCATCGCGTCGAACATCGCCAACGCGAACACGCCCGGCTACCGCGCCTTCGACGTGGTCCTGCGCGATCGCTTCGACCAGCAGTCGGGCGTGGCTCCGGCACAGTCGAACCCCAGGCACCTGACGGCGGACGGGAATCTCGACCGCGTCGGCGCACGGGTGCTCCGCTCCGACGCCGCCCCCAGGCTCGACGGAAACAACGTCTCGCTCGAGGACGAGTTCGTGAAGCTGATGGACAACCGCATGCGCTACCAGGCGATCTTCGAGCTGATGGATCGCTGGGGGGCGCTGAATCCGATCGCGAGGGAGGTGCGATGAGCTTCTTCAGCTCGCTGAAGATCGCGGGGGCCGGCCTGGGGGTCGAGCGCACCCGCGCCAACCTGGCCACGGCCAACCTGGCCAACGCGAACGCCACGCGCAGCGCCGAGGGCGGGCCCTACCGCCGTCGTGATCCGGTTCTGCGCTCGGTCCCGGTGGGCGGTCCGTTCGAGGGTCAGCTCGAGCGCGCGGTGCGCGCCGTGCGCCTGGACCGGGTCGCGACGGACCCGCGCCCGCCGCGCGAGGTCTTCAACCCCGGCCACCCGGACGCGGACGAGCGCGGCATCGTGAACATGCCCAACGTCGACATGGTCGAGGAGATGGTCAACCTGATGAACGCGCGCCGCTCGTACGAGGCGAACCTGCAGGCCCTGCAGGCGAGCCGCGACATGGCGCTGCGGGCGCTGCGCATCGGCAGGACGAGCTGATGACGATCGAGTCGATCGGAAGCGGCAATGAGGCCACGCGCCACGTCCGGACCGACGAGCCGGGTGACGGCTCGTCGTTCGCGAAGACCATCACCAGCGCGATCCGCGACGCCAACGCCGACCAGGTCGAGGCGGCCGATCGGATCCGCAACCTCGCCGTCGATGGCGAGGGATCGATTCACGAGGCGATGGTCGCGATGTCGAACGCCGAGGGGTCGTTCCGCCTGATGATGGAGATCCGCAACCGGATCGTTCAGGGCGTGAACGAGCTCCTGCAGACGGGACGCTAGGAGCAATGAAGTGATCGGGCTCGACCGACTCCTCCGCCAGCTCTCGGGCTTCTGGGCCGCGCTCAACGCCGCCCAGCGCGTGGCGCTCACCTCGATCGTGCTGATCACGTCCGGCTCGCTGGCCCTGCTGATCTCCGTGGCGAACCGGCCCGACTACGCCACGCTGTTCTCGGGGCTCGAGCCCACCGACGCCGCCAAGGTGGTCGACGAGCTCGAGGGCCGGGAGGTCCCGTACAAGCTCTCGCACGCCGGCACCGTGATCCAGGTGCCGATCGAGAGCGTGTACGACCTGCGCCTGGACCTCGCCACGCAGGGCCTGCCGGGCGGCGGCCCGGTCGGCTTCGAGGTCTTCGAGGAGTCCGGGCTGGGCAGCACGCCCTTCCAGGAGCGCGTGCGCTTCCGCCGCGCGCTCGAGGGCGAGCTCTCGCGCACCATCAGCCAGCTCGACCCGGTCAACTGGACGCGCGTACACATCAACCTGCCCGACCGGCGGGTCTTCCAGCGCGACCGGAACAAGCCCACGGCATCGGTGGTGGTCAGCCTGCGCCCCGGCGAGACGCTCTCGGGCTCCGAGGTCAAGGGCATCGGACACCTGGTGGCCGGTGCGGTCGACGGGCTCTCGGTGGATCAGGTGACCCTGCTGGACACGCAGGGGCGGCTGCTGGCGCGCGCGGGCTCGGGCGAGGAGGACGACATGCTCGCCGCGGATGCGCTCGACCTGCAGCGGAGCCTGGAGCGCCGTCTGGTCAGCCGCGCCCAGAGCCTGCTCGACGCCGCGCTCGGCCCGCAGGCCGCAGTGGTCACCGTCTCGGCGACCATCGACCGCCGGCGCATCGAGGAGAACGCGGATCGCGTGAACCCCGACGAGACCGCGGTCATCAGCGAGCAGGTCAGCGAGGAGACGCGCAGCGAGCCCGGCTCCCTGACCACCGGCGGCGTGGCCGGCGCCGCCGCGAACGTGCCCGGGGGCGCGGCCGGCAATGCGACCGGCGGAGGCTCGGCCGAGGAGAGCGTCACCCGGTCGACCACGAACTTCGAGGTCAGCCGCAGCCGCAGCCGCACGCTGATCCCGATGGGCGGCATCGAACGCCTGTCGATCGCCGTGCTGGTCGACGGCAAGTGGGACAAGCCCGTCGCGGCCGAGGGCGAGGAGCTCCCCGCCGACGCCGCGCCGGTGTACCAGCCGCGCAGCGCCGAGGAGCTCACGCAGATCGGCGAGATCGTCAAGCGGGCCGTCGGCTTCAACGAGCCGCGCGGCGACGTGATCGAGGTGCAGAACCTGCCGTTCCACTCGCCGCTCGACGACGTGGCCTCGGCCGGCCCGCTGCCACTCTGGGAGCGCCCGGAGCTCTTCATGCTGCTGCCGGGCCTGGCGCGCACGGGCGCGATCCTCATCGGGATCTACCTGCTCGTCTTTCTGGTGATCCGGCCGGCGCTCAAGCAGCTCACACTGGCGAACATCGTGGCCTCGACCTCGGCGGCGGGCGGTGTCCCCGGCGAGAGCGGCGAGGAAGCGGTGCGCCGTGTCGTCTCCGAGGCCGAGAGGCTGCGCGAGCAGCTCTCCAACGAGAACCCGCGTCTGGTCGCAGACGCCATGAGGCAGCTGCTGCGCGAGTAGAACGTTGGCCCGCAAGACCGCCAAGAAACGCCTCACGGGCCCGCACAAAGTCGCGCTGATCCTGCGCCTGCTCAACGAGGAGGTCGCGGTTCAGATCCTCAAGGACATGGGCGATCGCGACATCGCACGCATCAATCGCGCCGATCAGGACCTGGGCGAGCCCACGGACGACGTGGTCGACGATGTCGCGACCGACTTCGCCACTCGCCTGTACGGCGCCCGTGGCTTCGCGGGCAAGTCGGTCGACGCGCTGATCCGCAGCTCGTTCGACGAGGAGCGCCTCGGCAACATCTTCGGCCGCACCGACGTCGAGATCGGCAAGATCCAGGATACGCTCGCCGAGATCGACGCGCGCGTCATCGGCCGCATCCTGAGCCGCGAGTACCCGCAGACCTGCGCCCTCATCCTCTCGCAGCTGCCGCCGCTGCAGGCGGCCGAGATCCTGCTGGCGCTGCCCGAGGACCTGCGGGTCGACGTGGTCATGCGCATCGCGCGCATGGAGAAGATCAGCGAGGACATGCTCGCGGAGCTCAACCGCGCGCTCGAGCGCGAGATCGCCGGCTTCGAGGGCGCCGCGCAGGCGCAGGAGATGGAGGGCGTCGACGTCGCCGTCTCGATGTTCATGAACATGGACCGGGCCAGCGAGGGCTCGCTGCTCGAGGCGATCGGAGAGCAGGACGAGGAGGTCGCCGGGATCATCCGCGAGCGCATGTTCACCTTCGACGACCTGCTCGACATCGACGATCGAGGGATCCAGCAGCTGCTGCGCAAGATCGACAACGGGACCCTGGTCCTCGCCCTGAAGGGCGCCGAGCCGTCCATGCTCGAGAAGTTCCTCTCGAACGTGTCGCAGCGCGTGTCGGCGTCTCTGCTCGAGGACCTCGAGACCATGGGCCCGGTGCGCCTGTCCGAGGTCGAGGACGCCCAGCAGAAGATCGCGAACACGGCCCGCGAGATGGTCGAGCGCGGCGAGATCATCGGCCCGAGCCGCCAGGGAGACGGCGATGAGCTCATCTGATCTCATCCGACGTCCCAGCTTCGTGGACCTGCGCACGCAGGACCCCGAGGTCGCGCCGGGCCAGTTCGAGGAGGTGATCGCCTTCGAGCGCATCGACCGCGACGCCGCGCGCGAGCTGACTCCCGACGAGGCCCATCGCAACGGCCTGGCCGAGGGCGAGCAGATCGGTCGCGATGCCACGCTCAAGGAGCTGTCGCCCGTGCTCGACGAGTTCCGGGCGGTCGCCAAGTCGATGGCCATCGTGCGCGAGCAGCGCCTGATGGACGCCGAGGCCGTGCTGGTCGAGGCCGCGACCGAGATCGCGCGCCGCATCCTCCGCGCCGAGCTGCAGAGCGATCCGGAGGCCGTCACCCGCATCGCCCGCGAGTGCATCGCGGAGCTCGGCGACGACGGCGTCGGGGTGCTGCACGTCGCGCCCGGCGATCTGGAGCGAGTCCGGGCGTACCTGCCCGAGCTCGAGCTCGACCTGACCGACGGCCGGATCCAGGTGCAGGCCGACCCCGCGCTCTCACCGGGGGACGTGGTGCTGCACACCCCGGCGCGCGTCTACGACGGTCGGCCGGAGCGCCTGCTCGGCGCCGCGCGCCGCCGCGTCGACGCGGCGGGAGACGCAGGGTGAGCGCGCCGGCGGCCATCCACGCGGCGCTGGGCGATGCCCGGCCGATCGCCGGCGGGCGCGTGGCGGGCGTGCGCGGCCTGGTGGCCGAGGCCTCCGGAATCGAGCTGCCCGTGGGTGGCATGGCCGAGGTCGAGCTCGAGGGGGAGTTCCTGCCCGCCGAGGTCGTCGGCTTCCGCGAGGGTCGAGTGCAGATCATGCCGCTGGGCAGCATGCGCGGGATGAGCGCGGGCGCGCCGGTCTGGCCGCTGTCCGAGGCCTCGGCGGTGCGCGCGGGCCCGTTCCTCCTCGGCCGCGTGATCGACGCCCTCGGCGAGCCGATCGACGGCGGTCCGCCGCTGCCCCCGGGCGAGCGCGCGCCACTGTACCGCGAGCCGCTTCCCGCAATGGAGCGCCCGCTGCTCGATCAGGCCCTGGACTCGGGCGTGCGCGCCATCAACGCCGCCACCACGCTGGCCCGCGGTCAGCGCGTGGGCCTGTTCGCGGGCTCGGGCGTCGGCAAGAGCAGCCTGCTGGGAATGATGGTGCGCGGTACCGACGCGGACGTGCGCGTGATCGGGCTGGTCGGGGAGCGGGGGCGCGAGGTGCGCGAGTTCATCGACCGCGAGCTGGGCCCGGCGCGCGCGTCGACCGTCGTGGTCGCCGTGCCGTCCGACTCCCCGCCCCTGCTCCGCACGCGCGGCGCCTACGTCGCCACCGCGATCGCGGAGTGGTTCCGGGACCAGGGCCTCGACGTGCTGCTGATGATGGACTCGGTCACGCGCTTCGCGTTCGCGGCGCGCGAGGTGGGCCTGGCTCGCGGCGAGCCAGCGACCACACGCGGCTACACACCGAGCGTCTTCGCCGAGCTGCCCACGCTGCTCGAGCGCGCGGGCCGCTCGCCCAGCGGGAGCATCACCGGCGTGTACACGGTGCTGGTCGAGGGCGGCGACATGGAGGATCCGGTCGCCGACGCGCTGCGCGCCATCCTCGACGGCCACATCGTGCTCTCGCGCGAGCTCGCGGAGCGAGGCCACTTCCCGGCGATCGACGTGCTCGCGAGCGCGAGCCGGGCCATGCCCGCCGTCACCGCCCCCGAGCACCAGACCGCCGCGCTGCACCTGCGGCAGCTGCTGGCCGCCTACCGCGACTCGGAGGACCTGATCCAGGTGGGCGCCTACGCGCGCGGCAGCGATCCGCGCGTGGACGAGGCGATCGAGCGGCGCGGGGCGATCGACGGCTTCCTGCGCCAGGAGCTCGGCGACCGCAGCGCGCTCGACGCCAGCCTCGCGGCGCTGGCGCAGGCGCTCGGCGGAGGCGAGTCATGAGGCGCTCGCGGCTCGACGTGGTGCTGCGCCTGGCTCGCGCCGAGGAGCGGCAGGCGCTGGTGGCCCTGGCCGGCGTGCGCCGCCGGATCGCGGAGCTGGACGCGCGCCGCGACGGCCTGATCGCGGCGCGCGCGCACACGCGCTCGGAGCTGGCGATCCGCGACCAGGTGGACGCGTCGTGGCTGCACCTGCGCACCGGCTACCTCGGTGTGGTCGCGTCGCAGCTCCCGGAGCTGGAGACCCGGCTCGAGCAGGCGCGCGGCGAGGAGGGCGGTGCCCGCGAGGAGCTGGCGCGCCGGCGCCTGCGCGTGCGCGCGATCGAGGGTTCGATGCAGCGGCGCGCCGCGCGGGCACGCACCGAGCGACTTCGCCGCGAGGAGCGTCGGCTCGACGATCGCGTGCGCGAGGCGCGAGCGCGCGAGGAGGCGGGCGATGCGCTGGTCTGAGGCGCTGCTCACGCTGCTGCTGCTGCCCGCCGTGCTCGCGGCCGCCGAGGACCCCGGTGTGCAGAAGCCGCAGGAGGCCACGAACGCGGTCGCCCAGGCGGCGCGCGAGGCGCTCGAGCTCGAGGTCCGCCAGGCGGCGCTGCAGGAGCTGACCGCCGACGCCGAGGCCAGGCTCGCGGAGCTGCAGAAGCTGCGCGGCGAGCTCGAGGCGGCCCTGGCGCCCGGCGAGGCCGAGGCCGGTACCGACCTCGACACCCTGATCAAGTTCTACCAGTCCATGAAGGCGAAGAACGCCGCGGCACTGCTCGAGAAGCTCCCGGTCCAGCTGGCGGCCGACGTGCTCGGCTCCATGAAGGCGCGCGCGGCGGGCAAGATCCTCGACGCCATGAAGGCCGACCGCGCCGTGGTCATCTCGCGGCGCATGGCGGAGACCGAGCGATGAGCGCGCTACCGCCGCTGCCCGTCGCCGCTGCCGGCGCCCTCGCGACCGGAGGCCCCGCGCTGCCCGCTGCGGCGGCCGCGTCCGCTGCCGTCGGCGCCGAGGCGCCGCTGGCCGCACCGCTTCCGCTCACGCCGCCGGGCGGCGGGGGCTTCGAGCGCGCGCTTCTCGACGCGGCGAAGCTGCTGGAGACCACCGAGCGCACCGGCCTGGCACTCGACCTGCTCAGCGGCGATCTGCAGCCGGCCGCCGAGCCGCTGACGCGCGCCGTCGCCGACGCCGGGCCGCTGGCGGAGCTGCTCGCCCAGGTCGCGCTGCCCGCGGCTTCGGGGTCGCAGACGCAGGCGCCCGCAGCGACCGACGCGGCGCTGGCGCGGCCGGGCCTCACCGACCTCGTGCTCGGGACCTCGGAGGGCGCCGGGCGTGCCGCCGGCGCGGCGCTCGAGCCCGCAGTGTCCGGGCTCGCCGATGCGGCGCGCGAGGCGCGCCCGGCCGCAGGCCTGCCCGTCCCGCCGGAGCTCCCGCGGCTCGACGACGCGATCGCGCCGCCGCGCCCGGCAGCGCCTCCCGCCCCGATCCTCGACACGGCACAGCCCGCGGGGCCGCCGGCAGACGCGAGCGGTGGCGAGGCCGGAGCGGATCGCGGTACCCAGCGGGGTGGAGCCGCGGTCCTGCCCGATGCGGCCCCGGTCGACGCGGCATCGATCGACTCCCCGGCACGTGCGATCGCATCGCTGGGAGAGCGGCGCGCCCTGCCCCAGCTGCCGGCCGGCAACGAGGCCTCGATCATCCGCAACGTCCAGCTGCTCGCCGAGCGCGGCGGCGGACGCATGCACATCGAGCTCCACCCGCCCGAGCTGGGCGGGCTGCAGCTCCGCGTGATGCTCGGCCAGGGCGGCGTGCACGTCACCATGCTCGCCGAGCACGGTGCGGTCGCCGAGCTGCTCGGCCGCAACATTGCCGAGCTGCGTCACTCGCTCGAGGCCCAGGGCCTGCGGCTGGACCGCCTCGAGGTGGGCAGCAGCGACGTCGGCGCGGAGCAGAACGGCTCGCGTCAGGCCGACGGGCGCGACGCGCAGCGATTCGACGGGCGGCCCCGCAACCGCGGTGGCGAGCTCGCACAGGGTTTCACGTCCAGCGGCGCACCCGTCCCGCGCCCCACGGACGTCGGCTGGCTGGGGACGGTGGACCTGCGGGTCTAGAACGGGAGCTCAAGCATGGACATCACCGATCCCCTCGAGGCACTGCGCAGCTTTCCCTCACAGGAGCCACCTCCCGAGGGCGACACGCTCGCCGCGTCCGGCCTCGGCCGCGACGCCTTCCTGAAGATCTTCCTGACCCAGCTGGAGAACCAGGACCCGTCCTCGCCCGAGGACGCCAGCGACATGAGCCAGGAGCTCGCGGTCTTCAGTCAGCTCGAGCAGCAGGTCTCGATGGTCGAGAAGCTGCAGAGCATCGGCGAGAAGATCGACAGCCTGGCCGAGATCTTCCAGGCCATGGCGGGCGGCCCCGAGCTCCAGCCCATGTCGCTGCTCGGTCGCATGGTCGACATGCAGGCCTCGACCCTGTTCAACGACGCCACGGGAAGCTCACCGACGCGGCTGCGCTTCGACGTCAGCAGCGCCGACACGCCCTTCGTCCTGGTCGAGGCGCTCGACGAGCTGGGCCGGACCCTGGGCATGGGCGTCGTGGCACCGCCCGAGGACGGCGGAGCGGCGCTCGCGCGCGGGACCTACTCGGTGTTCTTCGAGGACGACGAGATCCGGGTCGAGCACCCGGACGGGAGCGTGCAGTCGCTCTCCCTGACGCCCTTCATCACCGAGGACGACGGGCGCGTGATCCTGGTCGATGCGGGCCACCCGGCCGCACCGGCGCTCCAGCCGGTTCGTAGCGGAGCCACGCACGACTTCGCGATCCGCGCGCAGGGAGCCGACGGGGCGACCGCGCCGGTGACGACGTTCGTCTCGAGTCCGGTGGACGGGGTCCGGGTGGTCAACGGTGAGCAGATTCTCTCGGTGGGCGGAACGGAGGTCGATCCGTCCGCCGTCGTGCAGATCCGGTAGCTGGTACTAGCTGAAGCTGAAAAGGAACAGGACATGAGCATTCTGACGAGCATGTTTGCAGGGGTCTCCGGCATCAACGCCGCGGGCCAGAACATCGCAGTGATCGGCGACAACATCGCCAACGTCAACACGCCGGGCTACAAGGCCGCCCGCGCGGAGTTCCAGGACGTTCTCGCGGGCAGCCTGGGCCCGGCCGGCTCCGGCCAGATCGGCGCGGGCACCCGACTCACGGGCACGAATCAGGCCTTCACCCAGGGATCCCTGGAGCTGACCAACGTGCCGACCGATCTGGCCGCCGACGGTGACGGGTTCTTCGTGGTGGAGGACGCGACCGGCCGCTTCTATACGCGCGCCGGCATGTTCCGCCTCGACGAGAACTTCCAGCTGGTCAACGAGCAGGGCCAGAACGTGCTGGGCTTCGGCGTCGATCCGACCACGGGCCTGCCCAATGGCGCCGCTCAGCCGATCAACCTCTCGTCTGCCGCGACCAACGCCCAGCCCTCGGCCACCGATCAGGTCGACGTGAGCGTGAACCTGGACCCGAACGACTCGGTGATCCCCGTCGGCACGCCGGTGGACCACACCGATCCGGTCGCGACCACGAACTTCCAGACCGGTATCCGCATCTTCGACTCGCTGGGGAACCCGCGGAACATCCTGATCTACTTCCGCAACGACCCCGCGACGAACACCTGGACCTGGTACGCGGGCACGAACCGGAGCGAGCTGGACATGGCGGCCTACGGCGGCGCCTTTGCCCAGGGCACCGAGCCCGACCAGTTCGTACCCGTACAGAGCGGCACGCTGACGTTCAACAGCAGCGGACTGCTGGTCAGCGAGGACAACACCGCGATCTCGCTCGACTACGACCAGGACGGCGACGGCACGCTGGACGGCGTGAGCGTGGCCACGCCGCAGGCGTGGGCGTGGGACAACGGCGCCGCCACGGCGAGCATCGCCTTCGACTTCGGCACGCCCTTCCCGGCCGGAACCGGAGCGGATCTGACCACGCAGTTCGGCGGCTCGAATACCTCGGGCGTGAACAACTTCGTCCGTTTCATGAACCAGAACGGGTTCTCGCAGGGCACCCTGCAGAACATCTCGTTCAACGAGGACGGGTTCGTGACGGGCAACTTCTCGAACGGTCAGACCGTACGCCTGGCCCAGGTCGTGCTCGCACGCTTCGCGAGCAACCAGGGCCTGAGCCGCGTGGGACGCAACAACTACGTGGAGACCGCTGACTCGGGCGGGGCGATCATCGGTGGCCCGAACCAGTCGGGGCTCGGCTCGATCCGCTCCGGCTTCCTCGAGCAGTCCAACACCGACCTGGCCGAGCAGTTCGTCAAGCTGATCATCTCGCAGCGCGCCTTCCAGGCCAACACGCGGACGATCAGCACCAGCAACGACCTGCTGGCCCAGCTGGTCAATCTCGGGAACTAGTGGGGGTGAGTGATGGCGGATGAGCGACCCGGAGACGTCGAGTCCGGTGCCGAGGACCAGACCCTCGAGATGGAGGCGGTCGACCCCGGGCCCGACGGATCCGACGCGGTCGAGGCGACGACGGGCGACGCGGACGCAGATGCGGCCACGCCGCGCCCGCGCAGCCTGCGCACGGCGCTGATCGGCGGCTCGGCCGCGCTCGGCGTGGCAGCGGTCGCCGGCGGCGTCGCCTTCTGGATGCTCGGCGACGAGCCCGCCGGGGAGGCCGCGCCCGAGCTCTCCGAGTCCGCGCAGCCGGTCGGGCCGCGGCCGGTCCTCGAGGCCTCGCTGGCGGGGCTCCGCGACGGCATCGACTTCGCCGCCGAGCTCGACGTGGAGCTGCCCGACGTGGCCGCCGAGGCGGAGGAGGAGGCCGAGGGCGAGGGTGCGGCGGCGCCCGCGCACATCGGGCGGATCTTCCCGCTCGAGCCCTTCGTGGTGAACATCACCGACCGGGACCGCGATCGCTTCCTGAAGCTCAAGACCGAGATCGAGCTCTCGGATGACGCCGTCGCCCCCGAGATGGAGCAGCGGCTGCCCCAGATCCGGGACCTGATCATCAGCCTGCTCGGCAGCAAGTCGTTCGACGACGTGCGCAGCATCGAGGGCAAGAACTTCCTGCGCGAGGAGCTTCTGCTGCGCATCAACAGCCTCCTGGTCTCGGGCAAGGCCGAGGCGATCTACTTCACGGAGTTCGTCGTACAGTGAGCGATTCGGTGCTGCGCCAGGCCGACGTCGACCAGCTCGTCCGGGCCATCAAGGAGGGGAAGATCCCCACCTCGAAGGACTCGCTCGTCCCGCTGCAGTCGGCGAGTCGCCTCGACGTGCGCGACCCCGCCTGGACGCAGGAGCGGGTCATCCGCCGCCGGCTGCCTGTGCTGGACCTGGTCTTCGACCGGCTCGGCCCGGCGGCGCAGGTCACCCTGACCAAGAGCCTGCGATTCCCGATCCGCAGCGAGGGCGCCAGCATCGAGCTGGCCAAGTTCGGGGAGCTGCGCCGCCGCTTCGACAAGCGCCCGTGCCTCTACCACGTGGTTCGGCTCGATCCACTGCGCGGACTGGGCGTGATGCTCTTCGATCCGGCGATCCTCTACGCGCTCGTCGACGCCCTGATGGGCGGACTGGGCGTGGGCGAGTACCCGGAGGATCGCGAGGTCTCCGAGATCGAGGAGAACCTGCTGCGGCGCGCTCACCTCGATGTGCTGCGCGACTTCGAGAGCGCCTGGAAGCCCTGGTTCCCGCTCAAGGTCGAGCAGGTCCGCTGCGATCGGGCCACCCAGGTCGCGAGCACCATCTCCGACGAGGAGGTCTGCCACATCGGCAAGATCATGGTGGCGGGCGACGCGCTTCCCGCCTCGCCGATCTTCTTCGTCATGCCCTACTCCAGCCTCGAGCCGCTCTTCGAGGCGACCTCGCTGCGAAGCGGCGAGGAGATCGACCTGAACTGGCGCGTGAACCTGGTGCAGAACCTGCGCTCGGCCGATGCCGAGCTGCGCGCGGTCCTGGGCGGCACCGACATCACGACGCGCCGCCTGCGCGAGCTGGCCGTCGGCGACATGCTCCAGCTCGAGAGGCTGGTCGAGGACGAGATCGACGTGCTGGTCGAGGGACGCCCGACGCTCAAGGGTCGCCTGGGCCAGATCAACCACAACTACGCGGTCAAGGTGACGAGCCGGCGCAAGTACGGCACCGCACTCCAGGACCGTACGGCCGGCCAGGTCCTGGTGCGCAAGGGCCTGATCACGCGCGAGCAGCTCGCGGTGGCGCTGGTCGACGAGCACATCAACCGACGCCAGCTGCTCGACTCGATCGTCGATCGCGGCTGGGTGGAGCGGCGCGTCCTCGAGGCCGCGCTGCACAGCTGATCCGGAGGATCCGATGCCCGAAGAGACGCCAGAGCAGCAGGAGGCCGAGGAGGGTTTCGAGCTCCTGCTCGACATCCCGCTCCGCGTGACCGTGGAGCTGGGCCGGACGCGAATGCTGATCCAGGAGCTGCTCGAGCTCGGTCAGGGCTCGATCGTGGACCTGGAGCGCCTGGCCGGCGAGCCGGTGGACGTCCTGGTCAACGGGCGGCCGATCGCCATGGGCGAGATCGTGGTCTTCAACGACCGCTACGCCGTGCGCGTGGTGTCCATCAACAGCCCGGCCGAGCGACTGGAGAACCTGGCGTGAGGCTCGCGGCGCTCTCGCTGCTGATCGCGCTCACCGTTCCGGCAGGGGCCACCCTCGCCAGTCCGGAGAGCGCCGTCGCGGCCCCTGCGCAGGCACTGCCCGACGTGGACGGCTTCCCGTCGCCGATGGCGGCCCCGATGGCGCGGATGTTCGGGGTGCTCTTCGTGCTCTGCGCGGGCGCCGGCGCCCTCGCCTGGTGGAGCCGGAGGCGCCGCGGCATCGGGACGGGCAACGAGAACCGCATCCAGATCATCGCGAGCCGCGGCATCGGACCGCGCCACAACCTGGTCCTGGTCGAGGTCGGCGAGCGCCGGCTGCTGCTGGGCACGGGACCCGAGACGGTGGCCCCGCTGGCGGACCTCAGCGAGCTCCCGCCGTTCGCCGCGGAGCTCGCGAACGCCCTGCCGTCGGAGCGTCCGGCGGAGGGCTCGCTGGTCGAGGTCATCGGCACCTTCGAGGGCCTCGATGCGTGATCCGCGGCGCAGGGCGTGCCTGGCCGCGCTGATGCTGCTCGTGGTCTCGCTGGCCGGCGCCGACGCGCTGGCGCAGCAGCCGGCCCCGGGTGCGGGTGCGGGCCTGCTCGGCGACGCGCTCTCCGACCTCGAGCAGATGAGCGCGGACCCGGGCCGCCTCACGCCCGCGTTCCGGCTCGCGATCCTGGTGACGGTGCTGTCGCTCGCGCCCGCGCTGGTCATGATGCTCACCTGCTTCGTGCGCGTCGTCATCGTGCTGACCCTGCTGCGCCAGGCGCTCGGCGTGATGAACGCCCCGCCGACCCAGGTCCTCGTCTCGCTGGCCATCTTCCTGACGGTCTTCGTGATGCAGCCGACCTTCGAGCGCGTCTACGGCGACGGGGTCGGTCCGTTCCTGCGTGGCGAGATCAGCAACGAGGTCGCCTACCAGAACACGGTCGATCCGCTGCGTGAGTACATGCTCGGCCAGACCCGCGCCGAGGACCTGCTGCTGTTCGAGGAGATCTCGCGGCGACCCCTGCCCGACGTTCCCGAGGAGGTCGGCCTGTCGCTCCTGATCCCCGCCTTCATGCTGAGCGAGCTGCGGACCGCCTTCCTGATCGGCTTCATGCTCTTCCTGCCGTTCCTCGTGATCGACATGGTGGTGGCATCGACCCTGCTGTCGATGGGCATGATCGTCGTTCCACCCGTGATGATCTCGCTGCCCCTGAAGCTGATGATCTTCGTGCTGGTGGACGGCTGGAACCTCGTCGTGGGCGCAATCGTCCGGGGGATCGTCGCATGAGTCTCGACCTCGTCGTGGAGATCTACCGGGAGATGCTGCGCACGGCCGTGATCGTCGCCACGCCGATCCTCGGCACCGCCATGCTCACCGGCCTCGCGGTCTCGTTCCTGCAGACCATCACCAGCATCAACGAGCAGACGCTCACCTTCGTGCCGAAGATCGCGGCGATCGCGCTCGTGGTCGGGCTGATGCTGCCCTGGATCCTGACGCACCTGATGACCTTCCTGCGGCTGATCCTGACCCACGCTCCCGGCCTGCTGCTGGCCGGGTGAGGACGAGACCGTGAACGTCCTGTTCTGGCTGGTCATGGCGCGCGTCGCGGGTCTGTTCGCGGGGGCCCCGGTGTTCTCGCTGACCTCGATCCCGGTCCGCTACCGGGTCCTGGTCACCGCGGTGCTCTCGGCCGCGCTGCTCCCGCTCGCCAGCACGGCTCCGCTGCCCACCGGCCCCGACGTGCTCGTCGCCGCGATGCTCGGCGAGTTCATGATCGGCTTCGCCATCGGGCTGATCGCGCGCCTGCTGCTCACGGCCTTCCAGATCGCGGGCACGATCATGGGCTTCCAGATGGGCATGGCCATGGCCAACCAGTTCGATCCGAGCACCAACGCGCAGAGCGCGCTGATCGGCACGC
This sequence comes from Deltaproteobacteria bacterium, assembly GCA_029261925.1. Classification (GTDB taxonomy): domain Bacteria; phylum Myxococcota_A; class UBA9160; order SZUA-336; family SZUA-336; genus JAGWBS01. The sequence goes on along the minus strand of JAJDAJ010000040.1, from coordinate 34,382 downwards.
TGCACCTGAACCTGGTGACGGTCCTGTTCCTGCTCGTGGACGGGCACCACATGCTGATCCGCGGGGTGGCAGCCAGCTACGAGACCCTGCCGATCGGCACGCCCCTGCGCGCCGACGTGCTGGCCTCCGTCGTCTCCGACTTCGGCGGTGCGGTCTGGACGCTGGGCGCGCGAGTCGCAGCGCCCGTCACGGGCGTGATGCTGCTGGTGAACGTGATCCTGGGCTTCCTGAACCGCGTGAACCCGCAGCTCTCGATCTTCAACGTCGGCTTCCCGCTGACCTCGGCGACGGGTCTGGTCGCGCTCATGCTGGCCATTCCCGGCACGGTCGAGGCCTTCGTCACCAGCTACGAGACGCTCCGCGAGGGCGTCCTCGACCTGATCGGGGGCTAGGCCGTGGCCGAGCAGGACGTCGAGAGAACAGAGCAACCGACACCGAAGCGCAGACGCGAGGCGCAGCGAGAGGGCCAGATCGCGATCAGCGTCGACGTGAGCACCACCGTGAACCTGATGGCGGTGACGCTGGTGCTGATGTGGATCGGCCCCGGGCTCGCGCAGCACGCACGACTGGTGATCTCGCGCCTCTGGGCACCGCGCAGCGACATCGACCTGGGAAGCGCCGTGTCGCTGCTCAAGGAGGCGGCGAGCGCCGCGGCACCGGTGATGGTCCCGGTGCTGACCGCTGCCGCGGTCGCCGGCGTGATCGCCGGCCTCGCCCAGACGCGCGGCGCGCTGACGATCCGCAAGGCGCGCCCGAAGTTCTCGAAGCTCAACCCCATCAAGGGGTTCAGCCGCGTGATCAAGAAGGACGCCCCGATCGAGCTGGTGAAGTCGCTGCTGAAGATCGCGATCGCCGTCGGCGCGATCTGGTTCGCGGTCTCCGGGAACATCGAGGAGTACCTGGGGCTCCCGCACCTGCCGCTCTTCCGCAGCGGCGGCTTCCAGCTCTCGATGGCCCTGCGGGCACTTCTCGCCGGAACCATCGCGATGATCGCGGTGGCCGCCATCGACTACGCCTGGAAGCACTACCAGAACGAGAAGCAGCTCAAGATGTCCCGCTCCGAGGTCAAGGACGAGATGAAGCAGAGCCAGGGCGACCCGCAGGTGCGCGGAAAGATCGCCGGCCTGATGTTCGAGCGGGGCCTCAAGCGGATGATGGGCGAGGTCCCGCAGGCCGACGTCGTGGTCACCAACCCCGAGCACATCAGCATCGCGCTGAAGTACGAGCGGGCGGAGATGGCGGCGCCCCGCGTCCTCGCCAAGGGCGCCGGCTTCGTCGCGCTGCGGATCCGCGAGATCGCCCGCGAGTCGGGCGTCCCGATCGTCGAGAACCGGCCGCTCGCGCGGGCGCTGTACCGCAGCGTGAAGGTGGGTCAGTCGGTCCCCGAGCAGCTCTTCCAGGCGGTGGCCGAGGTCCTGGCCTACGTGTACCGGCTCGATCGAGCGCGAGGTAGGGCGTGGTAGCGACCACCGCCAGCGAATCGCAGCCGGACATTCGCGGCCAGATCGCGATCGGCGTGGGCGTGGTCGGCGTGCTCGGCATCCTGCTGGTGCGCCTGCCGCCGTTCGTGCTCGACGTGGGCCTCACGCTCAACCTCTCGATCGCCCTGCTCATCCTGCTGGTATCGATCTACATCCGGCGGCCGCTCGAGATCTCGTCCTTCCCGACCCTGCTCCTGCTGGTCACCCTGTTCCGGCTCTCGCTGAACATCGCGTCCACGCGGCTGATCCTGCTCAACGGAGACCGGGGCACGCGCGCCGCGGGCAGCGTGATCGAGGCGTTCGGCGACTTCGTCGTCGGCGGCAACTTCGTCGTCGGTATCGTGATCTTCCTGCTCTTCGTGATCATCAACTTCGTCGTGATCACCAAGGGCGCCGGGCGCATCGCGGAGGTGGCCGCGCGCTTCACCCTCGACGCCATGCCCGGCAAGCAGATGGCGATCGACGCCGATCTGAACAACGGCACCATCGAGGAGGCCGAGGGGCGTCGGCGACGCAGCGAGCTCCAGGCCGAGGCCGACTTCTACGGCGCCATGGACGGTGCGAGCAAGTTCGTACGCGGCGACGCGATCGCAGGACTGCTGATCACGGCGGTGAACATCCTCGGCGGGCTCGTGATCGGCATGAGCCAGAACGGCATGAGCCTGGCCGAGGCGGGCGACACGTACACCATCCTGACCGTCGGCGACGGCCTGATCAGCGCGGTGCCCTCCCTGCTGATCTCGGTCGGGGCCGGCGTGGTCGTGACGCGGGCCGGCGGCCAGGACGATCTCTCGGCCGAGCTGCGCTCGCAGCTCTGGAGCCGACCGACGCCGCTCTGGGTCGCGTCGGCGGTGCTGGGCATGCTGGCGCTGGTGCCCGGACTCCCCAACCTCTCGTTCGGCCTGCTCTCGCTGGGACTGGGCCTGGGCGCCTGGCAGCGGCAGCTGGCATTGCGCGCGGAGCCGCAGGCTGGCTCCGAGGAGCCGCAGGAGGAGCGCGCCCCGGAGCGGCCCGTCGACCTGCTGCAGCCGCCCGACCCCCTGGAGCTCCAGGTCGGCTACGGGCTCATCGAGCTGGTGGACCCCGACCGCGGAGGCGAGCTCCTCGACCGGATCCGCACGCTGCGGCGCGAGTTCACCACGACCATGGGCTTCCCCGTGCCGCTGGTGCACATCCGTGACAACCTTCGCCTGCAGTCCGACGGCTACGACCTGCTGGTGCGCGGCGTCTCCGCCGGACGCGGTCAGATCTTCACCGAACGCCTGCTGGCGATCGCCCCGCCGGGGGGAGGCGCGGGCCTGCCGGGTATCGAGACGCGCGACCCCACGTTCGGACTGCCGGCGTACTGGATCGAGCCCGACCAGAAGGACACCGCACAGGTCGCCGGCTACACGGTGGTGGATCCGCCGTCGGTGATCGTCACGCACCTGACCGAGCTCATCCGCAGCCACGCGAGCGATCTGCTCGGCCGCCAGTCGGTCCAGGAGATGCTCGACTCCGTGTCGCAGACGATGCCGAAGCTGGTCTCCGAGGTCGTTCCCGATCCGCTGCCGCTGGGCGGCGTGCAGAAGGTGCTGCAGAACCTGCTGCGCGAGAACGTGCCCGTGCGCGACCTGCCGACGATCCTCGAGGCGCTGGGCGACTACGCACCCAAGACCCTGGATCCCGAGCTGCTGACCGAGCTGGTTCGGGAGCGCCTGGCCGCACAGATCTCGGCGCAGGTGGCGCCCGATGGCAGGATGAGTGTCCTGGTGCTCTCACCGGATCTCGAGCAGACGATCTCGAACTCGATCCAGCGCAGCGAGCACGGTAGTCTCATCACCCTCGATGCGGCGACGATCGCGCGCATCGTGTCGGCGTTCAGGGAGACCATCGACAAGGTGAGCGTGCTCCACCCCGACCCGACGATTCTCTGCTCCCCCGACATTCGCCCCCACGTTCGAAAGATGACAGAGCGCTTCCTGCCGCGATGCCCGGTGGTGTCGGCGAACGAGCTGAGCTCGACCACACAGGTGGAGTCGATCGGCACCGTGCAGCTGGGCGCGGCAAGCGGGTGAGGCCATCGGGATGCAGGTCAAGACGTTCGAAGCGGTCGACATGAAGCAGGCGCTCCAGCTCGTCAAGGACGAGCTGGGCCCGAGGGCGGTGATCGTGTCGAGCCGCTCCGTGCGGCGCGACGGCGGGCTCTTCGGCCTGCTGGGGCGCCGCGTGCTCGAGATCACCGCCGCCACGGAATCGGGCGCTCCCGCGCAGACGCCGGAGGCCCGCGGAGTCGCACCGACCGCGGCGGCGCCGGCGGGACCCCGCGGCGGCGGCTCGCGGGGAGGCCGCGGCACCGGGGCATACCACGACATCTGGGCCGTGAAGCAGGCGGTCGATCCCGTCCTCGACGAGGTGCGCGCCCTGCGCGAGGCCGTACAGGCCCCCGTAGGGAGCGACACCTCGACGGAGGATCTGCGCTCGGACATCGTGCAGATCCGCACGATCCTCTCGTCGCTCGTCGGCCAGGCGGGCTTCGGCGCCGACGCCGAGGGTGCCGCGGCGCAGCGCCTGTACTACTTCCTTCTGGCCCGGGGCATCGACGAGCCGCTGGCGCGCTCGCTGGTGCAGCGCGTGGTCGCACGCGTCGAGACCGGCGCGCTCGCCGACCTGGACCGCCTCAAGCTCAACCTGGCCGCGGAGATGCGCGCCGACCTGTCGCGAGCCGCGCGGGGCGCGGCGCCGAGTCCGGTGCAGATCTTCGTCGGGCCGACGGGCGTGGGCAAGACCACGACGATCGCCAAGCTGGCGGCGCGCTCGCAGCGTGACGGGGGCGACGCCCTGATCGTCACCACCGACGTGCACCGCGTGGCGGCGGTCGAGCAGATGGTGCGCTTCGGCGAGCTGATCTCGGTGCCGGTCGAGGTGGCCATCGGCCCCGAGGACCTGCGGCGGACCATCGAGCGCAACGCGGCCCGCGATCAGATCTTCGTGGACACCGCCGGCCGCAATCACCGAGACGCCGCATCCATGCGTGCCCTCCAGGGCCTGGTCTCGGCGGTGGACGACCGCGAGATCCTGCTGGTCTGCTCGGCGACCGCGCGCGCCACGGACTCGCGGGAGATCCTCGACGCACACGCCGACCTCGCCTGGTCGCGCCTGGTGATGACGCGCCTGGACGAGACACGGACCCACGGCGAGCTCTTCAACAACGTGGTACGCAGCGGGCGCCCGATCGCCTGCGTGACCACCGGGCAGTCCGTGCCCGAGCACCTCGAATCGATCGACGTGCCCGGGATCCTGCGGAAGGTCCTTCACGGATGAGGTAAGGCGACGATGTCCGATCCCGCTGCGTTCATCGAGGACGCCAAGGAGCTCCCGATCATGCCGCCCGTGGCCACCGAGGTGATGCGGATGGCCGAGGACCCGGACACCGACCTGTCGAGCATCGCCGAGCTGATCGCCCGCGATGCCTCACTCGCGGTTCGCGTGCTCAAGATCGCCAACTCCTCCTTCTATGCCACGCCCCGGGAGGTCGAGACGCTCCAGCAGGCCATCGTGCTGCTCGGCTACTCCACGCTGCGCTCCATGGTCGTGGCCGCCTCCATGAAGGAGGTCTTCGCCCGCTTCGGGCTCGCCGAGCGCCTGCTCTGGGAGCACGCGGTGGCGGCCGCCGCCGCAGCCAGCACGCTGGCCGAGGAGGTGGGCGGCATGAACCGCGAGGAGATCTTCCTGGCCGGCCTGCTGCACGACGTGGGCAAGCTCGTGATGCACTCGCAGGCGGAGAAGCAGTTCCAGGGCGTGCTCAAGCGCGTCTACAGCGACGGCGCGAACCCGGTCGAGGCCGAGCGCGACGTCTTCGGCTTCGATCACGCGGAGCTCGGCTCGCTCGTGCTCACCCGCTGGAAGATCCCGGCGCGGCTGGCGCTCGCGATCGGGGCGCATCACGACCCGGCCTCCGCGGCCGGCGAGCAGGGCGAGCAGCCACTTGCCGCCCTGCTGCAGGTCGCCGACCGGATGTGCCTGCTCCGGGGCCTGGGGCGCAGGAGCCCGCAGGAGGACCTGGAGATCCTGGACTGCGACGGCGCCCGGATCCTGGGCATCGAATCGGATCCCGCCACGCTCGTCGAACGCTTCGGAGAGGCGTACGAGGAGGAGAAGGGAGTCCTGTCATGATCGAGCTGATCGACAGCGTCGAGCGGATCTCGCCGCGTGTTCCGGAGCGACAGCGGCGGCGCCGCGAGGAGCGGCCCTTCCCCGCGATTCCCGTGGACGACGACGAGGACGCCGCCGACCCGGAGACGGACGCGAGCGACGAGCCCGAGACCCCGTCGACCCGCACGCGCGTGGGCGACGACGACGAGCATCGCATCGACGTCACCGTGGCGGGTCGTTTCCTGCCGGGGCGGCAGTTCCTGCCGGGCATGCGCCGGGGCGTGACGCTCCACTGAGACCCAGCGGGCGACACGCCCGCTGGCACCGCGCTTGCAATCCCGTGCGGCATGCCTGAGGGAGACTACGTCGCGTTCTCGGGAGCGCTCGCGAACCAGCGCGCGCTCGACGTGATCGCGAACAACATCGCCAACGCGAGCACCACCGGCTTCCAGCGCGACAACACGGTCTTCGACACCGAGCTGGGAGCGCGCCTGCACTACGCCGGTGCGGAGGTCTCGCGCATCGACCCGAGCCCTGGCGCGCAGCGGCTCACCGGGAGCTCGATCCACGCCGCCATCGACGGCCCGGGGTTCTTCCCCATCGAGGGTCCCGAGGGAGAGGTGCTCTACACCCGCCGCGGCGACTTCCGCCTCAACGCGGAGGGCGAGCTCGTGCTGCCCAGCGGCATGCGCGTGCAGGGCGACGGCACGCTACGCGTGCCGCCCGGCTCGCGCGGGGAGCTCACCGGCAGCGGGCAGCTCATGGTGGACGGCAGCCCGGCCGGGCGTCTGCGGATCGTGGAGTTCGAGGACATGAGCGGACTGTCGAAGGCCGGCGAGAGCCTGGTGCGCGCCGCCGAGTCCGCGGGTGCGGCCCAGGCCGAGAACCCGCGCCTGGCCGTCGGCTACATCGAGACGTCCAACGTCAACCTCGCGGCCGAGATGGTGGCGCTGATCACGGCGTCGCGGGCGTTCGAGTCCGCGGTGCGCGCAATGACGATCCAGGACGAGCTGACGCAGAGCCTGATCCAGTCGCAGGGCAACTAGGTGGGCCATCGGCGGCCCCCGCAGTGGAGTAGCAGATGAGCAGTGGTGCCATGTTCACGGCGGTCACCGGTACGGCGGCCCAGCAGCGGCGCATCGACCTGATCGCCCACAACCTGGCGAACGTGGGGACGGTCGGCTTCAAGCGCCAGCGCCCGCAGTTCGAGGACCTGCTGTACGAGAACGTCCGCGGCCCCGCGGCCGAGGGCGACTCACCCACCGGGCTGCAGTTCGGTCGCGGCACGCGCATCGTCTCGACCGATCACGTGCTCGGGCCGGGGGCGGTCCGGCAGACCGATCAGCCTCTCGACGTGGCCATCGACGGCGAGGGATTCCTGGCGGTCCAGCGCCTCAACGGCGACATCGCGTACACCCGCAACGGTCAGCTCAAGCTGAACGTGAACGGCGACCTGGTGAACTCGGCCGGACTGCTGCTCGATCCGCCGATCAACATCCCGCAGGATGCCTTCGGCCTCACCATCACGCAGGACGGCTTCGTGCGCTACCAGCAGCCGGGTGCCGCGGCGCAGGTCGAGGCCGGCCAGCTCCAGCTCGTCCGCTTCCCCAACCCCGGTGGGCTGATGGCGATCGGCGCCAACCTCTTTGCGGAGTCCGAGTCGTCGGGCTCGCCCCTGACCGGGAACCCCGGCGAGGAGGCCTTCGGCCTGATCAATCAGGGCGTGCTCGAGGAGGCCAACGTGAACATCGCGGAAGAGCTGGTCGGGCTGATCATCGCGCAGCGGGCCTTCGAGGCCAACACGCGCGTGATCTCCGCGGCCGACGACATGCTTCGCTTCGTGACGCAGCGGTAAGATGCGCGCGCTCCTGATCCACGGCTTCCTCGCACTCGTCGCGGCGCTTCCCGCAGCGGCTCTCGCGACCGGTCCGGGGACGGTGACGTTCCCCAGGGAGGCGAGCGTGACCGGCCCACGGATCACCGTGGGCGAGATCGCCACGCTGTACGAGCTCGACGAGACGCTGGCCTCTCGCGTGGCGAGCATCGAGCTCGGACGCGCCGCGGAGCCCGGCGATGCGCGCAGCCTGACCCTGGCCAGCCTGCGCAGCCGGATCCACGCGGTCGCGCCCGGCCTGCACGTGGAGACGCCGCCGCAGGTACGCGTGCGTACCGAGCATCGCGAGATCACGCCCGGCTGGCTGCGGGGACGCATCGCGGCAGCCCTGCACCACCGCATGCCGTGGCCGGCCGAGGCGATCGAGCTCGGGGGCTGGAGACTGCCCGAATCGTTCGCGGTCGCCGCCGGCGCGCGGCGTCTGCGGGTTCGCTTTCGCGACGGCGAGGACTTCCTGGGCACGGTGCGGCTCGACCTCGAGTGGACCGATCCAGACGTCCCGGACCTGCAGCCGGTGCGCCGCGCCGCGGCCGTCGACGTGGCGGTGCGCATGCCGGTGATCGTGATCGCACGCGACGTGCGTCGGGGACAGCGCCTCGAGGCCGACGACCTGGTCGTGGAGCGGCGCGACCTGGCGCGGGTGCCGCGCGACGCGGTCCGCGACGCGACCGACGTGCTCGGCATGGAGACCTCCGAGCGGCTCGACGCCGGGCAGGTCGTCGCGCTGGGTGCCCTGGCCGCGGAGCCGGTCGTGCGCCGGGGCCAGAACGTGCGCGTCGAGGCCGGAGGCTCCGGCCTCGAGGTGAACATCGAGGCCCGGGCGCTGGAGCGGGGCAGCGTGGGTCAGCTCGTGCAGCTCGAGAACCCGCTCACGCGGCGTCGCTTCTCGGCACTGCTGACCGGGCCGGGGACCGCCCGGCTGCCGGAGTCGGGCCGATGACCCGCGCGCTCGCGCTGGGGGTGCTCTGCCTGGTGGCCGCGGCCTGCCGCGTTCCCGAGGGCATGCCCGGAAAGGCGCACATCGATCCGGATCCGCCCGCCGTCCTCGCCCCGCCCTCTCCTCCGGAGTCGGTGCACGAGGCGACCTCGGGCTCGCTCTGGCGCGGCGACGCCTCGCGGCGCTTCCTGGCGTTCGAGAACCGGGCCAAGCGCGTCGGCGACCTCGTCACCGTGCTGATCGAGGAGTCGGCGGAGGCGGAGAACGAGGCCACCACCGAGCTCGACCGGCAGAGCAACATCCAGGCCACCCTCGACTCCGACGTGGCCCTGCAGACCCTGGTCACCAAGCCGATCCGCACCCTGCTCTCGTTGCTCGGCTTCACGAACCAGCGCAACGACAACGATCCGCAGGGTCCCGTGAGCGTGATCGACGCGCAGACCACGAGCGCGTACGACGGCGAGGGCAAGCTCGAACGCCGGGCGTCGTTCACGACCAAGGTCGCCTGCATGGTGACCGAGGTGACGCCCTCCGGCCTGATGCGCCTAGAGGGCACGCGGAACCTGACGATCAACGAGGAGACCCAGGTCATCCGCCTGCACGGCTTCGTGCGGCCCGAGGACGTGCGCATCGACAACACCGTCCCCTCCACCCTGATCGCGAGCGCCGACATCCAGTACACGGGCGTCGGCGTGATCAGCGACGAGCAGCGGCCACCCTGGCTGGCCCGGGTGCTCAAGCTGGTGCTGCCGTTCTGATGTCGCTGCGCGCGCTCGCCGTCTGCCTGAGCCTGCTCGCGGCCGCACCCGCAGCCGCGAACACGCGCGTCAAGGATCTGACCGACTTCGAGGGAACCCGCGCCAACGCGCTGATGGGCTACGGCATCGTGGTCGGCCTGCAGGGCACGGGCGACTCCGCCGCGAGCCTCTTCGCGAATCGCTCGCTGGCGGGCCTGCTCGCCAAGCTGGGGATCGTGGTCGACCCCGCGGCGGTCAACGTGACCAACGTGGCAGCGGTGATGGTCACATCGGAGCTGCCGCCGTTCGCGCGCGTGGGAGAGGCGCTGGACGTGACCATCTCGTCGATCGGCGACTCGACCAACCTGCAGGGCGGCACGCTGCTGGCGACGCCGCTGCTCGGCGTGGACGGCGAGGTCTACGCGCTGGCGCAGGGACCGATCTCCATCGGTGGCTTCGCCGCGGGCACGCCCCAGGGCGACCGCGTGCAGCAGAACCACCTGACCGTCGCGCGTATCCCGCGCGGCGCCCTGGTCGAGCGGGAGTTCGCCCCGATCCTTGTGGACCGCGAGCGCCTGCGCCTGATCCTGCACGACAAGGACTACACGACCGCGCATCGCATCGCGCTCGGCGTCAACCGCGCCTTCGGCGCGCAGCTGGCGCGCGCGGCCGACGCGGGCACCGTCGACGTCTCGATTCCCGAGTCGCTGCGGGCCGACCCGGTCCCGTTCTTCGCGCGCCTCGAGGACGTCCGCGTGCAGCCCGACCGGGCCGCCCGCGTGGTGCTCAACGAGCGCACCGGCACCGTCGTGATCGGCGCCGAGGTGCGGATCGCCGCGGTCGCCGTCACCCACGGCAACCTCTCGATCCGGGTAGCCACACGGACGGCGGTCTCGCAGCCCGCGCCGCTGTCCGAGACGGGGACGACCGTGGCCTTCGACAACGACGAGCTCCTCGTCGAGGAGCTGCGCACCGGTCCGAACTCCTCCCTCCTGGTGGTCCAGGGCGTGACCGTCAAGGAGCTCGTGGAGACGCTGAACCGGCTCGGGGCCACGCCGCGCGATCTGATCGCGATCCTGCAGGCGATACGCGCCGCGGGTGCACTCGGAGCCGAGCTCACCGTCATCTGACGCCGGTGGACACCAGAGGTCGGGAATGTCGTCAAGATCGCACGCATGGCAGCCGATGCTGAACGGGGCAACGGACTGCCCGGAGACGCATCATGGATGAGGCGCTCCCGCTCGCCGCCGACGCACGCGCGTCGCTGGCCCTGGCGGGCACGAAGGCCCGACCCGACGTGCAGGAGGCCGCGCTCGAGTTCGAGGCCTACCTGCTGCGCATGGTCCTGAGCGAGATGCGCAAGACGGTGGCATCGGGTGGCCTGTTCGAGGGCAGCGGCACGCAGGGCTACCGTGCCCTGATGGACGACGCCCTGGCCCGCGAGGCCGCGGCGCGCGGCGGCTTCGGCCTCGGCGACCAGCTCCTGAGCCACTGGGAGAGCCGCCGATGACGACCGCGAGATCGCTGACCGGCATCCTCGACGACGAGATCGCCGTGCTCGGCGAGCTGCTCGACGTGCTCCAGGCCGACCAGGAGCGGATCGTCCGGCACGACGTCGAGGGGCTCGAGGCCAGCAATCGCGCGAAGGAGGAGATCGTGCTGCGCTTCCAGGCGCTCGAGCAGATGCGCGCGCAGCTCACGCTCCAGATCGGTTGCGAGCTCGGCATCCCCGCCGACGAGGTCCGCGTGTCGCGGATCGCACCCCTGCTCGGCGGCGACGGCGCCCGGCTGCGCGACTCCGCAGCCAAGCTCCGCGCCCTGGTCACGAGCCTGGGCGAGCTGATCGCCGTGAGTCGCGGTTTCCTCGAGCAGTCCATCATGGGTGTTCGCAGCCTGCTCTCGCTGATCCAGTCGCTGCGCGCGCCCGAGCCGTCGGGCTACGACGCGCTCGGTCGCCACTCGGAGCGCCCCGACCCGGGCGCCATGACCGTGCGGCGGGAGGCCTGAGCGATGTCCATCTTCGGCACGCTCGGCGTCGGACGGCTGGGCCTGCTGGCCCAGCAGCGGGCCATCCAGACCACGTCGAACAACATCGCCAACGTGAACACGCCGGGCTACACGCGCCAGCGCGCGGTGTTCACCGCGGTCAATCCGTCCTACCTGCCCGAGGGCCTCCCGGTCGGCGGGGGCGTCGAGGTGGGCTCGGTCGAGCGCGTCGCCAACGCCATGATCGACCAGCAGCTCCAGCAGGAGCGCTCCGCGCAGGGCTTCGACACCAGCCGCGAGGCCGGGCTGATGCGCATCGAGGGCATCTTCCCCGAGCTCGACGGGATGGGCATCGACGCGGCGCTCGACGACCTGTTCACCAAGTTCTCGGAGCTGGCGAACGCACCCTCGGATCCGACCGCACGCCAGGCTCTGCTCGAGTCGGCACGGACCGTCGTCTCGCTGATCCAGGACGCCGACCGTCGACTGGCCGTGATCGGCCAGGACGCCAACACCGAGATCGAGCAGAACGTGCTCGACATCAACGACATCGCCCGACACATCGCCGAGCTCAACCGCGCGATCTTCGCCAAGGAGGGCGAGGGGACCGGCGCGGTGGCGAGCAGCCTGCGCGACGAGCGCGGCCAGCTCCTGGAGCAGCTGGCCGAGCGCATCGACTTCACCAGCTTCGAGCGCGACGACGGCCAGATCGCGGTCTTCGTGGGCGGCGGCTTCTTCCTGGTCGACAGCGAGCAAGCAGCCCAGCTCGAGACGCTGCCGAGCGCCTCCGATCCGACGAAGCTCGACATCTTCCAGAACGTCAACGGCCAGCGGAACGGCCCGATCACGAGCCGGATCTCCAGCGGAACGCTCGCCGCGGCGCTCGATCTGCGCGACAGCTCGGTGCCGTCCTACCGCGACGAGCTCGACGCCCTCGCCTTCTCCCTGGCCACGCGCGTGAACGCGGTGCACTACCCGCAGCCGGCACCCGCGCTGCCGGCCGGCGCCTTCGGCCTGGTGGACGACCAGCAGCGGCGCTTCTTCGTCGACGGGATCGCCGCGGCCGTGCCCGAGGGCGCGGACCTGGCGCAGGTGCAGGGCGCGGCCTCGCGCCTGGCGATCCACGCCGACATCCTGACGGACCCGCGCAACGTGGCCGCCGGTGCCGAGTCGCTCGGCGTGGGGCTGGGGGCCGCGGCCAGCGACGGACGCAGCGCCACCGCGATCGCGAACCTGGCCGTGACGGCGTCGGCGATGTACCAGGTCGGCGACGTTCCGGGCACGCCCACGGGCGCCTCCGCGACCCTCGGTGGATTCTTCGGGGCCACCACCGGCCGGCTCGGCGCCGAGCTCCAGAGCACGCGGCGCTCGCTGCGTCAGGAGGACGTGATCATCGCGCAGCTCGAGGAGCGGCGGGGCGCGATCTCGGGCGTCTCGATCGACGAGGAGATGGCCAACCTGATCCGCTTCGAGCGCGCCTACCAGGCCTCGGCCCGCGTCATCCAGAGCGCGGACGAGCTGCTCAGCTTCCTGATGAACATCTAGTCCGGAGCCTCCTCCATGGGATTCCGCATCTCCGATTCCACCATCTTCGCGCGGGCCGTCCGTTCGGCGCAGCTGAACCGCTTCAGCCTCTCGCACCTCCAGGGCCAGCTCGCCACGGGCAAGCGCCTGAACTCGCTCGGCGACGACCCGGTCGACGCCACGCGCGTGCTCGCCCTGCGTCGGACCGAGAACCGTCTGGACCAGTTCGAGCGCAACATCGGCGCCGCCGAGCGCCGGCTCCAGCCCAGCGAGAGCCAGCTGGCGAGCCTGAGCAACCTGCTGATCCGCCTGCGCGAGCTGGCCGTGGACGTCGACAGCTTCCAGCAGGAGCCCGACCAGCGCGACCAGTTCCGGGCCGAGGTGGAGCAGCGCTTCGACGAGCTCTTCCAGATCGCCAACACGCGCTCGGCCGACGGCTACCTGTTCTCGGGCTTCCGCAGCGACCAGCAGACCTACACGCGCGGCGGGGCCTTCCCGGCCGGCGTGGACGCGGTCAACCCGACCGCCACGTACGGCGGCGATGCGAACGTGATCCAGATCCAGATCAACGAGTCGACGACCGTGGACGCCAGCATCCCCGGGGGGATGGCCTTCGCGGGCGACTTCGACGGGGACGGCACGACGGACGCCGGACGGGTCAACCTGTTCGACGTGGTGCGAGACTTCCGCAACCGCCTGGTCGATCCAGCGGTCGCCGGGAACCCGCTCGACGTCACGGGGGACCTGGACCTGGCGATCAACCAGGTACTCGAGGTGCGCGGGAGCATCGGCGCGCGCCTGAACCGGCTCGAGACCACGGCCAACCAGATCGAGAACATGAAGCTCACGCTGGAGACCGAGCGCAGCGCGCTCGAGGACCTCGACCTGATCTCGGCCTCGACCGAGCTGGTCAGCCGCGAGAACACCTTCCAGGCCTCGCTGGCGGTCAGCGCGCGCGTGATCCAGCCGAGCCTGCTGGACTTCCTGAGCTGACGGGATGCTCGTGCTGACGCGACGCCCGGGCGAGGCGATCCGCATCGGAGACGACGTCTCGATCAGCGTGGTCGAGATCCAGGGCACACAGGTGCGCCTGGCGATCGACGCCCCGCGCGAGATTCCGGTCCATCGCGAGGAGATCTACGAGCAGGTCCGGGAAGAGAACCGCCGCGCCGCCGGCGCGGCGACCGACGTCGACCCGACGCGGCTATGGCACCGCGGGAGGAAGGAGCCGTGAAGTTCGAGTCGCCCCGCTTCGGAGCCATCGATGTCGATGAGAGCAAGCTCGTGCGCTTCGCCGACGGGCTGCCCGGGTTCCCCGAGTGCTCCGGATTCATCGTCATGGACCACGATCGCGAGACGCCCCTGCGCTGGCTGCAGTGCGTGGACCGGCCCGAGGTCGCCTTCCTGATCGTGGAGCCCCAGCAGATCGTGTCCTCCTACAGCGTGGACGTGCCCGAGCGGGTGCTCGAGAAGATCGGCTGGGACCGTGAGCGCGACGCCGCCGGCGACGTGCTGCTCTTCGTGATCCTCAACGTGGACGAGACGGAGCTGACGGCCAACCTGCGCGCGCCGGTCGTCGTGCACGCGCGCGAGCGGCGCGCCTGCCAGATGATCCTGGACGACCCCGGCCTGCCGCTGCGGCACCCGGTGAGCCCCGAGGCCGCGAGTCCGCAGTAGGGCCGGGCGCCCGCGCGGCAGCCGTCCGGAACCGGCGCCCGGGTTGCGGTAGATTGCCGCGGTGCAAGGCTGGATCGGTCTCGTCACCCGGCGACCGTGGTGGGTGCTCGCGCTCGCCACCGCGCTCACGCTGCTGGCAACGTCGCGGGTCTGGGATCCCGCCAGCGGCTCGCTCGCGCTGAGCTTCGATCCCTCGGCGAACCGGCTCCTGCCGGACGGCGACCCCGACAAGCAGTTCTACGACGCCACGCGGACGCTGTTCGGAAACGACGAGTCGATGATGGTCGTGATCGGCCGCGACGACGTCTTCGACGCCGAGGGCCTGCGCCTGCTCGCGCGGCTGACCGCGCGGATCCGCGACGTCGAGGGCGTGCGTACGGTCACCTCGCTGGCCAGCGCGCCCGACATCCGCAGCCACGATGGCCGGATCGAGATCGCGCCCCTGTTCGACGAGGTCCCGGACGACCCCGCGAGCCTTGCGGCCATCCGCCGGGCTGCCCTCGGCAATCCCGTGTTCCGGGGCAACCTGGTCTCGGCCGACGGGCGCACGGCGCTGATCCAGATCGAGTTCCGGGAGTTCTCCGACCGCGAGTTCGTGCAGCGCGCCATCGACCAGGAGATCGCGCGGCTGGTGCGGGTAGAGGCCGGCGACGCCGAGGTCTGGATCACCGGGGCGCCGTACATCAAGGCGGCACAGATCCGCACGCAGCTCAGCGAGATGCAGCGCTTCATCCCGATGATCCTCGGCGTGATGGCGCTGGTCCTGGCCTTCTCCTTCCGCACCGTCCGCGGCGTGATCCTGCCCCTGGTCACGATCGTGGTGGCGCTGGCCTGGTGCATGGGCATCGCCGCCTGGATCGGTCGCCCCCTCAACCTGATCACGGCGCTGGTCCCGTCGCTGATGATCATCCTGGGGCTGTCGTACGCCGTGCACGTGGTCTCGGAGTTCTACGACGCCCTGCGCGAGGACCCCGACGCAGCGCCCGCGACGGCGATGGCGCAGACGCTCGAGAAGATCTGGCTGCCCGTGCTGCTCACGGGCCTGACCACGGGCGCGGGCTTCCTGGCGCTGGCGGTCAGCCCGATGCGGGCCATGTCGGAGTTCGGGGTGCTCTCGCTCGTGGGCGTGCTGGCGGCGGTGCTCGCCTCGCTCAGCGTCACGCCGGCCAGCCTGGTCGCCTTCGGGCGACCGCGGCGGATCGCCCGCGCGCGCGACGGATCGGCCTTCGCGCGCCTCGCGCGCTGGGCGGGGGACATGGCGCTGCTCCGCCGCGAGCGCATCCTGGCGCTGTGGGCAGGGGTCTGCGTGGTCGCGGTGCTGGCCGCGACGAACGTGCGGGTCGGCTCGGACAGCATCCAGAGCTTCGCGCCCGACGTGCCCGTGCGCACCGACTACGAGGCGATCAACGCGCGGCTCGACGGCGCGAACAGCTTCGACCTGGTCATCGAGGCCGACGAGCGCGGCGCCTTCCTCGAGCCGACGCACCTGGCGGCGCTCGAGGCCTTCCAGACCTGGCTGGAGTCGCTGCCCGAGATCGGCGGCACCACCTCGATGGTCGAGTTCATCAAGCTCTGCCACCGCGGCTTCGCGCCCGCCGGGGACGCGAGCCTGGCGATCCCCGCCAGCCGCAAGCTCGTCGGCCAGATGGTCTACTTCTGCGCGGGCGAGCAGCTCGAGAGCTACGTGGACTCGAGTCACCGGCGCGCGAAGATCGCGGTGCGCACCTCGGTGATCGGCTCCTCGGAGCTCAGCGACCTGGTCGAGCGGATCGAGGCGCGCGCGGCAGACGCCCTGGCGCCGCTGGTCGCGCGCGCAACGGGCAACCGGATCGTGATCCAGTCACTCGTGGACGACCTGACGCGCAACCAGATGACCAGCCTGCTCGTCGCGCTGGCCGTGATCTGGCTGCTGCTCTCGCTGATGTTCCTGTCGTGGCGCATCGGCGTGCTCGCGCTGATCCCGAACATCGTGCCGATCGTGGTCTTCTTCGGCGCCATGGGCGCCACCGGCGTCTCACTGAACTTCGCGACCAGCCTGATCGCGCCCATGGCGCTCGGCATCGCCATCGACGACACGATCCACTACTTCGCGCGCTTTCAGGAGGACGCCAAGCGCTTCGCCGATGAGCGCAGGGCCACGGTCCGCGCGCTCGAGATCGTCGGCCGGCCCATCACCTACACCACGCTCTCGGTCGTCCTCGGCTTCCTGGTCCTGACCCAGAGCGACCAGTCCACCTGGATCCAGCTCGGTGCCATGGGCGCGTTCACGCTGGCCGTCGCCTGGGCGGTCGACTTCAGCCTGACCCCGGCGCTCTGCGGGGGCCTGCGGATCGCCACGATGTGGGACACGCTGCGCCTCGACCTGGGACCCGACCCGCAGGACTCGATCCCGCTGTTCCGGGGGCTGACCGGCTGGGAGTGCCGGCTGGCCGCCCTGATCGCGAGCATCCGCCAGCTCCCGCGCGGCGAGATCGTGATGCGCGCCGGCGAGGAGGGGCGCGAGATGTACCTGGTCATCGACGGCGCCCTGGAGATCTTCGTCAACCATCCCGACGGCTCGCGCGACGTCATCAACACCTGTCGTCGCGGCGACGTGATCGGCGAGGTGGGCTTCTTCCACAAGAAGCGCAGCGCGTCGGTCGAGGTGGTCGAGGACGCGCGCCTGCTGCGGCTCACGCAGAAGAACATGGAGAAGCTGACCCGCCGCTACCCGCGCGTCGCCGCGAAGGTACTGCGGAACCTCGGGCAGATCATGGCGGAGCGGCTGTCGAACACCACCGCCCGGCTGGAGAGCACCTAGTCGGCCGGAGGTCGTGGGGGGCGGAGGTCGTGGGTCGCGGCACCCGGGCGAGATTTCTCCAGGGGCCGCGGGTGCCCTCCCTGCGCTCGCGTCGCTCGCTCCGGTCGACCCGACGTCCCCTGGAGAAATTCGCCCGGTGCCGCTGCTCCGCGGGGCTCGCCTGGCTCTGTGCGGAGCAGCAGCGGGCGACGCAGTCCCTGCGGGCTCTGCTTCTCGGTGGCTCGCCTGCTCCCGGCCCGCGAGCGGGTCCGGGGAATCCCGGGCGCGGAGCGGTCGGGCGGGCAGCTGGGCCGAGACACGCGCCTGGACGGCGGGGGTGGCGGGGATGGGGGTGGCTGGCGTCGGCTTTTCCACCCGCGTGCGGGTGCGAGCGGGGTGTCGCGGGCGGAAAGGCTAGGATCAGGGGAACCCGCGATTCGGGGGGCGGCATCCGTCCGCGTGCGCCCGACGACGGGGAAGGAGGCGTTGCGCCGGATGTCGCGTGAGCTGCTGCAGATCGAGCCGGGGCGACCGGGTCCCGAGCCGCGCTCGTGGCGGCGGCCCGACTGGATCCGCGTCAAGGCCCCGGGCTCCGAGGGCTACCTGCGCACCCGCTCGCTGATGCGCGAGCTGCGCCTGAACACCGTCTGCGAGGAGGCCGCCTGCCCCAACATCGGTGAGTGCTGGTCGCAGGGCCACGCCACGGTGATGGTGCTGGGCAGCGTCTGCACGCGGAAGTGCGGCTTCTGCAACGTGGCCACGGGCCGGCCCGACGCGGTCGACCCCGGGGAGCCCGCACACCTGGCCGAGGCCGTCGCCGGTCTCGGGCTGCGACACGTGGTGATCACCTCGGTGGACCGCGACGACCTCGAGGACGGCGGCGCGGGCCACTTCGTGGCCTGCATCGAGGCGGTGCGGGCAGCGGCCCCCGGCACCACCGTCGAGGTACTCACGCCGGACTTCATGCGCAAGCCGGGCGCGGTCGATCGCGTCGCGCGCGCGCGGCCCGACGTGTACAACCACAACCTCGAGACCGTGCCGCGGCTGTACCCGCTGGCGCGGCGCGGCGCCGACTACGCCCACTCCCTCGGTCTCCTGGAGCGCGTCAAGCAGGTCGATCCATCGATCTTCACCAAGTCCGGCATCATGGTCGGACTCGGCGAGAGAGACGATGAGGTACTGTCCATCATGGACGACATGCGCGCCGCCGACGTGGACTTCATCACCATCGGGCAGTACCTGCGCCCCACCCGCGAGCACCTGCCGATGGATCGCTACGTGACGCCCGACGCGTTCGAGGCCTGGGCCGCGGCCGCGCGCGAGCGCGGCTTCCTGATGGTCGCCTCGTCTCCGCTGACGCGCTCGTCGTACCACGCCGACGAGGACTTCCAGCAGCTGGTCGCCGCGCGCAGGGCCCGCCTGGCCCGAGAGGACCCGCGATGACGATGTTCCGGTCGATCATCCACGAGAGCGACGGCGATCCCGAGGAGACGCGCGAGTGGCTCGAGTCGCTGGCGTCCGTGGTCGATCGCGAGGGCGTGGAGCGCGCGCACTACCTGGTGGAGCGACTCATCGACCAGATGCGGCGCTCGGGCGCCAACCTGCCCTACAACGCCACCACCGCGTACATCAACACCATCCACGAGGGCGAGGAGGTCGAGATGCCCGGCGAGCCGGGCATCGAGCACCGGCTGCGCTCGATCATCCGCTGGAACGCGCTGGCGATGGTGATCCAGGCCAACAAGAAGAATGCCGAGTACGGCGGCCACATCTCGAGCTTCGCCTCCTCCGCCACGCTGTACGACGTGGGCTTCAACCACTTCTGGCGCGCGCCGGGCGAGGCCCACCCCGGCGACCTGATCTACATCCAGGGACATAGCTCGCCGGGGATCTACGCCCGGGCGTTCCTCGAGGGCCGCATCAGCGAGGAGCAGCTGAAGCACTTCCGCCAGGAGGTCGAGACCGAGGGCCTCTCCTCGTACCCGCATCCCTGGCTGATGCCCGACTTCTGGCAGTTCCCGACCGTGTCGATGGGGCTGACGCCGCTGATGGCGATCTACCAGGCCCGCTTCGCGCGCTACCTGGAGAACCGCGGGATCATCGAGCCGAGCGACCAGAAGATCTGGGCGTTCATGGGCGACGGCGAGATGGACGAGCCCGAGGCGCTCGGGGCGATCTCGCTGGCCGCGCGCGAGAACCTCGACAACCTGGTCTTCGTCATCAACTGCAACCTGCAGCGGCTCGACGGTCCCGTCCGCGGCAACGGCAAGATCATCCAGGAGTTCGAGGGCGTCTTCCGGGGCGCCGGCTGGAACGTGATCAAGGTGATCTGGGGCGGCCGCTGGGACCGCCTGCTGGCGCGCGATCGCAACGGCGTCCTGCTCAAGCGCATGGAGGAGGCGCTCGACGGCGACTACCAGGGCTACAAGGCCAAGGGCGGCGCCTACACGCGCGAGCACTTCTTCAACAAGTACCCGGAGCTCGCGGCCATGGTCGCGAACATGAGCGACGACGACATCTGGGAGCTGAACCGCGGCGGCCACGACCCGGTGAAGATCTTCAACGCGTACCAGCAGGCGTCCGAGACGCGCGGCCAGCCGAGCGTGATCCTCGCGAAGACGGTCAAGGGCTACGGCCTCGGCGAGGTCGAGGGCCGCAACTCGACCCACCAGGTCAAGAAGCTCGGGAGCGAGCAGATGCGCCGCTTCCGCGACCGCTACCGGATCCCGGTGCCCGACGAGAAGCTCGACGAGGCGCCCTTCTACCGGCCTCCCGACGACTCGCCCGAGATCCGCTACCTGCACGAGCGCCGCCAGGAGCTCGGCGGCTACCTGCCCGCGCGTCGCACCCAGACGCGCCGGCTCGAGATCCCGGAGCTCGAGATCTTCCGCTCGGTGCTCGAGGGCTCGGACGACCGCGAGATGTCCACCACGATGGTCTTCGTGCGGCTCCTGACCCTGCTGACGCGCCACGAGCAGCTCGGCCCGCGCGTGGTCCCGATCGTGCCCGACGAGGCCCGTACCTTCGGCATGGAGGGCCTGTTCCGCACGCTCGGCATCTACTCGTCGGTCGGCCAGCTGTACGAGCCCGTCGACAAGGGCCAGGTCATGTACTACCGCGAGGACGTCAAGGGCCAGATCCTCGAGGAGGGCATCACCGAGGCCGGCGCGATGGCGTCGTGGATCGCGGCGGGTACCGCCTACGCGAGCTACGCCGAGCCGATGATTCCCTTCTACATCTTCTACTCGATGTTCGGCTTCCAGCGCATCGGCGACCTCGCCTGGGCCGGCGGCGACATGCAGACACGCGGCTTCCTGCTCGGCGGCACGGCCGGCCGGACCACGCTGGCCGGCGAGGGTCTGCAGCACCAGGACGGGCACAGTCACGTCCTGGCCTCGACCGTGCCCAACTGCGTGGCCTACGACCCCGCCTACGGCTACGAGCTGGCCGTGATCATCCACGACGGGCTGCGCCGGATGTACGCGGAGCAGGAGAACATCCACTACTACATCACGGTGATGAACGAGAACTATCTGCAGCCCGCGATCCCGGCGCGCGCGGACGTGCAGGAGGGCATCCTGCGCGGCATGTACCTGCTCGAGGAGGGCACACCCGCCGCGCGGCTGAAGGTGCAGCTCCTCGGCTCCGGGGCGATCCTGCGCGAGGTCCGCGCCGCGGCGACGCGCCTGCGCGAGGACTGGGGCGTCGAGGCCGACGTCTGGAGCGTGACCTCCTTCAACGAGCTGCGCCGCGACGGGATCGACGTGGAGCGCCACAACATGCTCCACCCGGAGCAGGAGGCACGCGGCTCCTGGGTCGAGCACTGCCTGCGCGGTCGCCGCGGCCCCGCGATCGCCGCCACCGACTACATCAAGACCCACGCCGACCAGATCCGGCCCTACGTACCCATGCACTACCGCGTGCTGGGCACCGACGGCTACGGGCGCAGCGACAGCCGCAGCAAGCTGCGTCACTTCTTCGAGGTCAACGACCTCTGGATCACGCTGGCCGCGCTCAAGACGCTCGCCGACGGCGGCGAGATCCCCGTCTCGCGCGTGAGCGAGGCGATCGACCGCTACGACATCGACACCAAGAAGCCCAACCCGCTGACGGTCTGAGATCCGGATGAAGCAGGAAGTCACCGTCCCCGACATCGGAGACTTCGAGGACGTCGAGGTCGTCGAGGTCCTGGTCTCCGTGGGAGACCACGTCGAGATCGAGGCCTCGCTGATCTCGATCGAGAGCGACAAGGCCACGCTCGAGGTGCCCTCGCCCGTGGCGGGCAGGGTGTCGGACCTGCACGTCTCGCTCGGCGACCGGGTCAGCGAGGGGTCCCCCGTCGCGACGATCGAGACGGGCGACGCCGCCGGGGAGCAGGCGCCCCGGCCGGCCGCAGCGGCGGAGCCCGCGGACGCGGCGGCAACCGGGGACGGAGCGCCGCAGGCCCGCGCCGGGGACGCGGACGGAGCCGCAGCGCCGATCCGCGAGGCCCCGCGCGAGGGCCGGGACGCGGGCGAGCGCGAAGGGGGCGACGACGACCCTGCGCCGACGGCCGTCGCGCCGCTGCGCCCCGACGCCCACGCCGCGCCCTCGGTACGGCGCACGGCGCGCGAGCTCGGCGTGGATCTCGCCGGCGTGAAGGGCAGCGGCCCGAAGGGCCGCATCCTGCGCGCGGACGTGCAGGAGCACGTGCGCTCGGCCCTCCAGTCGCCCGGCCCCGGCGCGCCGGCGGCCGCCGCGCTGCCGCAGGTGGACGCGAGCCGCTTCGGGCCCGTCGAGACCGAGGAGCTGGGCACCATCCGCCGGGTCACGGCGCGGCGCATGCACGCCTCGTGGGTGACGGTCCCGCACGTCACCCAGTTCGACGAGGCCGACATCACCGAGCTCGAGGCGTTCCGCAAGTCGCGCCGCGACGCGGCGGAGGCCCGCGGCACGAAGCTCACGCTCCTGCCCTTCGTGATCCGGGCCGTCGTCGCCGCACTGCACGACCAGCCGCGCTTCCGCTCCTCGCTCGATCCGGGCGGCGAGAGCATCACGATCAAGCAGTACTTCCACATCGGCGTCGCGGTGGACACGCCGGGCGGGCTGATGGTCCCGGTCGTTCGCGACGCCGACCAGAAGGGGCTGCTCGACCTCGCGGCGGAGCTCGCCGACCTGGGCGAGCGGGCGCGTACGCGCAAGCTCAAGCCCGACGAGATGCAGGGCGGCTGCTTCACGATCTCGAGCCTGGGCGGCATCGGCGGGACGCAGTTCACGCCGATCGTCAATCCGCCCGAGGTCGCGATCCTGGGCCTGTCCCGCCACCGCATGCAGCCCGTGTATCGCGACGGGAGCTTCGAGCCGAGGCTGATGCTGCCGATCTCGCTCTCCTACGACCACCGCGTGATCGACGGCGCCGACGGCGCCCGCTTCGCCGCGCGCCTCTGCGCCGACCTCACCGACATCCGGAGCCTGCTGCTCTAGTGCCCCGTTCCAGAAGTTCACTCGCATTCTCGCCGCCGATGCATCCGCGCTCGGCTGCGTTGCACTCGCTCGACAGATCCACGGATTTGCCTCGCTCGCGCGCCTTGCGAGCGCGGCGCCTCGACGCCGAGAACCGCGTCGGAACTTCCGGAACGGGACACTAGTGCCCACCGTGGAGATCCGCGTTCCGGACATCGGAGACTTCGAGGACGTCGAGGTCGTGGAGCTGATCGTCTCGGCCGGTGAGAGAGTCGAGGCCGAGCAGTCGCTGATCTCGCTCGAGAGCGACAAGGCGACCCTCGAGATCCCCGCCCCGCGCGCCGGCGTGATCGCGGAGCTGAGCGTGGCGCTGGGCGACCGGGTCTCGGAGGGGGACCTGATCGCGCGCCTCGAGACCGACGACGCCGCCGACGCGGACGGGGACGGCGAGCCCGTCGCCGCCGCGCGCGCTTCGGAGGGCGACGCCGGGGCGCCGGCCGACCAGGCCGGCCCCGACGACGACGCCCCGGCCCGCGAGACGCGACGGTCCGCGGCCCCGCCGCCCGCGAGCACGCCCTCGGACCGGCACGCCGAGGTGGTGGTGATCGGCGGAGGGCCGGGCGGGTACACCGCGGCCTTCCGCGCCGCGGACCTCGGTCGGTCCGTCGTGCTCGTCGAGCGCGAGCCGACGCTGGGCGGCGTCTGCCTGAACGTGGGATGCATCCCGTCGAAGGCCCTGCTCCACCTCGCCGAGGTGATCAACGAGGTCCGGGCGCTCGAGCCGCACGGCGTGTCGTTCGGCGAGCCGCGCTTCGACCTCGAGCGCATCCGGTCGTTCAAGGACTCGACGGTCTCGAAGCTCACGCAGGGACTCGACGGCCTGGCGCGACGCCGCAAGGTCGAGGTGCTGCGCGGGAGCGCGCGCTTCACCGCGCCCGACCAGATCGCGGTGGATCGCACCGGAGGCGGCAGCGAGACGCTCTCCTTCGGCGACTGCATCATCGCCGCGGGCTCGCGACCGATCGAGCTCCCCTCGATCCCGCAGGACGACCCGCGCGTGCTCGACTCGACCGACGCGCTGCGCCTAGACGGCATCCCCACCGAGCTGCTGGTGGTCGGCGGCGGCATCATCGGGCTGGAGATGGCGACCGTGTACCACGCGCTCGGCGCGCGCGTGAGCGTGGTCGAGCTGATGGACGGCCTGATTCCCGGCTGCGATCGCGACCTGGTCGCCCCGCTCGAGAAGCTCACGCGCGAGCGCTACGAGAACATCTGGCTGTCCACGCGCGTGCGCGGCGTGGAGCCGCGCGACGACGGCCTGCACGCCTCCTTCGAGGGCGACGGTGCGCCGGAGTCCATGCGCTTCGACGCCGTGCTCGTCGCGGTGGGGCGCCGGCCCAATGGCGACCGCCTCGACGCACACAAGGCCGGCATCGAGACGGACGACCGCGGCTTCATCCCCGTGGACGCGCGCCAGCGCACCAGCGTCGACCACGTGTACGCGATCGGCGACGTCGTGGGTCAGCCGATGCTCGCGCACAAGGCCACCTACGAGGGCCGCATCGCCGCGGAGGTCATCTCCGGCCAGGCGGCCGCGTTCGACGCCCGCACGATCCCGTCGGTCGCCTACACCGATCCAGAGGTCGCCTGGATGGGGCTGACCGAGGAGCAGGCCGCGCGCGACGGCGTGGCCTTCGAGAAGGCCAGCTTCCCGTGGGCCGCCAGCGGGCGGGCCCTGGGCATCGGGCGCCCGGAGGGCCTGACGAAGCTCCTGGTCGATCCCGATACGCGCCGCGTGCTCGGCGCGGGAATCGTCGGGCGCAACGCCGGCGAGCTGATCGCCGAGGCCGTGCTCGCGCTGGAGATGGGCGCCGACGCCGAGGATCTCGGCATGACGATTCACCCCCACCCCACCCTGTCCGAGACCCTGACGTTCGCGGCCGAGATGGTCGAGGGGACCATCACCGACCTGTACGCGCCGCGCCGGGGCAAGAAGTAGCGCGGGGACCGGGGCCGCCCGGGCCACCATGACCGCCCTGCCGTCCTCGATCCTGCGCGACCCGCCGGGGGAGGTGCGGCGGCGCTGCGCGCGGGTCGCGGAGCGGGCCCGGCACGTGTGCATCGACGCCGCGGCGCTCGAGGCGTATGCGCGGGAGCTGCCTCTGGCAGAGATCGCCGCTGCAGAGGTCACGACCCGGCCCGAGCTCGGCGACGACGCCGCGGCGCGGGCGCTCTTCGTCGTCTGTCTCGACGCCATCAACTTCGGGTCGGGCTGGTTCCCGCAGCTCATCAAGCTCCCGGGGCGTTCGGGCTACCGCACGGTCGAGGCGCGCGTGCGCGCCTGGTTCGAGACCCACGGCGCGCCCGACGCGCGGACGCTGGCGGGCTTCGACGCGGCGCGCATGACGGCGCTGCTCGGACAGGAGTCCGCGGGCCCCGACGTCCCCGGGCTGATGGAGCTCTTCGCGCGCGCCTGGCGTGACCTGGGCGAGCTGCTCGAGCACCGCCACGGTGGCCGGATCGAGGGGCTGATCGAGGCCGCGGGCGGCTCGGCAGTCGCCCTGGTGAGGCTGCTGCTCGAGATGCCGCTGTACCGCGACGTGGCCCGCTACGGCCAGCTGGACGTGCCGTTCCTCAAGCGCGCCCAGATCAGTGCCGCGGACCTCGCGGCCGCGGGGCTGGCGCGCTTCGACGATCTGCACCGGCTGACGCTTTTCGCGGACAACCTGGTGCCGCACGTGCTCCGGCTCGACGGGGTGCTCGTGCTCGAGCCGGCGCTGGTGGAGCGCATCGAGCGCGAGGAGCTGCTGGGCGCCGGCTCACCCGAGGAGGTCGAGATCCGCGCCTGTGCGGTCGACGCCGTCGAGCGCATCCGCGCGGCGCTGGGGGCGCGCGGCGCCGGGGTCCGCTCCAGCGATCTCGACGCCTGGCTGTGGAGTCGCGGCGGGGGTCCGCGCTACAAGGCGCGGCCGCGCCACCGTGCCCGCAGCGTCTACTACTGACGGGAACGCCGCCAGGCGCCGTGGCACGAGCATCGGGCGCTCGCTACGGTTCGCGCGTTCGCGGGTGATGTCCGCCCGTGCCCCCGCCTTCGTGCCGGCCCGGCCGGCAGGCGCCCCGGGAGGTTCCGAGTGATCATCGGCGTTCCGCGCGAGACGGCCGGGGGAGAGCGCCGCATCGCGCTCGTTCCCGAGTCGGTCGGCCGCCTGACCGCCAAGGGTCTCGAGGTGCGGGTCGAGAGCGCGGGCAGTGCTGCGACGGAGTTCCCCGACGCCGACTTCGAGGCCGCCGGGGCCAAGCTCGCCCCCGACGCGCGCGCGCTGGGCGAGGCCGCCGAGCTGGTCGCGAAGGTGCGCCCGCCCGGGCCGCTGGCCGGCGGCCACGAGGCCGACCTGCTGGCCGACGGCACGGTGCTGCTCTCGGTGCTCCAGCCGCTCTCCAGCCCGGACGCCGTGCGGCGTCTGGCCGAGCGTCGCGTGAGCGCCTTCGCCATGGACCTCATGCCGCGCATCACGCGCGCCCAGAGCATGGACGTGCTCAGCTCGCAGAGCACGATCGCCGGCTACAAGGCCGTACTCATCGCGGCCACAGCCCTGCCCCGGATCATGCCCATGATGATGACCGCGGCCGGCACCCTCAAGCCCGCCCGCGTGCTCGTGCTCGGCGCCGGCGTGGCGGGCCTGCAGGCGATCGCCACCGCGCGCCGGCTGGGTGCGGTGGTCGAGGCGTTCGATGTGCGCGCCGCGGTCAAGGAGCAGGTCGAGAGCCTGGGCGCGCGCTTCGTCGCCCAGGAGGCGCTCGGCGACGACGCCGAGGACGCAGGCGGCTACGCGCGCGAGCTGACGCCGGAGCAGCAGGCGCGCCAGCGCGAGATCCTGTCCGACCACATGGCGGCGGCCGACATGATCTTCTGCACGGCGCTGGTGCCCGGTCGGCGCGCCCCGATCCTGGTCGACCGCGCGCAGGCCGAGCGCATGCGCCCGGGCGCCCTGATCATGGACCTCGCCGCCGAGCAGGGCGGGAACTGCGAGCTCACGCGTCCCGGCGAGGTCGTGGAGCACCGCGGCGTGAGGATCCACGGCCTCATCGACCTGGCGAGCAGCGTGCCCGTACACGCCAGCCAGATGCTCTCGCGCAACTTCGAGAACTACCTGATGCACCTGGTGCCCGACGGCGAGCTGGTCCTCGACCTCGAGGACGAGCTCACGCGCGAGCCTCTGGTCACGCACGAGGGCCAGATCATGAACGAGCGGGTGCGCGCCGCGCTGGAGGGCTGATGGAGGGCGACTTCCTCCTGGTGATCACGGTCTTCGTCCTGGCCATGTTCACCGGCTTCGAGCTGATCACGAAGGTCCCGCCGACGCTGCACACGCCGCTGATGTCGGGCTCCAACGCGATCTCGGGCATCGCGATGATCGGGGCGCTGCTGGCCGCAGGCCACGCGCAGAGCGGCCTCACCTCGATCCTGGGCGTGATCGCGGTCGCGCTGGCCACGGTCAACGTCGTCGGCGGCTTCATGGTCACCGACCGGATGCTCAAGATGTTCCGCAGCCGGGGGACCGACGCTTGATCCCGGTCGCCTACCTGATCGCGTCCGTGTGCTTCATCTTCGGCATCAAGCGCCTCGGCTCCCCGAAGACTGCGCCGAGCGGCAACCTGATCGCCGCGATCGGGATGGCGATCGCCGTCATCGCCACCCTGCTCCACCACGACGTGATCCACTACGGCGGCATCGCAGCGGGTGTGATCCTGGGCAGCGTGGTCGGCGCGCTCGTGGCTCGGCGCGTCGAGATGACCGCGATGCCGCAGATGGTCGCGGCATTCAACGGCCTCGGCGGCGCGGCCTCGGCGCTGGTCGCAGCGGCCGAGCTGGTGCGGCTGGAGTCCATGGGCATCTCGCCGCCTCCGCAGGTCGGCGTGCCGATCGTCGCGGGGACGCTGATCGGGGCGGTCACGCTCAGCGGCAGCTTCATCGCGTTCGCGAAGCTCCAGGAGCTGATGGACGGGCAGCCGCTGCTCTTTCCGGGTCAGCAGATCATCAACGCGCTGATCGCCGTGCTCATCGTGGCGCTCTGCGCGCAGGTCGTGATCGACCCGGCCGCGACCACGTCCTTCTGGGCCATGGCGGCGCTCGCGCTGCTGCTCGGCGTGCTCCTGGTGATCCCCATCGGCGGCGCGGACATGCCGGTCGTGATCTCCCTGCTCAACTCCTACTCGGGCCTTGCCGCCTGCGCGACCGGCTTCATCCTCGGCAACCAGGTCCTGATCATCAGCGGATCGCTGGTCGGAGCGTCGGGGATCGTGCTCACGAACATCATGTGCAAGGCCATGAACCGTTCGCTGTTCAACGTGATCTTCGGGGGATTCGGCGCCACTCAGGAGATGGGCGGCGGCGCGACCGGCGAGCGCGGACCGGTGAAGAGCGGCTCGGCCGACGAGGCCGCCATGATCCTCGACGTGGCGCGCTCGGTGACGATCGTGCCCGGCTACGGTCTGGCGGTGGCCCAGGCCCAGCACGCGGTGCGCGAGCTGGCCGACATGCTCGGCCAGCGCGGCATCGAGGTGCGCTTCGCGATCCACCCGGTCGCGGGCCGCATGCCGGGGCACATGAACGTGCTGCTGGCCGAGGCCGACGTTCCCTACGAGCAGCTCGTGGAGATGGAGGAGATCAATCCCTCCTTCCCGCGCACCGACGTGGCGCTGGTGCTCGGCGCGAACGACGTCACCAATCCCGACGCGCGGGAGAACCCGAGCAGCCCGATCTACGGCATGCCCATCCTCGAGGTCGACCGGGCGCGGACGGTCATGGTGGTCAAGCGCAGCCTGAATCCCGGCTTCGCGGGCATCGAGAACCCCCTGTACTTCCTGCCGCAGACCATGATGCTCTTCGGTGATGCCAAGAGCATGGTCGAGCGCATCATCGCCGCGCTCAAGGAGGTCTGAGGCGCGCTAGGGGGCCGCGTCCTCCTCGGGCTCCTCGATCTCGATCGACACGCCGCCGCGACGGGCTTCCGGCTCGGCGTAGATCTCGCGCAGGCGCCGCCGGCGCCGGTTCTCGGCCTCGCGCTCGCGACGCAGGGTCTCGGCGGCGAGCTCCCGCTCCGCCACCTCGAGCTGCATGCGCTCGCACGGGAGACGCATGTAAGGCCCGCAGGTCACCTCGCGGCAGCAGTGCTGGACGAAGTCGTCGAAGGTCTCGATCGGCTGCGCCACCGGCGCCTCGTTCCAGACCTGCACGTACTCGGGGTTGAGGGCGTAGGCGCCGTCGAAGATGTCGCGCGCCTCGACCATGTCGCCGTCCTTCCAGGCGGCCAGCACCTCGTTGATCTCGACGATCACGGGATGCGCTCCCAGCTTCCGGGCCTTGTCGAGCATGGCGCGCGCCCGCGTCATGTTGCCCAGGTAGATGTGCACCTCGGCCAGGTTGGCGTAGGCGATCGGGCTGTTCGGGCTCAGCTCGGCGGCGTTCTCCAGGCCCTCGAGCGCACCGCGCATGTCGGAGCGGTAGGCGGCGATGATCGCCATGTTCGTGTGCGGACCGGGCTGATCGGGCCGGATCCGCGTCGCCT
Organism: Deltaproteobacteria bacterium; assembly: GCA_029261925.1. GTDB lineage: Bacteria > Myxococcota_A > UBA9160 > SZUA-336 > SZUA-336 > JAGWBS01. Next base: position 5,222 of record JAJDAJ010000040.1, on the reverse strand, counting down.
CGACGTAGGCGTCGAGCGCCTTCTCCAGGTGCGATGCGTAGGTCTCCTCGTCGCCGCCGTCGAGCGCCTGGCGCGCGATCCGGTAGTGGGCGTGGCCCAGGAGCATGCGCGCCTCGAAGCTCTCCGGGAACTCGGCGACGATCGGCTCGATCTTCTCCAGCGCCGCCCCCGGGCGGTCCTCGGCCAGGTCTTTCTGCACCGGGCGCAGACTCGGCCCCGAGGCGCAGCTCGCGAGCAGCGTCGAGCAGACCAGCAGGATGGCGAGACGGGTCTTGTACATGCAGCTCAGCTCCGGCGGTGAAAGGCCTCGAGGACCGCGATCATGGGCGCGACGTCGGCCGTTCCGGCCATCTCGCGGCAGGAGTGCATCGAGAGCATCGGGCTGCCGACGTCGACGGTGGGGATGCCGACGCGCGCGGCGCTGATCGGGCCGATGGTCGAGCCGCAGGCCAGATCGCTGCGCACCACGAAGTGCTGCGGCTCGACGCCGACCTCGTCGCAGAGCGCCGTGAAGCGCGCGGAGGTCACGCCATCGCTGGCGTAGGCCTGGTCCTGGTTCAGCTTGATCACCGGACCGCCGCCGATCACGGGCCGGTGGCCGGGCTCGTGGCGATCGGCGTAGTTCGGATGGACCGCGTGCGCCATGTCCACCGAGACCAGCATCGAGCGCGCGCGGGCGCGCGCGAGCGCCTGCGGCGCGCCGCCCTTGTACGCGTCGGCGCAGCGACCGAGGACGTCGAGCAGGAACGGGCCCTGGGCACCGGTGGCGCTGCGGCTGCCGACCTCCTCGTGGTCGTAGAGCACCAGCCCACGCGTGAACGGCGTGTCGACACCCGCGCAACGCACCAGCGCCGAGAGCGCAGCGTGGCAGGAGGCGAGATTGTCGAGCCGCGACGCACAGACGAAGCTGTCGCCCGTGCCGGTCACGCCGGCGCGCTGGACGTCGTAGAGCATCAGGTCGAACGCCAGCACCTCGCCGGGAGCGACGTCGGCGATCCCGCGCGCGCGCAGCTCTTCTGCGAGCAGCTCCGCGAGCGGCGGTGCATCCTCGAGCCCGCAGACCGGCACTGCGTGCTTCTGCGGGTCGAGCTGCAGGCTCTCCTTGACCGACCGGTCCAGGTGGATCGCCAGGCTGGGCACGCGCAGCAGGGGACGCTCGAGGTCGACGAGCACGCTGCGCGGCGCGCCGGCAGCGGCGCGCAGGCTGACGCGTCCGGCCAGCGAGAGGTCGCGGTCGAGCCAGGTGTGCAGCAGCAGCCCCCCGTAGGGCTCGACGGCGAGCTGACGGTAGCCCTCCGCCACCACGTCGGCGCGCGGCTTCAGGCGCAGGTTCGGCGAGTCGGTGTGGGCGCCGATCCAGCGGAATCCGGCATCGGCCGGCGCCTCGCTGCCGACCTCGAAGGCGATCAGGCTGCCACCGCCCCGCTCGACCCAGCAGCGGTCGCCCGGCGAGAGCTCCCAGAGATCGGCCTCGTCGCGGCGCTCGAAGCCCGCGGCCTCGAGACGCGCCACGCCGGCCGCCACGGCGTGGTACGGCGTCGGTGACGCGTCGATGAAGTCGAGCAGGTCGGCCACGGCCTCGTGCATGCGCGGCAAGGTATCGCCCCGTCGATCGCTTCGCCGCCGCGGGCGTCAGTAGACCTGACGCGTGGGCGTCTCCGTCCGCTCGTAGGCGTAATCGTCCACGACGCCCTCGCCGTCGAAGACCACGTCGAGCCGGTGCTCGATGCGGTTGCGATAGCGCACGTTCACCGGGGACCAGATCCAGCCGCGGCCCAGGATGAAGGCGGCGAATGCGGCGATGCGCGTCAGCATGCGGGTGTCGGCGCTGCGCTCCTCGACGAAGCGGTAGCGGAAGCGCAGGCGCCCCGAGCCCGTGGAGCGGATGCTCTCGGGCTGCCCGAACAGGTCGCGCACCTCGGTCGCCGTGCTCTCGCCGATGCGGATCAGCGGCACCGAGTCCGGGTCGAAGCGCTGCCCGGTCGTCGCGCAGCCGAGCGAGAGCGCCAGGACCAGCGCCAGCAGGCGTGCTCCGCTGCCCATGGACGTCATCTGCACTCCCTCGCGCCGGCCGGGCGCCCGCGGCCCGCTGCCGGGGCACTCAGGGAGCAACCGCCCGGCCGCCCCCGGGTTCCGCTCACCGGCGCTGCGCGTAGAAGCGCACCAGCTCCAGGCGGTCGTTGCCCCAGATCAGCTCGTCGCCCACCAGCAGCGTCGGAACGCCGAAGACGCCGCGCTCGATGGTGGCCTGGGTGTCGGCGTCGAGACGGCGCTCGAGCTCGTCGCTCTCGGCCCGCTCCAGCGCCGCCGCGGCGTCGAGACCCGCGCCCTCGAGCAGCTCGCCGACGACCTCGCGCTCGGAGAGGTCGCGCGCCTCGCACCAGCGCGCGCGGTAGGCGGGGTGATGGAAGGCGCCGAGCCTGCCGGCGTCCTTCGCGACCAGGGCCGCCTTCAGCGCCAGCCGTGTGCTCTTGCCCACGAGCCCGCGCGCGTCGGGGTTGAGCTCCACGCCGACCAGCTCGCACCAGTGGCGCAGGTCGTTCGCCAGGTTCTGCTTCTTGCGCGGCCCGAGCTCGGGGGCCTTGCCCGCCGACGGCTCCTTGAGGCTCGACAGGTGCACGGGCCGGAAATCGACCTCCACGTCGAGGTCCTTCAGGTAGGCCTCGACGCGCGAGCTGCCCAGGAAGGCCCAGGGGCAGGCGTAGTCGAAGAAAAAGGGGATCTGCATCGTCGTCCTCCGGCCCCCGCGGGCCGCACCCAGCTTAGCCCTCGCGGCTTGCTAGATTCCACGTCGATGGACCAGCGCTCGATCGCACCTGGACTGCTGCTGGCGATGCCCCAGCTCGCGGACCCGAACTTCGAGCGCTCGGTGGTCCTCATGGTCGAGCACACGCCCGAGCAGTCGTTCGGACTGGTCGTCAACCGCCCGACCGACCTGCGCGTGGTCGACGTGCTCGAGACCACGGGCTTCAGCTGGGCCGGGGACGCCGACGACGTCGCCGGGTACGGCGGTCCCGTGATGCCCCGCAGCGGCTGGGTGGTGCACTCCGGCAGCGCGGCGGCGCCCGACGCCGTGCAGCTCGCCGCGGACCTCTACCTGTCCAGCTCGCCGGACGAGCTGCGCGCGCTCGCCGGCGAGCCGCCGCGCCACGCGCGCTTCCTGCTGGGCTATGCGGGCTGGGGCGCCGGACAGCTCGGCGGCGAGATGGCCATGGGCGCCTGGCTGACCGCGGAGGCCATCGCCCGGCTCGTCTTCGAGGTCCCGGGCGAGCAGATGTGGAACGAGGCGCTGCGCTCGATCGGCGTGGAGCCCTCCACGCTCGTCAGCGCCCCGGGCGTGCACTAGCCCTCACCGGACTCGAGGATCTCCGGCAGTGCACGCCCGAGCTCGGGGTGCGCGAAGGGATGATCGATGCCGAGCAGGCGCGCGGGGCGGATGCGCGCGCTGTGGAGCAGCAGGGCCTCACCCATCTCGCCCCAGGCAAGCCGCACGGCCACGCCGGGCAGCGGCAAGAAAGCGGGCCGGCCCAGGGCCGCGCCGAGCACCTGCGCGAGCCGCGCCTGCGGCACCGGGTCGGGCGAGACCGCGTTGACGGGGCCCGCCAGGCGCGCGTCGTCGAGGGCGCGCAGGGCGGCGCCCACGACGTCGGGACGCGAGACCCAGCTCACGAACTGCTCGCCCCCGCCCACTGGCCCGCCCAGGCCGATCCGGAAGACCCGGAGCATCCTCGCGAGCGCGCCTCCGTCGGGATGCAGCACCACGCCGATACGCAGGCAGACCACGCGCGTGCCCGCCTCGCACGCGCGGCCCGCTGCGGCCTCCCAGTCGCGACAGAGCTCCGGCAGGAAGCCCTCGCCCGGCGGGCTGTCCTCGTCGAGCCAGGCCCCGCCGCGGTCGCCGTAGTACCCCAGGGCCGAGGCCGAGACCAGCACGCCCGGCGGCGCAGAGGAGCGCAGCAGGGCGTCGCAGAGCGCGCGCGTGCCGCGCACGCGGCTGTCGCGGATGCGGCGCCTGTACGCGTCGGTCCAGCGCCCGCGGCCGAGGTTCTCGCCGGCCAGGTTCACCAGCGCGTCGAGGCCATCCAGCGCGCCGGGCGAGACCTCGCCGCGGTCGGGGTCCCAGCGCCGCTCGCCCGGCCCGGCCGGCTCGCGCCCGCGAACGAAGCGCACCACCGCGTCGCCGCGCGCTGCCAGCGCGCGCGCCAGTGCGCTCCCGATGAGTCCGCTCGAGCCGGTGATTCCCACGCGCATCAGTGCACCTCGAAGCCTGCAGGGGTCTCGCCCGGGGGCTCGTCCGTGACCGCGACCTCCGCGACCCGCGCCTGCTCCGGGCCGACGCCCATGAAGTCCACGACGCTGCGCACGGCGGCGGACGCGCCGTCGAGCAGCGCCTCGACGCTGCCGTCCCGACGATTGCACACCCAGCCACGAACGCCCGCGCCCTCGGCGGCGCGCCGGGTGGACTCGCGGAACCAGACCCCCTGGACGCGACCGCGCACGCGCACGCGCACGCGCATCAGCGGCTGCCCGGCCGGGCGAGATCCAGGACCGAGAACGCGTCGGCCGGCAGCGCCGTGCGGTAGTCGATCGAGTCCACGTGCAGCAAGACCTCGCGACGCTCCCCGGGCCGCAGGAAGCGCGTGCGCACGGGCGTCGGCACGCCGTCGATCTCGCGCAGCTCGAGCACGCGCGCGCGCAGCACCAGCTGCCCGCCGCGGAGCAGCTCGGTCTGCAGCGCCACGGAGCTCTCGCGGTCGATCCAGGTGGTCCGCTCGTCGAATCGGGGACCCGGCTGCAGCGCCCGCTCCCGCAGGCGATACGTGACGCGATCGTCGAGGCGCTCGAGCGCGAGGCCCAGGACCTCGGTCGGCTCGGTCTCCGCCACGCCGAAGCCCAGGAACTCGAGATCGACCCCGTAGAGGTCGTCGTCGGCCACGCTGGGCGGCAGGCGGCGCACCCGGCGCGTGGACGGCGTGTACATGAAATACTCGGCGGCCCGGCCCGCCAGCTCGCGATACAGCAGGCGCACATCGCGCAGGTCGGGCGGGCGCTCGAAGCGCACCAGCAGGCGCTCCAGGGTGCCGGCCTCATCGGCGCGGTACACGACGAGCTCGCGCACCTCGTCCATGCCGTAGCGACTCATCTCCAGCCGCATCCGCGCCCGGAAGTGACGGCCATCGAGCCGACCGTGCCAGCTCGCCAGGACGTCCGCGGGCGCCGGG